>NZ_JACJQG010000105.1 GCF_014696435.1 Calothrix anomala FACHB-343 | reverse complement strand
TATCCCAACAAATCGCCTTGAAGAAAGATAAACCTCTATGGTTACGCTTGGTTTTTAAACTAAACTGTTTAGTTTGCACTTGGTAACAGCTTCGCCAGCTCTTCCCCAATAAGCATAGTTGGTATAGCCATAATATCAACATTTGGCGTTTCAAGTGCCTATGCATTAGAGATACCAGATCCTCTGACGAAAGTATTCGACCAATGGCAAGAGCAATTAAGCTCTCTAGATAAATATATTAACTCAATAGTCTCTCGCAAATTAGGTAATTTATCAAAATCTGTACAAGGAGATTTACAAGCAGCAGTTAATGAATCTTTGGGCAAATTAGGTTTACCTTCAGCAATAGAAGTGAGAGATAAAGTTGAGGAAATAGCCACTAATGACGATAATGCAGTTAATAGTGTTGACAAAGTAACCAATGAAATTGATCGTCAAATTACCCGTGCCGATTCAGATACAACTTTGAGTAAAGAAGGGCAAGAACTTACAAAACAGCAAGTTGAAAAAACCCAAACTTCGATTGAGCAAGTCCAGGCTGATGCTAGTGCTGCTCAAGATGATGTTGTTACCCAAAATGTGATGAAACGGATAGCTCAACAAAATACTCAAATAGCCGGAATTTTAGGAGCTATGAGAACTGATGGTTTGAAATTAAAGCAATCTCAAGATTTGGCGAATCTTAACTTGACTAATATTTCCCGCTCATTGGATGGTCAAAATCAAGCACATCAAAAAGAAACTGTTGGTCAGGGATTTAATAATTTAAGAACCGCATCGCAAGCACGATTATTTTAGTTGAAGATGCACCCGGATGTTCTACTATTTTTTGAAATACGGACTAATCCTTTCTCAAACACAAGCTCCAAATCCAGGACAAGCAGCTTCCACAATCACGGAAGATGGGGTAGCCGCTAGTGAGGCTGTTGCACAGGCGATGGACAAGCTCTGGGATGACGTATTGAGTGGAGGATTGTATAGTGCGATCGCAAATCTCGGCATCTTCTTCGCAGTTGGTACTCTCCTAATTTTCATCGTCCAATGGACGAAAGAAATGATAGAAGGAGACATTTCCAAGGGATTTACAGAAGTAATCTGGCCCATCGTTGTCATTGTTCTACTTGCCAACAATGCTCAACCATTAGCTGCCGCTACCCAAGGACTCAGAGGAATCATTAACCAAACGAATCAAACTCTTTTAGCTTCCACATCTGCTTCTATCCAGTTGCAAGAAGCTTATCAGCAAGTCATGCTCAAGACAGGAAAGGGAGATGCTATTCAATCATTGATCGCTCAATGTAATGCGATCGCTGACCCAACACAACAAGCCCAATGTCTGCAAAATGCGAATATGCAAGCTAAAGAGATAGAATCCCAGCTAGATAACGACAATCGCCCCGATTGGCTCAAAGGTATCAGCGATTTTTTCAATACCAACATTTTTCAGCTAACAGTGCGGGGTTGGTTGCTAGCATTGGCGATCGCTTTTCAATGGATAGTCGAAGTTTGTCTGTTACTGACTGCCCTATTAGGCCCGCTTGCAGTAGGCGGTTCATTACTCCCAGTTGGTAATAAAGCAATTTTTGCCTGGTTAACTGGGTTCTTTTCCGTCGGAATGATTAAGCTTTGTTTCAATATTATTTCTGGTTTGGTCGCCACAATAGTGCTGAATGCTAACAACAATGACCCAATGATTTTTGCTTTTGCAATTGGTATTCTCGCCCCAATTTTATCTGTAGTTTTAGCTGCGGGTGGAGGAATGGCAATTTTTAGAAGTTTCTCCAGTCTGGCGAGTTTTGGGCTTTCTTCAGCTGTGATGAGGATAGTTAATAAATCCTAAAACATTGTTTATGGCTATTTTAGATTCAGAGTCTACACAAAAAAAGCGATTACGATTTTTAAATCGTGCGTCAAAAAGTGTTTCAACTGGTGACGCATTAGCATTATTTGCTTTAGGTACTTTTGGATTACACCTCATTACTTTTTTCATACTTTTATTATTGTATGGTTCCTATTCACAGTTAAATAAAAAAGCGCCTCCAAGTTTAGTACAACTAGAGACAGGAAAATCTATTAAAGTTGCACCTATTGGTAGTCTAGAACGCACTCCTCAAGTAATTCTGCGTTTTGTTTCTGACACATTGACTTTGATGATGAATTGGTCAGGAACACTACCACCTACTACTGTTGAAGAAGCAGCTAAACCAAAACCTGATCTTGGTGTAAATATTAGCAACAGAGAATTTAGAGGTAGTAAGATTACATCAGCAGCATGGCAAGCATCTTATGCGTTATCAGAAGATTTTCGTAAAGAGTTTTTAAAAGTGCTGGCTGCGATGACACCATCAGGAGTTTTTCAAGGCAAGACACAAGTAGTATTAGTCCCGCTTTCAATTCAATCACCGATAAAAATTGCTGAGGGTAAATGGAAAGTCAAGATGGTTGCTAACCTGACAATTGTTGCTCAGGATAGCAATTTAGGAGAAACAATTCCATTTAATAAAGAAATATTTATTAGAGCAGTTGTACCACCAGAATCGCCAAATCAAGTTGATGGTTTAGCCGCCGTAATTTACCAGGTGCGTGCGAGTGGCTTAGAAATTTATGCGATTCGGGATTTCTATAGCTAAAGAACAACCAAATTCATCAATAAAAATCCCTAGTGCTACATTGGTTTCAACAGCATTCACTCAAAGCATTGAACCAGAACCCTTGTATACAGAAGAAGCAGCAGTTATTAATGGCGAACCGATACAACAATTACAAATTGGTGCATTTGTATCTGGAAAGTTAGTAACTCCCTTGATTTGGGCTAAAGTTCCAACTAATAATACTTCTAAAAAATTACCAAATACAACATCAGGCGAGAAATTCGTCATCCAACTTATTGAGCCTTTAACTACAGAAGATGGTTTGATTGCTTTACCAAAAGGCTCTCAAATCGTTGCTCAAGTTACTGATATTCAAAAATCAGGACTTGTTCAACTCGAAGCCACACAAGTTTTAATTGATGGTAAGGAATATCTGCTTCCACCAGGAGCAATTAGTATTCGTGGTAATTCCGGTCAACCTTTAATCGCATCGAAATGGAGTGACAAAGGTGGAGAAATTGCTTCCCGTGATGCTGAAACATTTATAGTAGGTTCCCTTGCCAAAGTCGGTAAGGTATTAAATCAACCCAAATCTCAACAAATATCAACATCTAGTGGGTTAGGTGGTACAAATACTTTTTCTTCTATCAGTGGAGGTAGCGAAAATATTTTGGGAGCAGTTTTAGAAGGTGGATTTGAACCGCTCACTCAACAAATTCTTCAGCGCAATCAACAAGCACTTGCAGAAATTCAGCAACGAGAGGAAGTGTGGTACATCCGTGCTGGTACAGATATTCAAGTCTTTGTTAATCAATCATTTCAGTTGTAAACACTTTTAGTTATGAAGGCTTTTTTACAAAATTTGAGTGTTGTTTCGACTGTTCTGACTTTTACTGTTTTTTGGCAATCAGCGAGAGGTGAAAATTATTTAAAAAAAGGAGTGAGGAATATTTCACAAGATATAGCGACTGGTAAAAGTAGTAATATACCTCTGATTGAATTGTCATCCGGATATGGGGTGAATATTTCATTTATCAAGAGTGGCGAGATAGTCGAGAAAGTTTGGCTGGATAATCCGGCTTTTGCTTCATTAGATGTCGATGGTTGTCTATCAGGTTTAGCACAGGAGTGCGAACAATCAGGTGCAACTGTACTGCATTTACGGCGAATCAACCCGCTCAAAATACCACAACTACCCAAGACAAATAGCAGTTTGCTAACGGTAATAACAAAGAGTAACTCTGGACGAAGAGTTTATGTATTTCGCGTAGCAATGGGTGATATAGATCCTAAGTATCACACCATTGAAGTTACACCAGCTTTACCAGAAGAACCTGAAATCAGAAATTTTCCTAGCGCCAGGAATATCACAAATCTACAGATGATTAGTTCAGGGCTAGAAATTGCCCAGCAACAACGTTTAATTTTACCTAACTCTCGCTTACAAAGAAGAGTTAAAAGTTTTTTGATGTTAATCAAGTCGGGATATTTAATCAATGATGCTGCCCGTAGAAGTGGAATTTCTTTACGCTTAGTCAATCGCTTAATCGAATTAGGCAGTAGCGCACAAATTGGCACTTCGCGTTAGATATTCACCGATATTAAAAAAAATAAATAATATTTTTAGCCATGAAATTATCAAATAAGTATTTAGCTTTAAGGTCAAGATTAAGTCTATCAGTATTAATTTTGGATGTAATTATCGTTATATTACCAGAACAAAGTATCTCTAATTCTCGCTCGCCTAACACTGAAATTCCCACAGTCACTTGGCAAAATACCCGTTTACCTGACTGGGATCAAATTACCTTTGCAACAATGCCGGCAATTAGTGAATCTGCCTCATTTCAAGCACCTCCAGGAGTGACAGATAAATTAGGGTATGACCCCTCTCGTAGTTGGAATGTGGGAGAAAAGCCTGATTCATTTACAATGCTGGGTGATTTTCAAGATTCTTTCCAACTCCAAAAATTTTCACTCACCGATATTTATCAAAATCTTAACCAAAACCTCCAAAAAGTCAATTTAGGAAGTTTTGGCGTGATGAAATTTCAAACTTTGTATAGTTTAGTTAAAGCCATACCTAATTTAAAAGACTTTCCCCTAAATGAAGTTAAACCTATTTTTGACTTGCTTTCTCAAAAATTATCAAGCTCATTTGATGCCAAACAAACCATCGGAAATTTATTACAACAATCTCCCCATTTGGGTAAATTAAGTTTATCATCATTGAATTTAAAATCTTACAACCTGAATTCAATTCCTGGATTATCCACAACTCCCATTGGTAGTTTTGAAAAATGGCAAGGGGTTTACATTGACGAAATACCTGGACTAGCAGACGTACCATTTTCTCAGTTCCCCAATCCCATCAACCCTGTAGGTACGGAAGTCGGAATAGTTGATATTGCCTTTGCAACCAACGAACAAAAGCGAAATCGTACTATTTCCGGAAGCGATAAAGAAGGCTTTGCTGTACCATGCGATCGAGATTGCTCCCATACTGAATTATCTGGTTCACCTGTTGTTAACGGTAAAGCTTGGGTTAGCGGTAAGTATCAGTTAGTCAAAGGTGGTAAAGGTATATTGGGTTCTGTTAATGATGGAAAAGAACCCACAGGGAGACAACCTTTTGGTGATGCTTTTAAGGTAGCTATATGGGATGTTTCGGAAGTTGATGGAATGATTACCCAAGCTTTATTCTTCCGGGTTTGTATGCGGAATAATTTTGTTGATTTGGGATGTACACCTTACTTTATAGGCCCTGTGCCTTTCATGAGTTATAAGGAGAAAGAACCGATATTTTTAGGTGCTATTGATGAGAGTAAAAATTCTGTCTCTACTCCCACAGGATTAAAAAGTAGTGGATTTACTTTTAATAAGTCTCCGATAACATCTAGAAATGCGCTATCTAATTTAATACCAGCAGCGAAAGGTGATTGTAAAAAGCTTCATTCATCAGGTATTAATATTGATGCTTTGAGTAATGCAATGTTGAGTACTGAAGAGAACTACAACGCTGTGGGTAGTTATGTTTGTGACTCGAATGGTAATTGCGGTCGAGCGCTTGGTGCAATGCAATTGATGTCCTATCGTTCTGATGTAAGGAAGATTATATCAAGTAAATCTGGTGGGTCACAATTTCTCACCAAGTTGGATACAGGTAAAGAAGTGACTGGTGAGGAAATGATGCAGTACTTTTCACCCACCGAGCAGCAATCTTTAATTGAAATTGAAACGAATAATTTATTGTCAACCGCATCGCAACAAATTGACCCATCTACAGTCAAGCCTTTTAGTGGAGACAGGTTAATTGAACGTGCTGCTCAAATGCATTTTACTGGTGTGGGTATTCCTGCTGATGAGTTGATTAGTGATGTTAGGGAAGAAAATTCAGTCAAAGAATATGGCAGTAACGTAGCTCATAAATATTCAAAAGCTATGGAATCAATGGGCTGCTTAAAATAATTTTTTCTGGGTAGTTAGCCATGCCAAAACAACTGAAAACATATAATATAAAACTTTTGATAATTTTGATATTAATTTTAGCTTTTTTGAGCTTAACACTAGCCTGTTTTTTATGGGTATTTAATTCCTCATCCAATAAAAGTCGTACACCTACTTGGAAACCTGCCAAAGAGATTGTGAATGCACCCCTACTTAAAAAAGTACTAGCTTCTGCTTCTAAAAATAAGCTTGACGAGCAAGCTGTAAAAGTAATGCCAATTACCTCTAGTAATGGTGTCCATGTATTTATATTTGATTTTCGTTCACCTCAACTTTGCGGTGCTGGTGGGTGTTTGTATCAGATTTATCACGAATCTGGAAAACTACTTTTGCAAGTCATGGCTAATCCTCAGTTACCACCAAAAGAAGATTTGATTAGGGTTTCAAGCCGCGATCTACAAGTTTTTCCTTGCTTAATTTTTACCCAGACAACAGACATAGAAAATATAGTATCTCGTACTGATTATTGCTTTGATTCTGGTCAATACACGCGCTTTGGCGAGACGTGGACGGGTGTTGATTCATTAGGAAATTAAAACTATGAGTAATTATTTCCAAGTACAGCAAGTAAAACCCACAGCAGTACAAAGTTTGCAGATAGAAAGATTGACAGACTTAATGAAATCACAATCGGGACTGATATTGCTGGGTTGTTTTGCAGTACTGGCTATTTTTAAAGTTTTATCAGGTAGAAATTCTAAAGGTAAATTTGCCACTAGTTATTGGGGTGGGAGTCGTGAAAAATCATTAGCTGCACATAAAGCAAAAAAACAAATATCAAAACCAACTCGTAATTCTGTCGCATTGTATGTTGGTACTCCTGGTGACATCAGAATTAATCTTCAAAAACAATGGTATGAGGCTGGGTTACTCAAAACCAAACCAACATTTTACAAGCAATTTATTTCCCCCAATTCAACTTTATATGTTCCTGATGCCCAGAGGGGAATAGCTGTTATTGGTGCAGCTGGTTCTGGTAAAACCTTCTCCGTAATAGATCCTCTAATTCGTAGTGCTTTTGACCAGGGTTTTCCCATGTTACTCTACGATTTCAAATTTCCGGCACAGACTAAACGAGCTGTAGCCTATGCAATTAAACGAGGTTACACCGTTAAAGTATTTGCGCCGGGGTTCTCTGAGAGTGAAACTTGCAATCCGTTAGACTTGTTGAGGGATGAGGAAGATGCGATCGCTGCTGGAGAACTCACTCAAGTCATCTCCCGCAACTTTGATCGCGGGGGAAATGCTAGCAGTGATAAGTTTTTTGAGGAAGCTGGGGATAGTTTGCTTGAAGGTATTTTGCTTATTACCAAGGCGATAAAAACTCTAATTGGTGAGGATAAATACTGCGATTTGATGATGAACGCTCGCAGCAATTTTTAGAACGTCGGGAGTTAGCACAACAGTTATTTCCTGTTCCCGAATCAAGTTCTCTGGCATCTCCTGAAGAACTTTCCAATGTATTTTAGAAGTCTAATTATGCAAGCATATCCAGTTAATTGCAGTCCAGATGTTTTCTCTGTTTTGGCACGCTATCCTGAATGGCTCAAAATGATTATAGAAGCCATTGAACTGCCACTAATAGATAGAAATTATTGCCCAGAAGTTATCGAGGTATTTGACCAATATGGCTTATTGGTTGGGAGAATTCATGGTTGTTTATCTTATGAATGTAATAGAAACGCCCAAGAGCCAAGTAATTTTATCGCTTGGTTGTTTGACGGAGAATTAGCTGTTTTTTATGTTGATTATGAACTTGTCATTAATCGTCTGCAAATATTAAATGAGGTAAGAGGATTCTGATCGTGCCTGATATTTTTACTGTTGACTCTAGTGATGCAACGACAATTCAACAACATTATGAACAAGTAATTGAAGCATTGCTCAGAGCAATTATAGATGCTAAACAAGATAATAACCAGCGTCAGGGATTGAAAATATTTGATGGAGATACATTAATTTATGGGCAAGATGGTGGACAATTTCGTGATGAGGTTTCTTCTTTTTCTGGGCAGCTTTTAAATCCTCAACTGATTACCGAACTGCAACAATTACGCTCTACAAGAGTTGGAGATGTAGTGGAGGGAGCGATTAATAAGAGGGTAGAATTAGATGGGCAAGTTGTTTTGCAATCGAATCATCAAGGTAGAGTAATTATTAATACTTTATTGCCTCAACCAAGTATTCAAACAGCCAGATCTGAAAATTTGAGCAATTTAGATAATAGGGATAATAGCAACCCAATTGATTATTCAGAATTTTCATCACCAGATAATATTCAATCACCCAAAGTTAGTTCAGATACAAATTTATTAACAACTCCTGGCTCAACACGAGTAAGACAATCTTTAGAACTATTAGAATCTAGCCCGTTAAAAACACTATTAAGTGCTGAATTTGAGCAGTTACAAGCGGAGATTAAGGCATGGCAATATCAACGTAGTTTATATCAACAGTTAATTGAGAAAAGGTTACAGCAACCTCAAAATACATCTTGGTGGCAACAGACAATTAATAATGTCTCTATTGTAATTAGTAGCGTGAACTCTGCCATAAAAATGGGGATACAGGAGTTTAAAGAGAACTCAATGCAACATCAATGGGCTGCATCTTTAAAAAACTTGTTTCACCTCCAGACACAACCGGGAGAAAGTCATTACCAATCAGGTGAATATCAAATTTCTCGTCATGGTACTTTATATGAAGTGAAGGAGTTAGCCACAGAGAAGCAAATAATGCAGTTTCGTTCAACTTCTTTGGGTGTGAAAGTTGAGAAAGAAAATTTGGAACCTACTCATATTAAAGATATTGATACATTACAACGCTCTCTACAAATAAATGAAGCAATTCCTACATCTTTCGTTCCTGTAGGTAAGCAAGAAGCTGAGTATTTTGCTCGTGTAGAAAGGGTTACGAATGCTCTTGTGCAATATGCGGTAGTTCAACAAAGAGATGTAGAAATTGATGGCAGATTTTCTTATAAATGGTACGCCACCACTGATGGTAATGTAATTATTAATGCTAAAGATGGGCGAGGTAATTTATTAGAAAAGTCTGGAGGACAATTAAAAAGCAATATGAACGAGAGAGATTTAATTTATTTTGAGCAGATCCTACCTAAATTACAACCTATTAGCCAACAACAAAACATAACCACTTCTCAATCTCAAAAAGCTGCAAGTAACGGATTATAAAGATAGTTTTCATCACATGGAATTGTCTAACTTGAATTTGTTAATAGAATCTGGTGTGCCTATTGTATCTGTCACTGTCCCACTATTAGAACGGATGACAGCATTGCAGCGAATCTATAATGAATGTGCAATCAAAAGAAATCTGCCCCTTTATTTGTGGAATGCTGGTTGGGGATTTTTTAAACAAGTCAAATGTGATTTAGAAGATAAAGTCAGTTTTTTAAACATAAAATTGAGTAGCCTACAGCTTGGTGATCAAAGTATTATTTCGGCTCTTAACTGTTTGTCTAACTGTAACATTGAGGGAATTTTTATCTTAGAAAATTTGTCATCTTTAACAGGTAATATTACAAGCAAGGAGAGTTTTTCTCATAAAATCATTTCTCAAATAATTAATATTTATTATGATTTGGTAAGCTCTGGACAATCAAAGTATTTGATTATTCTGTCAACTGATAATGTAGAATTACCTCAATCTTTAAGCAGTTTGATTCCGGCTCTTTCGCTAAAATTACCTAATCCTGAAGAAGTTGCTGAGTTAATCAAAGTGCTTTTAGCAAAATTTTTAGGTGAATTGTCATGCAATTGCGATGTCGCTGCTATAGTCAATGCAGCTTCTGGTTTAACGGCTGTTGAAATTCGTTTAGGATTGACTTTAGCAGTTAATTCTTGCAAGCAACTAAATATTAATTCAGTAGCTTCACACTTACTTGATTACAAAATAAATCGCTTTCGTGCTTTAAACTTGAATTTTGTGACTCAGCCAAATCTTCCAGATTTTGGGGGATTGGATTTACTCAAAAAGTATATCGAAAATGTCAAATACGACTTTTTAACCTCAGCCAGAATAAACAAGAGACGAGTCGAGTCAACCAAATTCATGCAAGTTCAACAGCAGATACTTAGCGGTGAAAAAATCATGCCCAGCTACTTAACTCACTCTCAGCAATAGCCCTAGCAATCAGTACATCAATACCCGACTTCGCACAAGCCTTGAGAAGTGCAATCGCATATCTATTTTTCTGCTTGGCAAAATATTCCCATAATGACAGCCAATCTTTAATTGAAAGTGAATACATACTTTGAAACCCTTTTTGCATCCTCACTTGACATTCCACAATATCCGGCGATATCTTCAAACTGGATAAAGTTCTTGCCTTTTTTGGAGAATAATTAACCAACCAATTAGTATGATGTTGAATGCACTTCAAACCCTCTTGATATTCGATATAATATTCCCCAGACTGCAAAACTAAAATTTGTATACTGATATTAGTTCCTAATTCAAGTTGAATTTGACTAGCCATTTCGACTCGATAATCACCAGTAAAAAAGCAAGGATTCGGCATACTTTCTCGACCAGGTTCTTTTTTACATAATGCTTTAATTAAAGAATGCCATTCACCACGGGAAATACCTAAAGGATGTTTATCCAAATCGCCATCCTTTAAAAGTGTAGATAAGTAAATTGCTGCCACCGATAGAGGATAAACCTGAACTGCTTTGCCATTATCGACTTGTAAAATTAGAGTCTCTAAACTTCGCGACTCAATAAATTCTCGCACCATGTTTTTTGGCTGACCAACTAATAGTGCCATCTGGCGATCGCTCATAAATTTAGCACCATTTGGTAATTGATAAGCTCTCCAGGCTTTACCATGATAGCGCCAATAGGAAATTGATACTCTTGGTAATTGTGCATCTTGATGTTGGTTCGGTTGTACGTTGGTTTTTATGTTCTTCGCTCTGTTCATAAACCACCAATTTACTACTTTTATCAACAACTTAAATTAGCTCAAGCTAACAAGATTGAGTGCCGATGAATTTGTCTGATTAAATTGATTAGCGAGCAGTATTTTTAGCTGTATAAAAACCAGGCAAAACAATTTGCAATTCGCAGTTAATATAGCGTTTCTCGTTTGAGTGAGGTACAGTGTTAAATCGGAAAGCCTGTAGGGGCGAGGTTTCCCCACACACAGTTGTATTGCACCCAAGTGAAAACCGCTATATTTAATTGCGAATTGCGTTAGCGACGAAGGAGCGTCATTGGTAATTGCGAATTTAATTGACCGAAAAAGACTCATGATACAAACCCCCAACTTACGTATGGGGATTGTAATGCAAGAAGTTTGAATTCCCCGTTCACCTAGTGTCCCGTTCGCGATAGCGTTGCGTAGCAAAGGGAGGGGGCTGAGACCCTGGCGACTAAATTGAGAGAATAGATACCACCCTAAAAATTCTCGCTCAAATAATGGTTTTTCTCATTAGTTAAGGGTGAATGAGAGTTGAGAATAACGAGAACTTTATATGCTCTTTAAATTGCGATTAAGTAAATTCATCCTAACTTAAAAATTTGTCAATCTCAAAAATATTACAAGCGAAATAAAATACTTTTGAGAAAGTAAAATGCTTCTGCTCAAAAACTAGATACTTTATTTACATGATTTGCTAATAATCTTGGATATATATACGCAAGATTCATCAGACAAAAGAGTATTTCATTTACTAAAATACATCAAATAAGCTGTTACTAACCGCTTAAAACACATGCATTTTGCTTAGAAGTCTCAAGTGACCGAGGCGTTGTTGCAATTGAGATGATCCTCACTATTACTGACCAATTTCAACTTGAGACGATTCTTCTCCCATCCCATCAATAAATGTAGAGTCACTTTTCTAACTTGTTACACTGAATTTTGACGGAACGGGCAAATTTTTACTTAGATGCAGCAATTATGATGTTGGTAAGTAGTTAAACATAATTAATTACACACTGTCCGCCGCGAATGCAGCGTTCGCTCTCAAGCGTTCCCGTTCCCTCGAAGAGGGTTCCCGCAGGGTAGGGTAGCAATCGTGAAGGCTGGGATTGCTTCTGTTTGCTACGCAATGCTACCGCGAACGAGACGCACTCGCGAACGCTGGCAATGACCGTAATTAATTTTGCATGGTTACTTAATATTGCTGTTGCTCCTTGTATTCCGAGTCACTTGTTACATGGGGTAAAATTTTTCGGAGCGACATAATTCTTGACTCTGGCATCGCAACAATTACACTCGGTACAGTTTTGAGAAGTTCCAAAGGTAATGGTGCATGTTGGTTATCCAAGGCAAGGTAAAGCGTTCTATTCTTGTGAGGTGCTTTTCGTGCGATCGCAGATAATGCATTGATGGGAGATGTTATTATTATCGCTGTTTGGATCGATTCGCTATTTGCACCACCTATACTCAAATGGAACCAACCAAAAGAACGTCTGCTACCTGGATGCAAGCTAAATCTGTTGTGATTGTTTAGGGAATACAAGTAAGCTCCCGTTGCTTCACCATTGAGATTTCGAGCTAGAAATACTGCATTACCGGAATTATCTCCATACACTAAACTTCGCTGATGCAGAGTTTGCAAGAGTTTCGGTGGAATCGAATATTTTTGTTTTAGGTAATTTTCAACTTCTTCCCAGTGTTTATGGTCAGAAATAGGTGGTACAAACATAGTTGTAGGAGTCTGCTGTGCAATAGTTAAAGCTCGATTAGTAACTGCATGTAGCATCTGTGTTTCACCAAACCTATCTCGCAACCAAACCACGGCATCATCGAATGTACATTCATGAACCTGCATCACCAAAGACAGTGCATTATCCTCCTGTTTATATTGATTTAACCCCAGTTCGTAAGCAACTTTAGACAATGGTAAATCTAGCTGACTGCTGGTTGCTTGCAGTATTTTTAATTCCCGTTCCAACTGTTGTCGCAGTTGTTCGCTTCGAGATGCAGTTTGTTTCAACTCTGCTTTTTGCTGGAGAATGTGTGATCGCTCACTTATCTGGTAGTTAATTATCTCTAATTGTGGGCTGAGAATTTCAATCACCCTCTTTCGGTACGACTCACTCGCTTCCTCTGCTTGCGTTGGAGGAAGACAGCGCTCCAAATCGAGAATTTGAGAATCCTGATTAACTGCTGCATAATACTTCCTGATTTGTTTGTGAGTCGCAACACTTCCTTTAATACCTCGCAAGATTCCCAAATGTGCGACAGCAGCAGCAAAACTATTCTGTAACTCGTACATTTTACTCCGAGTACCAAACAGCGCTTTGCAGTTGAGTTTCCCCCGTTCATCCAATGGAACGAGGTAAGCGTGAATGTGGGGTGTGATTTCATCAAGGTGTAGCTCTGCATTGATAATGCGATCGCTCCAAGAAGAATGCAACCATTTAACAACAGCCTCCACAAAATCATCTAAGCGCTGTTTATCGTAAACTCCACCCTCATATGGTGCTAGGGGACGGAAATATTCTGCACTCGCACTCAGTAACATTTCCACTGCGAGAACTGCATCAGAGCGAATTTTCTGGTCACCGATTTTGTTTCTAACCAGAGTTTCTAAATCGAGATTGTCGGAATTGACGATAACTTCTAAATTCCTGATATCTGGGTTGGCATTGGGTATATCTACCAACCTGGAAGTATGTGCTTCACTGCGAGCTAACACTCCCCAGGATTTGATTTTTTGGATGCGACAAATTGCCAAAGCCATAATTTGATGAATCTCTGTTTTTATTTGAAAAAATATTAATAATTTATTTTCTCTCCTCCGATCGTATCCATTTATGAGCCAACAGAATTGATGTCTAAAAATATCCAAAATATTTATCTGATTAGGTACGTCTGTCTCAAAATACTTATGTAGTTTTTTTAGCCAATAATTTATGTATAAGAACTGAATATATTGGAAATTTACGACAAGTTTTAGTCACAAACAAGAGAACTAGCTATACGGAAAATACAGATAATTATGGAGATGCTTTTTCAGCTTATATAGCTGTAACCCAAGCAGAGAGGTAAATAGAACAAATTAATCTTTTTCCAATCTGAAAACTAAATAAAGTATTTTATACCAAATATTTTCAACGTGTTTTATCTAAGTATATTATCTATCTTTGGTCGGATTGCAGTAGTTAGTCTTAGTTTGATAACAAGGTAATAAAGAGTTTTTTTGAACTGAATTTTTTATCAGAGAGTGAGCAAAATGAATGATTTATGTATCAGCTTCACTAATCAGATGTGTGTGCTTTGTCAATCTGTTATTCGGGAATCAAGAATTATGGCGAATTTCACTTTTAATGTCATCCATCTAATTATTTGTCAGCCATCATCACAAAAAAGGTGTAGTGTGTTTCACCGACGAACGAATGAAAAGCTGGAATATTTCATACAGCATTTTTGACGCTGCGTTGAATATTTTCTCGAATAGCTCCCTAATTAGCCCCGTTTAATGCCATGTCTTATTCCTCAAACTCTTTCCCTACAAAAGCTAACCAATTTAAGCATTGGAAAGGAATTATAAGGAAATTACGCCGAAAAATCAGCGATAAATTCATAAATTTCGCTAATAATTTATCTTGATTTACCTTCGATTTCCTTTCAATTGACTGCACCAAATCGATAAAACACCATGAGTAAAACCACTCAACAAAAAAATCATTCTTCTCAAGAGCTAATTTTGGCTCTGGATTTTGGGGGAAGTGCAACCAAAGGAATTTATTGCACGTTGAAACAGAATATTCCAGCATCCTTGGTCATGGAACCGGAGGTGGTAAAAATTTCTCTAGATTCAGTAACTATAGAGACTCTGGGTACAAGCGAACCAGAGAATGCTGCATGGGTGAATTACATGGGTGAAATCTTTGCTGTGGGATATTTGGCGAAAAATAAGTATTATGCCAACGAAGGATTGAGAGAACTGAAATACGAACGTGCAGTAGCCAAAACATTAGCTTCGATTTGGTCAACCTCGCAAAAACTTCAGCTAGGTACAAAATTTCGACTGGCGCTGGTTTGTTTGTTACCACCAGGTGAATTCGAGAATAAGGAGAGTTTTCACAAGCATCTCAAAACCGTACTTGCAGACTTTACAACACCCACAGGAAGAATGCGGGTCGAGTTGACTCAATTTAAATGTTTACCGGAAGGTGCGGGGATATATCTTGCTTACCAGAAGCAAATAGGACAAGCTATCAAAACAAAAGCGATCGCATTGGTGATGGTGGGTTACAGAAATGCATCAATGTTAATCAGCGATAAAGGGATAGTAGCAGCAGATGGTAAAACAAGCGATTTAGGAATGATTCGACTGTTGGAAAAGGTAGTTGCGAGAACTTCGGGACAAACTGCTTCACAACTTGCTCCTGCTGTAGTTGCTGCGGGAAGTGATATCTCTAGTACCCCTTTCCTACGGTTGTTGAGAAGCACCAATAACATCAATAAACAGCAGGAATTACTGCAAATTCAGAAAGCTGTAAAGCTTGCCAGGAGCGAATATGCTGCTGTACTTACAAGTTGGTTAGACCAAGTGATTTCTCGAAGTGGAGTAGATGAAATCCTATTCTGCGGTGGAACTGCGGATTACATGAGGAGAGAGCTAAATTCCCATTATCCGGGAACACCTTGTTTGTGGGGAGTAGGTACAGACATACCTAAACAAGTTGATAGTTTCGGTTTGGGAAGTCGTTTGGCTGATGTTTACAGCGTATTTTTGTACTTTTGGGAACAGGTGAATAAGCAACTGGAGATATGTTGATGATTATTAAACAAATTGATTTTCGTTGGCGTTATCAACCATGTAAAGAAACAGATGTCAAATTGATGAGATACATCCAGTCCAACCGGATTAAAAGTAAAACTGAAATCATGCTGGTCGCCGTGCGTTCATTTTGGTTGATTCATGCCATAATTGGTGATTCGCAAGACAAAGAAAATGTACAACGTCTAGCTAGAAGTTGTATACAAGCTTTAAAAAAGCAGGCACAAGAAATTGAAGAATTAGCTGGATTGCCAGAACTATCTTCAACATTATCAACGCAATATCTGGTAAATTCAACATCAGATAACGTCAGGAATCAATCCTTAGAGGAACTCCGCGAAGCTTCGGATAAACATGTTTATGATGATGCCGGTTTGAGCAATTTTATGTAGTTTTAAACCTCGCGTAAATTTTCTCTAAAACTAGGAATTTTCAACCCGTGAAAAGAAAAAGAGGTAGACCGAGAAAAACTGACTTCAACTTGACAAGTAAACAACAATCTCAGCAGCAAATTAATAATACCGAAAAATCTAACATGGAACCTAGTGATTTACCAGCTAATCTAGAAATAGAAGATTGGAAACAAGAACTTGATGGCAATGGATGCGAGCGAGAACTTAGGACAATTCAAACGAACAAGATATTAGAATTAGTAGAGCCGAATGTTAGTAATGAAGATAGCAAAGTCTCGCAAGAAATACTAGGTAATAGTTTTATCCCAGTCGAGAAAAAGAATGTTTTTAAATCACCTACAGTTATTCACATTATCGATGGTGAAAAAGGAGGATGTGGGAAATCATTCCTTTGCAGAGCCTTTATTGAATATTGCACGTCTATCGGTTATAAGATGGCGATTATCGATGCAGATATAAGTAACCAAGATATTACCAAAATTTATCCCAATGTGGAGGTAGCTTTCTTCAGTGATGATGAAAAACAAGCTAAAGAAGCCGATAAAATTTTTGATTTGGCTTTTGAGAAATCAGTAATCGTCAATTTACCAGCCCAAGCCTATGCAAATGTTACTGATTGGATAAAACGGAACGATTTAGCCAATTTAGGGCAAGAAAATTCAATATTTTTCACCAAATGGTTTGTCTGTAATGGTGGGATAGATTCAGTTAAATTCTTCCTCAAATCTTTGTCAGAATTAGGGGAAGAAATCACCCATGTATTCGTTAAAAATTTGGGATTATGTGATGACTGGACTTACATCGACACAATGCCAGAATTTCAGGAAGCTTCCAGAAAATATAACTTTGTCGTGATGGATTTCCCTAAGTTTCCGTTTTGGGAACGCAATATGATTGACCGTTTGGAAGTAAGTTTTGAAGATGCGCTTTCTCATACTGAGTTGAAAGTTGTATCAAAACAGCGGGTGAGGAATTTTCTGAAACTTGCTTATGAAGCTTTTGCCGCAACGGGGTTAATTCGATGACAACAACTGATAAGCTAAAAACACCCCAAACTCCCGATGATTTACTTGCTGAAGCATTGAAGGGTAAAAGTGAAGATTTCAAACGTCGAGTCCTAGATTTTGCTTTTAGAAGTGGTTTATCTCAAGATGACCCGTTGTTTCTAGTATTGATTGCAACTGGACAGTTAGAAGCGATGCTAGAGGATGCACCGCAAACATTACAACTACTGTTTAAAACTTGGAATAAAGACTTAGCTAACAATTTGGAGCAAGTTGAGCTGGTTGCGGTTGAACGTCAGAAGGTAGCTATTAATCGTGCCGCAAATGCTCTAATTCATGAATCCTTGTTACGTGAAGGTCGAAATATCATCTATTCCATCTTTCCAACCACGATTGTATTTATCTTTATCTTTGTGATGGGTTTCATTGCAGGTATTTCCATACCCCCTTGGATAGATGGTGTATTGGGAGGGGGATATACAAAAGTGCGTTCGACTGCTTTGACATGGAACGAATTAGAAGCGATGAATTGGGCAATATCGAGTGAAGGAAAATTTGCCAAGAATTTGATTAATTGGAATCGTGGTTATTTGGAAAATGGCGAATGTATCAAGGATGCTCAAAAATTGGGTTTGGTATTGTCCCAATATAATCGCAAAGCAAAGTCAGGATTTTGTACTATTTGGGTGACTCCGCCAGCACAGCGTAAGTTTGTTCCTTGAACGCAAACAATTAAGTTCTAAACTCAGATGTAAACTCGTAAACTAACTGTCACATACTGAATGGATTATTCCCACCAAAAAAAGAAGTATTAAAATAGGTCATTGTATATGGTTGCCGCGACAATCTATCCAACAACCCAACCTGATATTTCCAATCTGTCCGATGCCACTATTTCTATTGTTGAGCAAGCTTTTTCATTGGCATCAAAAAGACGAGTACTTTCCCATCAACAATACAAGCAGTCACTTGAATCAATTGGTTGGAGTTTAAAAGAAAGTACCCTTTACTTGAAAGTTGCAGGTACATTTTCCTCATTTTCACCAGATGACCTCCAAGAAATCGAACCCCATACCATTTTTGATTTGGCAAAACACGCCAAAAAATATAGGCAAGTCATTGAGAATTTAAAAGATTGTGGTCAAATTACCCAAGAGAAAGTCCGCGAATTTATTGCTGCTCATCGCACGCCAAAGAAACCAAAACCAGATAAACCCACTATTTGGAAAACAGGGAGAGACGGTAAACCAGTATGTCGAATTCCCGACATTATGGAAGATGATATGCAGACTGGGAATATTATCCAGAAAGAAATGGATGAAAATGGCACAATTACCCAAATATTAATTAGGGAAGCAGTTGCATTATGGCAAGGTGTAAAATCAGGTAAATTAGTTGTACACCTGAATAATGAAGAATTTTCCCAGGAAACAGCTGATGATTTTGAATCAGAATATTTGCTCGAACCGTCAGAATCTCATCATGAATTAGATTTAAATACATCCATTAATTGTTTCTCAAATTCACCAGAAATTTTGGTCGCAGAATCAACAGAGTCTTCACCATCTGTTGTGATAAATACCTCCGAAATTGATGTATCTAATCATCAATTAAATTTAGCACAAATAGCAGAGTCATTGACACAAGTCAATTCTTGGTCAGAAGTAATTAGTATTACCAATAATTATCAAGCATCAATCAAGTCTCAAATTTGGGATTTATTAAATACTGAAACTCGCAAGAGATTTTATGAATTGAAAAGAGAATATTTTGAAAATCTCGATAAAGTTCCACAGATCAACGATAAGGTTATATGGGAAAAGTGTCCGATTAATCTCTATTCATGGCAGCCTTTCATAATTACAAGTATTGAAGATGGCAAGGCCATGTTGGATATTTTTAATCGTCCGGTTCCTCTTGACGAATTAAGAAAATGTATTCAGTCAAATATTGATTTTTAAGAATGAGAGTCAATATTTGATATCCAATCAAAACGGTATACATTCAGAGTCAGGAATTTGATTTTCCTTAACTATTTGCTCTATTTTCTCAACTTCTATTTTCCATTCTTCTGACGCTGGATCGTAGAAATAGTCAGTATCTACATATCCTTCACTAATAAGTTCTTCTGGAGTCATCCCATAGGATAGCTGGGTAATACTGATTTCTGGTTTTTCAGTCATCTTTTTATTCTCCAACAAATCTAACTGCGAACTGTTTTAAAGATATGGCTTTAAAACTCAATCATTTTGACACCAAAACTAAACAAGATACTCTGGTCGAACAAAAGCTCACAAATTCACTGGCTGAATATTTATTTCCTAATACTAAGTTTAGCATTGGTATTGCTTATCCTGATGCCACTATAACAGAAGATTTGGATGAATATAATGGCATGACTTTGCAATTTTCATCGGGTAATCGGATGTTTTTTGCAGATAATCCAAATATTCGTGATTTATTATATCCTAACCCTTCGGATGCGGCTGCTTATCCTTTGCCTTTTACACCTTGTCTAGCTTTTCACTCCTTAGAGAATGTGAGAATCCTGGTTATTGATGATGTGACTGGGGAAAATGGTGGTGTGATTGCTGCGGATGATGCAAGAAAATTGGTTGGTGATTGTAAAGGATTAATTGATGGCAATTTTGCTTTATCAAATAATATAAGTTCCCGTGCTTTTCAATTCCGACTTGGTATCAAACCTCAAGCAGAAAGTCCCGTAATGCGAATTGCCAAGGGTACGCTTGCACCTGCACAATTGGATAAACTTGGGGAATCTTTTTTTCGTATGGGTGGTAGTGTCAGAGATGCTACTCTGGGTTCCAAGTTTGGTTATGATATGGTGCTAGCAACGTCTTCTTTTAAGGGACGGAAAGGAGAAGATGCAATTCAACCTGGAGAATATTTACTCTCAATTGGGTTGGGTGTAAAATCCTTGGCTTTATATAGAGAACATAGTTTGGGAACCCAGGTTTTAGTCAATTATCCTGACTCTGTAAAACAGGAAATTTTACCTATAATTAAACAGCAAGCAGAAAAGTTAGCTTTAGACCAAAAACACTCAATCAAGTTAGCACAGCGATATATTGAAACTTACGAACGACGCAAAGCAATATTAGCTAAAAGTCAAGAAGTGGAACCCCAACTCCAAGAAGATATTGAAAAATTTTCTATATTTGATAACTTAGATTCTGGTGGTGAAAGTGAAGACAATCAACAGGATGATAACTTCGCTACACAACAACAGAAAGATTTATTATTATATTCGCTACTAAAAGCCGATTTATCTGCTTTCTGTCAAATTATCGAGCATCCGAAAATTATTGCCGAACTTCATGAATTTGTTAGGAAGGAATGGGTAGAGATAGCAACGGGACGTTCGATCAAGTTTACATCTGGTTTGGCTCAACCTAGTTTGGAATTAAAGCAAGATGAAATCAGTATACCTTTTTTAAATGAAGGGGAAGAAGTTATAGTAACTCGTTCGCCGTTGATTAATTCAAATGGTGTAATTACTTTAAAAAATAAACATTTACCAGAAATGTTAGACGGATGTGTCTATATCCATCCTCAAACTGCAATGGACAATATGCAGTGTGATTTTGATGGTGATTTACTAGCTTTTGCTAGCAGTAGAGAGTTTCCGAAGTTAGCAGCAGAAGTTAAAGAAAAGAATCTTCAAGAAAATCGTTATCCTGATATTGTTAAAAAAGCTAAAGTATCTTATCAAGGAACTTTTCAGGAGATTGCTGTTTCGGCAATGGAGAATAAAATTGGCATTATTGCCAATGAAATTCAAAAAAATATAGCACTACAATGTGAAATTATTGCCCTGCCTCAATCTGATAAATTTAATTATCTTCGGACAGTTTCATTACATTTTTATTCTGTTATTAAAAGGTATGAGCAAGGTAGATTACAGATACCAGACAAGATATTACAGCAAATATATCCAATTGCATCGCTGATCAATAAAAATCTAGACAATTCTCAAATCGAACAAAATTTACAGTTAGTTAAAAAGTTGTTGAAAGATTGTGTAGCTGAATTGGGTAATGAGTTACAAGTTGCTGCTGATGGACCTAAAAGTGCTTTACGTCCCGATGATTCAATTATCCGATATTGTCAGGCTATAACTGGTTATAAGGAAGTGGAATGGTTGGCTGATAAGAAAAATAAGGAAGTATTTACTTTGCGGGGCATGAAAACTAATGGTTACAGTCCGATTGATTTAATGATTCAGCAAACTAACGAGATATTTGAGCATAATCAACTTGTTGCCCGACCAATTGAACAATTTAGAAAGTTGTATTCTGAGGTGGAATTTACTGATGAACAGAGACAACAGGCTCAACAAATCAAGGGTGAATATAATTCTCAGGTTAAGGAACGCATCGAACTAGAAGATAGACAAAAAATAGAGTCTGGGCTATATCTTGTCATTACCTCTCCAACTACTGCCAAGCAATTAGAAGTTACTAATTTAATCAAGTTTCCTGCTGCTAAAAATATTGATTTCTGGAAATCTTCGGAACTCACTATTAAGATTTATGCGAGAAATCCAACTGAAAAAATGCCTCATACCTTGTTTGCTCAAGCAAAATTTATCACCCCTGATGGTCAGGATGTGTATATTGCTATCGGCACAATTAGTATGAAATCGATGAACGAACACGACCTCAAGCCAGGAATGTCAATCAAACAAGGTAAGGTTGAATTTCATTTCGGTATTAGTGATGGGATGGTTGATGCTTTAAAACAGCAAACTAGGGAATATCTTGAGTCAATTATAAATAGTACTCCACAAGCAGAAAGATTACAACTTGCAGCAGCTATTCACGATGTTAGCCACACTGAATCAAGTCAAAATTATCCGGGACTCAAGAGAGCAAGTGTGGCATTTGCTGTATTCTCGGATGAAGTTATAAGCCAACTCCAGCAGTTACAGTTTACCCAGATGAGGATAATAGGTACTCAATTTAATGAGTATGCTCTGAAAAATTTTCAAGGTGAAAGAGTAGCGATTAAATTTGAGGATAGCGTGCATCCTCGTGACCCAACTAAAACTGCTCGTTGGGTAATTGTAGAGGGTAAAAAGCTTGGTACAATAGACGCTTGTTCTCCTCATTTATTAGCCGGATGTGAGGCAATTGCAGCTATTACTTCTGCTCCCAGTACGAGCTTTATTGTTACCAGTTTGAAAAATCCTGACCATAAATTGCAAATTGATAGCGTTAATCAATATGCTTTTGCAACTCGTCAATGGTTTGGTGAACAAGTAAATATTACTTTGGATGTGCGTCAAACTCAAGAGCGAAAAGCACCAACTGTTGTTGCTTATCTTGATAATCAAATATTGGGAGTAGTAAATAAGCAGTCAGTCAATTTTTTACAAGGGAGACTGGCTGCTATTGGTAGAAAACTTCAAGGATTTAGTTTTGTTGGTATGCTCAATAATGCTCCGGCTAGTTATGCAGATATTGTGATTGATAGCAGCAGTGTTAAGTTTCCAGAAATCACAGTGGGAGAACATGAAAATAATTCCGCAGTTGCAACTGTCGTATTTTTTAGCGCATCTGTTGACACCCAGTTTCAAGCCAAAACAGAGCAAGTCATGTGTAATATGCTCAGACGCGCTGTTGAGCGTGCAGTGGAGAGGGGTTATGATACAGTTCGCTTTGTTGATGTTTCGTTACAATCAGATAAGTCCTCACAGAATCTGAAAACTATTGAGATGCTGGCGACAGAGCGGAAGAATATCAAAGTTGAGTTTAAAGGTATAGCATCGCTAGAAGATGCGATCGCACTCCTAAGGGAGCCAGATGATATAGTTGTTGGTATTCGCAGCCCAACAACTATTGGCATTATAGACTTTGCATCTAATCGAGCAAAAGCGATCGCTGCATATATTCCGGAAACTGGAAAATTTGAGCGGCGTAATTTACCTTCTGCTCAAAAGGCTATTGTTGCAATCAATGGTCTAGAGCGCGAGCGATAAGAGTATTCCGATATCTGAGATTTTTGAGATAGGATTTAACTAAGTCGCTTACAGAAAAAACTCATGTTAGAACATGTGCGATATATTACTAATGAGCAAGGAGAGCGAGTAGGTGTTTTGCTGGATATGGAAGCTTATCAAAAATTGGCTAACTTCTTGGCTTTGGATTCCGAATGCTTAAATGGTTTAAGTTTAGATGAATTACAAGCATTAGCTGACAGTAAACTTGCTCCTGCTTCTCAAGCACGTCTGAATGATTTGTTGTCAGAAAATACCGAATCTCGACTTTCTGCTGATGAGGTTGCAGAATTAGACCATCTTGTGGCACAAATTGACCAATTAACAATTTTAAAAACTCGTGCTAGGTACACTTTGAATCGTCTACAACAGTTAGCTGTAGCATCATGAGTGCTTATATTTCTGTTGAGTTACAACGTAAAATTCGCACCCGCTTTGCTGATTGTTGCGCTTATTGTCGGACTGCGGAAGTACTGACAGCAACAACCTTTGAATTTGAACATATTGTACCGCGCTCGGCAGGAGGGGAAACAGTTTGGGAAAATCTCTGTTTAGCTTGTCCGAACTGCAATCGTTATAAAGCCGACCGTCAAAATATTATTGACCCAATTACAGAGCAGGTAGTTGCTTTGTTTAATCCCCAAATTCAGGTCTGGAAAGAACATTTTTCCTGGAATGAGGATGCCAGTATGATGGTTGGATTCACAGATATAGGTAGAGCAACCATTGCTGCTCTAAAAATGAATCGTTCGCCATTGGTTCGCGTGCGTAAAATGTGGGTTAAATTGGGAGAGCATCCGCCAAAGTTGGAATAATGCAAATTACTCACTACGCGAATAAAATTAATACGTACTATAATTCTTTCTGAGGAAAGCTCAAAGGAGCATCAGGAGCGATGATTCTGAAAGTCCTCCAACCCTGCATTTGGGCTAATTGCGCTTCAGCTTGGCTTTGCACAGAAGCCATTAAATATTTCTGCCAACGGCGATCGCACACTCGCCATTGATGCGTGTAACCAGTGTATTTTCTCGATGCTAAAATGATCGGCTCCCACACCTCAAAGGGTACTGCCGTTGGGTCTCCATAAGAGCCAATTCTTACCGGATAGCGATATCGTTTTAACACTTCTATTTCATTTGTACCCAGTTTTGGGTAAGTTCCAGCTTTGTATTTGCGGTAGATATTATTAACAGGTAACAGATTAACATAGCAGCTACCTGTCTGACTCAATTTCAAGCGACAATTACCGCAAATTCCCTGATCTAAACCTTTTTTCGCTGCTTCCGTGGGCACGAATTCTTGCTGTAAAATCCAAGATTGAATTAATCTTCCGGTTTTGCGATTGGATGTAGGATAAACAAATCCGGTCAAAATCAGGGCTATCTCCGAACCATCAATCAGAGAAGCTCCTGACCAAACAATATAGCTGTTCTGTAGCATATTGATAACAGCAGATAGTTGAATATTGATGAGTTGGCAAGCTGTGAATTGAGTAATTTCGTAGACGAATAGCCACAAAAGTCTACTTATTAAAAGCGTTGAATTGACGAGATAAATCGCTTTTAATAAAAATCCTCCAGTAATTAATCATGCTGGAGGATTTGACAATTGCTACTATAGATTATTGGGATTAGTAGTGAGTGCTATCTTCAATCGTCTCTGATTGGTAATGCATATTATCAAAACAGAATTCAGGAGTCAGGAGTCAGAATTCTCTACTGGAATTCTGTGCCAACTGTGGTATGAATAAGTGGGTTTAAGACCATCACTAAATTTTCAGTTTAGCCGTCTACCATTATTGGCGGGTCTGAATCTTTCACTAATTAATTGCTGACTCCCGAATTCTGACTTCTGGATTCTTCAATTTGCTCGGCATATTCTTGTCTACGTTGCCAAGATATTTGATTTTGAACTATCAAATCTTCAAGGCTTTTACCAAACTTGCGATTTGCATATTCTAGAAGTTGTTCTAAAGTGTATCGTTTTTCTACAACATTACCAAAATCAGTAGTAAAGCGTTCTTTAAATTCATCCCAATCAAAAGTTTCTTTGAGCGTTCGTTTGGCAACAAGTCCACAAAGAGAACGGATAGAATAGTAAACTTTTGAGTAGACACGCTCAGAGTAGTTGCTAACTGCATAATCACCTAATATTGAACCATCTATCGGTTGAAGAGTAGGGTTAGAAGATTTGCGTGACGGCATATAGAATTTCCGTAAACTTCATGAACCAAATGGCGTAAGCCAATAAGAATTCAGTACCCAGAAGTCAGATGTCAGAATTCTGTTTCTTCTTTTGTTTAGTAAGTCTAACTGCTGGTGGTGCTTCGCCCTACTATTAATTCAGAATTCAGAATTCTGGCTCCTGAATTCTGAAGAATGTATTCTTAAGTAAGCCAATGCATTAATAGAAGTAGCAAGTCGAAAGTCAGAAATATTTTGAAAATTCTGAATTTCGACTTACTAAATTCAACTTAATATTGTGTTAAATTTCAGCCCATCATTGGAATGTGCTACCACCAAGCTGAATCATCGCAGTCAGCTATTAAATCTCTTCTTTCGCTGCACATCTGATACTCAGCTTCTAGTTGTTGTAAGTCTGCATCAAGTGCGAGATTTTTCACCGCCAGCATTATTTCTGTTAGATGGATTTCTTCACTTATACCTGTATAATAAACCTTGATGAACTTATCTGCTTTACCCATAAAGCTTTCGAGATGGGTGACAAATGTTTGTTCAAAATCTATTGCCTGAATCATGGTTAATTGCTTCTGAATACCTTCAGTTCTCTTCAGGCGTAAGCCAAAAAATCAAATGGCAAAGCTAAAATAAATAATATAAAAGGTAAGAATTCAGCACACAGGAGCGGAGCCGGAGACGCTCCGCCAAGGCGTCAGAAGTCAGAATTTAGAAGTAATTTAAAATGATTAGTATGTTGATTCATCAAATTTTATCCTGATTCTGTAACTATTCTGGCTACTGAATTCTGACGGATGTATTCTTACTATAAAAGTTCAAACTGTCTTAGTTACTTTTTGTTATTTAATATTATTGAAGTATTTCCTAAAGATTGGGAGTATTGAATAATTATAAAATCTCTTATTGCTGAGTGAAGTTATGTAAAATCAATAAATTAACGAAAACACAGGCAACGCTCAAGGCAGTCCCAATGAAAAAATTTCACCGCCAAGCATGAAAATGTGGTAGCTTCCACTTAAGGCTGAGACAAACGAGGTTGTCCTTCAGTAGAGCATATTTAGCCTG
>NZ_JACJQG010000104.1 GCF_014696435.1 Calothrix anomala FACHB-343 | reverse complement strand
TGGGATATGCTTTACTCATGTTGCTCTCTCGGTGCTGTCTACTATCTATTCACAGCGTATACCGAGAGAGCTTTTTTACAATCTGTCCGACTTTTCAAACATCCTCTAATCTTGAAAGTGGAATTCCTACTGTGAGAAATAAAAATGCAGGTCATGGTCAAGGTTCTCAGTCCATTGCTGTTCCACAACACTTTGCTGCTTATCAACTTCATCTAACGGCAAGTACAATTTTATTTTTGCTAGAAGCCGAGAAGGCACTAACTTAATCAACCCAGGTTGGAAAAGTCGGGAAAAAAGTAGGATTTACAGAATCTTATCCGAAAATATGTTCAGGAGATTGTAGATTAATCTATGTTCTCAAATTTCACTAACCTCTTCGCTACAGAATGGACGCTGAAGCAGCATTAGCATGGTTAGATACCATAATTCCTGCTCAAACCGGGGAACGGTTGAGCGATTTGCAAAAAGTTATTCTTGTGCAGGTTTGGTTGGGTAGAAAATATTTAGATATTGCCTATGCTTACGGTTGTACGGAAGGACACGTTAAGGATGTAGGTTCGCAGTTGTGGAAGTTGCTATCGCGAGTCCTGCGACAGAAGATTACTAAAAGTAATTGTCGCGCTACTTTAGAACGGGTTATCAGAAAAACTGCGGCTATCTCTGGTCTAATTGATTACCCAAAAATACCTCAAGTTTCCCCACATCAACTAGAGGATAGCAATTTTTTGGGTAGAGAAGAAGCGATCGCACACCTCAATACTTTGGTCAATCAGGGATCGAAAGTAATTGTCATCCAAGGCGAAGGCGGTTTAGGGAAAACTACTCTCGCACAGCAATATCTACAAACTCAAGGTTTTGAGTTGGTTTTGGAATTGTTGATGGCGAAAGAAACTCACAACATCACCTCAGCGCAACGGGTGATAGAAGAATGGCTCAAACAAGACTTTGGTGAGGAACCGGGGGTAGAATTTGGGGTAACTTTGGGACGACTCAAGCGCCTACTCCATCATCGGCGGATTGGGGTATTAATTGATAATCTGGAACCGGCTTTAGATCAACAAGGAAGGTTAATTGCTCCCCACCGTAATTATTTAGAACTGTTGCGGATTTTGGCTGATGTTAGGGTAAAGTCTGTCACGCTAATTACTAGTCGCGATCGCCTATGTGAACCAGAACTGAATGTACATCATTATCGCCTTCCTGGTTTAGATAGAAGCGCATGGCTAAAGTTTTTTAGTATCCGGGGTTTAACTATTAACCTTCCGACTTTGCAACAAATACATCATACCTACGGCGGTAATGCTAAAGCGATGGGTATTCTCTGCGGTGCAATACAAGCGGATTTTGGCGGTGATATGGCGCTATATTGGCAACAAAATCATGGCGATCCTTTAGCCGCAACGGATTTAAAAAATTTAGCCGTGAGTCAAATTAACCGCCTACAATCTCTCGATCCTCAAGGGTATCGTCTGCTTTGCCGTTTGGGTTGCTATCGTTATCAAGATATACCGACTATTCCAGCATCAGGAGTATTTTGTTTATTATGGGATGTTCCCCCGGCTGAACATCGGCAGATTATAGCTTCTTTGAGAAATCGCTCCTTAGTAGAATGCGATCGCGGTGAATATTGGCTGCATCCGGTAATTCAAGCTGAAGCGATCGCGCGTTTACGCATGAGTGATGAATGGCAAATTACTAACCACAAAGCCGCAGAATTTTGGACAGCTAGCGTTACCCAAATTGCCACTTTTCAAGATGCTTTACAAGCTCTAGAAGCTTATTATCACTATATAGAAATTAATGAATTTGAGTTAGCGGGTAAAGTTATTCTCCAGAGTCGTCATAATCAATGGCAGCAGTTTTTACCGCTAGGTAGTACCTTATATCGTATGGGTTTAATTCAGCCCATACTCACAGCCATTGAGCGAGTATTAAATCATGTTGAATCTGAACAAAATATTATTGAAATATACAATATTTTAGGTGATTTATATTGGATTGCCGGTAATATTGAGCAGGCGTTAACTTGTCAAGAAAAGACTATAACTTTAGCCAAGCAAGCACTTAAATCACTGGTACCACAGCCAGAAAATAAGCATAAAGTCTACTATCTGCGAATGTTAGAAGTAGATTCCCTTTTAAGTATTGGTCTTTATAAAATAGATTTGTGGGAATTAGAAACGGCTGGAGAGTTATTTCAACAAGTAATTTACCTAGCTCAAAATACTGCACATCATCGCTGGGCAGAAAAAGCTTCTTTATGTTTAGGGTTAGTTAATTCCTATTTAGGATTGTTTGATGCTGCCAAGGATTTAGCAAATGCAGCATATGAAAATATGAAAAATGAAAAACTGCTAGATAATGGCAGCTTTGCTTATTTTATGCAAATTTTGGGACAAACTTATGTGAATTTAGGCGACTTTTCTAAAGCTACGCAAATGTTTCATCAAGTATTGACTTTTGCAGAAGCAAGTCATTACATGCAGGTAAAAGCTAAAACATTAAACGGGCTAGCAGAAATTTATCGCCAGCAAGCAGATTATCAATTAGCTTTGGAGCATCATACAGAAGCTATCAAGCTTTTTGATAAAATAGGCGCTAAATGTGACTTAGCAGAAGCTTATTTTCAATTGGGCTTGACTGATCAAAAATTAGCTAAAGATAGTGCTAGTCAAATTTATTTTCAGCAAGCAATTCAGTTATTCACAGAAATCAATGCTCCAAAACAAGTTGCCAAAATCTTGATAACTGCTAATGGTGTCAACAGAGTAAGTAATTTGTTTTGACATACTCCCCACCCTTGAAGGGCGGGGATTCTGGGGTCAAACAGTAATTGCAGGCGTAGCCCGACTTACATCACCTAACCCAATGGTTGATGCCCCAACCATTTGAATATTACGTGCGGCGTTTTCGTCTCTACCGTTAACTGAATGACAGGAAGGACAGCGCCACCCCCTGACCGACAAATCCAGGCTTTCTAAGATATGACCGCAATTTGAGCAAGTTTTACTACTGGGACACCACTGGTCGATAAAAACAACTAATTTGTTCTTCTTTTTGGCAACCCATTCTAGGTATGCCATGAACTCACCAAAAGCTAAGTCTGATATTTTTCTACCCCAAAGTCGCTGCATCCCCTTGAGGTTTAGAGTCTCGAAGCAGAGGACATCAAACTTATTGGTTAATTCATGGGCTAGCTTCCAAAACCAGTCCCGTCGACGATGGGAAATATCCTCATATTTGCGTACCAGGTTCTTTCTTGTTCTTTCCCTGTTTGATGAGCCTTTAAGCTTTTTGGAATGCTGCTTACTTGCTTTTTTGATAGTATTTAGGGATTGCTTAAAAAATTGGGGCGACTCAATTTTAGTGCCATCTGAGCAGGTGAGGAATGTTTTTAACCCAAAGTCAAAGCCAGCGATTCTACCCGTCTTAACTTCAACTTCTGAGTTATGACCATCGTCAACCACAATAACCATAAATAATTCACCTAATGGGGTGCGTTTAATAGTTAAAGTTTTGACTGTCCCCTCAATTTCTCTCGATTTCCAAAATTGATAAACTCGGCTACCAATTTTTACTCGGTTTCCGCCTAAAAACTTATAACCTGCTTGCTTAAGAGTGAATGATTTGTACTTTTTAACCTTTTTAAATCCTGGCGGACGAACCCCCTTCTTATTGTGTTTAAAAAATAATTGGTAGGCTTTCTCAATGCGTTGACAAATGTCTTGTACTGCTTGAGAACCTACTGATTGCCAGAAAAAATTACGCTTTCTCAATTTGGCGATATGAGACTGAAGTGTTGCACAATTTAACTGCTTGCCAAACATCCGGTAGTACCGTTTATGTAGGGCAATGCAATGGTTATAAATCACACCTGCGGTGTTAATCGTGCGCTTAAGGTGTCTATTTCTTTTGTGTGCGTATAGTTTAAACTTCAGTGTCTTCATGTTAGTATTCTACCATGAACCAACGGCAATATGACGGCATGAAGAAATTAACAATTAGATGCTCCGAGGAAGAATATCAGGTGCTTGTAGAATATTGTGCACAAACAAATAGAACCCAGAATGATGTACTCAGGGAGTTAATTCGTAAGTTAAATAAAAGCCGTCCTAGAAGGACGGGGCTTTAGACCCAGTTTCTTGGTAAATAATTATTGTTGGGCTAGGGCGTGTTTTCAAACTCCAAAAGTAGGTTGCTTGAGGTGAAAGCAACCCAACGAAGCGACGTAAATGTTGGGTTTCGTCCCTCAACCCAACCTACATTAAAGTCTAATTTAGGGTTTGCAAACAGTCCCTAGGGTAGGGAGAAAAGAGTTTGAGCTTCACTCCTAACCCCTCGCTTACCCAATAAACCGCAGTCACCCTGGAAGGGTGCGGCTAATTGAACATGAGCTTACCTACGTGGGCTAAGAAAATTTAGCCCACGCAGGTGGGCTTTGTAACGTTAGCCCCAGGCTTACAGCCTATGGGCGATCTGTTAGGTAAGCCAGAGAACTTAAGTTGACACCAATGGCTAACCCCGCCCCTATAATTTGGCATAATTTATTTTTTGGAGTTTCCCTGAGGCAAACTTCATCCCCTCGTGGGTAGAGTTTTTGGGTATGTGGACAAATTTACCAATATTTAATATGCTCAAGCCAAGGGGACATTCGCTCAACTTAGGATGAAAACCCTACCGGGACTGGATTTGGAATCAAATCGCCTACCATCAAGATCCACATTACCCTACCCCAGTTGTGTCTAAAGCCAAAACTTCTCCTTCCCCGGTTACCAAGCTCTAAAGCCTCGTCCTTATAGATTGTCTAGGATCTGATGCGATCGCTAAGTAAAAATTTATTGACAATAAATACTATTATCTTTGACTGAGATTGATTTCAAAGACACGATCGTGTAATAATCATCCTGAGAATAGTTAGCAATAAAGTACATTGCATGTAAAAAGTAAATAATTATACTTACAAACAAAAGTAATGGTGAAAACTTTACTAGCATTGCTGTGATTTTCATCATTGAAAATACAATTTCAAATAGGAAACTGCGATTTTACTGATACTAAATTGTATTAATAAAAACGTAACCTATAGTGATAATCAAAAATATATTTCATCTATTTTTCATAAGTAGATGAAAATGGTTGATGGGTGCAAATATCACCATCGACCTATCAAATTGATCGATACCTGGAAACAATCAACAATTGCCGCCGCAATTGGTAAGAAGCTAAAAGTCAACAATGAAGCCATATAAATTATTTCAAAGCTTGTTGCCCAAAAGTACCATACCTTTAGCAGTTAGCTTTGCTAGTCTCGCCTGTTTACTCTCTACTCCGGCAACAGCTGAGGAATTGGGAAAGGATGAAATTACTAAAAATCTTTCTCAACTGAGCGATATTGAAAGTCCGGGGACAAATGCCAGTCATTTAGTACAGCTACCCACTCAAGGGAATACTACTGTCATCATTACAGGAGTAAAAGCCAAGGCCACCGAAAAAGGGGTGGAAGTAATTTTAGAAACCAATCAAGGGGAGCAACTGCAAGTTAACAATCGCAGTACGGGTAATAATTTTATTGCAGATATTACTGGTGGGCAGTTAAAGTTGCCTAATGGTGATAGTTTCACCTATCGTTCAGAAAACCCAGTATCGGGAATTACTGAGATAACAGTTGCGAATAGTGACGCAAACACTGTGCGTTTAACGGTGGTAGGTGAGAAATCTTTACCTGTGGTTGAGTTATTTGATGATAATGCAGGGTTAATTTTTGAAGTAGCTTCAGCAACAACAGCCGCACAAGCTCCAGAAACACCACAAACACCTCAAACGCCACAAACACAGGAACCACCAGCAATTCAGACAACTCCAGAACAACCCGCAGCGCAGCAGGATGAGCCGATTGAATTGGTGGTGACGGGGGAGGAAGACGGATATCGGGTACCGAGTGCAAGCACTGCGACGAAAACTGATACACCTTTGCGCGATATTCCGGGTTCAATTCAAGTAATCCCGCGTCGAATTTTAGAAGATCAAAAGACGACGCGCATACAAGAAGCCTTAGAGAATATCAGTGGTGTACGCAAAGAGGGTAACTATGGGGGTACAGATGCTGGTGGCTATAATATTCGTGGCTTTGGTCAGGATGGAAATTTTCGCAATGGATTTTCTGACAATGACTTTTACTCTTCGGTAGATACAGCAAATATCGATCGCATTGAAGTTCTCAAAGGGCCGGCTTCTGTTCTATTTGGTCAGTCTGAACCGGGAGGAATTATAAATGTAGTGACAAAACAACCTCTGAGTAGTCCATATTATTCAGCTGAATTTAATGTTGGTAATTATGCCTTTTATCGCTCCAGCGTTGACTTATCAGGGCCTGTTAGCGATGATGGTTCGCTGTTGTATCGGTTGAACGTAGCTTATCAAAATTCTGGCAGTTTTCGAGACTATAACTTTCTAGAACGTACATTTATTGCCCCTGTCTTTACCTGGAATATTAGCGATCGCACTACCTTAAGTCTTGACTTGGAATACCAAGACAATGATTATCTGTTTGATCGCGGGATTCCTTCAATTGGCGATCGCCCTGCGCCTGTCCCTATTAGTCGCTTTATTGGTTTACCTCACGTTTATAACGATAGTAATCTTCGGGTTGGCTATAGACTAGAGCATAAATTTAGCAATGATTGGCAAATACGTAATGCATTTTCCTTTGTCTCTGGTAAATCATCTGGTACTTCTGCTATTGGTGGCTATGATCTAGTTGATGACCGGTTTGCACCAATCTATGTGAGTCGTGAGGAATTCAAACGAGACATCTATACCCTACAAACAGAATTAGTTGGACGGTTTACAACAGGCTCGATTGTCCATCAACCTTTAATTGGGGTGGAATTAAGACGAAATGTCTGGAAATATACTTCATTCGAGGTAGCAGATCCCATACTGCTAGATATTTTTAATCCCAATTATGATGTGGAACTCCCGGCTACACCTGATGAAAGCACCACTGCTTACACAACTCAAAGAGATACTCTAGGGATTTATATCCAGGATCAAATTACTTTTGCAGATAATCTCAAAGTCTTGGTTGGTGGGCGCTTTGATGCCTTCCAACGAAAAGAAGAAGATTTTATCGCACAAACAACGAATGAAGAATCCCTCACAGCTTTTAGTCCTCGTGTTGGGATTGTTTACCAGCCAATTAAACCGATTTCCCTCTACGCCAGTTACACTCAATCGTTTCAACCTGATAGATTTTTCAGTCGTTCAGCAGCAACAAACGAACCTTTTAAACCAACACAAGGAACACAATATGAAGTAGGTATCAAAGCAGATATTAGTGAAAAACTTTCGGCTACCCTAGCCGCCTTCGAGATTACCAAAACCAACGTGATCACCTCCGATCCCAACGATCCCGATCTCTCCATCCAGGTGGGAGAACAGAAAAGCAGAGGTATTGAATTCGATATTGGCGGCGAAATTCTCCCTGGTTGGAATATCATTGCCTCCTACACTTATACCGATGCAATTACCTCGAAAGATAACAGTATTGTTGTGGGTAATCGCTTAATTAATGTTCCTGAACACGCGGCTAGTTTTTGGACAACCTATGAACTGCAAAGCGGTGATTTAAAAGGTTTAGGCTTTGGTTTAGGACTTTATTATGTGGGCGATAGATACGCCGATTTGGACAATACCAGCGTTTTACCTAGCTATTTCCGCACAGACTCAGCCATTTATTACAAACAGGATAATTGGAAGTTAGCACTGAATTTCCGCAATCTTTTCAACGAGACTTATTATGAGACGGCGCAAAGCAGAAATACCATCTATCCTGGCGCACCTTTTACTGTTATCGGCTCGTTTTCAATTCAGTTCTAGATTAAGAAAGGCAGGAGGCAGAGGGAATAAAATATATTTTTGCCATGTATTACCTTGTTTTCCAGCAGTTTTTAGCCCCTAAATTTACTTATGGGTTTGCCATAAAAGCCTTTTGATTGCTCATCTTGATTTTTGGGGAATCCACAATTATGTTTTTGGAAACTTGCTGCAAAGCGATCGCTATTTTATATAAATACATGGCCTTGGTTTTGTTGACAGCTATTTTCATTACAGCTTGTCATAGTGGAAGTCCGCAAAACCTCAAGCTAGAAAATGGGCGATCGCTATCTGCTGATTGTCGCATTGTGGAACATGCAGCCGGAAAAACCAAGATTTGCGGGAAGCCTGAAAAAATCGCGGTTCTCGATCCAAAGATGCTGAGTCTGATGTTAGCGCTGGATGTCCAACCTGCGGCTTACGCTGATGCTTTTTTAGTGCGATCGCGCCAATTTGACAACCCTAGCCAACAGATTCCCTACCTGGGTAAATTTGTCACTAGTCAGCCGATTAATTTAGGCGATCGCTCTAGCCCTTCTTTGGAAACTCTGACTCTGATGAAACCCGATTTAATTTTGGGCTTAAATTATCAGGACAATCAATTATTATCGGCGATCGCACCGACTGTTTTTATAGATAGCGAGCAAAACTGGCAGGACAATATTAAAATTGTCGCCAAAGCACTAAATACTCAGAAAAATATTTCCCCAATCATTACTTCCCAACAGCAACAAATAGCTCAAGTTCGGACTCAATTAGCCCAACTCGCCAGCACTCATCCGCGAGTGCTAAATATTGCTTGTAGCCTCTCGATGAATTACATAGAGGTGATATCCCAAGGAAATACAAATGAACTTCTGAAAAAAATAGGTTTTCAGCCTGTATTTCTTGCCGATTTAGTCCAAAAACTAGGGTTAAGACCGCAAATTAATCTAGAAACCCTTGGTCAAATAGATGCAGATATTATCCTTATTAATACCTGGCTAGATAATTGGAATGGTGAATCTAATTATACAGTTCCTTTCCTTGAACTAAAGCAAAAATGGGCTGAAAGTCCCATCTTACACAATTCAAAAGCATGGAAAGAAGGAAAAGTTTACTTTGTAGACTACACCCTTTGGAGCGACGTAATCGGCGCACCTATAGCGAATTCTTTGATATTAAAACAATTGCCTTCTCTATTACTGTCACATACATAAACCCATGAATAAATATACGCTATTCGTTTGCGAATCCTGTAACCATTCCTCAACAGAATTAGCAGAAAATCAGCCTAATGACGGTAATATTTTACTTGACAAAATTACCGCTTTATCTGCTGAAAAATTCGCTCTCGAAGAATTAAAAATTCAGCCTGTAGAATGTTTGTGGAATTGTCGTGGTTGTGTTGTTGCTATTGCTCACCCAGATAAACCGACATATATGCTAATCAATTTACCTGCTGATGAAGAAAATGCTTCTGCATTATTAGAATTTACAAAAATGTATATTAACGATCCTCTGGGAGGAGTTAACTGGGATGAGCTTCCGCAAGAGTTAGACTCTGCATTTTCTGGCTGTATTCCTTCGGTAATTAATCAAGAAATTCTTGAGTCTTGACTATAGATCAATACCGTTCAGTTAGCGTCAAAAACCTTAAACCGCGTAGGTTGGGTTGAACGAAGTGAAACCCAACAAATCGCCGAAAATGTTGGGTTTCGTTCCTCAACCCAACCTACGTTTATCCTTAACTGAACCGTATTGGATTATAGGTAAGCTTTTCTGCTTTTAAGTTGCACAATCTATCGTGAGGGCTGTTGACAGTTAACAGTTAACCGTTAACAGTCAACAGACAAGTTAAATGACACAATCACCAAATCCCAGCAATATGGGTAATTTTTTGACGATCTGGGTAGGTAAATTGGTTTCTACCATTGGTAGTAATATGAGTAACTTTGCGATCGCAATTTGGGCTTGGGAAATTACAGGTAAAGCTACAACTCTCACCCTTGTTGGCTTTTTTAGCTTGTTACCAGGAATTGCGATCGCTGCTATTAGTGGTGTAATTATAGACCGCTTTAATCGTAAATTACTGATGATGGTGGGCGACACAGTTGCAGTGCTAACGACGATAACGATGATGCTACTGTATCTCACAAATCACCTAGAAATCTGGCATTTGTATATAGCTAGTGCTTTAGTTGGGACATTTAACCAGTTTCAATCTTTAGCTTATTCCGCAACAGTATCGTTATTAGTCCCCAAGCAACATTATACCCGTGCTAGCAGTCTCGAATTTTTGTCAAGTTATGGAAGTAATATTGTTGCTCCCGCTTTAGCGGGATATCTTTATCAAGTTATAGGTTTATTAGGAATTTGGCTGATTGATATTTCTACTTTTGCGATCGCCATGACTAGTTTACTATTGACTCGCATTCCTCAACTATCCCCAACCGATGCAGATGAAACTCCCACCAAGATTTGGCAAAATTTAGGCTTTGGTTTTCGCTACATTCTGGAACGCAAAAGCTTAATCGCGCTTTTAATCGTCACATCTGTGTTTTGGTTTGCCCATGACGTTGGGGATTCTCTCTATACACCGATGATTTTAGCTCGAACCGATAATAATACCGTGATTTTGGGCAGTTTAGCGGCTGCGGCTGGTTTTGGCGGTGTGACTGGAGCCATCATTATTAGTACCTGGGGTGGTTTTAAAAAGAAAATCAACGGTGTTTTATTGGGAATGATTGGCGCAGGATTGAGCAAAATTATCTTTGGTTTGGCTCGAACGCCTTGGATTTGGATACCTACGCAGTTTTGTTCTTCTTTCAATTTCCCGTTCAACGGTAGCTCAGAGAGCGCCATTTGGTTAGCTAAAGTTGCTCCTAATATTCAAGGAAGGGTATTTGCTGCCTATACATTAATTTTACAATCTGGGTCAGCAGTAGCTCATTTAATTGCCGGGCCTCTAGCAGATAAAATATTTGCTCCTGCATTAACCGCAAGTAATAGTCGTGCTGGAACTCTGACAACAATATTTGGTACGGGAGCAGGTGCGGGGATAGCCCTACTTTATGTCATCTGTGCTGTATGTATGCTAGTGATTGGGTGTGCTGGATTTTATATTCGCCAATTGCGGGATATTGAGAGAATTTTGCCCGATCATGATACTGAATATGCGCAGATTTTGGGTGAAAAATAGAAATTTCGCGATCGCTTCTTGTCAAACCCGAATACAACATTAATGAGTCGCAATTATAATTTGCGTCAAATATAATACATTGCTTAGATTTAGTATATGTATATCCTATTTCACTAAATTTAATTCATAACATCTACTAATGTATTAGCTATTGCTTCAATGTATTAATTCTCGGTAAAGTAATTTCAGCTTATTAAAAATAACTCTCAATAATAATGAGAACAACTTGCATAGAGAAGCTTCACTACCTTAACTGTCGCCAAATCGGTAGTTAGCTCAACCAATAATGGGCATTGGGCATTGGGCATTGGGCATAGAAAGATTGATTTTTATGGAGTCTCTTGCAAAAATCTTTATTCTCACTTTCTTCTCTGCGCCTTTGCGCCTCTGCGTGAGACAAACCCACCAATAAGCAACGCCAGACAAAGTATGGACTGACGCATTGCCAAAAAGCTTTATTTATTGAACCGCCAAGACGCCAAGAACGCCAAGAATTACTAGATTGTGCGTAAGTCATAAAAGTATGGAAATTCCTAGCCTCTAGCCCCTAACCCCTAGCATCTAACCCCTAATAAACATGAGTAAATACGATCGTTCCTCTGTTCAAAGCCAACCTAACTGTTCTACTGTTGTAGAACTATTAGGTTTGAGAAGTTCTACACAACCAAATCGAGATGCTTTTACATTTCTGTTAGATGGGGAAACAGAACAAGCAACCCTCAGCTATCAAGAATTAGATCGGCTAGCGCGTAGAGTTGCGGCTCGGTTACAAGGGTTAGGCTTAACAGGCGAACGGGCTTTACTGCTGTATCCGGCGGGATTAGATTTTTTAATTGCCTTTTTTGGATGCTTATATGCAGGAGTTGTGGCGGTAACTGCATATCCTCCGCGAAATCAACGCAATACACCCAGAATCACAGCAATAGCTAATGATGCTCAAGCTGCGATCGCACTGACAACAAGAGAACTTTTCTCAACAGTCCAGTCTCTAATGACAGCAAAGACTGATAGTAAATCATTGCAATGGCTAACTACAGATAATCTGACGGAGGGTTTAGAAGATAATTGGCAAAAACCACATATTGATAGAGATACCCTCGCTTTTCTGCAATATACTTCTGGTTCTACAGGTACGCCCAAGGGTGTGATGATTAGTCATGGTAACCTGCTGCACAATGCTCAGACAACTTGTCAATTTATGGAGCATTCCGCAGATAGTAAATTTGTGACCTGGTTGCCTATGTATCATGACATGGGTCTCATTGGTGGGATATTGCAACCTTTATATGGGGGTTTTCCTTGCATTATTATGGCTCCTGCTGCCTTTCTCCAACGTCCATATCGTTGGTTGCAAGCAATTTCCCAATATCAAGGGACAACCAGTGGCGGCCCCAATTTTGCCTATGATTTATGCGTCCAGAAAATCACTCCCGAACAAAAAGCAACTCTTGACTTGAGTAGTTGGAATGTAGCATTTAATGGTGCGGAACCTATTCGTTACGATACCTTACAACGTTTTGCAGAGGCGTTTGCAGAATGTGGTTTCCGGAAAGAGGCTTTTTATCCATGTTACGGGATGGCGGAAACTACCCTGATGGTGTCAGGTGTAGATAAGGCTACCGCACCATTAGTAAAAACAATTAATAAATCTGCATTAGAATGTAATCGCTTCGTCGAAGCATCTGTTGCAGATGAGAATATATCTCAATTTATTAGTTGTGGTCGAGTTATCCCGCAACAGAAAGTAGTCATTACTAATCCAGAGACGCTGAAGACTTGTCAACCCGATGAAATTGGGGAAATTTGGGTATCTGGTTTGAGTGTAGGGCAAGGTTATTGGGATCGAGAGCAAGAGACAAAAGAGACATTCCAAGCTTATTTAGCAGATACAGGAGAAGGGCCTTTTCTGCGAACGGGAGATTTAGGTTTTTTGCAGGATGGAGAGCTGTTTATTACAGGTAGAGCTAAAGATTTAATTATTATTAGAGGTCGCAATCTTTACCCACAAGATATAGAATTAACCTGCGAACGCAGCCATTCATCCTTACGTGCTGGTGCTAGCGCTGCATTTACAGTTGAAATTGACAATGAAGAAAAGCTAGTCATCGTCCAAGAATTAGAGTTTCGCGCCAAACCGAATTTAGCAGAGGTAGTCAATGCTATTCGTCAAGGGGTGACTGAAGAGCATGAAGTACAAGTTTATGCAGTGGTTTTAATTAAACCGGGAAGTATACCCAAAACTTCTAGTGGTAAAATTCAACGACGGGCAACAAGCTCTCAATTCCAGAATGACGAATTAAATGTAGTTGCTAGTGATATTCTCAAAATTAGCGATACCGCCAAGAGCGAAACTCGTTTACAACGTTCTCAACTGTTGGCACTCTCTCCAAACGAATGTCAAACGACTCTAGAAGCATACATAATTGAACTCTTGGCGAGAGTATTGTCTGTCGCATCAGATGATATCAATCCGCAAGAACCATTAACTACAATGGGACTTGACTCTTTAAAAGTCTTTGAAATCAAGAACCGGATTGAAGTTGATTTAGAAGTAGATATATCTGTAGCATACTTCTTTGAAGGGATGAGCGTGCGATCGCTCATTACAAAGATACTTGCTCAAATGACCATAGATGGATTATCCTCCCTATCCATTACTCAACAACAGAGAAATATATCTAATACGTCTACCTATCCCCTATCTTTTGCTCAACAGGGATTGTGGTTTATTAATCAGCTAACTCCCAATACTCCTACATATAATATTCCTATAGTAATTAACCTCCAAGGTTGTGTTAACTTAACAGTTTTACAGGACAGTCTGAACGAAATTATTAGACGACACGAAGTATTACGCACAAGTTTTACAGTGATAGATGAACAACCCGTTCAAGTCATCAACCAAGCTGTACCTTTAACTTTGGCGGTTGAAGATTTGCGTTCCTTATCAGAAAGCGAGCGCACCCAACAAGCACAACGTTTAGCTATAGAATTTGCACAGCAGCCATTTGATTTGTCCGGTCAATCGCTTTTGCGTAGTAAAATTTTACAATTAGATGATAATTTTTATCAATTATTAGTGACTATACATCATATAATTGCAGACGGTTGGTCTATTGGTATTGTGATTAAAGAACTAGCTGCACTATATGAAGCATTCTCTACAGCCAAACTTTTGCCACTTCCTGAATTAACGGTTCAGTATAGAGATTTTGCCAATTGGCAACGAAAATGGCTTGAAGGCGAACGCACTCAATCATTATTAACTTATTGGAAACAAAAGTTGCAGGGCGAACTGCCTTTACTAAATTTACCAACAGACAGACCGCGATCGCCAATTCAAACTTTCAACGGCGCTCAAGAGAAATTAGTTATTTCTTCAACTCTGACAAAAGAATTAAAGAATTTGAGCCGTCAGCAGGGAGTAACTTTATTTATGACCTTGCTGACAGCATTCAAAATTTTACTATATCGCTATACAGGTCAGACTGATATTGTAGTTGGTTCGCCCATAGCCAATCGTAACAAAGCAGAAATTGAGTCATTAATTGGATTCTTTGTCAATTTTTTAGTACTGCGTACAGACTTTTCTGGCGAACTTAGTTTTAAGCAGTTACTAGCACGAGTGAAGTCAACAGCTTTAGAAGCTTATAGCCATCAAGACTTACCTTTTGAAAAATTAGTAGAAGAACTGAAACCAGAACGCGACCTCAGTTATAATCCTCTGTTCCAAGTTGTATTCGTTCTCCAAAATATTCGTATTCCGACACCACAAGTTGCAGGTATATCTATCAGTTGTAACGAAACTTATAACGGTGCTTCTAAGTTTGATTTGACATTGTTTGTAGAAGAAAGAGAGCAAGAGTTAGTTACAACTATCGAGTACAACTCTGATTTATTTAATGTAGAGACTATCAAACGGATGCTGGGGCATTATGCAACTCTACTAAAAGGTATTATTGCTAAACCTGACTCTAGTATTACAAAAATCTCCTTATTGACCCCAGCAGAGGAATATCAGTTACTAGTTGAATGGAATAATACAAATAAAAATTATTCGGATAATCTTTGTATTCATCATCTGTTTGAGCAGCAGGTGAAAAGAACGCCAAATGCAGTGGCCTTAGTATTTGAAAATCAGCAACTTACATATCGCCAGTTAAACGAGCAAGCAAATCAACTAGCACATTATTTGCAAAACCAAGGTGTCAAGCCGGATGTTATTGTTGGTATTTGCATGGAGCGCTCTGTGGAAATGGTAGTGGCGATATTGGCCATTTTAAAAGCTGGTGGTGCATATTTACCCCTCGACCCAGCGTATCCTCAAGAACGCTTGCAGTTTATGCTGGCAGATGCTCAAGTTCTGTTGCTACTAACTCAACAACATCTGGTTACAGAGCTAACAAATTTAACCTCTTTAGAAACTCAATCCCAAGCTCAGGTTATCTGCTTAGATACCGATTGGCAAACATTAATTGCACATCAAAGTACAGATAATCCCAGTAGCGATGTCAAAGCAGAAAGTCTTGCTTATGTAATTTATACTTCTGGTTCTACAGGAAAACCGAAAGGAGTCATGAATGTTCACCAAGGCTTGAGCAATCGCTTGCTTTGGATGCAAGATGCTTATCAATTAACTGAATCTGACCGGGTTTTACAGAAGACTCCTTTTAGTTTTGATGTCTCAGTTTGGGAATTTTTCTGGACTCTATTTACAGGAGCGCAATTAGTTGTAGCTAAACCGGGAGGTCATCAAGATAGTAGTTATTTAGTGGAACTAATTGCTAGAGAAAAAATTACTACGCTTCACTTTGTTCCTTCAATGCTGCAAGTTTTTCTGGAAGAACCGAGTTTAGAAAAGTGTAGTAGTATCAAACGAGTTATTTGTAGTGGCGAGGCTCTTTCCTTGGAACTTCAAGAGAGATTTTTTGCTCGTCTGAATACAGAACTTCACAATCTGTATGGGCCAACAGAAGCAGCTATTGATGTTACTTTCTGGAATTGCCAACATAACACCAACCGAAAAATTGTTCCTATTGGTAAGCCAATTGCCAATACACAAATGTATATTTTAGATAAATATTTGCAACCTACGCCTATAGGAGTTCCTGGTGAGTTATGTATTGCTGGTGTGGGGCTGGCTAGAGGATATTTAAACCGTCCAGATTTGACGGATGAGAAGTTTATTCCTAATCCATTTGAAAATGGAGAATTCAATAAATTATACAAGACAGGAGATTTAGCACGTTATTGCCCAGATGGAAATATCGAATTTTTGGGACGCATTGACCACCAAGTTAAACTGAGGGGCTTGCGTATCGAGTTGGAAGAAATTGAGACGATTTTAAACCAACATTCTGGGGTGCAAATAGCGACTGTTATCTTGCGGGAGGATGAATTCAAAAATCACTGTCTTGCTGCTTATTTAGTACCAGATGCAAAACAGGCACTAGCTGTACGACGGCTCCTTCAATTTAAAATACAAGGATTATTAAATGACCAGTCTTGGTATGAATTGCCCAATGGTATGGCAATTACCTATCTCAATAAACAGGAAACTGAGTTTTCATATCAAGAAATCTTTGCCGAACAGGTATATTTGAAACATGGTATTACCATTTCAGAGGGAGACTGTATCTTCGATGTCGGCGCAAATATTGGTATGTTCACTCTTTTTATTGGTCAACAATACCCAAATTGTGCTATTTATGCCTTTGAGCCAATTGAACCAGTCTTCGAGGCTTTACGCATTAATACATCGCTATATGGGTTAAATGTAAAACTGTTTAATTGCGGACTTGCAAGTGAGATAAAAACAGAGACATTTACTTACTATCCCCAACTATCACTGATTTCAGGCCGCTTTGTTGATGGAGAAGAGGAACGAGCAGTTGTAAAATCATTTTTGCTAAATCAGCAATCAGTGGCTCAAGATAATACTGCTTTATCAATGGAAATTATTGATGAGTTGCTAGAAGCTCGTTTAACAAGCCAAAAACTCACTTGCCAACTCACAACTATCTCAAACATAATTCGAGAACATCAGCTTGAATGCATTGATTTGCTGAAGGTGGATGTTGAGAAAAGCGAACTAGATGTTTTAGCAGGTATTGATGAAGAAGACTGGTCTAAAATTCGGCAGCTTGTTGTTGAGGTACACGATACAAATGGACGACTAACACAACTAAAAAACCTGCTAGAGCAGCGAGGTTATCACGTAATTGTAGAACAAGACAGGTTGCTATCACAAACATGGCTTTACAACGTCTACGCAGTACGTCCAATTGACAACGAGCAGCAGTCCTCAAATATTTTAGAATCCGAACCAAAATTGACCTGGAGTAGTCCAAAGCAACTCATAGATGATGTACGGCAGAGTTTGAAGAAACAACTGCCTGAGTATATGATGCCATCTACTTTTAAGCTATTGGACGCACTACCCCTCTTACCCAACGGAAAAGTAGATCGTCGTGCATTGGTTGCAACTGATGGCTTTAGTCCAACATTAGCAGCAGCTTACGAACCTCCAAAATCAGAGGTGGAAAGAAATATCGCAGCTGTTTGGCAAGAGGTGCTACATCTAGAGAAAGTTGGTATTAATGATAATTTCTTTGATATAGGCGGACATTCGTTATTAATGGCTCAGGTTAATAACAAACTGCGTGCAATTTTGCAGCGAGATATATCAGTAGTAACCATGTTTCAATATCCGACTATTCGCTCGCTGGCGCAGTATTTAAGTCAGAAAGTAGAGGATGTACCTTCTCTTCAGTCAACACGCGATCGCGCTCAAAAGCAAATTGAGGCTATCAAGCGCCAAAAGCAATTATTGAGCAAACAAGGTAGAAAAAATCATGGTTAGTACTATAGATAATGATGCTCTCGAAGGAATCGCCATAGTTGGGATGTCAGGGCGTTTTCCAGGAGCGAAAAATCTTGCAGAATTTTGGCAGAATTTATCCAATGGAATAGAGTCAATTTCCACCTTCAGCGATGAAGAGATGGTAGCAGAGGGGATGAATCCGGAAGCTATTGGCGATCGCAATTATGTAAAAGCCGGTGCCATATTAGAAGATATCGATTTATTTGACGCGGCATTTTTTAGTTTTAATCATAGAGAAGCAGAGGTTACTGACCCCCAACACCGGATTTTTTTAGAGTGTGCGTGGGAAGCCTTGGAAAATGCTGGCTATGATTCTCATAGATATACAAGTCGGATTGGCATTTATGCTGGTGCTAGCCTGAATAACTATTATTCCGTAGATTTAAACCGCGATCGCCTGGGTTCAGCCCAATGTTATCAAGCAGTAATTGGTAACGATAAAGATTTCCTCACAACTCGTGTTTCTTATAAATTAAATCTCACAGGCCAAAGCATTACAGTCCAAACAGCTTGTTCCACCTCATTAGTTGCAACTACACTTGCTTGCCAAAGTTTGTTGAATTACCAATGCGATATGGCTTTGGCTGGTGGGGTTTCTATTCATGTTCCCCAAAAAGCAGGTTATTTGTACGAACAGGGAGGAACGCTCTCTCCTGATGGTCATTGTCGTGCTTTTGATGCTAAAGCTCAGGGTACAACTATTGGTAATGGTGTAGGAGTTGTGGTTCTCAAGCGATTGAGTGATGCTTTAGCAGATGGCGATCGCATTTATGCTATCATTAAAGGTTCAGCTATCAATAATGATGGTTCTGGTAAAGTTGGCTACACTGCCCCTAGCGTCAATGGTCAAGCAGAGGTGATAGCCGAAGCAATGATGCTTGCAGGTGTTGAACCTGAGACAATTAGCTATATCGAAGCTCATGGTACAGGTACAACTTTGGGCGATCCCATTGAAATCGGCGCACTTTCTCAAGTATTTCGTAGCAGTACCCAGAAAAAAGGCTTTTGTGCGATCGGTTCAGTGAAAACAAATATCGGTCATTTGGATGCCGCCGCCGGCGTTGCTGGACTGATTAAAACTGTTTTGTCTCTGAAACACAAGCAAATACCACCCAGCTTAAATTTTGAGCAACCCAATCCTCAAATTGATTTTGCAAATAGCCCCTTTTTCGTTAATACAAAATTGACAGAATGGAAAACTAATGGTTTTCCTCGCCGTGCCGGTGTGAGTTCTTTGGGTATTGGTGGGACTAATGCTCATGTCATTCTAGAAGAAGCACCAGGAGAAATTCAAAATTCTCTCTTGGAAAGTTCTGATCGGAGGAAACCTCCGCTCAGACTTTCCGCAAAATTCAAAATTCAAAATTCAAAAAATACAAATGAACGTGCTTTACATCTGTTAGTTCTTTCTGCCAAAACCGCATCAGCGGTAGAAACGGCGACAGAAAATTTAGCTAATTACCTGCAACTACATCCCGATGAGAACTTAGCAGATATTGCCTATACCCTACAAGTTGGGCGTGCTGAATTTAATCATCGTCGCCTATTACTTTGTCAAAATATCGAGGATGCAACTAAAGCCTTGCAACTCCGAGATCCCGAAAGAATTGCTACGAGCTTAGTTGAAAATAACGATCGCTCCATCGTCTTCATGTTCCCCGGACAGGGCGCTCAGTATGTAGATATGGGTAAAGAACTTTACCAAACTGAGCCTATCTTTAAGGAGCAGGTAGATTTGTGTTGTCAATTGCTGCAACCTCATTTAGGGTTAGATTTGCGAACAGTTATTTATCCCAATGAATCTGATTCAAAAGCCGCAACCGAAAAGCTGCAACGAACTGCTATCACCCAACCTGCATTATTTGTAGTTGAATATGCCTTAGCTAAGTTATGGATGTCTTGGGGAATTTCCCCTAGTGCGATGATTGGTCATAGTATTGGCGAATATGTCGCAGCTTGTCTTGCTGGTGTATTTTCCCTAGAAGATGCTTTGGCTTTGGTTGCTATACGTGGGCGACTGATGCAACAACTTCCCGCAGGTGCTATGCTCTCAGTTTCGCGATCGCCAGCAGAGATTAAAACTTTACTAAATGAAAATTTATCTTTAGCTGCTAATAATGCTCCTTCTTTATGCGTTGTTTCCGGAACCCATGAAGCTGTAGATGAAATTCATCAAAAACTGACAGCATTAGGTGTAGAATCTCGCCGTCTGCATACTTCCCATGCCTTTCATTCGGCGATGATGGAACCGATTATGGAGCCATTTATCAAGGAAGTTAAACAAGTTAAACTCAATCCTCCCGAAATTCCTTTTATCTCCAACGTTACGGGAACCTGGATAACAGCACAGCAAGCCACAGATCCTAACTACTGGGCAAAACATTTACGACAAACTGTGCAGTTCGCCGCAGGTATCTCTACATTACAGCAAGAGCCAAATCGTATCTTCTTAGAAGTAGGGCCAGGACGCAGCTTGTGTACTTTGGCGAAAAAACATTCAGATGTCGTAGGATTATGTTCGTTACGCCATCCCCAAGAAATACAGTCAGATGTGGCGTTCTTACTGACCGCACTGGGCAAACTTTGGTTATATGGAGTACAGATAGATTGGTCGGGATTTTATGCCAACGAGCGTCGTTATCGTCTTCCCCTACCAACATATCCCTTTGAGCGTCAGCGTTATTGGATTCACGAGCAAAAACCAGCGCCAACTGTTAATGCTAGTACGCAGAAAGCGATCGCCTCTTTACCAGGTAAAAAACCAGACATTGCTAACTGGTTTTACGTCCCATCATGGAAACGCTCTGCATTACCTGCAAAGCCCAAAAGTGCAAATTCGCTTTTGTCTTGTACCCTTGTGTTTACCGATGAGTGCGGTTTGGGTGAGGAATTAGTAAAACGATTGCAACTGCAAGGTCGAAATGCGATCGCTGTTAGCGTTGGCTCAAAGTTGAGAAAAATAAGTAATAGCAAATATACATTAAATCCTCAACAACGAGATGACTATGATGCTTTAGTTAAAGAGCTTTTAGCACAAAACAAATTTCCAAACACAATTGTGCATTTATGGAATGTCACGTCTGTTAGTAACATAGAATTAAATCCAGAGACACTTAGCAAAGCAGAAGATTTAGGATTTTACAGTTTGCTATTTCTCGCTCAATCATTAGGGAAACAGAACCTTAGCAAGCCACTGCAAATAGCTGTCATATCCAACAATATGCAGGAAGTGACTGGAGACGAAATTCTGTGTCCCGAAAAGGCAATTGTGATGGGGCCTGTGAAGGTTATAGCAAAAGAGTATCCAAATATTAATTGTCGCAGTATTGATGTTGTCATTCCCTCAAATCAATCTTGGCAACAAGCAAAACTTATAGACCAGTTGTTAAGCGAACTAGAAATTCAATCTGCTGACTCAGTTATTGCCTATCGAGGAAATCATCGCTGGATACAAGAATTTGAACCTGTTAAATTAGAGCCAAACTCAGGAAAAATACCAAAATTAAAAGAAAAAGGTGTATATTTAATTACTGGTGGCTTGGGAGGTATTGGGCTAGTACTGGCAGAGCATCTGGCAAAGACCGTTCAAGCGAAATTGCTACTTACAGGACGTTCGACATTTCCGACAAAAGACAAATGGTCAGAGTGGCTGAATGCTCATGATGAGCAAGATAGTGTTAGCTGCAAGATTAAAAAACTGCAAGAACTCGAACAATTGGGTGCAGAGATTTTGGTAGCGACTGCTGATGTTACCGACCAAGAACAAATGCATTGGGCGATCGCTCAAGCAGAAGAACATTTTGGTAAGTTCAATGGTGTAATTCACGCCGCAGGCATTCCAGGAGGTGGAGTCATTCAGCTAAAAACGCCAGAAATGACAGCAAATGTTCTGGCACCTAAAGTCAAGGGAACGCTAGTTATTAATAGGATTTTTCAGGACACTCAGCTAGATTTCTTTATCTTATGTTCTTCAATGACTGCTATCCAAGCCGAATTTGGACAGGTAGATTACGCCAGCGCCAACGCTTTTCTTAACGTTTTTGCTCACTATAAGACCAATCGGGATGGTATATTCACCGTAGCTATCAACTGGTCTGCTTGGCAAGAGGTTGGTATGGCTGCTGCTGTAGTCAAGCAATCCACACAGAGCGAGGATATTCGCAAACCTCAAAGTATTACGGATAATAAAGAGAAAGAGAGAGGGTTAGTTGAAAAAAATTCTCTAACTGCTAGAGAAAGCCAAAATACAACAGTACCCGTAGCTTCTAGTTCTAGAAAGTCTAAAAAATCTGTCACACCAGCCCAAGCATATCAACAAAAACTACTTGAGCAAGGGTTATTACCTACTGAGGGGGTAGAAGCGTTCAACCGGATTTTGGCGAATACTTTTTCCCAAGTTCTGGTATCAACCTATGATTTTCGACTCCTTCAAGCCAAGTTGCATCTACTCAATAGCTCATCTATAGCAGAAGCTACAAATAAAGATAACTTTTTGAAACCAACCTATTCAAGACCAGAACTGAGTAGTGCCTATATTGCTCCTAAAAATGAAATCGAGCAAAAAATCTCTGTTATCTGGCAAGAACTTTTGGGGAGCGAACAAGTAGGTATCCACGACAACTTCTTTGAGCTAGGCGGCGATTCACTCCTCATGGTACAGGTACGCAGTAAATTGCAGGCTACCTTAAACTGCGATATCTCAACAGCTGAATTATTTGAATATCCCACCATCAATGCCTTAGCAGAATATTTCAGCCGACAAAATAATGAACAAGCAGCTTTTGAGCAAGCACAAGACCGCGCCAAGAAGCAAGAAGCCGCAATTGCAGAAGAAGCACAGTTAATTAAGCAAAGAAGGAGATTACATGGAAGATAAATTAAAAGGTATAGCTATTATTGGGATGGCTGGCCGATTTCCTGGTGCTAAAAACGTCGCTCAATTTTGGCAAAACTTGTGTGATGGTGTTGAGTCTATTTCCTACTTTAATGATGAAGAGTTATTAGCTTCAGGTGTTGACCCTGCTTATTTGCAAGATCCTCACTATGTAAAAGCTGGGTTTGTGCTAGAAGATATTGAGATGTTTGATGCTGCATTTTTTGGTTTTTCTCCTAGAGAAGCTGAAATTCTCGATCCTCAGCAGCGAATTTTTTTAGAGTGTGCTTGGGAAGCATTAGAAAATGCTGGTTATAATCCGAAATCTGACAATAACTTAACTGGTATATATGCAGGGGGAAATTTAAGCACTTATTTGTTCTACAATCTGGCTTCACACCCCGATCTATTGAAATCGCTAAATCTGCAAGTTACTCTGGGAAATGATAAAGACTTTATCCCTACAAGAGTTGCTTACAAGCTGAATTTAAAAGGGCCTAGCGTGAATGTTGGTACAGCTTGTTCTACGTCCTTAGTCGCTGTTCATTTAGCTTGTCGGGGATTGCTGAGTTACCAATGTGACATGGCACTAGCTGGAGGTATTGCAATTCACCTTCCCCAAGTAGAGGGTTATTTCTATCAAGCTGGAGGAATGGCTTCTTGTGATGCGCACACTCGTGCTTTTGATGCTAAAGCTACTGGCGGCCCTTTTGGTAGAGGCGCAGGTATTGTAGTTCTCAAGAGATTAGAAGATGCTGTCGCCGATGGTGACTATATTTATGGAGTAATTAAAGGTTCAGCGATTAATAATGATGGTGCAGTAAAAGTCAGCTACACAGCTCCAAGTGTCACCGGACAAGCAGAAGTAATTGCCGAAGCTCAAGCGATCGCATCTTTTGAACCTGATACAATTACTTATATTGAAACTCATGGTACAGGTACAGCTCTTGGCGATCCCATTGAAATTCGCGCCTTAGAAAAGGTATTCCGTGCCAAAACTGATAAAAAAAGTTACTGTGCGATTGGTTCAGTTAAACCAAATGTGAGCCATTTAAATACAGCAGCTGGGGTAGCAGGTTTAATGAAAACTGCTCTGGCTCTTAAGTATCAACAAATACCGCCTAGTTTGTATTTTGAAGAACCTAATCCTGAGATAGACTTTGCCAATAGCCCTTTTTACGTAAATACTCAACTGTGTAAATGGGAAACAAATAACACACCCCGCCGTGCTGGAGTCAGTTCTTTTGGTCTTGGGGGGACTAATGCTCATGTTGTTTTGGAAGAAGCACCCTTTTTACAGCAGGGAGCAGGGAGCAGAGAGCAGGGGAGAAACCATGAATTATTGGTACTTTCCGCCAAAACTGAATCGGCTTTAGAGACGGCGACGGTAAATTTAGTGAAGCATCTGCAACAGCATCCAGAATTGAACCTGGCAGATGTAGCTTATACATTACAAGTTGGTCGTCATCCGTTTACCCATCGGCGTGCGGTTGTTTGTCGAGATATTGAAGATGCCATAATTGCTCTCCAGAGTCCCCAAAGAGTCTTGAGGAACAATCAAGAAACAAATCAACGCCCTATCGCCTTTATGTTTACTGGGTTGGGAACTCAGTATATTAATATGGCTGGGGAACTGTATCAATTAGAGCCGACTTTTCGCGAACATCTTGACCGTTGTTTTGCCCTATTTCAACCTCTTTTAGGTGTTGACCTCAAACAAGTTATTTATCCTCCTTCTTCAGCACCCCAAGCAGTCACCAATGAGAAGCCGGGTATTAATTTACGTCAAATGTTGGGGCGCGATACTCAAGCAATCGATCCGGCTACAGAGAAACTTAACCAAACTTATTTGACTCAGCCGGCGTTATTTGCTGTTGAGTATGCTTTAGCTCAATTATGGATGTCTTGGGGAATTCGTCCTGTAGCGATGATTGGTTACAGCATTGGTGAATATGTAGCAGCAACCTTAGCAGGAGTATTATCTTTAGAAGATGCGATCGCTCTGGTGGCTGCTAGGGCGCAAGCGATTCAAAAGTTACCAGGGGGAGCGATGTTAGCGGTTCCCTTAACAGAGCAACAAGTCCAACCTTACTTAAATGAAAACCTTTCGCTGTCAGCAGTTAATGGCGAATTTCAATGTGTAGTGGCGGGAACTACCCAAGCTGTAGAGGAATTATCGCAAAAGTTACGCGCCCAGGGTTTAGCTTGTCGTCAATTGCAAACATCACACGCTTTTCATTCTTACATGATGAGTGCGATCGCTGATTCTTTCACCCAACTAGTACAAACCATCAATCTCCAACCACCGCAAATCCCTTATCTATCCAACGTTACGGGAACCTGGATTACAGCCGAGCAAGCCACAAATCCCGGCTATTGGACACAGCATCTATGTCAACCAGTGCGCTTTGCAGATGGATTACAGCAATTATGGCAACAGCACAGCCCAATTTTATTAGAGGTAGGCGCAGGACAAGCATTAAGCAGCTTGGCAAAGCAATGTTTAGATAATATTGCTGGCGATGATTTGGTGGTGTTATCTTCCCTCCGCTATGCCTACGAGCAACAGTCAGATATTGCTTTTATATTGAATACTTTAGGGCAACTATGGCTAGAGGGAGTCAACATAGATTGGTCGAGATTTCATCACCATGAGCATCGATCTCGCCTTCCCTTACCAACCTATCCCTTTGAGCGACAACGATATTGGATTGAACCACAAAAATTATCATCTGGAGAAATAACGCCTCAAACCAAGTCTACATCAGCGCTTTGGCAATCTCTAGTAGCAGCAGGTAAACGCCAAGCTACTATGGGTGCTGCAAACTTGGACGCGCAAATTTTCCAAGAAAAGAAACAATGGTGCGATCGCCTTTGCATTGCTTATATTCATCTGGCAATATCACAATTAGGAGTTTTTCAAAATCCCGAACGTCAGTATTCTTTAGATGAATTGATTGCAGAATCTCAAATTGTTCCTACCTACAAAGAATTATTAAATCGATGGCTGGAAATATTAGTAGAGCAAGGTAAGTTAAATAAAGCCCAAGAATTGTTTGCCAATTTATCCCCAATTTCCGCAGAATTTGTTAACCAGCTATTACTAGAAGTTAAAGCCAAATGGACAGATACGCCACAACAAATAGAGCTACTACAACTTTATGGTGAAAATATGGTGGCGTTGTTAACTGGAGACAAAGAACCATTAGAGTTTCATGTTTCCACCTTATTTAAAGAAGGAGAATTTTCTGTTCAACAATTACCGCAACAACAGTACTATAACTCCATCATGGGAGTATGCTTAGAACAATTGTTAAAAGCATTACCATCAGATATAAATCTGAGAATTCTAGAAATTGGTGGTGGAACTGGTACAGGGACTGCTGAATTATTACCGATGCTGCCACAAGAGAGAACAAAATATACCTTTACTGATGTAGGAGGGTTTTTTCTCAACGCAGCCAAAAAGAAATTTAGCGATTATCCATTTGTAGAATATGGATTATTAGATATTGAGCGATCGCCACAAGCACAAGGATACTCAAGTTACAGCTTTGATCTTATCGTAGCTTTTCAAGTGCTGCATGTTTCTAAAAATATTGGCGAAACTCTCGAACGACTTCGTTCTTTACTTGCACCTGGCGGTTTACTACTATTTTGGGAAACAACTCAACCCAGGCTAGAATTTGAATTTATAGACGCGCTGCTAATGAATCCAATAGCAGATGCACAAAGCCAGCGTAATATGTGCAATCCCTTTTTATCACAAGAAAAATGGGAACAAGAACTCAAATCTCATGGTTTTGAACAAGTAATAGCATTCTCAGAATTTGCACCTTTTACAGACCATATAATTTTAGCTCAAGCAACTGCCTCAGCCGCATTTACTGAGAAAAATACTATTCCCAAAGCTAATGTATCTACTCAGCATTCCCGACCAAAATTAAAAAATGCTGGTTCTTCATTACTTGTTATGCTAAACTAATAGTCTATGCCCAATTTAACAAGCATCTAATTCTGAAGTTTTCAAAATTTCTAAATCCATATCCAGAACGCTTAAT
>NZ_JACJQG010000103.1 GCF_014696435.1 Calothrix anomala FACHB-343 | reverse complement strand
AAATGAATTTATAATCACAATCAAACTAATATATTTTAATCCTTCGCCCAAAAATAACATATTTTGGGCTATTTTTATCAGACTTTTCTTAACATTCAACATTTCTGGCATCCGTGATACTTTGCAACAAGTCATTAACGCAGATAAAGAAGTAGATACTGAGTTGAGAATTATTTTGTCCGATGGTGAAATTCGCACTCTCAAAGCCTATGGACTAGTGCAACGCAATTCTCAAGGACAAGCTCAACGGATTATCGGCATTAACTATGATATTAGCGATGCCTATCGGCAAGCTGCGCAACGCAAATTAGCAGAAATACAACTGCAACAAACCAATCAACAACTCGCAGCCTCTAATGCAGAACTCGCTCGCGCTACCCGGCTCAAAGATGAATTTCTCGCCACTATGAGTCACGAACTCCGCACCCCCCTAAATGCGATTTTAGGTATATCAGAAGCGTTGCAACATCAAGTATTTGGTACAATTACTGACAAACAAAGACAGAGTTTGCAAACCATCGAGCGGAGTGGGAACCATCTCTTAGAATTAATCAACGATATCCTTGATTTGTCGAAAATTGAAGCCGGTCAACTAGAGTTACACTACACAAAAGTAGCAATTAATCCCCTATGCCAAGCAAGTTTAGCATTCATTAAACAGCAAGCCTTTCAAAAGCGCATCCAACTGGAAGTCAATATTCAACCCCATCTACCAGAGTTAATGGTAGACGAACGGCGAATTCGCCAAGTTTTGATTAATTTACTCAATAATGCGGTAAAATTTACCCCAGAAGGCGGGCGGATTACCTTAGAAGTTACTTATCAAAAATTGACGCAAGCAGCAGAGATGACATCAGCGCAAAATTTTATTCGCATTGCTGTCATTGATACAGGTATTGGCATCGCGCCCAAAAACCTCAATAAATTATTTCAACCTTTTATTCAAATCGATAGTGCTTTAAACCGCCAATATAACGGTACTGGTTTGGGGTTAGTTCTCGTCAAGCGACTGGTAGAAATACATGGCGGTAAGGTAGGAGTCACCAGCGAACCTGGTGTAGGTAGTTGCTTTACGCTCGATTTACCCTGTGGCAATATATCTGCGGCTGCTGAGTTAGTCAACTCAGAATCGCCAAAGCTCAATTCTCCATTCATAGCCACAGCAGAGAATTCACCCCTAATATTGCTAGCGGAAGATAACGAAGCTAATATTTTTACCTTCTCTACTTACTTAGAAGCTGTAGGTTATCGGATGATTTTGGCACGAAATGGTCAAGAAGCGATCGCTCTTACTAAAAGCCAATCCCCCAACTTAATTTTAATGGATATTCAAATGCCGGGAGTAGATGGAATAGAAGCCATCAGGCAAATTCGCTTAGATCCCAACTTTACCCATCTTCCCATTATTGCGCTGACAGCTCTTGCCATGCCTGGGGATGAAGAAAAATGTTTAGTCGGCGGTGCTAACAAATATCTCTGCAAACCTGTCAAACTCCAGCAACTTGCAGCCCTGATTCAACAGCTTTTACAGCAGTTTTCACCTATTTGAACCACATCTGTCGTAGGGGCACGGCAACAGTAAAATTATTGTATGTACCAAAAGATTGTCGGTGCCGTGCCCCTACAGCGTGGTTTATTTACCTGAAAATAGCTGTAAATTCACGCAAGTCATAATTTATCAAATATTTGTAGTTTAAATTACATCAAATCTCTTTTTCAAGCATATTTAGGTTGCTTCTATACCAATTGTTAGGTGATTTACCTGATTCTATCACTGTGATTATCTTCAGGTTATAAATAGATAATCTGACTTTTGCATCTAAAGATAGAAATCGCCCAAAATTTATATCGATAAAATAAGAACGTTAAATTAGATATTAATTCTCTGCTTTTGCCTGCCTGATAAAAATAGTTAATAGCTGATAATTAATTTTCTAATTTAAAATATAACCAAATACAGAGGTATTAGCTTGAATATTTGCGATCAACCACTGAGTTATTATGTAGAAATTGAGCAATTACCTGCTAAAGAGGATAGTATTTATGGTCTGGTAATTGCTATTTTAATTATTGGACTTTGGGTAGGTAGTTTAGCTGTTTTACTGACTATTAACTATGTCACAATGCCAAATTGGTTAATCCCAATAGCGATAATTTGGCAGATGTTCCTCTATACTGGACTATTTATCACAGCCCATGATGCTATGCATGGCTCGGTGTTTCGCAAAATTCCCAAAATTAATTATTTTATTGGTTCCCTAGCTGTCACCCTTTATGCTTTCTTTCCCTATCAACAGATGTTAAAGAAACATTGGTTACATCATCGTCACCCTGCGAGCGAATTAGACCCGGATTTTCATGATAATAAAACCGAAAATGGGATTTTATGGTATTTGCGCTTTATGCGAGAATACTCGTGTTGGCAACAATTAATAGCACTGACTATAGTATTTAATTTAGCTAAATATGTTTTCCATATTTCCGAAGTAAATCTCATCTTATTTTGGACTATTCCGCCAATTTTAAGTTCTATACAACTGTTTTATTTTGGGACATTTTTACCCCATCGCCAACCGAAATCGGGTTATATATATCCTCATTGTAGTCAAACAATTGCCTTGCCTACTTTTTGGTCATTTATTACTTGTTATCACTTTGGTTACCATCAAGAACATCATGAGTATCCCCATGTACCTTGGTGGCAACTACCATCTGTATATAGGCAGAGAGTAGTTTAATTTTGAGTAAAAAAATCGCCAATCTCAAAAGCAATGACTCACTTTGGCATTATTTGCCCACCCTATCCCGGACATTTAAATCCTCAAGCTGCCTTGGGGCGAGAATTGCGATCGCGCGGGCATCAAGTGACGATGCTGCAAATTCCCGATTTAGAATTTAAGGTGCGATCGCAGGGTGTAAATTTTTACCCAGTTGGCGAGGGGATTTATCAACCAGGTGCAATGGCGCAAACCTTTACCCAACTGGGAAAATTAACTGCTGTAGAGGCGCTGCGTTACTCCCTAGATTTTTGTCAGCAAATGGTGGAAATTATCTGTCAAGATGCACCAAAAGCGATCGCAGCGACAGGAATTGATGTTTTGCTGGTAGATCAACTCGAACCAGTAGGGGAAACAGTTGCAGAATATCTCAACCTTCCCTTTATCTGCATTTCTTGTGGACAGGTAATTCACCGTCGCGCTGATGTTCCACCTTTTTTCACTCCCTGGAATTACCACAACAACCAGTGGGCAAAAATTCGCAATCAAGTCGCCTATTATTTTTTAGATCGCAGCTGTCAACCAATTCTGCGCCAGATAAATTACTACCGCCAACAGTGGAAGCTGTCAGATTACCGCCATATCTACGCCTCAAATGCGCAATTAGCCCATATTAGCCAGCAACCTGCGGCTTTTGAGTTTCCTATTGCCAATTTGCGATCGCACCTGCATTATGTAGGCCCTTTACGCAACCCTGCACCACAAGTTGTGGATTTTCCCTACAACCAATTAACCAGTCAGCCGATGATTTACGCTTCTCTGGGAAGCATTCAGAACACAAAAGAGGGCGTATTTCGTTGTATTGCAGCTGCTTGTGCAGACTTAGATGTACAACTAGTAATTGCACATGGGGGTGGGATGAGTGCAGAAATAGTCAATTCCTTACCCGGTTCTCCCTTAGTAGTTGACTATGCACCCCAGCCTGATGTGCTAGCAACAGCAAGTTTGACAATTACCCATGCAGGGATGAATACAACCTTAGATTCGCTCACCTACGGTGTACCTTTAGTTGCGATTCCCATTACCTTTGAACAACCGGGAACAGGTGCGCGGATTCGGGCAACGGGAGTAGGAGAAGTGCTATCTTTGGCAAATCTTAGCGTTTCCAAATTGCGATCGCTCATACAGCAAGTATTAACTAAACCTAATTATCGCCATCAGGCGCAGAAAATTCAGCAATCAATTCAACAAGCCGACGGCGTTAAACAAGCAGCAAATATTATTGAGCAGGTAACTCAATCTTCCAATAATCAAGTTGTAGAGGCATGATAAATCTTATGCTGAGAAAAATAATTCTTGTAGTTATTTGGTTGGCATTTGTTACTTACACTATATTGCTAGCTCCAGTCGATCAACCTGATACCTGGGTTATAGGTTGGCAGCTTTTAACTTTAAAATGGGGACAGCTAAACGCTATTATCCCCACAATTTTTTGCTTAATGGGTGTATGGCCGATGATCTACGCTTGCATGATGTTTGCTGATGGCAGAATGCAAAACTTTCGTGCTTGGCCTTATTTTATTGGTTCCAACTTTACAGGTGTAATTTGCCTTTTACCTTACTTAATTGCGCGTAAATCAAATCAAGAATTTTATGGTATCAAAGATAAATGGCTGTCATTTCTTGACAAACGTAGTACAGGTTTTGGCTTATTATTCACTACTCTAGTTTTGTTCAGCTATGCATTTATAGCAGGGAATTGGCAAGACTATATACAGCAATTTTTAAATAGGCCTTTTGTTCATCTCATCAGTTTAGATTTTTTATTGATGTGTCTGATATTCCCCATTACATCATTATTTGATGATGATATGGCACGTAGGGGAATTAGAGATAAACGTATTTTTTGGGCAGTGGCACTTTTACCCTTATTTGGCCCGTTAATTTACTTATGTTGGCGTCCACCATTATCAGAAACAGCCAGCTATCATCCAAGTAAAAATTTCAACATAAATTCTAATCAGGGAAATAACAACCAAGGTAGAGGTAAAGAGAACAACGTTTTATTACATTAGAAATACTAAAGCAATCTAGACATTGACAATGGCATATCAAGCTGTAATTTTAGATGTAGATGGAACGCTGGTTCTTAGTAATGATGCTCATGCTCAAGCCTGGGTAGAAGCATTTGCAGAATTTGGCTATGAAGTAAATTTTGCCCAAGTTCGTCCTTTAATTGGGATGGGAGGCGATCAGATTATTCCTAAATTTGCGCCAGAACTTTCACATGAAGAAGGTACAGGAAAGGAAATCGCTGATAAACGTAAAGAACTCATCATCAAAAAGTTTGGTACACATTTGACGCCTACCAATGGTGCGCGCCAACTCATATTGAAAATGCAATCTGTGGGATTACGTCTCATCATCGCTAGTTCCGCAACCAGTCAAGAACTATCAGTATTGCTGAAAGCCGCAAAAATTGATGATTTACTCAGTCAAGATGAAGCGACAACATCTAACGATGCTGATGCTTCCAAACCATCGCCGGATATTGTCGAGGCTGCTTTGAGTAAGCTGAACATACAACCATCCCAGGCGATTATGCTAGGCGATACTCCCTATGATGTTGAGTCTGCTAACAAAGCCGGCGTTGGCGTAATTGCGGTTCGTTGTGGTGCTTTTGATGATAGTCAGTTAAAAGATGCGATCGCAATTTACAACGATCCATCTGACTTATTAGCACATTATGACAGTTCACCTTTAGCAATTTCTAGGTTATAAGAGATTTTTCATCACACTTGGATGTAGCAACAATTAATAATTTACAAACTAAATTCCAGCAAGAATTTTAGGTATCACAACTATTTTGTTGAGCCTGCTTGTTGGAATACTTATTATTAAATAATAAAATGTAACCAAGTGGGTAATTATTGTCATGCCCATAATCTTGTAATTAATACTTATACCCAGAAACATCCTAAATAGAAGAAAAACCCAGGATTGCTAATGTTTACGATATGGCCTCCAAATTACAGCCATATTGTTAACCGAGTAACCGATAAAAGAGTGGCTTTGTAACTAAAAGTTAAGCAAATATTTTTGAAAAATTACGCTATTATCGACAAGCAATTATTAAAACCTGCTGCTAGAGTCTGCTTAGAAGACGACTCTAATTAGGAGTTGATGAGGATAAAAAAGATGGTTCAAAGTATCAATAAAATCGCGAAATATTCAGACGCAGACTTAGACAAATTTGCCGAACAGTTGAAAACCGACGGAATTTGTATTATTCCTCAGCTTTTTGAGCGAAAACTCATTAACGAATGGGCAGAAGCTTTTGCTAACTTATTTAGAGAACGTCAAAATCAACCTGGTGGGTTAGCTCCTCGCGAAGTTTCCCGTTATTATCTCACATTACCTTGGGTGGCTCCCTTTGCTGATGTTTCAGTTTTCGCCAATCCAGTAATTATGAGTATCCTCAAGCGTGTTTTTTGGCAAGAATACGTGCTGGTTCAGTTAGGTGCTGATGTGCCATTTCAAGGTTCAGATTATCAAGAAACTCATCGAGATTTTCGTCCATTGTTTTGCGATCAAATAGTTACCCCACTCTATGCTTTAGCCGTTAACTTCCCTTTAGTAGAAGTCACAGCAGATAACGGCCCCTTCCAAATGGCGCGGGGTACTCATGTTTTACCCCGTGAAGAAGGATTAAAAAAGATTGCCAGTGGGGAAATTCCGATGGAATCTTTTTATATGCAGCCAGGTGATGTCATAGTGCGATCGCCTTTAGCATTACATCGTGGTTCCCCTAATCGTACCAGTCAGCCAAGACCAATGATTGTCATGGGTTATGCAATGCATTGGTTACACACCCCAAAAGTAGATTTAACTGTCCCTCGAGACTACTATGAAAGTCTACCAATAGACATCAGACAAATGTTGCGCTGTGAGGTAGTTGAACAGTTACCCAAAGAAAAAATGGAAACTTATGTAAATTTTAAATACTAATTGTTTACATTAGTCAATAATAATGTCTCTGGACTTTTAGCTTACCTTATTTGCCAAAATTTCTCTTAAAAAAGATAGATAACCAGTTCTATCTAAAGATAGGAAATCTCTGTGAATTGTATCGCTAGCATTAGATTAAAAGAATCTGACAAATAAGGTACAAATCTTTTATGAACTCAGAAATTCCTGAAGATAATCGCCAAGAAGAAGGCAAATACGATCCTCAAGATAACCCCGGAACCCAAACAACTGTACCCACTACAAAAGAGGGTGATACACCTCTCGATGAAAGATATCGGATGACTGGTCAAGAATCAGGTACAGATGTACGTCAAGGTGCCGATCCAGAAGCAGCAGGCGGTACTGTAACAACACCTGGTCTTCCTAATCAAGGAACAGAGTCTCGTTAAAAATTCTGGTGTTTAATCTCTACTTAGGGACAATATTTCCAGCTTAAAATTTCTGGCAATAATTTTAAGCTGGTCTGTTTTCTTTGGCACAATTTCCCTTTTAAAAAAACAATGCAACAAATTGTAGGGGCATGGCAATGCTATGCCCTCTTATATATAGCGATTTTTTATGAGGCTGCATAGAATTCGATCCCCCCTAATACCGCTTCACTTTAAAAATGATACACATAGGCAAGCAGAGGGGCAGAGGAAGCAGAGGGGCAGAGGAAGTGATTTGTATCAGTAATTTCGTGAATTGGTATAACCCCCCTTCAAAAGGGGGAAAAGAATCAAAGTCCCCCTTAGAAAGGGGGATTTAGGGGGATCTAGATAATTGCTAGGGGTAGGTTAAGTGAGATAGTTGTGAACTCACCACACTTATTTATGTAACAAAAATGCCAACATATACTAATCCAGTCTACAAAGGTTATTTTGCCGATCCGTTTGTGTGGCGATACGAGGGCGTATATTATGCCATCGGTACTGGTGCAGCAGAAGCAGCAGGAATGGTAGACGAAATCCCAGCCAAAAATAAAAGCTGTGTCTTTCCTCTGTTACGTTCTTTCGACTTTGTAAATTGGGATTTTGCAGGTAACGCACTCATCCGTCCGGATGCAACTCTGGGTGATAATTATTGGGCCCCAGAAGTTGCTGAGTGCGATCGCCAATTTTATCTCTACTATTCTGTAGGACATGAAGATAAAAATCATCAGTTACGTGTAGCTACCAGCGAGACTCCATTAGGGCCTTATCAAGATATTGGCGAGTCACTCATAGATCCCAAATCCTGCGCTTTCGCCATCGATCCGCACCCCTTCCAAGATGATGACGGACAGTGGTATTTGTTTTACGCCCGTGACTTTCTCGATACCACCGATGGCGTGCGTGTAGGTACAGCTTTGTGTGTAGATAAACTCCAAACCATGACTAAATTGGCTGGTGAGGAGAAAGTTGTATTACGGGCGCGTTCCGACTGGCAAAGGTTTTTAGCCAATCGTTTAATGTACGGTGAAATCTATGATTGGCATACCTTAGAAGGCCCCTGCGTGCGTCAGCATGAAGGTAAATATTACTGCTTTTATAGTGGTGGACGTTGGGAAACTGAAAACTATGGCGTAGATTATGGCGTGGCTGAAAACGTCATGGGGCCTTACTCTGATGTCGGTAACGAAACCGGGCCGAGGGTACTAAAGTCGGTTCCTAATTTTGTCAGAGGGCCGGGACATAATTCGATTGTTATAGGGCCAGATGGACGCACAGAATATATTGTCTACCACGCTTGGACAGAAACTATGGAGATGCGGCAAATCTGTTTAGATCGGCTGGTTTGGTCAGCATCAGGCCCCATTTGTCAAGGCCCTACTTGGACACCGCAGACTATCAACAATGCTTGAATTTCATGGCATCAGCCATAACAATGAAACAGCATCCTCATCCTAGTACTTGGGCTGCATTTACTTTAATTGGCGAAGCTTTTTGAGCTTAAAAACTATTTTCCCTCGCGCCCAACTGTTTTAAAACTGCTTTTTGCCCTTCGCTTAAACCAGTGACTCCAGCAATGTTCATGCCTTCATAAAGGCGATCGGGTCGGAGAATCTGCAAACAATTACCTGTTTCAATGTTCCAAAAGCGAATGGTTTCATCGTAGCTGGCACTGACTAGGGTATAGCCGCCATCTATTGTTAAATTGGGGAGAAACTTCACAGCAGAGATCACATTTGTGTGACATTCTAAAGTTAACAGAGGCTGCTTTTTCTCCACATCCCAAAGCCGAATCAAACGATCGCTGTTTGCTGCAAGCAGTCGCCCATCAGGGCTAAAGCTGACAGACATGACTACGCCAAATCCTTCCCAGGTGGCAACACAATCACCAGAATGGACATCCCAGAGTTTCACCGTTCCATCATGGCTACCGCTAGCTAGTAGATGCCCTTGGGGATGAAAGTCCAGAGTCCAAACGCGGGCGGTATGTCCCTGTAATTCTTGTAAGAGAGTGCCTGACAAACTATCCCAAAACCGCACGATACCATCTTCAGAACTACTGGCTAACCAATGTTCCTGGGGATGGAAAGCGATCGCAAAAACATATCCCCCATGTTCTAGATCGATGGTACGCATCGCTTGTCCTGTCTCTATCGACCAAAAGCGAATGGTATTGTCATATCCACAACTAATTAACCAGGGTTTAGTCGGGTGAAATGCGACCCCAACCACCCAGCTTGTATGTCCTTTGAAGGTTTGTAAGCAGCGTCCCTGTTGCATATCCCAGAGTTTGACGTATCCATCGTAGCTCGCACTGGCCGCCCAGGGCTGCTGCGGATGATAGTCAGTAGCGACAATGCGCGTTAAATGCCCTGACATGATTTGGCTGCACTTCCCTGTAGCCAGCGACCACAGCCGGATACGGCCATCATCTCCACTACTCACCATCTGGCTAAAGCTGGGATCGAAGGCAATTGCCCACAAGCCTTGCATTTCTCCCTGAAAGGTTTTCCAGCACTGTCCAGAGTCTACTTGCCAAAATTTTACCTGAGCGGAGCCGCTACTGCTGATCAGGATTTGACCATCGGCACTAAATGCTAGTCCCCAAACTCCCATCCGATGTCCCTGCAAAATTCGGATTTGGCGATCGCATTCAATATCCCACAGGCGAATGGTTTGGTCTTGACAGGCGAAGGCGAGAATTTGACCATTGGGACTAAATGCTATCCCATTCATCTGCACTGTATCAATGGTCAAGGTGCGAAGACATTCACCGGTTTCCACATCCCATACCTTGACTCCGCTATCGGCGCAGACACTGGCTAGGTAGGTTCCCTGGGGATTAAACCGAATCGCCCATAATGATTGAGAATGGTCATCTAATGTGCTTACGCATTCTCCTGTCGGGATCTGCCAAAATTTGACAGTGCGATCGCTACTGGCACTAGCTAGCAAATTACGGTGGGGATGAAAGGCTAAATCTCGGATTGCACCTGCACGATCGCTCAACAAAATTGGATCGTTTTCTGTGTTGATATTTCGCAGTTGGATGGTGCCGTTTTCATGGCCACTGGCCAGCCATTGTCCATCTGGACTCAGTGCTATTTGCCAGATAGGACTATTGGTTTGCCAAGTCTTGAGACATTGCTTTGTTGCTAGATCCCACTGTTTGATAGTTTGATCGAAACTACTTGTAAATATTGTTTGCCCATCCTTGGCAAAAGTCACGCCAAAACTCCAATTTTGATGGGCACTCCAAGAATATAGCCATTGTCCTGTTGCCATCTGGTAGAAGAATAAGGTGCCATTCAGCCCCATCATCACCAGAATTTCACCATTGGGGCTGAGTACCATGTTATTGATGTCGGTCACGGAATCAGCAAAGACACAGCTGGAAAAGTTGGCGTTGGCAAAGTTGACCTGTTGCAGGGGGGTATCGCGTAAATCAGCTTGGCGAATTGTTAAACAAGAAAAGTCAGTTGCTGTGAGATCGGCTTTGAGGTGACTCAATAAATTGATCAGATTTCCTGCGCCATAGCTTGGTTGGGTGGAGTGGCGCAAGGAGTGGAATTGTTGCTGTAAATGTTGAATCAGTGTGGTTTGACTGCCAAACCGATCCACTAAGCGATCGCACAATCGCTCAACAATTAATCGTCTTTGAGTTTCGCGGATATAATCTTTGGCGGTTGCTTTTAATAATGCATGGGTGGTAAGAAAATCCAATGCAGACTGACTCAATTCGCTTTGAGATAAATCAAGGATTTGTTCAGTCATGTATTCCATGACCACAGGCTGTTGAGTAAAGCGAGTTCCCTGTTGTTCCAGCAAACATCGAAAGCTGAGTGCTTCTAGAGTTTCCAGCAATTTTCCTTTGGCAACTGCGGGGATGATATCGGCTTGTAGCTCGGCGATGCTTGTCCATTCGCGGTTAATCGCCAGCCAATACATAACATTTTTTTCTAATATCGATAACCTGTGGAATTGTTGATCTAATAAACGTCGAATGCCGTTAAAAATTAATGTATCTTCTTGCAAGAAATCACCAATACTGCCATCAAACAATTCTGTAATTGAGGTAGCGATAATCTTGAGTGCTAAGGGACTATTACCATAGCGATCGCCTAACTCTTGCTTTTGTTTCTCGGTGCCTACCAATCCCTTAGCCTGTAAAATCGCCTGGGCTGCTTCTTTGTCACCGTCGAGGCGTAGCGATCGCACGGCCATATCCATTCCTTCCAAGGTAGCTGCGATCGCGGGTTTTTCCCGACTGGTTAGCACTACACAACTTTGGTGTTCTACTTCTCCCACCAAGCGTAGTAACTCGCCATATTCGGCAAATTCCGGCTGAAATTGTCCAACTTGTTGGCTATCTAGCAGAGTTTCTAAGTTATCGAGAATTACTAAACAGCGAGATTGCTTTAAACAATTGAGCAGTTTTCTCAATTCTGGTTTTGTTTGCTGTTGATTGGAGACAAAAGGTACGACATCGGTTAACAAACTTTCTAAACTGGGGGCGTTACGTAGCGATCGCCAAATTACAAACTCAAATTTAGTCTCCAGTTGTTGCGCCAATTTCACAGATAATGCTGTCTTACCAATCCCGCCTAAACCCAAAAGAACAACTAAACGACAGTGTTCTTCTTCCACTATCTGCCTTAAGCGCTCCAACTCTAAATGGCGACCGTAAAAGGCTGAGACGTTAATTGCTTCGCCCCAGTCGGTTTGAGTAGACGGCACAATCACAGGCGGTTTAACTTTGCCATTATCTGTGGGTAAGAGGTTCCTTGGCTCCTCCCCTGCTGCTTCTAAGCGCTCCAAACACAAACGAATATTTTTCTTACCAACAGATTGACCCAAAGCTTGGGAAAGCAATTCCCACAAGTGAGGACTGACTGTACGACTGAGATAAGCTGCAGAATAGCGCGTTACTGCCGCAATTTCCTCGTATGTTTTTCCCAGAATTGTCCCTTCTATGACAGCAATCTCTACGGGAGTTAGTTGTTTGCCAGTTTTCCTAAAAACACTGTCCTTAGCGATTTTCAGGGCTTTTTGCAATTCCATACGAGTTAAAGTCAGTCAGCAAATTAGGCATTAAAGATCGCTACCCTCTAAGTGCGGGGATTGTCAAAACTCTAGAAAAATATGCTGTTGGAGATATTTGCTAACAGCGATCGCCTAGGGTTTTGGAGGCATTTACCGCTAGTTTGAGGTTGATATTTAGGAATTTATCATAAAAACTTACGAAGTTTTACTATTGACTATTAGCCACAAATCTGCATTTATTCTATCTATCTCTGAATGCTGGGTAAGGTGAGGATCACCAATCTAGAGTTGTTTAGCTGCAACCCTTGTATAACAGGCTTTTCTGGTTCTATCAGTAAGTAAATACGAACTTTATCTTAATTTCATCAATTTTTCACATTCAAGAAGACGAATTTTATCTATCGACTCAATCAGTCAAACTAGCGAAACTATAAACAACAAGCGGTGAACAAACACCTCCACAAATTATTCATAGGACTTACGCACCGAACAAAAAAACCCTCACCAGGGTGGTCAAAAGTCAAAAGTCAATGGTCAAAATTCAAGTTTTTGGACTATGGACTATTGACCATTGACAAAAAGCATGAAAAATATCTGACACTGCGTAAGTCCTAATTCAATCAAAAGGAAACGAACTATGGACACTTTTCAAGTCAATTTACAATCCACATCCATCATTGATCTCAAATCAGTTTGCCGCTACTTCGAGCCTTATCAATACAGACATCAAACAGAAGCAATTAACTGGTTACAAACTCAATTGTCCTATCCCATTTTTCGTGAGTTTACCCAACGTTGGGAAAATGAAGTGGTTTCTCCCGATCCAGTGCTGCGGCTCAATAACTATGGTGCAGCCGTATTTGAGCTACAACAAATGCTGAATAAAACCGGAGCTAACCTAGTAACTGATGGTCAGTTTGGTGCCAAAACCCAAGCGGCGGTGATGCAATTCCAACGCAAACATCGGTTAACGGCGGATGGTATTGTTGGTAATCTCACCTGGGCAAAACTGAGAGAAATTGTTGATCCCCGCTATTTGTGGCAAATGTTCGACGCCTACAATCCCATCGACAACCCCCAGCAAATCCCCGCCTTAGATTGGCTACAAAACCGGATTTCGACCACGACTTTAACCGAATTCTCTCGCCGTTGGCGCAAAGCTTAAAAAGTAGAAAACCATGCGACACAATTGGTTAACTTGGAAATTCTATTGCTTTTCAGGGCTGCTGAGTGTTTGCATAGCAGGCGGCACTATACTTCCGCCTGCAACCTATGCTCAAGACTTTGACAATAGTCCAGAACGAGTTTCGACTAATATAACTTTGACTCAAGATGTCATTGATAAAGTAATCGCGATCAATGAGTTCTCGCTGAATGTCAAAATGACACCGCAAGAGCGTCAGGAGTTTGGCAGCATCATAGCACGTTACTGGAACGCTTATGGCGGTAAGCTACAGCAAACTGTCAGCCAGTTGCTACCAGCCTATGATCAACTCATGCAAATGCCCGAAAAAACCCGCAAACTAGCGCGGCGAGCCAATACCCTGACCTTTCTTCTCGGGTTGGAACAGAATGCACAAGCGAAGGACGAAGTTAGCATTCTGATGTTGCGGGCTTATCGTCGGGTACATCCTCCTCTGTTGGCGGAAGTTCCGTTTGTTAGTGCTGAAGTTGCTGATGCCTTTATTGATGCCTACGTCTTTATTAACGAAGTCAAAAGTGGACGAAAAGCACCTACCATGAGCAAAGCCGCCCTCACTAAAACTCGTTTGGGAATTGCTGCTGATTTCGCTCGGATGTCAGAGGCAAATCGGAACCAGTTTGTGGAACAGATGCAGCGAGCAACCAACCTGATGCTGAACTGGGACAAAATGGAGTCTTGGGAACAACTGCTAACAAGAGCTGAGGTAGGTGCGCCCCTTTCCCCACAGGAACAGCAAATGGTTCAGCAGATCCAGCACCAATTAAACGGGCATTCTATGCAGATGATGGCGAATGAACTGAAGTTTATAGCCCAGAACCAACAAACAATTATGGGTAGCGCTCCCTATTGGAATCCTTCTAGCCAAGCGTGGGAACAAAAAGGTGGGATTGTCACCGAATATCGCTAACCGTTAGAGCCAGATTAAAGAGAAATTGAGGACTTACGCAGTCTCAGATATTTTTCATGCTTTTTGTCAATGGTCAATAGTCCATAGTCCAAAAACCTGAATTTTGACCATTGACTTTTGACTTTTGACCACCCTTGTGAGGGTTTTTGTGTTCGGTGCGTAAGTCCTAAAATGAGCTACACGCTTCAGGGCATGGCAGTGCCAGTGCCCCATCAACTGGCAATCTGCTGTAAAAGTAATTGCTGACAAATATATTCACTATCTATTTACTTGCAAAGGAGAACTCTCATGGTTAATGAAATTGTCAAAGCAGTAGCAGATATAACTTTAAGACGAGGTGCGACGGGAAATGGTGTGAAGGCACTACAAAGCTTACTCAATTATCGGGGTGCAGGACTGACTGTAGATGGTGTTTTTGGTGCCAACACGGAAACACGAGTTCTTGAGTTTCAACGAGCAGTTGAACTGCTAGCGGATGGGATTGTCGGGACTAAAACCTGGAGTGCAATTCGCGATGGTATGGCTCAAGCTCGCGTTCCTGGTAATGCAATTAATTTGAGAGCAACGCCGGATCGCACAGCTACGATCATTCAAACTCTGCAATCCGAAGATAAGGTGAGGATTCTGGGGCGTTCTCCAGTTCTAGATGAAGATTATCGCTGGTTTCAGGTGGAAGCCAGACAAAAAACAGGCTGGGTACGTGAGGATTTAATTCGCTTATACAATCCTTTTACGATTCCCCTGCCGGTGGTGAATGGCGTGACTATTCAAATTCGCCCACGCCCTTGGTTTATGGAAATTGATCCGAAAATTGAAGCGGGAATTCGCAGTGCATTGACGTTGGGATTTCGCGATCGCATTCGCTATATGTTCCAATCTTTGGATTTCGATGGCACAGGGCCAAAGGGAATCATGTTGGTTTACCTTTTGGGTAGCCAAGTTTGCGGAACTTCTGGCTGTACCTTGCTGGTATTGCAATCAACGGTAAACGGCTATCGCCTCATGTCGCGGATTCCCACAGTCCAACAACCTGTAATCATTAGCAATCAAAATATCAACGGCTATCCCGATCTGATTGTCTACACAGCTGGCGGTGGACTGACACCTGCTTATCGTCGTCTGCGCTTCAATGGTTCCAGTTATCCCACCAGTCCCACCTTAGAGCCTGCACTACCTACTGGAACAAAGCTCACTGCTGGTGTAGTACTAGCAAGTCGCATTACACCTGACTTGGCTGCACCGTTAGTAGCAGTTTGAGCCAAGAAAGGCAGGGGGCAGGAGGCAGGCTTCCTGCTCCCCTGCCTCTTTTGACCTTTTCTCTTATATCGACAAACCTAAACATCAACTAAATTATTAACTAGGAAATTATGTTTAAACTTCAAGCGCGATCGCACTTACTGCGAGCTTTTCTCCCAACTATAATTATTGCTTCTTGTGTGACGATGGCTTCTCATCCAGTCCAGGCTTACTGTCCAGGGTCTGGTCGCCCGCTAGAACAAGTAAACTCTCAAGTGAAACAACGCGCCATCCAACTGAAAAACGATCCTAATCAGTTTTTTGGCAAAAAAATGTTGGCAACCATTGGCGATCGCCGGATTACTTTGACTGCGGCTTTTGATCGCTTATCTGGACTAGAAAAGCAACAGGTTCTAAATACTTTGCAACTCAATGGTTCAAGTTACGAAGTTTATACTGCCGATGGGCGATTGGTTTCGGTTCAGGGTGATGGCTGTAATCCACAGTATCTGTTGACGGAGCGCGATCGCTATCGTTGGTATCTCAAGCGTCCACCGATTTCCGCCCCGTTGCCAATGTTACAGGATGCTTTACGCAATGCTGGACAACCGATTTGGCGCAAAGTTAACCAGAGCATTCATCCTGAAGATGAGCGTAGAGCTAGATTAAAATTCTGGGAAACCGTAGGCTATGACAACCACAAACAAGGCTGGTGGATCGCTTGGGTGCCGGAAGGGGGTTACTTTGAAGTGACGGTGCGAAATGCAGACCATGTAAATCAACTCAAGCCTTATTTAAAAAATTCATTTCCTCAGTATCGCCATGTAGTATTATCGACTGATGGCACTCCCCTTTACGATACGCAAAAAGAATTGGGCAATCCGTGGGTATACTTGCTAGGTAATACTTCTACGCCTACAGGCTGGAGCGTTAGCCCCTGCGATGCTCAAAATCCCTTTCTCTGCGTGTATCGAAACAAACCCTATGTAGGCAGCGTCACATTCCAACGTTCGGCTTATGACAGCCATCCTATTTTGCAACGCGAATTTACAAAACTTGGGTTAGTTCCCGGACTCATCACTTATAGCAACCCCAATGATAAAGCTAAGGTGCTGACAGCATTAAAAGCTGTGATTGCAGATTACTATAAAACGATAGAAAGCGATCGCGCGATCGGCTTCGGTAAAGGCTACAAGGTTCAGCTGTTACCACCAGAGGAAGTCAAGGTTGGTGGTTTACCTGGGTTGAGATATGGCTTTAAGGGTATCGATCCCTCTGGACAGGTTCGCGAGAAGTCTGTCAGCTATTTGGCATTTGATGGTAATTTGAACTTCATTATCACAGGCTACAATCAAGCGCTAGACTCTAATGAATTCAAAGACCTTGCCAACTTAGAACAGTTTGAACCCCACTTGAAGATCATTGTAGAAAATCTCCAACTAACCGATAGCGATCGCTAGTCTGCTTATTTTTTCACCTGGTATCAGTAGAGGTTGTTGAAGTCAGCCTAAGAAAGTTCTTTGATGGACTCTTCAGAAATCCCCTTGACACTCCCCCGACTGCTTAAACCTGGCTTGTCTAGCGACACGCTGCGCGTTAAGCGAAGCTATGCCGAAGGCTTTACGCTCGTTTAAGCAAAAAGTCGGGGGATTCTTAAGAGTCCATAATCGAACTCGTAATGGCGTTGTCAATGCGCCTCTACCAACTCCACTGAGGTCAAGCCCCAATGTTGCCGCTACTTTAGAAACAATATTCGCTGCTCCATTGGCATCAGCATTGATATACCAATTATTTGCAGTACGAAATAATCCGCGTTTTACGCGCTTACCTGACGACTTCCAACATACGGGTTTTTTCGGGTGTCTTCAGACCGGGGAAGCTTCACCCTTTAACACACAAGACTTGCTTGAGTGTGGCGACAACTTCAATCAAATCTGCTTGATTTGCCATTACTTGTTCTATCGGCTTGTAAGCACCAGGAATTTCATCTAATACACCTTCATCTTTACGACATTCTACACCCTTAGTTTGCTCAATTAAATCATCAAGGGTATAGACATTTTTGGCTTTATTTCTCGATAATAAACGTCCTGCACCGTGACTACAAGAACAAAAACTATGAGCATTACCTTTACCTTTAACAATGAAAGATTTTGCTCCCATTGAACCAGGAATAATCCCATAATCTTCTGTTTGAGCGCGAACTGCACCTTTACGAGTAACATATACATCTTCGCCAAAATGTACTTCTTTTTCGGCGTAATTGTGATGACAATTTACTTCTAATAAGGGTTTAGTTACTTTCCCACCTGCAAGATGTTTTTCGACAATGCGCTTAAATCGCGCCATCATCACATCACGATTAAAACGCGCATATTCTTGCGCCCATTGTAAATCATTCCAGTAAGCCTCAAATTCTGGTGTACCAGCGACAAAATGCGCTAAATCTGGATCGGGTAAGTTATTATCTGCCATCTTTGCTAATTCTTTAGCTGTATTAATATGGCATTGAGCTAAATTATTGCCAATGTTACGGGAACCAGAATGTAGCATTAACCAAACGTAGTTCTCTGTATCGAGACAAACTTCAATAAAGTGATTCCCTCCGCCGAGAGAACCCATTTGTTTCATCGCTTTAGTTTCTAGGTTTTGTACACCGCGATGCAAGTCTTTAAAATCACTCCAGTGTTGCCAATTAGTAACAGATTTCTCAACCTCTTTATTCTCGTTAAATCCAGTAGGAATTGCTGCTTCAATATCTAGGCGAATTTTCTTTAGTTTACCTTCTAGCTTTTCACCAGTAAACGGCATTTTAATAGCAGCCATACCGCAACCAATATCCACCCCCACAGCCGCCGGGATAATGGCTTCTTTTGTTGCTAATACAGAACCAACTAAAGCACCTTTACCTAAATGCACATCTGGCATTAATGCTACATGTTTAAATACAAATGGCAATGATGCTACATTCTTCGCCATCTTGGTTTCTGCTGTCCCTAAAGGGTGATTCGCCCAAGATAATACAGGTGTTGGTGCAGTAATTTCTAACTTTTCGTAAGGCATAATTTTTTCTCTATTTTCAATTTTTTGCTTGTAATGGGAAAGGTAAAACAAAATTAGATTTATTAATCACGATAAATTGTATAAATTTACATTTTTAGCTGCTGTTACTTGGCTTTACCAAACTTAGAAAAGCGGTTACAGTTTTTTGCAGCCTCATGTACCATACTACAATTGTAGTATGCATAATTTCTAGATGTCAACTCAAGGATAAAAACTATCCTCAGTCAAGAAAGAGCGATCGCTCCCCGCAAGCAAATAGCTGAGAAATATATTAAAATTTGTAAATAATATCACTGTGGTAGTAATAGCCTAATTTTATGGCGATTCCGCAAAATCTATTCTGGGAACGTTTTTTATCCCCTGTTGTCAAGTTTTTGATTGATGAAGCCGGGTTAGAACGTTACGCCCTAAGTATAGACTGGGACAAACAAAGCGCTCGCTTTCAACGTGCTGATGTTCTCATCCCCACTTACTACAGTAACCATAAATTCCGGAGTATTGAGGGCGGTTATCTCAATCCCAAGGTAGTAGTTTCCTACGATCCGATTATGCAATACCTACTGCCGCCTAACGAATATCTAGTACGTCAAGCTTTGATTGATGCAATTCAAGTAAAACCGAGGCGGATACTTGATTTAGGTTGCGGCACAGGTTCTACTACCTTAATGTTAAAACAAGCTTTCCCGCAAGCGGAGGTGATTGGCTTAGATTTATCAGCTTATATGTTGGTTCTAGCCGATAATAAAGCCACCAATGCAGGTTTAGACATAATTTGGCGACATGGTAATGCACAAAAAACAGCTTTCGGTGATGCAGCTTTTGATTTAGTCACAGCTAGTTTACTATTTCGGGAAATCCCCACGACTGTATGCCAAGCAATTGTGCAAGAATGTTTTCGGGTACTAGTTGCGGGAGGACAAGTATTACTTTTAGATGTTAATCAAAAGGCACTGCGTCAGCTAGAATGGCTCAATGATGCGATTGAAGAACCATATCTGAGAGAGTATGCTGCTTTCAATCTGGATAAAAGTATGGAGCAAGCAGGATTTGCAACCTTACCAACCCAGGATGTCTGGTGGATACATCAGATAACTAGCGGCGTTAAACCCTTGGCGAAAAAAGATGTAGCTATTCACAAACAAGTTCGTCAGTACGTATCAAAATCCACAGATAACGGTGATTTGGAGGATTTAGGTTCCCCTGTTTTTGGCATAAGAACATGAGTTTAAAGGCAGTTTTATTTGATTTTAATGGTATTATCATCAACGATGAGCGAATTCACCTCAAATTAATCGATGAGATTTTGATTGCCGAAAATCTCCAACCGCAACGAAATCATGAGCGTCAAGCGTCTCTAGGAAGAAGCGATCGCGCTTGTTTGCAAGAATTATTCGCCAATCGTGGTAGAGTCGTCAGTGAAGAATATTTAACTCAGTTACTCAACCGCAAGGCGCACAGTTATATTCTAGAACTAGAGAAATTAGAAAAATTGCCTTTGTATTCCGGTTTAGAAGACTTGATATTTCAAGTGCGATCGCGAAGCGTCTCCAAAGGAGACTCGCGCAACCTCAAAATAGGGCTAGTTAGTGGTGCAATTCGCAAAGAAATAGATTTAGTACTCGAACGCGCTAACCTCGCCGAACATTTTTCTGTAATTGTAGCTGGTGACGATATCACTACCAGTAAACCCAAACCCGATGGTTATCTGTTAGCTGTGGAACGCTTTAACCAAAAATATCCTGATTTAAATCTGCAATCACAAGAATGTCTCGCCATTGAAGATACCCCTGCAGGTATCCAAGCAGCAAAAGCCGCGCAAATGCAAGTAGTAGGTGTGGCGAATACTTACCCCTTCCATATGCTTCAGCGTTGCTGTAACTGGACTGTGGATTATCTAACAGATTTGGAACTAGAACGAGTGATAGAAGTTTTTTCTCAAAAATAGTTAAAATCAAAGACAGAGTAATGATATAATCAAAAATGGTGAGTACAAAGATTAGGGTAACCGAAATCTTGAAATAAGGGGAATTAGCTCAGTTGGTAGAGTGCTGCGATCGCACCGCAGAGGTCAGGGGTTCGAGTCTCCTATTCTCCATTTGTGTTGTCGAATAACACATTATTTGTCGTTATTAACAAATTAATGTCGCTTTTAACTAATTAGTGTCATCGGTTCACTTTAATCAACTGTTAACAGATTAATGTCGCTAAACCGTTGATTATTATACTAACCACTGAATTTGATTTTGTTCGATCGCAGCACTCCTTTCAACCCTCCCAATAATTACAGCTATTTTCAGGTAAATAGACCACACTGTAGGGGCACGGCATAGACAATCTTTTGGCACATACAATAATTTTACTGGTGCCGTGCCCCTACTACGACAGATGTGGTTCAAATAGGTGAAAACTGCTGTAATTTATAACCTTTTCAAGACTTTACAGCCTGGTTAGAGCGAGTAAATAGTCTTTATATGCTTATTTTTTCAGAACTATTCTGGCACAAATGGTTGCAGCAACCAAATCAAAAGCTTGCTAATGAAGATTTTTTCAACCCACCCCTAGCCGGAATGGTTGTTGAAACTTCTTGCCACACAAAATACTGCTGGGTTTCGTTCCAACTTTCAACCCATCCCTAGCCGGAATGGTTGTTGAAACCCCGGTCGGTGGCGTTTGGGCGGGTTTTGAACCTGAACTTTCAACCCATCCCTAGCCGGAATGGTTGTTGAAACTTTAGTTCGCTACAAAATGAATAAAGGTAATTGTTGCTTTCAACCCATCCCTAGCCGGAATGGTTGTTGAAACAGCTGCTGACAAGGTTGAAGAAAGATATAACAATGTCTTTCAACCCATCCCTAGCCGGAATGGTTGTTGAAACCTGCCGCCTAGACTCCTTGTAAATAAAGCTTTCCAGCTACAAATTTGGCATAAATTTGGCAGATCTCTGAAAAAGCTTTCTTTATTTCATATCAAAAAACTAAATCAACTGACATAGTAGTTTCTGAAGTTAAGACATGACAAGGACTTTAAGATTTTGGCAGGACTCCAGGGATTTTGCCCCCGCTTCGACATGCCAAAAAAATATTTGAGACGGTTCCCCTGACGAAGGGGGTGATTCAGTAGCCACCACTGTGGTAATCCACGCCGTTATAAAAACGGCTACAGCTAAAAGCCTGATTCCTTATTGCTGGGAGCGCACCTATCCCATCTATAGAATTTTACAGATGGCAGCATCAGGAATGGGCAGCTACCAGGGTCAGAAAGCATGACAGTCTGACAACTGCCAAACTAACCCAGATTTATCACAGTACATTGGCTCAAAAGAGCATGAACTGCGGCGCTGTTATGACAATATTATATTTTCAAGGTTCGGATTGGTGAATTAAATTAAAGCGGCTTGACGTTCTTGGTATGCAAAGACGGCTAAATCTCGTGCTTTTTCTTGTGGACTGCCTCTAATAGGTTGTGTGCCAATTTCAGTAGAAATTCCAGCTTTTGCCGCTTGTGATTGAATGTTTTCAATTAATCGACCGTAACTCCAGCGATGAATGCTTTTACGATATTCTTTGGCATATTTTTGTTGAGCTTCCTTGTAACCAGGACATTTCTTCTCTGCTCTGGATTGGATTTCGCTACTAATTTGCTCACGCATATCGCCCAGTTTTGGGAGAACTATGCTGCAAGCCTGATAGGTTTTGGCGATCGCCACAATCCCATCTGCCAATAATCTATCCACATATTGCCCTAACTCTGATTCGCCAAAATCATTGGGTGCATTCTGTTTCTGAGCTTTATGGCGTTCGTGAGATAGGCGTTGCTGTTGTTGTCGCTGGCGATTGAGAAGGCTATAGTTTTTGCCAAGTAGCTGTTTGACACTGTGATAAGCTAGAACTTCATTTTTAACAACATCTACTACCGCTACTGTCACTGGCTTTTCTAATCCAAAACTAATGCCAACTAAGATTGAGGATTGACCTTTATAAATAGGCTTGCTGGGACGAGGGAAAGGGTTGTTAATCCGATCTAGTGTTGATTGCTGTCGAGTAATAAAAGCTTGCTGTTGATCGTTGAGGTCATCTTTGTGTTTTGCCTTTGTTAAAGTTTCAGTAATTTTTGTGACTTTCTCCTCAACTACCTCTTGAGTTTTGAGGGAGTTAACAAGTGTTTTGAGGAATTCGGTAGGTATTTTGCCTTTTTCTAGCCAGGTTTCAAATTCTGGGTGTTTTCCTACCTGTGCCAATAATTCATTGATGAGTGGTGTATTTTTTTCAACCATCAGTTCCCACAGTTGGCGGAGGGTGTCTTCTTCAGCAACCAAGCGACATTGAATTGTAATAACGCTCATGGTGTCCTCAGTTTTGTGGATTCGGTAAAACTGACGAGGTTGTTAATTGTTTTTTACTTCTGCAATTATAGCGCAATGACGCAATAGCGCAATGACACAAATGTTTTTTTCCTAAGACACTATGCAAAAATAAAAGCCGCAAGCTTTGGCTTCAAATTAGGATGGCAGAAGAAACTAGAGAAGTTCGGGGGAGACTCCCTAAAGACCTAAAAATCGCTTTTGAAATAGCCTGTGCGCGTCTGGAAGTGACGCAAACTGCGGCTTTGGAGGAGGCGATTAGAGATTGGTTGCATAAAAAAGAGTCGTCAGAAAAGCAGCAATAAGAAAATTAAGGGATGTGTTTGCGATCAGTTATGTTTGCTGTCACAAACTCCTCTATTGAGCCAAGTCAGCGATTTTAATGCTGATGACTTAATAGTTCGTGAGGATTTCGGGATGAAGCTTATACTCTCTGCCATTCCCGTGATGATGTTCTCCTACAAAATCCTGAAATGATTCAAAACTTAAACTTTTGCCCATTGCCTTTCCAATTAGCGTCAGCAAATTATTTGCCCGCATATGGAAAAAAGCTTCAAAATCATCTCGGCGCAAAGTTTTTGGAGAGATAGCGTGCGATCGCAAGATTTCATCCAGTCTTCTAGGTAATGTCCCAGAATGCTCAAACTCTTCTAAATAGACTGAAGGCGCTTTACTACCAATCTTTTTGTTGGTTTTGGCACTTAAAGGTGTGCGGTTAATCAAGCAGTTATACTTTTTCGGGTCAATGCCTTGTTTGCGACACCACGCCACAGGGAAAATGTGGTGCGAATCTATCTGTTCTTCAAAATAAATCACATCATTGATTTCTTCTCCAGTACACCAATCAATTGCCCCTTCACGTCGTAGTAAAGCCGCTAAACCTTGGTAAACTGCACCATAACGTTTTCTGACGCTAATCAACCGATCAAAAGAAAAATCTGCTTGCACAATGGTGAGTGGTAGTGAACCACCTGCTAACCATTCTGGTACTTCGATAACGTCTCTCCCGGCTCGTGCCTCATTCCAACGTGTATATACTTCACCAAACATTCCACACCATAATCAGCGTTCCAGCAGAGAACGTATATGAGAAGAACGGGAACGCTCACCCAGAATAGTAAAAATGGTGCTGAGGATGACTAATTGAATCGGGTAAGCTAAATCATCTGCATCAAAGATTTTTTGACTGTGAAGAAAGCGAGCAGACTCTTCAAAACCTCTAGATATTGGATCAGCCCATTTTTGATATTCTTCTTTGGTGAGTTTGAGTACTTCAGTGCGATCGCAACCAACACCTGGTAATTTATCGATATTCCCGCCTTTTTTGATAGCTTCTACCCTCTTGGCGTAACCAGCTATCAAAGTAACGGCTTGAACGAAATCGGTGCTTCGGAGCTTACGCAATACTTTTAAGGATTGAAAGCGATTTTCGCGCTGCTTCCAGTCATCTCTCAAACTGAAGTCAGCAGTACAATAGCTAGAACTCATCAAGTCAAAGTAGTTGAGGTCACATCCAGAAGTATTTGTATCTTCAAATACTTGGCAAACCGCTTCTTTTGGTAAGGAATCACGCAGTTGGATCGCTGGAATTTGATAATGCTCGAATTTCTTGAGAACTTCCAGTTCTAAGGTGTCAATTAGTTCGAGTTTTTGAGGATCGTACTGCCAATACTTAGAAAATTTACTCCGCCATTCAGAAAAAAAGAAAACTTTGGATAGGGGGAACAATAATGCCTGATATTCCTTTTCAGGAGTAGAGCAGTCAATCAATGCACCCGTATAGGTGCGCGCAATTTTAGATTCAGGTAAGGCAATAATTGCACTATAGCGATCGCCTGAGGGATCGAGACATTTTTGGATATCCAGGTAGTACCACTTTTTGATAATTTTCTGGCTTTTTTGGTCTTTGATGATGACTGGTTGCTGAGACAGTAGCACCATAAATAAAGTTGTCAGGCGTTGCTGTCCATCGAGAATCAATAAGTTGGGCGGCTGATTTTCTGGTGTTAATACCCCATCAACAAGCCGAGGCTTGAATTGTCGCTGTTGATGACCTTGCTGAAGCATCATGACTGCACCAATGGGGTAAGCCAAAGATATGCTGGCTAGCAGACGACGCACATGGGTATCATCCCAAACCCAATCTCGTTGAAAATCTGGCAGTTGGATGCGTCCAGATTTAATGTCTTTCATGACATCGAGGAGAAAATATTTGGTGATGTCAAAGGTAGAGATTGAGTTCATTTGATGTTCTGTCATTTTTGTCATCTTGAAAGATGCGGGTGTTCATAACAGTGGGTACGTCTTTAGGTCAGCCTAAAATTCCCTTGAAGTCAAAGCAAGGGGTTTTTGGGGCAATTGGTCGTGAATCGCGATCGCTTGTGTTTATTCTTGAGGAAAGTCTGGAGGTAAAGTCACAATTCCTTTGGCAACAAGTTGTCTAAATTGGTTGATCAGGTCTGCTTGCCGTAATATGCGGGTAACATATTTAGGCCGGCGGCGAAAGTCTGTGCCCCAGTCCTTAACGGTTTTTGGGCTAGTACCTGTAACTTGGGCGATCGCATTGATGCAGGCTTTGCGATAATTGCGGCCTGGTTCCTGACTTACCCAACGGCGACAATAATCCGTCGGTTCCAAGGGCAACTGACGGAGTATATCAATTCGATGATTATTCTGATGGGAGGTTCTCCCAGTCTGCATCTTAGGTCTTGGTGAGTCAGATTAAGCTAGCAGAGACAGGGAGTATTAGGAAATGCCAGTGAGCTAACCTGTTACTCTCATCAATTCTGTGCTAGCTGAACCCAAGTTAAAAAATATCTGCTTACAGTACAAGTATTTTACTCACGAATTACGACTAAATTATTTTTGAGGATAATCAGGAGGTAAGACTATTTTTCTAATCTGGTTCAGCATATCTGCCATGCGTAGTATATGCACTACATAATTAGGTCGCCTCTCAAAGTTTTGTCCCCAATTTCCTATAGTTCTTTCACTTAGCCCGGTTGCTTCAGCTAGAGCAGCAATACAGGCTTTTCTGTATCCTCGCTCATCCGAGGACATCTCAACCCATCGTTTGCAATATTCCAAAGGCTCCAAGGGCAAGTTACTGAGCGCATCGATTCTATATTGAGTGGTCTGGGGGTTGCTGTCTATTACCTGCTTTATTCTTGACGGCACAATAACTTACGAATCGTGACTATTATAAAAATATTATGAGTCACGATTTCTGTTAATAAATACAAACTGATTGTAAAAGCAGCAAGAAGATAGCGATCGCTTTTATTGTATTTTTCTTATATAAGGGTATTCAAATGCAAAAACATGTCAAGCGATCGCGGAAAAATTCTCGATCAATCTTTCTCTCAATTAGGGGCGATCGCCTTACGGAAACGTAAAATATTTGCATAATCTTGGTAGTCGGTCAACCAAGGATGCAGATTATGAAAATTTTGCTGGTAGAGGACGATATATTACTCAGTCGAGCGCTGGTAGACTTACTAAGTGCAAATAATTACACTATCGACTTAGCCAATAACGGGCAAACTGGGTTAGATATGGCTATATCGGCTGAATATAAGTTAATTTTACTCGACTGGCAAATTCCCCAATTAGATGGGATTAGTTTATGTAAGCAACTGCGATCGCAAGGTTACAACAAGCCGATTCTGTTATTGAGTGCGAAGAATAGCAATGTTGATGTAGTCACGGGTTTAAATGCGGGAGCCGATGATTATGTAATCAAGCCTTACGATCCGGAAGGATTGCTGGCAAGAATTCGCTCTTTGTTGCGCCGTAGTGGAGCTATCCGTTCGTCAAAGTTAACTTGGGGAAATCTCTGTTTAGATCAAATCTCTGGCAAAGTTACTTATGAACAGGAGATAGTTCCCATATCGGCAATTGAATACAAGATCCTCGAATTATTTTTACAAAATCCCAATCGCATCTTTAGTCGCCAAGTCATTCTCGATCGCCTCTGGGGATTAGATGATGCACCGCTAGAAAATGTAATTACAACTCATATTAAGGATATCCGCAAAAAACTTAAAGCTTCTGGTTTAACTGCAGAAATGCTGGAAACGGTGTATGGAATTGGCTATCGGTTAAAACCAGCACCGGATGATTCTGTGGCAACTTCTGGGGTAATTGTTGATGCGCCGGAAACCAAAACACCACCCCAAAGCCCAAATTTAGCCGCAGTTAATCGGGTATTGGAAAAATTTCGTAATTCCTTTAGTAAACGGGTGGCGGTGTTAGAGGGTGTTTGAAAAGTTTTTAGGGGTCAAATTTTATGCTAGCCGCCTCACCATAATACGGATCATAGCAAGGTAGATAAAGGTTTCTGAAGTTTCGGGTAATAAC
>NZ_JACJQG010000102.1 GCF_014696435.1 Calothrix anomala FACHB-343 | reverse complement strand
AAAATATGTTTCTAAGTTGCCAAGACCGAGTCACTGAGGGCTAAAGCCCTTAAACCGTTTTCATCCCTTGCCTAAAGGCGAAGGGTTTTCAACGGGTGTTTTTATAATAATAGCCTTTTAATGCCATTAATTCTTCATGCTTGCCTTGTTCTATCACTTTACCGCTATCCATAACTATGATCGTATCTGCATGAGAGATAGTATTCAGGCGGTGAGTGATACAAAATACTGTGCTTCCCTGAAATGCTTGGGCTAAATTTAAACAAACTTGACGTTCTGTTAAGTAATCTAAAGCGCTGGTAGCTTCGTCTAAAACGAGTAATTTTGGCTTTTCTAAAACTGAACGCGCGATCGCAATTCTTTGTCTTTGTCCCCCAGAAAGCGCTGAACCCCGTTCGCCTACTTTGGTATTATAACCGTTAGGCAGGTTCATAATAAATTCGTGGGCGGCGGCGATTTTCGCAGCTGCAATAATTTCTTCGGTGCTGGCTTCGGGATTTGTTAAAGCAATATTTTCTTGCACTGTACCGTCAAATAATAAGGTATCTTGAGGTACTACAGCAATCTGTCCGCGCAAAGAATATAATTCGACTTTGGCTATATCATATCCATCTATTAAAATTCTGCCGGATTCTGGCTCGTACAATCGCAGCAGTAATTTCATCATTGTACTTTTCCCGGAACCACTTTGACCGACAATCCCAATAAATTGTCCGGGAGCTAAATCTACACTCACATTGCAAAGTTGTAACGCTCTCCCGGCGTTAAACCTAAAGAAAACATTTTCATATTTGACTGCGCCTCTGATTGGCGGTAAAGTCATTTTTCCAGAGTCTTTTTCCGCTTCTTGGGGTGTATCGACAATATCGCTCAGACGTTCTAAAGATAAAGCAGTTTCTTGGAAATTCTGCCAAAGTTGGGTGAGGCGTAATATGGGACTTGTGACGTAATTAGAGAGAATTCTAAAGGCAATTAATTCGCCTAAAGTTAACTCTCCTTGCAATACTAAATAAGCACCATACCATAAAATTAATAAGCTACTTAGTTGATTGAGAAAATGACTGGTAGAACTGGACAAAGTGGAAGTAACAACTTTTTTGAATCCTGAGGCGATATAACGCGCATAACGTTCTTGCCAAGAAAAACGAGCTTGTAATTCAATATTTTGGGCTTTGACAGTTTGCATTCCTGACATCACTTCAACCAAATAAGATTGAGCGACAGCGTTAAGTTCGGCTTTTTCTCTTAACTGTTTTCTAATAGTGGGCGCAGCCAGAGTAGTAATAATAATAAATATGGGAATAGTGGATAAACCGACTAAAGTAAGTTTCCAGCTATAAATCGCCATGACGATGATATAAATCACCGAAAATATAGCATCTAACCCCACAGTTAAAACTGTCCCCGTGAGGAAAGAGCGAATATTTTCTAATTCGTTAATCCGCGTGGCTAATTCTCCCACCGGTCGGCGTTCAAAATACTGTAAGGGTAGCCGCAGTAAGTGGTCAATAATTTTGGCTCCTAACCCTAGATCAATGCGGTTAGTAGTATCTACAAATAAATAGGTACGCAGGGTAGAAATTACCGCTTCAAATAGGGCGGCTACTAATAAAAATATCCCTAAAATATGTAAAGTTTCAAAACCCGTATTACTAACGATTTGGTCAATAATAATTTGAATAATTAAAGGGTTGGCTAGTGCTGCTAACTGGACAAATAAGGAAGCAATAAATACTTCTAAAAGTACATAACGATAGCGGGAGATATAAGGTAAAAACCACTGTAACCCAAAGCGTTTTTGGGGTGTGATTTTGGTAAGAGAAAGTAACAATACTCGGATTTTGCGATCGCTATCTTCTGTTTGTAATTGCGCCAGCAGTTCAGCAGGTTTAAGTTTGAGTATCCCTTTGGATGGTACAGCAATTACTATGAGGCGATCGCTTGCTTCATAAACTACACCATAACTATCGCCATAGTGAATCATCGCCGGGGTAGGAATGCGGCTGATTTGCTCACAAGGCATATCTCCTAATTGCGCTTTCAGTCCGATTAACTCCGCTAAGGTTGCACAAACCTGAAAGGGGATTATACCCTGGCGTTGCATCTGCTCGGTTAAGATCCGGTTAATTACCTCGCGCCGAAACGGCATGTGCAGATATTGACAGAGCATTTGAAAACAGGCGATCGCGGAATTTAACTGCCCTTTACCTTTAAAATAGGGATAGTTCTTGTTTGTACTTTTCTCTTCAGCCTTGACAAGAGGGCTTTGTGGTTGTGCTAATTCTTCAATAGGTGCATAAGGAATTTCTACTTTGTTGGTAATATCTGCATCAGGATTATTTGCTAATAAATCTGACTTGCGCACCCCCAGCAACCGCGCCGGATTTGTTCCCTCAACTTCAATGGTGTCTGTTTGGCGGTAAAATTCCAGAGGCGAACCACGATCAAAGTTCTTGACAGTTCCCCCACCACTAACAAACCAAATTCTTTCTTGATCGAGTTGATTAACTGCTGTGGTTCCCGGAGAGAGATAATCTATTTTGGCATGAGCTAAAACTTGCAGTGCCAGATGTTTGAGATTAATATCGCTGAAAGTGGACAAATTAGGCTCTAAGCCAAGGATATGATAAACTTCTGCTAAATTACATTGATATTGGCGTGATTTAGCGAAATCTGGGTAATTAGCCAATATACGGAAATATTCATGAGCATCTAATGTTAAACATTGAACTTCAGTAGATGCGATCGCTAATTCACAAGCCACTTCTCGCAGTAAACTAATCTCACCCAGAATGTCTCCTGGTTGTAGTAACTTTAAGGGAATGGGCATTTGTGTTTTCGGTTCATAGGCTAATAGGCGAACCGTTCCTTGATAAATAATTGACAATTGCTGGGGTATGCTTTTTTGGTCAATAATTTTGTGTCCCAGTGAATATAATTGTGGTTTGAGTTTTGAGGCTAAATTAACCAGTACTTCACTAGGTAACTGATTAAAACCCTCAATTGTTATGAGAAAATCTTGAAAAGGGCTTTGAATATATTTCATGTTAAATTAATTAAAAACTCTCCCCCATAAACCCGCCCCTATAAAAAACTGACAACTTATAAAGCTGTTAAACTTACTTTTTGCCCAATCAAACTGATAAATGCACTGCCAAAGTGTTGAATTTCTAAAAAGTTTGCTTGTTCTGGTACAGATTTATAAACATGAAATGTCTTCATAATGCCCAAAGTTGCCGCACTTTCTAAAGGGCTAATAAAACTGGTATCGCGGTCAAGAAAATAAGGTTGATTAGCCCAATATTCCATTTGATTAGCATTCAAAAAGTAACAGCCAGAATGGGGATTAAGGGAACGGCGAAATTGGATCGGCATACCCATAATTTTACCGTAAATTTGCTGATTTTCATGTATATTTTGGAATTTTGCAGTTATTCCAGGTAATAAGTCACCATCAATATAAGCTTTACAGGTTAAATTATGGGTAGCGACTTCGTAGCGATTTGGCTGGAGTAAATTAAGATTACCTGCTTGCTGAGTAAACCAGTTTAATTTAATAAAAAACCAAGGATCGTGCAAAATTAAATCATCTTCTAAAAAACAGTAGTAATCATATTTTCCAAGAGAATCACGCAAGATTGCTTGACACTCAAAACCTAATAACATGGGTTCTACTTGCGTAGCATGGTTGTGATAAAAGTGAGATGGCAAAGCTAGGTGATTTAGGAGATGATGACCTTGGGTAGTACAAATTACAATATCTAAATTGTCAGCTTGGGCTTGATTTGCTGGTAAAGCCACTCGCTGTCCAACATTGATGATGCTTTGCGATTTACCAAATAGCTGATGTAAAGCTGCAAGACTTTGAGTTAATGCGATCAATCGCGGTCGGGGGTCTTTCCTTTGAGAGGCGTGCTTACCCTGACCATGAGGATTAAAAAAGTGGGCTATAGTAAACAGAATCCGCATGCTTATTTCAATATTTTGTCATTAATTATATTAGTTTTAGTCCACCAAATTAATCATTAGGGTTTACAGATAACTTACAGATCCCCAGCTTAAAAAAAGTTGGGGATCTAAAGTTTTGCTAGCTATGATTCACACAAAATCACAGAAAATTAAAAGATAAAGTCACTCGCATCTACATTAGTAGCGGTGAAGTTTGCCAAGGTGATATTATTACCACTGCCAAACACCGCCCCAGAAATCAGCGTATTTACCCCATTTTGAGTTACCGTCAAAGAGCCAAAGCTGGTTGCAAATGCTGTGAGGTCAATTGTATCGATTCCATTAGTGAAACCGTTAATGCGATCGCTTCCAAAGCCTGATGCAAAAATAAACGTATCAGTTCCATCACCACCAGTGAGGGTATCAGCACCGCTACCACCAATAAGGGTGTCAGCACCCAAACCGCCATCAAGAGAATCGTCACCAGCACCACCAACTAGGGTATCAGCACCACCACCACCAATGAGAGTGTCTACGCCGATACCACCGTCGAGAAAATCATCCCCATTTTGAGCGTTGATTCTGTCATTACCCTGATTGCCGAAGATATTATCGTTGGAGCTGGTGCCGTTGATGTTATTGTTAGCAGCAGTACCTACTATTAGACCAATAGCATTGGTTGCAGTTGCACCTGTCAGATCTGCACCCCAGAAAACAGCATTAGTAAAATTGCCGTTAGACAAGTTAGCGTTATTCAGCTTGGCATCGGTAAAATTGGCATCAATGGCTAGTACAGATCTGAGATTTGCGCCTGTAAAAATGGCTGCGGTGAAATCGCCAGTAGATAAATTAGCATTTCTCAAATTGGCATTAGTGAAATTTGCATTTACAGCAGCACCATTGATGAAAGCACCTTCGGCGTTGGCTTGGGTGAAGTTGGCTTGATTCAAAGTGCTGTCATTAAATCTGGCTCCAGTGAGGTTTGTTACCGTTACAGTCCCATTAGCAGCAATATAAGGACTAAAATTAGCTCCAGTGAAATTGGCATCATCTGCAACAAAATTACTTAAATCCGCACCACGAAAGCTACTATTACTCGCTGTCTCCGGATCTAAAGGATTGCTATCACTCAGAGTTAGCCCGCTCAAATTAGCCAAGTCAAATGTAGAATTTTCCAGGGAAATATCAGTGAAGTTTGATAATCGAAAATCAGCGCCAGTAGCGTTGACATTGGCTAAGACAATGTTTTCGATATTTGCTTCTTGAAAATTAGTATTGACTAAAGTCGCACCTGTAAAGTCAGCAGCTTTGAGATTTGCCAAAGACAAATCAGCACCGGTCAAGTTTGCCCCCGTGAAATTAGGACGCTCTGACTGTTCGCCACTGAGATTGGCTTCTCGCAGAATGGCGTTAGTCAAATTGGCGTTAGACAAGTCAATATTTTTTGTGTTGACAAGTGACAGATCTGCACCACTTAAATTTGCACCACTGAAATTGACATTTTCTAATGTTGCGCTAACAAAAGTTGTAGGTGTAGGGAAGCTAGCATTAGGCGCAAAAATAGCATTGGCGGCGTTGACATTCAGCCAAACCGATTCTGTAAAGTCTGTAGATCTCAGTTGTGTGCCAACAAATTGAACATCCGTGAGGCTGGTTTTAAAAAATGTCGAGCCATTCAAATCTTGACCGCTAAAGTTATCTCCTATTAGGATGTCTTCGTTAAAATCTAAAGCTGGCATGATGCAATCCCTCTATAGATAAGTTTTTGATTAGTCAAACTTTGGCGAACAGTGGTTGTATCGCAGTACAATCAACCACTGTTCCTGACTCTGCCGAGTGAGAAGTTATGAGATTATGAGAACAAGAAGGTAGTGCCGGCTGAATCAATAATGTTGGTGTTAATATTTGCTGCCGTAAAATTAGTTCCTACCAAGGTGAGTAATATCTCGCCTGTACCAAAACCAGCATTTCCGGCAATGCCATCACCAAGTCTAATTTGGGTATTAGTAGCAGTAGCATTAGTAACTACACGCACATCAATTGCAGTAATGCCACTAAAGGAAAGGAAGTCTCCGCCTGTTCCTATTGTGAAACCATTTACCCGGTCAGTTCCATCACCCAAAGCATAGCGAATGGTATCGCTACCTAAACCACCGGTGAGAATGTCATTACCAACACCACCAATCAAAACATCAATACCATCAGCGCCAGTCAGGATATCGTCACCAGCCCCACCGATGAGGGTATCAGCACCAATACCACCGTTCAGGTTATCATCCCCTTCACCACCATCCAGGCTATCGGTACCACCTGCGCCTAATAAGGTATCAGCACCGCCATTACCCAAGACTGTATCGTTACCTAAGCCACCGTTGAGATTGTTATTGCTTTCGTTACCCGTAATACTGTTAGCAAGCTCATTACCAGTACCGTTGAGAGATGTGCCAGATAGTACCAGGTTTTCTAAATTAGCACCTAAGGTATAGTCAACACCAGATTGTACAGTATCTATACCTTCATCCAAATTTTCGGTGATGGTGTCTCCAGTGCTATCGATGATGTATGTATCGTTACCCAAACCACCTAATAAACTGTCACTACCCGCACCGCCATCTAGGATATTATCAGCACTGTTGCCTGTGATGGTATTGTTAAGTTCATTACCAGTACCGTTGATTGCAGTATCGATTAATATGAGGTTTTCTAGATTGCTACCCAAGGTATAGTTAACGCTAGATTGGACAGCATCTATACCTGCGCTGGCGTTTTCTGTAACTGTATCCCCAGCACTATCGATGATGTATGTATCGTCGCCTAAACCCCCTGCCAAGCTGTCATCACCAGCACCACCATTGAGGGTATTATTGCCATCATTACCGATAAGGCTATTGTTAAGTGCATTACCAGTACCGCTTTGAGCCGTAGCAATCAATATCAGGTTTTCTACGTTGCCACTTAAGGTATAACTAGCAGCACTAGATTGGACAGTATCTATACCTGCATTGACGTTTTCTGTGATGGTGTCTGCTGTGCTATTGACTAGATAAATGTCGTCACCGGCACCGCCAATCATGCCATCATTGCCTAATCCGCCGTCAAGGTAATCATTACCGCCACCACCGATGAGGTTATCAACAGCAGCGCCACCAATTAAAGAATCATTACCGCCACCACCATTGAGTTCATCGCTACCAGCACCACCAACCAAGGTGTCAGCGCCGCCTTCACCATTAAGGATGTCATTTCCTATGCCACCATCAAGGTAATCGTTACCAGTACCACCACTGAGGATATCATTACCACCATTGCCAAAAATATTATCGCCGTCGATGGTGCCGATGATAGTGTTGTCAGTCTCATCTCCAATATATAGACCAATGGCATCAACTGCGATCGCGCCTGTTAAATCAGCCCCCACAAAAGTGGCATTGCTAAAATTAGTTTTTGACAGATCGGCATTAGTCAAATTAGCATTGGTGAAATTGGTACCAATTGCGATCGCATCAGTAGTCTGTACCCCAGTCAGGTTAGCACCCGTGAAAATGGCACTGGAGAAATCGCCTTTTGAGAAGTCAGCGTTAGTTAAGTTTGCATTGGTGAAATTTGCGCCAATAGCAGTACCACTGATCAACAAGCCTTCTGCATCGGCTTGGGTGAAGTTTGCACCATCTAAATTACCACCACCAAAGCTTGCGCCAGTCAGGTTTGTAACTGTCACAGTACCATTGGCATTCACAAAGGGGCTAAAATCAGAGCCACTAAAATTAATATCTTCTGCTAATAAACTACTCAGATTTGCACCGCGAAAACTAGCATTAGTAGCCGTTGCTGGATCGAGGGGGTTAGTATCAGTCAAAGCAACGCCACTCAAATTAGCCAAGTCAAAGATCGCATTTTGTAGGGTTGCATCTGTGAAGTTTGCTAATTGAAAATCAGCACCCCTAGCGTTGATATTGACAAATACGACATTTTCGATATTAGCTTCTAAAAAGCTAGCATCAACTAAAGTCGATCCGGTAAAGTCAGCAGCTTTGAGATTAGCCTTAAAAAAATCAGCGCGGGTAAAGTTCGCCCCTGTCAGATTGGGTGGCTCGGACTGTTCGCCATTGATATTAGCTTCTCGCAGAATGGCATCAGTTAGGTTAGCACCTGATAGATTGAGGTTGAATGTGTTGATCAGCGACATATCAGCCTGTCTGAGATCTGCGCCGCTGAGATTGACATTCTCTAATGTTGCTAAGGAAAAATTAGCGGGGCCCCAAGTAGCATTTGGGGCAAAGATTGCTAACCGCGCATTCACACCAATCCAAGTAGACTCAGCAAAGTTGGTACCTCTGAGTTGTGTACGAGTACCTGCATTATTGGGGTCGAACCGAACATTTTCCAGCCTAGCTTTGAAAAAAGTGGAACCATTGAGATTTTGACCTCTAAAGCTATTTCCGACTAAGTTTTGTTCTGCAAAATTTAAAACAGCCATGATGCAATCCCTCAAAGAAATTTAGAAGTTCTGAATTAGTCAAATAGCTGTTGCAAGAAAGCACAACAGCAAAAAATTGGCTTAAAGAAAGTTAGAAGATAAAATCGCTAGCATCTACATTTGTGGCGTTAAAGTTTGCCAGCGTAATCGTATTACCAGTACCAAATACTGAACTAGAAATCACTGTATTTGTAGAACTTTGAGTTACAGTCAAACTTCCGAAGCTGGTTGCAAAGGCTGTGAGGTCAATTTTGTCTGCATTATTGCCGAAACCGATAATGCGATCGCTTCCAAAACCTGAGGTAAAAATAAACACGTCGTTACCAGCACCACCGTTGAGGGTATCCACACCAGCACCACCAACGAGAGTATCAGCACCACCCCCACCAATCAGGCTATCACTACCAATACCGCCATCTAGGTAATCTCTACCAGCGCCACCATCGATGGTGTCATTCCCCCCATTGCCAAAAATATTGTCATTGATCGCCGCACCTGTTAACAGATCAATGGTTCCGTTTAAGGTATCATCAAGCTCAGTACCTACCAAAAGGGCGATCGCATCCACAGCGATCGCACCTGTGAGATTTGCACCTCTGAAGTTAGCATTGGTAAAATCACCTTTTGACAGATCGGCATTAGTCAAATTAGCATTGGTAAAATTTGCCCCAACCGCAGAACCGTTTATTAAAACACCTTCTGCATTGGCTTGGGTGAAGTTAGCGCCACTAACATCGGTATCATCAAATCTGGTTCCAGTTAGGTTGGTAACCGTACTACCAAAGTTACTAAAATTAGCACCATTCAGATTAGCATCATCTATTAGCGCACCACTTAAATCTGCACCACGAAAGCTCATATTACCTGTTTGACCTTCTTCAAGGGGTGCATCACTCAAAGAAATACCACTTAAATTAGCAAGGTCAAAAATAGAGTTTTGCAGTGTCACATCAGTGAAATTTGTTAACTGGAAATCTGCACCTGTCGCATTGACATTAACTAAAAGAGTCGCCTCCAAAATTGCTCCTTGGAGGTTAGCATTTGTCAAATTAGCACCTGTAAAGTCAGCTGCTTTTAAATTTGCTAAAGATAGATCGGCGTTAGTAAAGTTAGCACCAGTCAAGTTGGGACGCTCCGATTGTTCCCCACTCAGATTTGCTTCGCTTAAGTAAGCACCAGTCAAATCAGCATTCGACAGGTTAATACCTGATGTGTCGATTTTAAATAGATTTGCCTGTCTTAAATTCGCACCACTGAGATTGACATTCTGCAATGTTGCTAGAGAAAAATCAGCCGGGACAAAGGTAGCATTCGGTGCAAAAATAGCACTACGAGCATCAACATTTAACCAAAAAGATTCAGCAAAGTTTGTGCCTCTGAGTTGTGTACGAGTACCCGCATTATTGGGATCAAACCGAACATTTTCGAGTCTAGCTTTGAAAAAAGTAGACCCATTGAGGTTTTGACCTCGGAAGCTATTTCCTACTAAGTTTTGTCCTTCAAAGTTTAAAGCTGGCATATTACAATCTCTCGCAAAAATATTTAAGTTGTGAATTAGTCAAAAAAAGTAGATAAAACCGGAAATAAAAACCTGGAATCTTGAACGTAGTTATTGCAACAAGCTAGAAAGTTAGAGCAAAACTTTCTAGCTTGATTCTGATTAGGGATCTAAAGGCTCCGGAGCTTCTATAAAACCGCTAATAAAATCTGCTCCTGTTAATTGTCCAGCAGTAATCCCAGCGACAACCCCCAGCACTTCACCAGTTCCAGTAACTTCAATCCGACTACTAGCTGTAGCAACACCACCAATATTTAGATTGATGTTACTGATTGTCAGATCGTTAAAACTCACTTCCTCAAGTAAGAAGAAATCAATTCCATCCTCAAAATCTCTAATGTAGTCACCAATAGGCGCAGGTTCAGTTGGTTCTGGAAGCTCACCTGGCTCAGGGGGTTCTGGTGTCTCTGGTGCAAATCCTGAGTAATACAATGCAAATACATCACTACCAGTTCCACCGGTTAGGGTGTCGCGTTGGGTTTGTCCTGCTTCTGGATCTTCTCCACCAAAGAGAGTGTCATTACCGTCACCACCTAACACCCGATCCACACCAGCGCCACCGTCAAGGTAGTCATCGCCAACACCACCATTGAGGTAGTCATCACCAGCAAGGCTTTCTGCTGCACTTTCATCGCCGAAGATGATGTCATTACCACCGCCACCTACGATAGAGTCAGCGCCTTCTCCACCATCTAGGTAGTCATCCCCAGCAGCACCATTGAGAGTATCGGTGCTACCGCCACCATAAAGGCTGTCATTGCCTTGTCCACCAAACAGGCTGTCGTTTCCACCTGCAACTTCGCCTTTTTCGTCATCGCCATATAGCAAATCGTCGGTGGTGCTACCTACTAGAGTATCTGTGCCAGCACCGCCAAACAAGGTATCCTCGAAGCCGCCATATAGCCAGTCGCTACCAGCACCCCCATCTATAAAGTCTTTGCCATCGAAGATATTGGTAGCACTTGTGCCACCGTAGAGCGTGTCATTCCCGCCTTCACCATACAAGGTGTCCTCACCTGCATCGCCATATAGTATATCGGCACCAGCACCACCATACAGAGTGTCTTTATCGCCGCCACCGCGAAGCAGGTCATTACCGCCTAACCCGTAAAGGGTGTCATCACCAGCGTTACCGTTGAGGGTGTCGGCATCAGTTGTTCCTCTTAGGGTATCCGCGTTTGCTGTGCCATTTCTTACTGCCATAATTTCCCTTGTTTGCTGAATGTCTTTGTTAACGAATTAGTTTTGCTGAATGTTGGTAAGATGCACCCTGTTACTTGGTATCTCTGAGTTTGTATCTCTGAGGAATCTAGGAGAATAAGAAGGTTGTTCCGGCTGAGTCAACAATGTTGGTGGCGATATCTGCTTGACTAAAGGGAGTACCAACCAAAGTCAGCAACAAAGTACCCTGGTTAAACCCGGCGTTACCTGCAATTCCATCGCCAACTCGAAATACTGTGTTGCCATTAGTAGTATTGGTAAATACATCAATAGCAGCAATACCACTGAAGGACAGGAAATCTCCCCCTGCTCCTGTAACAAACCCATTAACTCGGTCTTGTCCGTCGCCAAAGGCATAGCGAATGGTATCGCTACCTAAACCGCCACTGATGGTGTCATTTTCTGTACCGCCGACTAAAACATCATTGGCATCAGCGCCTGTGAGGATATCATTACCAGCCGCACCAATGAGGGTATCATTACCTGCTCCACCGTTCAGGTTATCATCGCCGTCACCGCCATCAAGATAGTCATTTCCACCCGCTCCCAGCAAGGTATCAGCACCAGTGTTACCGAAGAGTGTATCGGCTCCAGCACCGCCATTGAGGCTATTGTTAGCTTCATTACCAGTAATGGTATTTGCTATTGTATTGCCGATACCTGTTATGGCTGTACCAGTCAAGGTCAGGTTTTCTACGTTATCGCCTAAGGTGTAGTCAATGCTCGATTGGACAGTATCTGTACCTTCATCGGCGTTTTCTGTAATGGCATCTCCTACACTATCGATGATGTATGTATCGTTACCTAAACCACCACTGGCTGTGTCATTACCAGCGCCACCATCAAGGATGTCAGCACCACCAGCGCCAATTAGGGAGTCATCACCTGTACCACCATTTAAGGTATCGGCTCCAGCACCACCATCCAGGATGTCATTGCCTTCATCACCAGAAAGCAAGTCATTGCCGTTACCAGCTATTAGAGAGTCATCATCTATACCACCATTGAGGGTATCAGCACCAATGCCGCCATTTAGGGTATCGTTACCGCCTAAGCCGTGGAGGATATTGTTGGCATCATTACCGATGATGGTGTTGGCAAGTTGATTACCAGTACCTGTTACGGCTGTGTCAATCAGGGTAAGGTTTTCTAGGTTGTCGCCTAAAGTATAGTCAACGCTAGATTGCACAGTATCTACACCTTCATCGGCGTTTTCTGTAACTGTATCCCCAGCGCTATCGACTACATAAATGTCATTACCTGTGCCACCAATCAAGGTATCGTTACCACCAGCGCCGTTGAGGGTATTATCTAACTCGTTACCTATGATGGTGTTATCAAGCTCGTTACCAGTACCGATGACGGCTATACTAACTAGGGTCAGGTTTTCTAAGTTACTGCTTAAGGTGTAGTTATAGCTAGATTGAACGGTATCTGTGCCTTCGTTGGCGTTTTCGGCGATCGCATCTCCTGCACCATCTACTATATATCTATCATCACCAGCACCACCAATGAGGGAATCATCCCCAGCACCACCATCAAGGGTGTCATTTCCTTCAGCGCCAATTACAGTATCGTTACCGCCAGCGCCGTTAAGGCTATTATTGGCATCATTACCTGTGATGGTATTAGCAAGTTCATTACCTGTGCCGTTTTCAGCTGTACCTAATAAAATTAGGTTTTCTAAGTTGTCGCTTAAGGTGTAGTCAAAGCTAGATTGTACAGTGTCTACCCCTTCGCCTGAGTTTTCGCTAATCGTATCTCCAGCGCCAAGTATGTAGTTATCATCACCAGCACCACCTGCTAGGGAGTCAGCACCAGCACCACCATCCAAGGTATCGTTACCACCAGCACCATTAAGGGTGTCAGTACCATCACCACCATTAAGGATATTGTTGCTAGCGTTACCTGTAATGATATTGGCATCTGCATTACCAGTACCGTTAATCGCCGTACCAATTAAGGTGAGGTTTTCTAAGTTACTGCTTAAGGTGTAGTCAAAGCTAGATTGCACAGTATCTACACCTTCGCCAGGGTTTTCTGTAATCGTATCCCCAGCACTATCAACTATGTAACTATCATCACCAGCGCCGCCAATCAGGGAGTCAGTACCAGCACCACCATCAAGGGTATCATTCCCAGCCGCACCAATTAGGGTATCAGTACCATCACCACCATTAAGGTTGTTGTTGAGTTCATTACCTGTAATGGTGTTGGCGCTTGTATTACCAGTACCGTTGGCGGCTGTACCTAATAAAATCAGGTTTTCTAAGTTGTTGCTTAAGGTGTAGTTAAAGCTAGATTGAACTGTATCTGTACCTTCGTTGGCGTTTTCGGCGATCGCATCTGTGGCGCTATCAACTATGTAACTATCATCACCAGTACCGCCAACCATTGAGTCATTACCTGCACCGCCATCAAGGGTGTCAGCACCAGCATTACCAATCAGGGTATCGTTACCGCCAGCACCGTTAAGGCTGTTATTGCTAGCGTTACCTGTAATATTATTGTTTTCTGTATTACCCGTACCACTGACTGCTGTACCAGTCAAGGTCAGGTTTTCTAAGTTATCGCTTAAAGTATAGTTTTGGCTGGCTTGAACTGTATCTATGCCTTCGTTGGCGTTTTCTGTAATCGTATCACCGCTATCAAGTATATATGTGTCGCTACCTGTGCCACCTACCAGGGAGTCAGCACCAGCACCACCATCAAGGGTGTCATTTCCAGCACCGCCAATTAGGGTATCGTTACCACCTAAGCCATTGAGGGTATTATTACCAGTATTTCCAGTAATAATATTATTCAGTGTATTACCTGTGCCGCTAACGGCTGTACCAGTTAAAGTCAGGTTTTCGAGGTTGTTGCCTAAAGTATAACTAGCAAGGCTAGAACGAACAGTATCTATACCTGCATTGGCATTTTCAACGACAACATCGCCTGTAACATTGACTGCATAAGTGTCATTACCTGCACCACCAACCATCCTGTCACTACCAGCGCCGCCATCGAGATAATCATCACCGCCAGCACCGTTGAGGGTATCGTTACCACCATTACCAAATAGGTTATCGCCGCCGCTAGTACCGTTGAGGGTGTTGTTACCGCTATCACCAAGAGATAAACCGATCGCATCCACCGCGATCGCGCCTGTAAGATTGGCACCAATAAAGGTAGCATTGGTAAAGTCGCCCTTTGACAAATTAGCGTTACTCAAATTGGCTTCAGTAAAATTTGCTCCATTGAAAAACGCATCTGTTGTCAGCACTCCACTCATGTTAGCCCCGGTAAAATTGGCATTGGTGAAGTTACTTTTCGATAAATCAGTACCTATCATTCTGGCGCTACTGAAATTTGAGCCAGTCAAATCGGTGGCGATTAACTTAGCTCCACTCAAATCTGTAACTGTGACAGCGCCATTAGCAGCTACATAAGCACTAAAATCAGAACCGATTAAAACCGCATCATCTACAATAAAGTTAGTTAAATTAGCACCACGAAACCTTGCATTAGCAGTCTGTCCTGGTTCTAGAGGCGCATCACTGAGAACAACATTACTGAAATTAGCTAAGTCAAATATTGAATTTATTATAGTTAAATCTGTGAGTTTTGCTAATCGGAAATCAGCACCAGTTGCATCAACATTGACTAAAAGAGTTGCTTCAAAATCAGTTTCTTCTAATTTGGCATTGGTTAAATTTGCACCTGTCAAATCAGCAGCTTTGAGCTTCGCCTTAAATAAATCGGCTCCAGTAAAGTTAGTACCTCTAAAGTTTGGACGCTCCGATTGTTCGCCGCTTAGATTAGCTTCTCGCAAATTGGCATTAGTCAAATTAGCATTGGAGAAGTTAATAAATTTAGTGGCAACTAATGACAAATTAGCCCCAGTTAAATTGGCTCCTCTAAAATTGACATTTTCTAATGTCGCTTTAAATAAATTAGCCGGGCCAAAGCTAGTATTTGGGGCAAAGATGGCATTACGGGCATCAACATTATATAGTTTAGCTTCTTCAAAGTTTGTCCCCCTCAATTGTGTATTAACTAAAAGCACATTGGTGAGAGTAGCTTTGAAAAATGTCGAACCATTCAGGTTTTGACCAGTAAAGTCGTTTCCTACTAAAAGTTGATTACTAAAGTTTAAAGCTGGCATATTACGCTCCAATTAGGGTTTAAAGAAGTAAAGATTTAAGCGGAATGTTGGATATCTACAGATTGGGATTGAGCAGTTTTTTGCATTTGCTCTTTTAACCAAGCCGCAAACAGTTCGTTGAGCAGCCGTTGTTGCATTGGTTTGTCAAATTGTGCTGGTATAAACTTTTCTAATCGCACAATTAACCACAAATCACCAATATTTTTAGGTGGCAATAATTGTCCGGGTTGGCTGATGGCAAGAATGCGGGCAAGTTGGGGATGAGGCGTACTCAATGATACAGGCCCTATTAACCCGTCAGTTTGGGCTTCTGCACCTTGGGAATATTGTTTTGCGAGTTCAGCAAAGGACTGTTCACCTTCTAGTAGACGAAAGTACAATTCCTGCGCCACCGCACCATCACGAAGGCGAATCAGAGAATAAACAACCCGATCAAGTTTGGGTTTGATTTGGCGAAAATGATTCTCTAACTTGCTACCCCAGGTGGCTTTTTTGAATTTCTCGATTCTCAGATTGCGAGTTGCTAAATCTAAGAATTGGGCTTCATTCATCCCTTGCTGTTTTAACCAAGCTTGGCGTTCTGCTTCCGATGACAATTGATTTTGTGCGCAAAACTCTTGATAACACTGGGTTTTTTCTTCGTTGCTACAGGTAAAAGCAGCGATCGCACTATCTATTATCAATTCTTGCTGCAGCTTGGGTAGCAGTTGATAGCGGCTCAACAGAGGAATAATTTCTTGGGTGGTTAAGGTTTGATGATTAACTTGTAAAATTTGCGCAGATTTAGCTAAAGACTTCTGGGCTTTTTGTTGTTTCCCAAATCCCTTAGATTCGCTACTATCCACCAACTCTAACTTTCTTCCCTCCCAAGGCGAAATTAGTTGAGGTTCTTCTGATTGCTGTATCCATTGCAAATGTTGGGGTAATAGTTGGGCTAAATCATAGCGCTCAAGCACTGTTTGTCTAGCCTTAGCGCGAATCGCCGCCATTTTATCTGGATGGTTGAGGGCTTCTAAAATGCGATCGCATATTTCCTGGGGTGAAAAGAAATCTGCTAACAATCCGTTAACACCATCTTGAATCACCTCCATCACCGGCGCAGTTCGCGAACCCACTACCAAACAACCTGTAGCTAAAGATTCGATTAATGACCAGGATAAAACAAAGGGACGAGTTAAATAAACATGAGCCGATGAAGCTTGCAGTACTTGCAGATATTCAGAATAAGGTAACCAACCTGTAAAATGAATCCGGCTGAGGTCGAGATCGTATTTTTCTAGCATCACCTCCTTATAGGTTTTACCATCGGGGAGTTTCTTTCCATAAGCAACACGGTTTTCACCGACAATCACCACATGACAGTTAGGGCGTTGTTGCTGGAGTAAAGCCACCGCTTCAATAAACTGGGGAAATCCCCGATAAGGTTCCATACCTCTAGTAGCATAAGTGACAATCTCTTCAGCATGGGAAAGGTCAAGATTGATCCGGGGTAAAACTAACTTAGCACCGGGATTTGGGGAGAAAAAATTAGTATCAACCCCGTCATGCATTACGGTAATTTTGTTGTGATATTCTAACGGGAATTGCTGACGCTGCCAATAGGTAGGAGACAAACCGCGATCGCAACTATATAAATCTTGTAAAATAGGCGCATTTTTAATTCTAATCCGGGCTTCATCATCAGCCGTCATGCGATCGCTGGGATCAAAGTCTGCGTCAGTCCCATGAGCATGATAAAACCACTCAAAATAACAAAGTAATTTAGCCTTCGGAAAAATATCTTTAATAAATAAAGTCGGGCCCCAACCCGAATGACCATAAACTACATCGGGAACAAACCTCTGTGCTTTCAGTTGCTCTGCTAGGCGATACACAGCTTGACCTTGCAGCACCGCATTTTCTAAGGGTTTAACATAATGGTGCGTTTCTGGTCTAGCTTCTCGTTTAGGGTTATAAACCACTCGATTAACACCAGCCAAACTACCTTCTTGGCGAGTCGTACCAAAAAAAACTTGGTTATTTTTGTCCTGAGCTAACGCCGCAGCCACATGCCGAAATTGGGCAGGGAAATTCTGATGTAAAAATAATATTCGCATGGCTTGTTAAATATTAGTTTTCTGCTCGCTGATTATGGGTAAGCAGATTCTCGATAGATTGCAAAAATCGAGAATCTGACAAGCAAAAAAACCTGGTGGGTATGTAATTGGAGGTATTTGCGATTGATCGCCAAACAATTTGGAGTTTTAGACCTTATACCAATTCAACATGAAGATGCATATAATCTAGCCTGCAAAGGCAGGCTTTGTAATGATAGCCCCAGGCTTCCAGCCTGAGGGCGTTATGTGCAGCCTCACATAAAATTGGTATTAGGGTGTAGGGTGATTATTGCTCGCCCTACTATTGCTCAAAGTTAACTTTGAAGTCCATAAAGAAATCAAATAGTTATAATTGAGACTTAATCCCAAGAGTAGCTCAACAAGTTGTCCAGACTCTGTAGCTACTCTTGAAGGTTGGGGTAACTATTAGGTGTGTGTTACTTGGTTCGCACCCAAGTACACCGCCTAGTTGCCCATTTCTTAGACGACAGGATCGGTAACGAAATCTGATGCGTCGAACGCTCCACGGTTCACCCCTGCAACAAAAGCTAAGGTTTCAGATTGAGCAGGAGTAAAGCCCTCAGTCAGAACATAGATGCGAGTACCAGTCACTCCACCAATAGTGGTGTTCTGGAATCCTAGATCTTCAAATTGCAGCAGTTCAAGGAAGAAGTAGTCAGTACCATTTTGGAAATCAGTGACATAGTCGCCAGCAGGAACAGGTACAGGTGGCTCACCAATTTGGGGTGGTTCTGGAACAAATTCGGTGTATAGCAATTGGAAGTAATCAGTGTCAGCACCGCCTGTTAGGGTGTCGCGTGCGGTTTGGGTTTCTGGATCTTCACCACCAAACACAATATCAATCCCAGCGCCACCGATAACGCGGTCAACGCCAGCGCCACCATCGAGGAAGTCATCGCCAGCACCGCCATTGAGGACATCATTACCAGCAAGAGATTCAGCTACACCAAGGTCACCGTAGATGGTGTCATTACCACCAAGTCCTTGGAGGTTGTCAGCACCCTCACCACCATCAATGTAGTCACCGTCAATACCACCTCTGATGGTTTCTAAGCCTGCACCGCCTAATAGGGTACTAGAACCAGCACCACCATCGAGAATGTCATCGCCGTCACCGCCATCGAGGTAGTCAATGCCGTCTCCACCTAAAAGGGAGTCATTACCAGCATAGCCGTAGAGGGTGTCATCGCCACCGCCACCCAAGATGGTATCAGCGCCACCGCTAATTGTGTCGTTTCCTTCGCCATAGAGAGTGTCATTCCCATCTCCGCCATCTATGTAGTCAGCACCTCCAACAAGAGTATCTGCTTCTCCGCCATCCCCGTACAGCGCGTCATTAGAGAAACTGCCGAATAAGGAGTCATTACCGGCACCGCCTAGCCCTGTATCTTCAAAACCAACATAGATAACATCAATACCTGCACCACCATCGAGGTAGTCTTTGCCATCAAATGCATCGTCAGCATCCGTACCGCCATACAGGGTATCATTACCAGCTTCACCAAATAGTGAGTCTTCGCCAGCATCCCCAAATAGTCTGTCAGCACCAGCGCCACCAAGCAGTTCGTCTTTATCGTTTCCACCCCGGATCAGGTCATTACCACCTAAGCCATTGAGGATGTCATCACCGTCAAAACCACGTATAGTATCGGCATTCGCAGTTCCTGTGAGGGTATCGGGTAGTGCTGTTCCGTTTCTTACTGCCATAAATTTATCCTCTTTGATTTGAGAAAACGCAAATTTTGCTAGTCAAATTCAATTATTCAATGTACAAGTCACAGCTCATTTGTTAGCACTCTCACCACTCCCCTCTCCCAAATTTGAGAGAGGGGAAATCAAGCCATAGTGAGAAAATATTGCTTGCTTTCGCGATACATACTCCCAATTACTCCACCAGAAAAAATTTTCACTAAAACGTTTGTTGAAAATTCACACATCAGTGTAGAATGATTAAATCATTGTTAAGCCATAGCCAATCTAGCCATCCTAAGCCCGGCATAAATACATAAATTTATGCCCCATAATCTGCCGCCAGCTATCTTAGAAGCCTGTTGTCAAACTTCGCTCTATACCTACATTACGTGCAGTTATTTCACCAGCATGAAACTGTGTTTACCTAATATGCACCCAGCAAATTATGCTAGGCAAATGCCAAATCAGTAAACTTGGAAATTTCATACCGTGAAAACTAACACCAGTCGCTTGGAGCTAATTAACTATTACGAAAGTCTTTGATGGGAAACACTCAATACCGAATTGCCTTAACCATAGCACTAATTTACCAATTATCTTTCGTGCTATAGATTCTCTCGCCTAAAAAGTACGTCGAAAAATTCAGTTCTCTAGCCTTAGTTATTAGTCTCTAGCCAAACATTACCGTAGATTTCATTTGTGCTTAACTGCAAATCTTAGGTAAGTACAAACAGTGATAATCATCGAATTACAAGGATATCAATTGTAAATCAATAAAATTAATCTCTGCCTGTAACAATGTAATTCTATCATTAGAGACTATTCTTATTTATCACAAATTTAGCTGATCTGCAATGACATCATTTAAGTAGGTCGGACAATGCTGAAATAGCGGTTTATTGCCGAGCCTTTTGATGATGCAATCTTTTTTTGCCAAGAAGCTAAAACAGTAGTATGTAAATAACATGATAGTAGACCACCCAACCCCAAAATTAAAGTCGATTGCCAATTTACTGAGATTTATAACTTAAGTAATCACCGATTGCCAAGAGCTTTTGTTATTTACTAAAGCCTAGTTAACTACCATTTATGTAAGCAGTTGTTTAAACTTATGAATTAACATTTACTTGCTCTGGTAAAGTGATGTACATATGTTTTAGTCACTTATCTAGCCGGGTCTAAAGAAAAAATTAGTTTTCTTAAGAAATCTATTTAGGAATCACGAGTAGTATTCTCTTATGCATACTATACATCTGTCAATATCTGAAAATGCTATTTTGACCTCAAGATTATTTCCAATATACTGATTTTTTGTCAATCGAAATTACATTGTCAAATATAAATATTCGATAAAGCGGAAATGATTTTGAGCAGAATATAAAGATTTGATAATCACCTAAATTATTGAGCAATTACCTTGCTGTGAATGGGTTTGGCGATTTTAAACACACTTTTTAAACATACATGATTCTACTTCTATTGAGCAACGCAACCATATAGCAAATCGGGAGTCGCTGCAGTTCTTGTCTTGTGTGGATTGGATTTTGAGTGCTGAATACTATTCTGATGATTGTTTCTTCATAGAATTTACCTTTCTGCTCATATTCATTTCCGACGCAATCCAACAATCTCTATCAAAAGATAGATGCAAATTTATGTTTTGTATAGATGAAAAATATATCTGTTCGTGAAATTAGCCTTCTCAAGCTAATTATAAGGATTACCGATACTATCTCACTCAACCATTGATAGAACTAATGTTTACCGCAGGTACGAGATAAATTATTCAGGGATATGTCGCTCAAACCACCGTCAGAAAACTGGACTGTAATTGCCAAAAGTGCTTTTATCTTCTGGGTTTAGAGGCTGCTATTTTTTTGTGAAAGATTTATGAACTTGGTTGTGGGTTCTTTCCCACCAAAGGCTAACTCAACAACAGACGACAGAACGCGGCGAGTAGTTCCCCAAATTTTCGACAAGTAACAACTCCCCAGAGCGTAGCAGTCAATAGTCAATAGTCAATAGTCAATAGTCATTTGTCAATAGTCAACCCATGCCCAATGCCCAATGCCCAATGCCCAATGCCCAATGCCCAATACCCCTAATCTTCATATAAATCAACTTGAGGATTACCGTTAACATCAAAATATAATTCGCTTTCAGTTTCACCATCGGTAATATCTACTTCGTAAAACTTTCCCTGAGGTGTAATTTCAATTTCGTATTTTGTAATAATAAATTGAGGATGTTCTTTTTTGATACGTTTTATGATAATGTCGGGAAATTCTTTTACTGTTACTAAATATTCTGTTTCTAACCATTCACCTGTATTGGAAAACTCAACTTCAGTAGCAATATTTTTATCAATAAAACTGGCTTCATAACCATAGTGATGCTTTACCCAAGCCGGAGAAATTTGGGGATATTTGGCTTTAAATGCGGCTTCTACACTTGTTGGTACTACTACAGCTTGTTGGTGATTTTTCAAGCTATTGCAAGCCGTTAAAATTAAAACTAGCACCCATTTCCAAGTATTTAGTATAATTGATTCAAATTGCATTATTTTTAATTGTTTTTTTACAGAGAAAATTATTATTTGATTGTTGAAACTTTAATATCAAATTACTATTTTATTTTAGCAAAAATACCTACTGTAGACTACTATATTCTATTATTCTATGCTGCTTTTAAGTTGCACAATCAATCATGAGGGGTGTTGATTGTTGACGGTTGACGGTTGACGATTGACTGCTTTTATTAGTAAATATGCAATTTAGACGCATATAGCATTCTTATTTCATTTGTGAAAAAACAAAGTAAATTTTAACATCCTTCTTTTTTGTTCCCTGCGTTAACGAGTAATTTTCACAACTCATTTAGGATTGCTATACACAGCAAATTGCTAGTTGGTAAAATAGCGATAATCGTTGATTGTAGAGGCATTGGCACTGCCATGCCTTCTAGAATATATTGATGTGCTACAAAAACTATTTCTTTAAATTGGTATTACCAAAGTTACAAGCTAGGAAGGTTTAGCAGTGCTAAACCCCTACGATAAACCACATCTATTTTATTTTGAGAACCATAGTTTTAAAAGTAGTGGGAGCATCTTGCTCCCTGCTCTTGGTAGCCGGCAAGACTTCGGCGCGATCGCTCAGTCGAATGCAGCCCGCACTACGCCAGGTTTCAAAATGGACGAGGTTTAGTTGGGTTTTTTCAAGCATAAAGATTGGGTATTTACGATCAATAGGTAAGTAGTAGGTTTGGGATTTGCAAAAGTGAAACAACAAAATTCTTTGCTATAGTTAAGCGTGTTAAAGAAAAATTTAGCATTTCTAACTATTTTCTTTCTTGGGGTGGTTCTAAAGGTAGAATTATCGTGAATTTCGCGCCTGCTCCCTGCTTACTTTTCACAGTAACATGTCCACCATGAGCTAGTGCAATGGCTTGAACAATAGATAATCCTAAACCTGCGCCTTCGGAACGACGACGACTATTTGCAGAACGCGCAAAACGTTGAAATATTCTTTGTTGCTCGGCTTCAGCAATGCCTTCTCCTGTATCATGCACCCAAAAGCTAACTTTATCTTGATGTATCGCTGAACCAAGGGTAATACTATCAGTATCTGTGGTATGTTGGGTAGCGTTTTGGACTAAATTCATCACAGCTTGGGTAAGACGCTGGCGATCGGCGACGATTTTACATTTAGCGGTAGCTTGAAGTCGCCAGTTGCGATCGCCTAAAGCTTGAATTTTGGCATACAATTCTTCGGTTAAAGCACAAACATCCACTGTTTCTAAGTGCAAAAAATCAGGATGCTCGGCTTTTGCTAGTAAAATCATGTCATTGACAAACCGATTCATCCGTTCTAGTTCATCCATGACTAAGGCGAGAGTTTCTTCTATTTCTTCTGGGTGATTCCCCATCAATTCTAGATGACCGCGAATAATTGTAATTGGGGTGCGTAATTCGTGCCCCGCATCATTAATAAAATTGCGCTGACTGATGAAAGCATTTTGCAATCTATCCATCATGGCATTAAAGGTAACTGCTAGTTCTGCTAGTTCTCCTTGACCGCTAACAACAATTCGTTGATTTAAATCTGAGGCGGTAATATTACAAGCAGTTTCGTTAAGCAAGCGTAAGGGAGCGAGGATTTTTCCGGAAGCAAACCAAGCTAAGATTAAAGCTAAAATTACAACTGCTGCACCTACCTGAACGATAACTGCTACCGCTTCTACTACCTCTCCCCGTTCGCCAAAAGTCGGGTGAGCAATGACAAATACACCCATCACTTCGCCTTTAATTTTTACAGGTTGCGCTAGATAAACGATACTTTCTACAGCACTACCAGGAATTATTTTTTCCCCTTCTTTTGCTTGAGTTAAAGTCCCAAAATAGCGCATTATTTCCGAATCTCGGCTTAGTTCTTTGGGTCTGGCTCTAGGACTGGATTTATAAAATTTACCTTCGATTAAGGCGATTAAATATGTGTCATCTTCGGGGATCTGCGTACCTAAAAAACCATCAAAAAAATCTTTTAACTCTTTTTTTGAGGTTGGCGGTTGAATCAGGCGGTTATCAGACTCTTTGAGTTCATTAATCACTTTGTTATCGTCGCTACTATCTGGATGTTCCCCAAAAAAAAGAGGTTGACCAGTGATTAAATCCTCAAAAATCCTCATTTTGGCGTTGTTCTCTCGCTGAACGCGGCTATTAACTCTTGCATATAAAACTTGCCGAAAAGCGGGAATAAAGACGACAAACACAATGCCTAGAATTAACACATACCAGAAGAGAATGCGGGTACGTGCAGCCCAAAAAAACCCTTTATTAGGTTTTGGATCGGTTGTCGCTGTTGCTTGGCTATTACTTGTGTTTTCCCCATTTATCATATTCTTCTCATGAGAAATTATGGCTGTTGGATTAGCCTTGATACCTGGGTGAAAACCGCAGGGTTTGTCGCATATTTTATGCTAATTTCTAGGGCGATATCTAGTAATTACACTAATCCCGATCGCAGGGCGACAACTGCGGCTTGTACGCGATCGTCTACTGCCAATTTATTCATAATTCCCCGGACATGGGTTTTGACGGTATTTGGGCTGAGATAGAGTCTTTCGGCAATTTCTGGATTACTCAAACCATCTACCATGAGTTTTAATACTTCCAACTCCCGCGCCGAAAGATTTGCGGTGTTTCCTTTTGCGGTTGGGGGACGCAGATTTTCAATTACTCGCCGCGCAATTTGGGGATCGAGATAAGTTGCGCCATCAATAGCAGCTGCGATCGCACTTAATAACCGCTCTACACTCGCACCTTTGATACAATAGGCATCTGCACCGCTAGATAATGCGGCAATAATTTCTGTTTCTGTTTGATGGGATGTCAGCATGACTACATGGGTTTCTGGTAATGCAGCTTTAATTTGCTGTGTCGCTGCAATTCCATCAAGTCTTGGTAACCCGATATCCATGACTACCAAATCGGGTTTAAGTTTTAATGCTGCTTGTACGCCTAAATAGCCATCTTCTGCTTGTCCGACAATTTCCAACTGGGGATGAACCATTAAAGATTGTTCTAGCCCCAGTTGCATCATCGGATCGTCTTCTACAATTAAAATGCGCAATGGCGGTGCATCTGTGGGCAAATTGAAGAAGGAACTATTATCTGAAGACATTCTCATCGTTAGGGGTTAAGAGTCAAGAGTCCATAGTCAAAAGTCAACAGTCTCTAGTCCAAAATTTAATCACTCATGACCATTGACCATTGACCATTGACCATTGACTAATAACTAACTTCTATTCTTCCACGCGATACCCTAACTCTGCTAAACTCACGCGAGATTGTCGCCATTTTGGTTGGACTTTGACGAATAATTCCAGGTAGACTTTACCGGAAATTAGCTTTTGAATTTGTTCGCGCGCCGCGCTCCCAATGGCTTTGAGCATTGAACCACCTTTACCGATGAGAATTCCTTTTTGGGAATCTCGTTCTACGTTGATGGTGGCGAGAACGCGGGTAATGCTTGGGGTTTCTTCTACTAGATCAATCGCGATCGCTACTGAATGGGGTACTTCTTCGCGGGTTAACAGTAAAATCTGTTCGCGAATTAATTCGCCCATAATAAAGCGTTCTGGTTGATCGGTGACTAAATCTGGCGGGTAGTAAAAGGGGCCGTTGTCTAAATTTTCAATCAGTAAATTTTGCAATTCTGGCAATCCCAAGCCAGTTTTGGCAGAAAATTTGACTGTTTGCCATTGATATAATTCAGCCAAGTGTGTGTAACTATCATCTATCTGCTGGGAATCGGTGGGTTGTTGATCGACTTTGTTCAATCCTAAAATTACTGGTGTTTGACTGCGACTGAGCAATTCTGCAATAAAGCGATCGCCTGCACCACAAGCTACTGTACCATCTACCACAAATAGCACTACATCTACTGATTCGATGGCTATTTTGGCATTTTGCACCAGTACCTCTCCCAATTGATGATGGGGTTTATGAATTCCTGGTGTATCGACAAAGATTAACTGTGCTTCTGGTGTAGTTAAAATCCCTCTTAAGCGATTACGTGTAGTCTGAGCTACCGGGGACGTAATCGCTATTTTTTGCCCTACCAATTGATTCATTAAAGTAGATTTACCGACATTAGGGCGACCGATAATGCCGATGAAACCTGACTTAAACTCAGGAGGAGCTTGGGGAATCGATACTTCTCCTGAAAAAGAGAAGATGTGATTATCAATACTAGTCACCTTTAGCTCCACCGTCATATTTTATAGTTGGGGTAAGTTGTTTTTTTTCTTAGACAAGTAAGAAACATAAGATCACCCTGGCATTTTTTAGGGATTGCCTCTGCTTAAGTTTAATCTACTACTAAATATATTTTGTTCCAATATCCAAAAAAGAGATAGGACTATACAAACTAGTTGAGTTTTTCTCTCTTGTTGGGTATTGCTTTTATGATAACACTGTGCTGCAATTGTGTTTCATTGTGCCATAAATACCGACTGTCGAGAAGTCCAACCCCTTGGGGGGAATTCAAAATTTAAAATTGAAATTATGAGACTTTTTTCTTTGCATAAATCAACAATAGTGCTAATATCCAATTTTTCACTAAGCGGTAACTACTGAATAATTCTCAGGACTAATTCGCCTTGATTCACAGCTTGATTAGTGGAAATTTCATATACTAAGCCATCATTTTCGGCAAAGATATCTATCGTCTGAGGTAATTGGCTTTCTTTATTGAAACTCAGAATTTGATAGAGTCTATCGTTAGCATTGACTTTACTACCTACTTTCACTCTAGATTGAATCATGCCGCCGGCGATCGCATAATATTTCATGATTTTACTGGATGCAGAAAAAGTCATTTGCTGGTTGCTGGTGTTTGCTTGGGGAAATTCTGGTATTTGCAATACGCCTTTTTGGAATAAATAATTTTTTATACCTAAAATACCCTTGGCTACTGAGTCAGGATGCATCTGCATTCCTGAACCTAGTTCCATTGTCCAAGCTTCGATATCAAATTGAATATTTCTCCCCAATTTTTGAAAGCAAGCTTCTAGGGCTAACCAAGGCTTGATAAAAGCTTCGTCAAAGGCATCACCATCATAAGTATCTAGTAAAATGCCGTAATCTAGGAGAAAATATTTGGCGCTTTCTTGGCGATTTCGGAAGTAATAAAGGTAGTCTATAGCTTGATTTGTCGAACTATGTAAATCAATTAAATAGTCTGCATCTATACACATAGACTGCAATTTATAGGCAAATTGTTCAGTATAAGGTAACCCAGAGGGGGAATTAATTTTTTCTAAAATTTTGGCGAATTTTTCTCTAATCGTAGTTAGATAATTGAGTCGGACGACCTCTCTATCAAGCTGAAGTTGAGATTTAGTAAAAGCTACTAAATCATCAGCTTCTTTTTCGTAGTCCCAAAATATCCGATTCCAGTCTTTCGCTTCGTAAACACAATATCTTCCAGGGGAAAAATGGTGCGATCGCTCGTTGACTCCCATTGGATTGCAAACCGGAACTAACCAAATTTCCCCACATAAGTTTGTATCATTTATTGTGAGCAGAAAGTCAATTAATTGCTGAATAACTGCATTACCAGCGATTTCTGCACCATGTAAGTTGGATTGGATGTAAACTTTTTTACCAGGCTTTGCGCCAATAAATTTGTAAACTTGTAAAGATAAGCGATCGCCTGAAGCCATTTGGCGTAAAAAAACTGTTTCAATAATTGGTTGCATAAAAATTCAAAATTCCAAAATAAAACAAGTATGATGGGCATTACCCACCATACCCATATTGGGAGCATCCCAATTTTGACGCAATACCCTAGAAGGGTATTGCTATACCAACAAAGCCTGCCTTCGCAGGCTAAAAGTTTGATAGCCTGCGAAGGCAGGCTTCGTATTTCTAGCCCCACCCTTATAGGGTGAGGGCGTTT
>NZ_JACJQG010000101.1 GCF_014696435.1 Calothrix anomala FACHB-343 | reverse complement strand
TGGGATATGCTTTACTCATGTTGCTCTCTCGGTGCTGTCTACTATCTATTCACAGCGTATACCGAGAGAGCTTTTTTACAATCTGTCCGACTTTTCAAACATCCTCTAAGCAACATATCATACCACACATATTTGCTGCGTCAATACCTTTTCAAAGAGCAAGAAACTATTCTGTAGTTTTTCCTTTCCTTAGTTATGTCATAGCTGCAACCCAAAATATGACAGAAGACAATCTGAATGACAAGTAGCAGGTGTCAGCATTTGAGAGTTTTATCTAATAAATCTTTGGTCATTTGGATTTAAGAGAATTTAGAAGCTATAGACTCAATACAATGATGATTTTTGAGGCTAAACCTGATGTTACTTATCTTCATCAAAGCCAAAGCTGAAATTGTGCCAACTTATAAATTAGTTACTTAGGCTCTTGAATAGCTAATTTAAATTTATTCCTGATGAGTCAATTACAATGATGAATTAGTGAGAGTAACTTTTGCGGCTTATATAGTACTAAAAAGTACACATTATACATATTTAAACCAAAATATAGAATTAATTCCGGAATTTTGGTTGATTCCCAGATAGGACGATATTGGGCAAAATTAAAAGATGCTGAACCAGACAGTATCTAGACTTGCACTTTGAAGTTCAGATTTCTTTACAAATCAAATAACACTGCTATATCTATATGTAAAACTTAATATTAAAGTAATATCATAATTAGCAAAAATGCAGTAGGCTAGCTAGCAAACCAATAGGAATTGTTTCTTCAACGCCACTCTACTGGCGATGAATAAAACAAACAAGTCAAGTCCTTATACCTACCGCTTTCAGCCTTGTGTTATAACAGACACAAATAAACCCTGTCAATACTACTAAGTTCACCTAGATGCTAGGACTAATAAGCTGTTCTGCTTTTAAATTGCACAATTCATCTTGAGGGCTGTTGACAGTTGACAGTCAACAGTTAGCAGTCAACAGTTAACAGCCCTTATTAGTAGTTATACAAATTAGACGCCCATTAGCTGAGAAGGGTTTGCCAATCAACCAATAAGTGAGTTTAATTAGTTAATACGTAAATATATTTTATACTTTGTAACATCAAAAATACTCAGGCTTACTGAAGAACAGCCAGAATATACTTGCATAAGCATATTCCTGTTTATATGACTACAGTGTAAAGTGTTAAGCTACGTACAATGCCCAATCATCTTTTCAATCTAATTGATGAGGATAAAGCTTATTTTCAACAACAGCTAATTTAGCTTAGTATCAATCACAGTAGAAATACTACTGATGTTACCCATTTGCCTTAAACATCTCACACAGGTATGTAAAATCTCCATCTTGAATAAATTTTATGGGAAAAAGGCATAAATACCTGTCAGAGTCAAAATTTTAATTTTATCTAACTTTCACTATTGACATTTTGAATCGCAACACTTAATTAAAAGATTGTGCTATTGTAGCTGACTTGGCTGAAAGACATCATAAAAACCTTACCTACCTAATTAAACAATCCGAATTCATAATGGAGAATAATTTTACGAGAATTTCCAGTTACGAACGCAATGGCAATACTGTACATCCAGTATTTCCAACGCAATTTCCTATAGGGCTTGAAAAGGATATTAATGATTGGGACTTACGACAACTATTAGGACTTTTACAGCGACGATTTTTAATTATTGTGGGAGTAAGTACTGTAGTGATGAGTGCTGTCTCTTACTCAACACTGCAACAAAAACCACTCTATGAAAGCAATTTTCAACTTTTAGTAGAATCTGTCAATGAAGAAAAATCTTTGGCACAACTGACTTTAGATCCTACTAATTCTGATAAATCAGGAAACCTAGATTACGAAAGTCAAATTCAAGTTCTCAAAAGTCCAGAGTTAATGGCAGATATTGTCAAACAAATTAACGCTGTTTATCCCGATATTAGCTATGGCGATCTCATCAATAATTTAACTATTCGTCGTTTAGGTACTGCTAAAATTATAGATGTCCGCTACCGCAGTAGTGATAGTAGTCAGATTAAAGTAGTACTAGATATTATTGCTAAAGCTTACTTAAACTATAGTCTGGAGAAACGCCAAACTAAGCTCAGGCAAGGAGTAGAGTTTGTTGATAAACAGTTACCGACGATTAAAAATAGAGTAGATAACCTGCAAAAAGAACTACAACTATTTCGACAAAAATATGAATTTATTAGTCCTGATACGCAGGCTGAACAAGTTGCCGAGCGAGTTAGTACATTAAGCAGTCAAAGACTAGAGATTGCTCAAAAATTAGCAGAATATCGTGCTGCATTTGCCAGTCTTAAAGGACAAGAAGGAGAACTAGCCGCTCTCAACAATGCACCTTTATATCAAGAAATATATGGGCAGTTAACTCAATTAGAAACACAAATCGCTGGTGAATTAGTGCGCTTTCAAGAAGATAGCCCACCACTACAAACTTTGCGCAAAAAGAAAGAGAATTTATTACCTTTACTCCAACAAGAAGCACAACGAATTATTAGCGTCAAATTTGCCGAAATAGCCACGCAAATTCAAATTCTAGAAGAAAAGAGTCAAGAACTTAGTAAAGCAGAAAACACACTGAATCGAGAAGTTAAACTGTTACCAGTTTTATCAAGAAGATATACTGAACTGCAACGGGATCTGCAAATTGCCACAGAAAGCTTAAATCGGTTCTTAATTACTCGCGAAACCTTGCAGATTCAGGTGGCACAAACAGAACTACCTTGGGAATTAATTCAAGAAGCTTTTGAACCAGAAAAACCGATATCTCCTAATGTACCACGCAGTTTAACTCTAGGATTTGTAGCAAGTTTACTTGTAGGTATTGGCATCAGCTTACTGATAGAAAAAGTAGATAATACTTTCCATTCAGTTGATAATTTAAAAGAACATCTCAAACTACCTATTTTAGGAGTTTTACCTTTTGAAAAGAAAATTCAAAATAATCTATATCAAAATATAGAACGTAGAGATATTACCGAAAAATCAACATTTAAATTTTGGCAAAAAGTTTCCCGCAAGACTAAAAATTTACAACGGGTTTCAGGTAGCGATCGCTATTATGGACAAGGTAGATTTTGGGAATGCATTCAGGTATTGTACTCAAATATACAGTTACTAAGTTCCGATCAAGCGATTAAATCTTTAGTTATCAGTTCAGCCTTACCAGGAGATGGTAAATCTACTGTGTCATTTCAATTAGCCCAAATAGCAGCTGCAATGGGCAAACGTGTATTACTTGTAGACGCAGATTTACGACGCCCTCAAATTCATCGTTTATGCGATCTAAATAATTTATGGGGATTGAGTAGTTTAATTTCTACGAATATACCCGCAGGGCAAGTCATTCGCCAAATGCCCGATATGAATAACTTATCTGTGGTAACTTCAGGGCCAGTACCACCAGATCCAGCAAGGTTACTTTCATCAGAAAAGATGAAGCAACTCATGGGATATTTCCAAAGAACCTTTGACTTAGTGATTTATGACGTTCCTCCCATTGTCGGATTAGTGGATGCCAGAATGCTAGCACCCTACACAGATGGGGTAGTGTTAGTTGTCAGAATAGACAAAACAGACAAAACAGGCATTATCCAAGCACAAGAAAGTCTCAAACTCTCACCAATTAATCTCTTAGGAGTTGTTGCCAATGCGGATAAAACTAAATACAAAGGCTATAAGCATTACTATAAAACCTATTAGGTTGGGCATTGGGCATTGGGCATTGGGCATGGGGCATTAGTTAAGCCTTTCCTTCCCCCTGCTCCCTGCTCCCTGCCCCCTAGCCTCTAGCCTCTATTTTCACGGTACGTTAGGCTGTAATAGTTGGGCGTTCTAGATAAAGCCATGCGTGTTGCAGTGATATGGGGAATAGCGATCGCAACTATATTTGGATTTGCAGGATATACTGATAAATCGAGTTCAGCCATTCAGTTGCAAGATGGCACAGTATATTTTGCCTCACCACCGCGCCTGGTTGGTGCCTCTACCACCTTTAATGAAGTTTATGTTTGGGGTGCAACCTATTACTTTACTCTCAGCTTGCCAGAAAACGCTGGCGAACCCTTACAAAAAGTCACAATTAACCAGCGTGAAGGAGTAGATGATATTCGTTTTGATCTGCAAAAGAGTTTTGCCTTTGAAGGGACGAGTTCCCATGAAGGTCAAAAGCTAGGATTAAAAGAGGCGAATAGCGAACGTAAAACTCAGACAGTAACACTGACATTTGATCCGCCAGTAGCTCCCGGAAAAACAATTACAATTGCGCTCCAACCTCAACAGAATCCTTCAGTTTCCGGTGTTTATTTATTTGGTGTCACAGCTTTTCCCGCCGGTGAAAAATCCCACGGGCAATTTTTAGGTTTTGGCCGACTACATTTTTATAATCACGGTCACTCTATTTTTTCACCTTTTGGGTGGTGATATCAATTCAAAATTCAAAATTCAAAATTCAAAAATAAATTATCAATGCCCAATGCCCAATGCCCAATGCCCAATGCCCAATAAATATTACTTTTCCTTAAATGTCCATACACCTTCATCCCAATCTGCGTCTGATGGAGGTGATTGTATCCAGTGCTGACAACGGCGTAGGTATAAGATAGCCGCTTTATCATTACTATCAATAGCCAAGACTTGACTAAATTCGCTGAGTGCTTGCTGAAATTGCCGATTTAAGTAATACTCTCGTCCTTTTTGATAGCGTTCAATTACTTCTAGTTTTTGGCTACTAATAGAATCGGAACGTAAACTGATGAGTTCGTAAATAGCCACTGGCTCGTTTCTGCCTTTAACGCGAATATAATCTAACTCTCTAGCCCAAATCTTATTTTTGCATGGTCTATAAGTATTATCGCTAATAATAATGTCACAACCGTACTGTTTGCTGACGCTTTCAAGTCTGGAGCCTAGATTTACACCATCGCCAATGGCAGTAAATTCCATTCTTTTACTAGAGCCAATATTACCGCTAATTACGGTATCAGAATTAATGCCAATACCAATGTTAATTCTTGGCTTATTGGTGAGGTAGCGACGATGATTAAATTCTTGCAAGCGATGGCGCATTTCTAAGGCTGTTTGTACCGCCATCCAAGCATGTTCTTCTAATGGTAAAGGCGAACCAAATACAGCCATAATGGCATCACCAATATATTTATCTAGAGTGCCTTTATGTTTAAATACTGCTTCTACCATTGATTCAAAATATTCATTGAGCATACTCACAACTTCTTCAGCTTCCAGGTTTTCTGTTAAAGTTGTGTAGCCGCGAATGTCAGAAAAGAGAATCGAAACTTCTTTGCGATCGCCTCCTAATTTGGCATCATCTAATTTGAGCAATTCTTCGGCTAATTCTTGCGTCATGTAGCGATACATAGTACTTTTGAGGCGCTTTTCATCGCTGATATCTTCCATGACGACTAGTGCGCCTTGAATTTTTTGGCGATCGCTAGCATCGGCAATGGTATTAATTGATAAATTGATGCTGTGCTGTTCTGTATTTGCAGCGATCAAAGTGCGATCGGGGTAATATTGCTGGCGATTTTTGAAGTCGGCTGCATTTAAGGCATTTTCACACCATTTACTAAAATTACCTTCTTTAATGTTAATTAAATCTTTAATTAATTTACCTTCTAAGCGGTCTGATTCTGGTAATTCTAATAGGCGTTTAGCACTTTCATTTGCTGCAATAATTAACCCAGATTTATCTGTAGAAATTACTCCATTAGATAAACTGCGCAAAATATCTCGCTGCATTTGTTCTTGTTGTTTGACTTTGGCAAATAATTGGGCATTTTGTAGCGCTACACCTGCTTGAATATTAAAAGCTTCCATAAATTCTTCATCATCGCGATCGAAACTTGCTTGGAAGCATTCTGGAGCTTTCGGCCAAAGAGAATGATCGTAGGGGGGAAAATCGCCTGATTTACGTTTATTCACTAATTGGGTAACACCAATCAATTCTTGATCGGCATTAAATACAGGCATACAAAGTAAACTACAGGTACGAAAATTCGTTTCTTGGTCAATTTTTTTAGCTGTTTCTGAATCTGGATGATTGTATAAATCAAAGGGAATATTCAGTTTTGTACCTGAAGCGGCGACTATCCCAGCAAAACCTTTACCTATGGGAACTCGTAATTCCTTTTTTATGCCATTATCTTGAGTAATTTTCGTCCATAATTCTTGGCGATCGCGGTCGATTAACCATAATGTACTGCGATCGGCATTCATCAGTTCTTTAGCTTCATCCATTACCCTTTTCAGGGTATCTTCTAAGTCTAAATTGCTTTGCGAAAGCGATTTAATGGCTTTCATTAAAGCGGCGGCGGCTCTTTGTTTTTGAGTAGCTATATAAAAGGAACGGGATGATTCTAAGATTAATCTAATTGATGGTGCAAATTCTTGAAATAATGCTTCGTCTGCTTTGGTAAAGCCTTGAGTATCGATTCGCTCGGCAATGGGAGAATTGAGATTATGTACTGGTTTTAATTTATTCAATAATTGGACTACAGCAACTAATTGCCCTTGTTCGTTTAACAATGGCAAAGCCAGCATTGTATATGTCCGATACCCAGTGATTTTTTCTTGTTCTCTGGCAAATACTGAGCGAGGATCTTGATAGAAATCATAGGGAATATTGATGACTTTTTTAAAGGTTGCTACTTCGCCAGCAATTCCTTTATCTGCGGGAATGCGAATTTCTAAAGAGCGATCGCCTTCACTAGCTGCTAAAATTGACCATAGCTGTTGCTTGTCTTCATCTAATAAAAAGATTGTCGTTCTGTCTGCGCCTAATAATTCTCCGGTTTTGAAAGTAATTGAATGCAGCATTTCTTCCAAAATGGTATCAAACCCATGAGAATCTAATCTCGATAAGGTTTGATGCACAATCTGTAATTTCTGCTCGACTTCTTTAACAACTTGTTTAAAAGTTTCCTGAGTTAGGGGAGCAAGAAATGAAGAAATAGTGCCTTGTCTTTTTGCCAACGCACCTACAGTAACGGTATTTTCTTGTAAATAGCCATTTTCTGGATTACGTACACCAATAATTAAATCGGCAGTCTCATCAAAACTAGGTTGATGCGATGACATAATGAGCTTTATATATATAATGGTTATATTTTAGAACTGGAATTTAATTGTTGCAGATGACAACAACCACTAGACAGTATCCACAGTTTAATCCGTTGTTGAGCTAGCGTCATCCTGTGGAAAACTGGGTAGAATTAATGATTCTGGATTTGTATTCAAATCATATACAGTAATTTCCATGCCTTTACGCCTCTTGCGAGCTGCTTCAGGGTCAGCAATGAGCCAAAGTTTTATTTCTTTCCTTAGCCACTTTCTTACTGGCAAATTTTATAACAATCAAGACATACCCTAATTCTGGCTGACTGTAAAGATATCATGCTGATACGTTGGGAAAATGTCAACCAATAAATCATCAAATTGCATAATTAATTTGATTCATTTACCTACCTATAAATACAGAGAATCACCGATAGGACACAAGACTGTTATAGGAATAGAGGGTGTTGATGATTGACTCAGCCGTGCAGATATTACTGGCGACAAAATATAAAGTTTTGTAAAAAAATTAGCTATTTGCATAAAACCTAGATAACAGGGCGATGTATAGATACAGACGTTGAATATTCCCTCAACAAAGTCTCAAACCTCATATTTTAATCTTTTTCCACAGGAAAATTAACTTATGGTTCAAACATTAGAACGCCCAACAACAGTAGTCAAGAGTACCTATACTCCCCCTAATCCCAAACCTTTATTACCGGATCTCGATCCAAAAACTGAACCCAAGGAGACAGAAGAAACTACTGCGCCTGCGGAGACAGAAGAAACTACTGCACCTGCGGAGACAGAAGAAGCTTCATAAAATCAAGGCCCATCTACCAGGTATACTAGATTGCTAATGCCTTACCAGACGCTATTTATAGCGTTTTTTTTTGGGAATTTTTCAGCAGAGGCAAATTCTGGAGATGGGTAAAAGTTGGAAAAATTTGGCTTGGAAACTGGGTTTAGCAACTCTTGGGGGAAGCAGTATGAGCTTGTTGATGAGCAACTGCGTATTTGCCCAGAGTGTGATTATTCCCGATAATAACCTTGGTAATGAAAGTTCTCTAGCGATCGCCAATTACCAAAATGCTACAGATGCGATCGCAGGTGGGGCAATACGCGATCGCAATTTATTCCACAGTTTCCGAGAATTTAACGTCAGTGAAGGACGTACAGCCGTTTTCTTGAGTCCTAACGGTAATATTCAAAATATTCTCGTGCGGGTGACTGGGAATAACCGCTCGGAGATTTTTGGCAAGCTGGGTATATTGAATTCTAATGCCAATTTATTTTTTATTAACCCTAACGGCATATTTTTTGGTGCTAATGCCCAACTGAATATAGGGGGTTCCTTTGTTGCGAGTACAGCCAGCAGCATTAAATTTGCTGATAATACAGTTTTTAGCGCCACTAATCCCCAAACAGCACCGCTATTAACAATTAGTACGCCTGTGGGGTTGCAATTTGAGAAACTAGGCGGAGAAATCAATCATTACGGCTCCCTACAAGTACCTACAGGTAAAACTTTAGCTTTAGTCGGCGGGAATGTTAACCTATTTGGTAACGGTCAATTAGATCCCAATCGGAGAACGCTCAAAGTTATTGGTGGACAAATTGCGATCGCGGGAATCTCAGCACCAGGAACAATCCAAATCAATCTTGATAGTCAAAATCAGCCTTTAAGCTTTCCTGCTAACGTCACCCTAGCCGATATATCATTGCAAAATCTTGCTGTCATCTTAACTGATGGACTTGATGGTGGTTTTATTCAACTCCAAGGTAGACAAATTCAGCTTACCCAGGGTTCAATAGCCCAAGCAGAAAACTTAAGCAGTGAAAATGGCAGAGGTATAGTTGTGCAAGCACAGCAGTTAACTCTGGAAGATGGTTCCCAAATCACGGCTAGTGTAGGTGAGAATATCACAGGTTCTGGAGGCAGTTTAACAGTTAAAGTCTCAGACTCGATTCAAGTCAGGGGAACTATCCCCCCTGGTAAACGTTTTGCGGGTGCGCCCAGTGGTTTAGTTACCAGAAGCTTTGGCGATGGTTCAGCAGGAGCTTTGACTGTAGAAACCAAAAAATTAATTATTGATGGTGGGGGAAATATTACCACTACTGCTTGGCAAGGTAAAAGTAATAGCGGCATGTTAACAGTCACCGCCTCAGACTCCATTTTTCTTGATGGTGCTTCTTTTGATGATTTTCCCAGTGGTTTGTTTTCCCAAACTCTCGGTTTAGGAAATGCAGGTTCCATAACAATTAATACCAGACAGTTTATTGCCAAAAATGGTGGAGTCGTCACCGCCGGAACAGGGAAAGATAGTCAAGGTAAAGGAAGTAACCTGACAGTAAATGCTGCTGAATTTATTGATTTAAGCGGAGTCTCACCCCGCGATAAAGATCCTAGCGGTTTATTTGCTCGCAGTCGCGGTACTGGTGAAGCGGGTTCCTTATTCGTAAATACACCAAAAGTAATTCTCAGAGATGGCGCAAGATTGACTGTAGAAGCGCTAAAAACAGGAAATGCTGGTACATTGGCAGTTAATGCCACAGAAATGCGTTTGGAGAGACAAAGTAAAGTAGTTGCGGAAACTATCTCTGGTAATGGTGGCGATATCAGATTAGAAATTCAAAATTTACTATTGTTACGCGATCGCAGTCAAATCTCCACCACCGCAGGCACAGCTGGTGGTGGTGGTAACGGTGGTAATATTACCATTGATACCCCCAATGGCTTTATTGTTACCGTCCCCAAAGAAAATAGTGATATCACCGCTAATGCTTTCGCCGGTTCTGGTGGGAGAGTGCAAATCAACGCCTATGATATTTTTGGCATTGAACAGCGCAGCCGAATAGATTTAGTAACATTGCTCAACACTAACGATCCGACTAAACTTAATCCCCAGCTGCTACAAACCAACGATATTACCGCCATTTCCCAGACAAACCCCACCTTAAACGGCGTAGTTGATATTAATACCCCAGATGTTGACCCCAATAGTGGATTAGTCAACTTACCTACTCAACCGATAAACTTAAAAGTAGACGAAACTTGTAAAGTAATTGTCGCTAATAATAAAAGTAGTTTTACCATCGCCGGACGCGGGGGTATACCTTCCAGCCCCACAGAAACCTTGAGTAGTGAAGCAGTCATGGCTGATTGGATTGCTGTTGATAGCATTCGTCAACCATCCTCTCAACCCACAGCTAACCTAGATTCCCCCCAATCTCCCAGCGCCAACATTGTAGAAGCGACAGGATGGGTAATTAATCCCCAAGGTGAAGTTGTACTCACCGCCAATGCATCTACCGCAGAAACTCACAGTTCTTGGTACAAGTCAAGTGATTGCAACATCCCTCAATGAATCAATTCAAAATTCCAAATTCGCGCATTAAATACATTTTCAGTCGCGGAGTGTTTGCGGTACATGAATATATTCTAGAGGGCATGGCAGTGCCATGCCCCTACCATCTGTCACATTCTTTTTTTAAATTGGTATGACTATTGACTATTGACTATTGACAACCCATCACCAGTATTTTCCTGACTGTCTCCTACTTGCTTGATAGTCTCAGACTGAAGTCCCTAGCTCTGAGATAATAAATAATGTTTGTCTAATCAATTAAGGAATACCAAAAAGTCAATTATCTGGTAATTTCAGGGTATTTCCGGGAATTTCAGTAATTTTTACCTTGGCTGTTCCTTATTTTCAATTACGAATTAGTCAGCCATCCTTTAGATGATGTCAAGAGAGGAATTTATGAACTGGATTCAGGTTATTGCTGAAAACGAACTACCACCCAATGAACGCAAAGTAGTCAAAGTTGAAAACCGTTCAATTTTACTAGTTCACCATAACAACAAAATTTACGCATTAGAAAATTCTTGTCCGCACATGAAATTACCCTTAAAGAAGGGCAAAATTACCGAAGAAGGTGCAATTGTCTGTCCTTTTCACCGTAGTGCTTTTGACTTAAATACTGGTAATCCTACTGAGTGGATTACTTTTCCACCTGGGATTAATAAGCTTATGGGTTTAGTCTCTCAGGAAAAAGCGATCGCTGTTTTCCCCACCCGTGTAGAAAATGGCAATATTTTGATCGGCGTGTAAAGCTTACCAAGTATTTCTTGTAGGTTGGCACGACCTCTCGATATATCTTTTAAGGTATAGCAGGAGATCGTGCTTCCTGATTTCATTTAGTGAAAATTGCTATTTTACTTGATTTTGTACAGAATACTCTGTTTTTTAGCCAAATCCAATTATATGTAAATATAAGTTTATCTGAGAATGGATGGTAACAAGCTTGGCGCTAATAATATTGCATAACCAATAAAGGCAAAGATTCCAGTAATTAAAACAGTAAATATATAGCTAATACACATCAATAAACCATCAGATTCGATGGTGGCTACTGCTAATAATAAAATACCAACGGTAGGTAGAGGATTGGTAAAGGGAATTGGTGAAATAAGGAGTATTGTTAATAGAGAAATACAAAATCCATTGAATCGCCAAGCCCAACGACTATTAGCAATTTTTCCTAATCGGGGACGCGCGATTTTTTCAAATATTCTGGTAACTCGGCGTAAGTTACTCAATAATATATGCGCGAAGCGACGCGGAAATTGATAGTTAGCTATTTTTTTAGGTAGCCAAGGCGATCGCCTGCCTAAAACCATCTGCATTGATAATATCAAACAAGCAGCACCAAAGGGCCCGGTTAATCCCGGTGGCATGGGAAATAAAAATGGTAAAACTAATAAAGCTATGACTAAGCTAAAACCACGTTCAGAAGTTTTAGCCAGAATTTCTCCTAAGGTTAACGGCTGTTCGGCTAAATTTTGCAGCAGTGACTTAATTTCTTGAGAAAATCTCAGGTGCATTTGGCTTGATTCGAGGCGATTTTCCACAATACCCAGGGTTAATTAAGTAAATCACTGATAAAGATATACATTTGTTCTACTCGGAATTCCGTAAGAAATCAAATTTTATCTATGTTTAATATCTTCTGTATTACTAATTTACCAGTCATTAATTAAAACTGTTCTCCTCCTGTCGGGACGAACACGGATATAGCTTTGGGAATAACGTAAAAATGCGCAGGGGTATAAGTAGTGATTTCACCATCGGTATTGATGGGGCGTGGTTTTCGCGTATGAATTACTATGTCTTGTCCTTGCAAATCTCTTACTTGTTTCGCTTGGATATGTTTTCCTTGGCGCATTGCTGGAAGTAAAGGTATAATTTGCCACCAATAATTTATTTCTATGCTGTAGAGATCTAGTCTTTGATCGTCAATGGTAGCATCATGAGCTACTGTCATTCCCCCACCATAATAACGACCATTACCTACAGCGATTTGTACAGTTCGCACGCGAATTGATTCACCATTCATGCGAATTTCCGCGCTAAATGGTCGAGATTCCCAAACTACTTGTAATGCTGTAGCGAGGTAAGCTAATACTCCCCAGCGACGCTTGACTTCTTTGGTAAGTCGTTGAGTGATTTTTACACTCAATCCCATGCTAGCAACGTTGAAAAAATGCTTACCATTTACCCATCCTAAATCAATCCGTTGCCGCTGACCGTTGGCAATAATTTTGCAGGCTGCGGTTAAAGAATTAGGTATGCCTAAGGTTCTGGCTAAGTCGTTGGCTGTACCTAAAGGTAAAATACCTAAAGGTAATTGTGTTTTTACTAATGCATCGGCTGCTGCATTAAGTGTCCCATCACCACCGCCAACAATAACTAAGTCCACTTGATTGCGATAGTGGAGGATAATATCACTTATTTGATGGGGTTTTTCTGTAGATTCTTCTATTAAATGAAAGCCAGATTTTTCTAAACATTGAATCGCTTCTGCAAGGCGCTTTTGTCCTTGGCGAGCATGACGATTTACCAATAGCAGTGCGCGGGGAATCATGGATATTACCTTTAATATCGTCAGTTTTTAGAGACGCGATGAACCCTTGTCTGTACAATTGTCATTTATCATTGGTCATTTATTAAGGAGGTAATAGTAATTTGTGTTATTTATGTTGTTATACCCTGATGTCATGATTGTGATGAAATTTACTTGTAATTTATTGAGACAAAGGTTTTTATATTGTCGGCGTTACTTTTTTAGAGGGTGTTTATTTAGTCTATCTTTATTAACTTTGGGTGTAATCATCCCCAGGAAATGGAGTTATCAACCGCAAGATAATTGTAATTTAGATGTTTGTATTTCTAACACAGGTATTCATTCTAATATAATTTTGCCCATAAAGAATTATGCTTTTGATTGGCACGAGTATATATCTGTAGAGGGAATTGGTATAGATAATTTCAATGATTACAATTATCTCAGCTTTGGTTGGGGCGATCGCGCTTTTTATATATCAACGCCTTCTATGGCAGATTTGCAATTGTCTACTACCTTTAAAGCTTTATTTTTACCTACTCCTTCAGTACTATATGTTAAAGGTTATCAATTAATACCAGATAATCTAGAGGTTAAATGTATTAAAGTTAATAAAAATAACTATTTGCAACTAATAAAATTTATTCAAGCTACTTTTAAGGTAGGCGATCGCGGTAAAGTTATCCGCATTGGTAATGGTCATACTACTAATGCTGGCTTTTATGATGCCTTTGGTAGTTATTCAATATTACGCAATTGTAATAATTGGACAACAGAAGCTTTAAGACAAGCTGATGTGAATACTCCGCTTTGGGGTGGGCTGTCGGGAGCTATTATGTTGCAATTAAGAAGTGGGTGTGAGACGCGATGAACCCTTGTCTGTACAATAAATGGTCATTGGTCAGAAGTTGAGGCAGTGTGAGTTGAGTTGAGAAAAGAAATACAACCGATAATTATCTTTAACTGAATTTATTAATTAGGTAATCGTAGGGGCACAGGTACTGCCCATAGGTGTCAACTTAAGCTAAAAATCGCCTCTGTCTTAGTTTTGTCACCCGCCTGAGAATGAATTCTCAGGCTAATAGCCCAAGTCTACTAAAGTAGACTCAAGATTTTGAGGATATTTAATCATCTTGAGATGACTTTGGCTATGAGCAAGGAACTTCAGCTCCTTGCGGTAAGCGAGTTTCACGTTAAATTGACACCAATGAGGCACTGCCTTGCCCCTAAACTTCGCTACAATGTGAATAAGAACATCATTACAACCCACATACTACCGTTCGCCAATCAAGGTAAACGCCGCCCAATTCACAGGGGAAGGGAATTTTTCTTTCGTCTTCAACATCGCTTGACGCAACGCCAGGGCTTTATCTGGTTGAGTTTGCAAACTCTGATAAAACTCCACCATTAAATATTGTGTCGGTTCATCCGGTACTTGCCATAGAGAAACCAACACGCTGGGAACACCCGCAGAAATTAAGGAACGGGATAACCCAATTACCCCATCACCAGAAAGTTTACCTTTGCCAGTTTCACAAGCACTGAGAACGACTAATTGAGCTTTTAATTTTAAATCTAATATTTCCTCAGCCGTGAGTAAACCATCATCCTTTCCTGATGGTGCTAGCGCAATCCAGCTACCTAAACCCCGATTATCATCAGCCCAACCATGAGTAGCTAAATGAATTACATCTGCTGTTGATAGGCGTTGCAGAATATTGGCTTTAGTTGCATCTTTACCGAGAATTGCTTTAGTTTTTAACATATCAGCAATTGTCTTTGCTTCTTTTTCTGCGCCTGGTAATGGCTTTAACTTTGTTGCAGGTTGACCCGGTTCTGTAGAAACTACAGGCATATTTGGATTACCAACAATTAGAGCGTTATTATAATTTGTTGTTTTACCTTGATTTAATTGATGGGTAAAATCTAACACTTGAATTGCTGGCGCTGTCAAAATAGTATGTTTTTCAATGAGAGATTTACCTTGTTCATCCATAAGTGCGGGGAAAGGAACAAGAAATAAACTACTTTGCGGGACAAAAGTTACACGTTGATTGGGGTCATTTGGTAATAAGTCAGCGATGGGTTTAATTAATATTTGATGGAGTTTTTGTAAATTTTCTCGTTGGGCTTTTTCATTATTAGGGTTATTGAATTGTGATTCAAAAATACTCCTGTCGTCATCAACTACGCCCAAAGAGTCGCGAGTCTTAAAGACTAATTCATCTAAAGTTGTATTATCTTTTTGCCATAAGTGTTTAATATCAACTTTGCGGAATGTGACTTCACCTGTAGGTTTGACAAGCCAGATATAAAGGTCTGATTCTTTGAATTGTTGTTTACCTGCTACTTTGAATTCCTCATAAATCATAGAATATTGCACAAAAGTGACATTTTGCTGTTTAGAAATTTGTTTAATCTCAGCAATTGTCGGTGGTTCGGGTGATTTATCCGCCTGTTTATTATTAGTAGATACACGAGTTGCTAACAACTCAACAAACGCCCTAGCGCGACCACGTTCAGCAATTTCTAAAGCTGCATCAGTTTTATTTTGGGCAATGAGAACTTGTTGTAAATCTCTGTAGATGCTACTTTGGGCATCAAAAAGTGAGATTTTGTCAGTATCATCTAACTTTTTATCTCGCAGAGATTCTAAAACCTTAATTCCCTCATATAGGCTCCTCTCGGCTGCTGAAAGATTATCAGATTTGTAGAAAGAATTACCGAGATTAACTAGGGATTTTCCTTCACCTAATCTGTATTTAGTCTCCCTAGCGATCGCTAAACTTTGCTGATGATACTCAATCGCTTTTTTGTAATTGCCTAAAGCATCGTAAACATTACCCAGATTACCCAAGGAACGACTTTCACTATTACGGTCTTTGAGTTCACGGGCAATAGCTAAACTGGAGGAGTGGTATTCAATTGCTTTTGGATAGTCTTCTAAAGCATCATAAACATTACCGAGATTACCTAGTGCAGCAACTTCACTTTCACGGTCTTTGAGTTCACGGGCAATAGCTAAACTGGAGGAGTGATATTCAATAGCTTTTTTGTAATCTCCCAAAGCATTGTAAGCAAGACCTAGTTCACCCAACGTCGCACCTTCGCCCGATCGGTCTTTGATTTCCCTTGCGATCGCTAAACTTGAGGAGTGATACTCAATTGCTTTTAGGTAATCTCCCAAAGCATTGTAAACATTACCTAGATTACCCAGTGCTTTTGCTTCGCCTAATTTATCTTTAATTGCACGGGAGATAGTTAATCTCTCCTGCTGATACTCAATTGCTTTAGAGTAGTCTCCCAAAGCATTGTAAGCATTACCGAGATTACCCAGGGAATTTGCTTCCCCTAATTGGTCATTGATTTCTCTTTTGATCGCTAAACTCTGTTGGTAGTACTCAATAGCTTTTGGGTAGTCTCCTAAAGCACCGTAAGCATTACCAAGATTATTTAGTGAGTTTCCCTCACCCTTACGGTCTTTCAGTTCACGGGCGATCGCTAATGTCTGTTGGAGGTAATCAATGGCTTTGTTGTAGTCTCCCAACCGAAAGTAGGCAAGACCGATATTACCTAGAGAGTATCCTTCGCCTAGTCTATCTTTCATTTCACGGGCGATCGCTAAACTCTGCTGCTGGTACTCGATAAATTTGGGGTAGTCTCCCATAGCACCGTAAACAGCACCGATGTTAGTCAACGTATTACCTTCGCTTTTACGATCTTTAATTTCTTGGTAAATTATCAGTGCTTGTTGCCAAGATTGTATAGCAGCTTCAAATTGACTAGTTTGAAACTGCTGAATACCTTGTTTATACAATCTATCTGCCTCGGCTTTCCGCACTTGGGAGGTTTGCGCTAACACCTGGGTTATTCCCACAATGGAGCTGTGGTTGATGGGCGCTTGCCCAATGGTGATGAGTAGGGTAATGAGGGTAATCAGTGCGATTTTGTGTATTTTCATCGGTGTTACTGAGGTAATCCTGTCAGTAACATATATCTCCGTGATGGCTCAGGCTATGCAGTTTTGATGAAATTTGTTTTTGGCATGAAGATTAATTGTTGTGATGCTGCTGGCGAAACTGGGGTAACACCCCTCGCTGTTCCCGTAATTCCGCCGTCACCCTAGAAGGGTGCGGCTAATCCTACAAAGCCCACCTTCGTGGGCTGATTTATTTAGCCCACGGAGGTGGGCTTCGTACGGTTAGCCCCAGGCTTCCAGCCTGCGGGCGATATATCGGGTAAGTGCAAAACTCAACTCATGAAAAAAAAGCCAAAAATAAAAGTCAGCTGGTAAACTAAACCTTTTATTTTTGACTCGGTGCTAACCTTTCTTTGTTGTGTCGGGGGGACATTTTAGCCTACGTCATCGTGGGCAAATCTGTTAAATAGGAAGTCCAGGGCATAGTTCCGTAGCTTGTAATATTCTGGATCTTCCATGATGCGGGCGCGATCGCGGGGACGAGAAAATGGTATTTCCATGACTTCCCCAATCTTGGCATGAGGGCCATTGGTCATCATCACCAATTTGTCGGCTAAAAATAGCGCTTCATCAATATCATGGGTAATCATCAGTACTGTGCAGCGATTATCACCCCAAATCTTCAGCAATTCTTCTTGTAATTCTTCTTTGGTAATTGCATCTAACGCTCCAAAAGGTTCGTCTAAAATCAAAACTTTGGGACGAATTGCCAATGCACGGGCGATGGAAACGCGCTGTCTCATACCACCTGACATTTGCATTGGTTTCTTTTCCATTGCATCCCCCAGTCCCACCATTGCCAAATGTTCCCGGACGATCGCTCTTTTTTCCTGTTCTGGTTTTTCAGGATACACTGCATTTACAGCTAGATAAATATTTTCAAACGCAGTACGCCAGGGTAGTAAAGCATAGTTTTGGAATACCACCATTCTATCCGGGCCTGGTTTGGTGATGGGTTGTCCTTCTAGGAGTACTTGCCCTGATGAGGGAAAGTTAAAACCCGACACCATATTTAACAGAGTGGATTTACCACAGCCAGAGTGACCAATTACACAAATAAATTCACCTTTTTCGACGTTGAGATTCACGCCATCAAGTACTGTGAAGGGGCCTTTTTTGGTGGGGTAAACTTTAGAAACATCTCTAATTTCTAGGAAAGGCTGACGGCTGCTTCCACTGGCGTAGCTTGTTCTTTGTGTATCTCTGGGGGTTTCGGCTAATCTTAAGTTGCGGTTTTGCATAGGGGTAAAGAAAGGTGAGAGATTAAAGTGTTGTTGCGGGGGTTTTAGGAATTTGTCTCACGCAGAGGCGCGGAGGCGCAGAGGTAGAGAGAATAAAAGAGGGCGATTGAGTCTTTGAGGCTGATTAACGAGTCTTTGAAACTGATTAATGAGTCTTTGAAACTGATTAATGAGTCTTTGAGGCTGATTAATGAGTCTTTGAAACTGATTAATGAGTCTTTGAACCTGATTAATGAGTCTTTGAGGCTGATTAACGAGTCTTTGAGACTGATTAATGAGTCTTTGAGACTGATTAACGAGTCTTTGAGACTGATTAATGAGTCTTTGAGACTGATTAATGAGTCTTTGAACCTCATTAATGAACTTCTGAGCCTCGTTAACGGAGTGCAAAACTGAAATTATGTAGGTTGGGTTGAGGCTTTGCGAAACCCAACATTTTCGCGGTTTGTTGGGTTGCACTCCGTTTAACCCAACCTACAATGTGGAAAAATTATTTTGAATTTTGAATTTTGAATTTTGAATTTTGAATTCCCCCTACGCTGCTGTTCTGCGCGGTGAATCAAGGATGACTTCAGCAATGGAGAAGTCTCGCTTAATATCTAAACTGTTGAGATAGGAGATTGGATCGTCAGCGTTAAATGGTTTACCATCAAATAGCTGAATCGGTTGGCGAGTATAGCTGATATCTAAGCCTAATTCTCTGGCGGCGGTGCTGAAGACGCGGACGCGACAAACTCTTTCTACAACTTCTACCCAGTTTCTGGGAAAGGGAGTATCACCCCACCGCGCTAGTTGACTCATAATCCAAATTTGTTCGGTACGGCTGGGGCGGTTGATTGCCGACTCGGAATAAAATTGGTGATGGGCGTAATCCCGTAAGGGATGGTCTAAATCACAGCTTAAATTTTCAGGATCTTCGAGTTGAATATACTCTATGTCTGTGCTGACGTAATCTCTGCCGGCGGTAATTCTTCTAATTTCCTGGGCATTGTTGGGATCTGCACAGTATACGCAAGCTTCTAGTAAGGCTTTGGTTAAGGCAATGTGGGTATTGGGGTAAGCTTCCGCCCAGTCTTCCCGTACACCGAGAACTTTACCGGGGTGTCCTAGCCATACTTCTAAGTCTGTGGCTACGGTAAAGCCAACACCTTCAGCTGCGGCGCGGTAGTTCCAAGGTTCGCCGACGCAGTAACCGTCAATACTACCATTTTGCAAGTCAGCGACCATTTGCGCTGGGGGAATGGTTTTCATATCCACATCAATATCGGGGTCAACTCCCCCAGCTGCTAGCCAGTAACGTAGCAGTAAGTTGTGCATGGATGCGGGATGCACTACCCCCATGATGTGTCTTTGTTCGCGAGTACGCAGAAGATATTTCTTAAAGTCTCCTAAACTTTGTACACCTTGGTCGTAAAAGCGTTTCGCTAAGGTAATGGCGTTACCGTTACGAGTCATGGTGAGGGAACTAACTACGGGTACTGGCTGGTTTTTATGTCCGCCCAATGTTAACCACATGGGCATACCTGAAGGCATTTGGGCTGCATCTAAGTAACCGCCAGTGATACCATCTTCAATCCCGCGCCAGCTGGTTTCCCGGACTAGGTTGACTTCATCTAAACCATGCTTGGCAAAAAAGCCTTTTTCTTTGGCAACAGCTAGAGGTGCGCAAGCGCTGAGGGGTAAGAAGCCAATTTCTAAATTAACTTTTTCTAAACCATGACGAGCAATATTTGCTGTTTTCCGCGCCCGAATTTTCTTGATGCGTTTCTGCTGGTTGAGGAAGTAAATCATCTCGCTGCGCAGAATGTAGTAGCTGGGATGTTCTACTACTTCCATCCGTTTGCGGGGTCTGGGGATATCTACTTCTAGGATGTCACCAATTTTGGATTCGGGGCCATTGGTTAACATGACAATTCTGTCAGATAACAATACTGCTTCATCTACGTCATGGGTAACCATGACTGCGGTGACTTCATTTTCTTCGCAGATTTGCATTAATTGTTCTTGCAAGTTCCCTCTTGTGAGTGCATCTAACGCACCAAAGGGTTCATCTAGCAATAATAGTTTAGGACGAATTGCCAAAGCGCGCGCGATCGCTACCCGTTGTTTTTGTCCCCCAGATAACATCCCCGGTTGCTTATCAGCATGGGGACGCAAACCCACCATATCTATATGTTTCTCTACAATAGCTCGGCGTTCGGCAGCAGGCATCCCCTTCATCACGGAATCTACAGCCAAAGCAATATTTTCTCTAACAGTCCGCCAAGGTAATAAAGAATAGTTTTGGAATACCACCATTCTATCTGGGCCTGGTCTGGTGATTCTTTGTCCTTCCAAAGTAACCACCCCTTCAGATGGTAAATCTAACCCTGCAATCATATTTAACAGCGTAGATTTACCGCAACCAGAGTGACCAATTAAAGAAACAAACTCACCTTTTCTAATTTGTAGGTCAATTCCTTTCAGGGCAATATATTGACCGCCACCAGTTAACTCAAATACCTTATCAATTTGATCGACAGCAACGAATACGCTCATTTTTATTTGTCCTTTGTCAGTTGTTATTTGTGCTTTGTCATTTGTCATTTGTCATTTGTCTTTTGCTAATGACTAATGACTAATGACTAATGACTATTTCTGCTCTGCTGGTAAAATCAGGTTTTGTACCCAAGCCATTAATTTATCGAGGAGTAAACCAACTACACCGATATAAACTAGAGCTAAAATAACTTCGCTGACGTTGTTATTTTGATAAGCATCCCAGATAAAGAAGCCAATCCCGACAATACCGGACATAACGATTTCTGCCGCGATAATCGCTAACCAAGCCAAACCAATTGCAATTCTTAAACCTGTGAAAATGTAAGGTAATGCCGCAGGAATTAAGATATTTGTAAAGTATTCTTTGCGGCTTAATTGCAGTACTTTAGCAACGTTGTTGTAATCTTGAGGAATTTGAGTTACGCCCACAGCAGTGTTAATTAATATTGGCCAAATTGCGGTGATGAAGATTACGAATAAAGCTGCTGGTTCGTTTTGGCGTAAAGCTGCTAAGGAAATAGGAACCCAAGCTAGAGGTGGTACAGTCCGTAATAATTGAAAGATGGGGTCTAATGCTTTAGACATTGTTTTATTCACCCCAATCAAAATACCCAAACCAATACCAACAATTGCTGCTAGGGTATAGCTAATTGCTACCCGTTGGAGACTTGCCCAAATCTGCCAAAAAAGACCTTTATCTGTACCACCTTTGTCATAGAAAGGATACAAAATCAATATCCAAGTATCTGTGATAACTTGAATTGGCCCTGGTAATGTTGCGCCTGGAGTCCAAGCAAATAGTTGCCACACACCCAGAAATATTAGGATAGCGATCGCAGGCGGTACAAAATCGGGAAATTGTTTTTGCAGACGGGATATAAAACTGTTATCAAACTTAGGGTTGGCTGGGCGTTTTTGCGCAATTGTCATAAACTCTTATCTCCTAATTAATTTTGGTATTTGGTAGTTGGTATTTGGTGGTATTTGGTATTTGCTATTGAATATTTGTCATCTGTCACAGGTCATTTGGCATTGGTGATGGGAATAAATTGAGCTAATGACTGTTGACGGTTGACTGTTGACTGTTGACTGTTGACTAAACACTGACCTTTTTAATCTTGAGGCTCTTGAGATATTCTTCTGGTTTTTCAGGGTCAAATTTACTGCCATCAAAAAATTCTTCAACACCACGAGATGTATTTGTCGGAATATCAGCCGCCGCAATGCCTAATTCTTGTGCAGCTTCTTTCCAAATATCTTCCCGGTTAACTTTATCAATTAACTCTTTGGCTTTAGCCGCATTATTGGCGATGTAATCTTTGGGTAAGAATCCCCAGCGCACGTTTTCTGTAATGAACCATAAATCATGGCTCTTGTAGGGATAAGAAACGCTACCTTTTTCATCTTTCCAGTAGTAAGCCGCCATTGTTTTATCATCAATTTTGCGACCATCACCCATATCATATTTACCTTGATATGGATCTGCCAAAATTTCTGGTGAGGGAAGGTTGAAATAATTACGAGCAGCAAGAATTTGTGCAGCTTCTTTGCGGTTATCAAAATTATCCAACCACTGCTGCGCTTCCATGATGCCTTTGAGTATGGCTTTGGTTGCTTTGGGATGTTTGTCTACCCAATCGGCTCGTATAGCTAAGTATTCTTCGGGATGATTTTTCCAAATCTCTGCGGTTAATGCAGCCATGTAGCCAATTTTGTCTTTGACAATGCGGAAAGGCCAAGGATCGCCTGTACTAAACGCATCCATTGTGCCTGTCTTCATGTTGGCGACGGTTTGCGCCGCAGGTACGGTGAGTAATTTCACATCTGCATCGGGATCTATGCCACCTGCTGCTAACCAGTAGCGAATCCACAAATCTTGGTTAACGTGGGGGAAGGTGAAAGCGGCGGTGAAAGGTGTAGAAGACTTTAGTTGGGTAAATATGGACTTAGCGCTAGCTAACTGTAAACTAATACCTTTACCTTGGTGCTTATTTGCGATCGCAATTCCATTCCCATGTGTAATTAATTGACACAATACATACATGGGAATTTTTTGATTACCCTTGGTAATTAAACCTTCTGTAATTAAATGAGGCATTGGCATTTGCCATTGACCTCCATCAATCCCACCACCAGCCGAGCCAATTTCTAAGTTATCCCGTGCTGCACCCCAAGAAGCTTGTTTGGCAAGTTCTACGTTCATGCCATGCTTTGCAAATAAGCCTTTTTCTTTAGCAATAATTAGAGGTGCTGCTTCTACAATTGGGATATATCCCAACTTAACTGTGGTGGTTTCTGGCTTTTGTTCGGGACTAATATTTGCTACTGGCTGCGCTGCTGCTTGTGTTGTGCCGCCACTGCCAACATCTTCAGGAGGATTGCCCAAACAGCCTTTGAGGAATACCGCACCCGCAGAAGCTCCGGCGGTTATGATAAATTTGCGGCGAGAAACTTGATTAAAGAATTCCGTCATGGTGTCTCCTTAAAAGTGCAATGTAAGTTTTTATGTATGGCAATTAAGACAAGAAAAATAACTATTTCTTGACGGCTTAATTGTTAATTTGGCCTATTGTTTTTACACAGATTTTCGTCATTCCTAAAAGGAATGGCGAAAGAAACTGATGTAATTATCAAAAAAACTTTGGGAATGAATAGATTAGAGTTTGGGCAACGGAAGAGGTATCACTTAACTTGTTAAATTTAGTTTACAGGTAGTACGGTAGAAATGGTTAACTTCGATCCTCTTTTTCTTAAATAAATATTAGATTAGATATATAAGTAAAATTTTATCTTTCACACTTAAAGTTGCTGTCAAGCTCTAATATATAAATTTTTCTCTATGGATTTGATTATTTAGACAATATGAATACATATTTTTAGGCTGTTTGCATTTCATTTACAATCATCATTTACGCAAATTTTCAATAATAACCATTGTATGAATCTATAATTAGCAATTTGATTCATAAACTAATGTAAACAGAGGGAAAAGCCAAACAGCTTATAGTTGGGCTGTTGTAATTTACAGGACTATACGGAAATATTGAGGCTTTATTCTCTAGATTTTGTAGGGTGTTTTATGGACTTTAGTCCTAAATATCAAAAATTGAAGATTGTAGGGGCATGGCACTGCCCATACGTGTCAACTTAACGTAAAACCCCCATTCCATCTAGCTCCCATGCTCTGCGTGGGATCTGAGATTTATGAGGCTCTGCCTCAATTTATTAGAAGACGAGGCGGAGCCTCGCAATACGCATTTCCAGCCGGAGGCTGGAAACGAGATAGAACTTTTCTTAGTGCCATTCGGTTCTGAGCTTAAGTTGACACCAATGGGCACTGCCATGCCCTCTAGAATATATTGATGTGTCGCAAACATTATTTGAATTGGTACAAGTATATTTTCGTTTTCTAATTCACAGACAAGGGGTTTGCATAATTAATCGGTGTTCTAGCTGCCGATGAGCGCTAAAAATAAAGCCCGCCAGGGCGGGCTAAGAAAGAAATATTATTAACTTGTTTTGCAATATTACCCAATTGGTAATCTCGTAAAACCGTTACTCACTTGCTGTTTCTACAGCCGTGGTAGATTCTGGGATGGGATTCGTGGATGAACCAAAGGCAACCCGTAAAAAAGGTGGAGCGAGGAAAGTTGTCAAAATTACCATGATAATAATCGACACCTCCAACGGCTTATCCAAAATGCCGCTAGCAGAGCCGATGCCAGCAAACACTAGACCCACCTCTCCTCGCGGAATCATCCCAACCCCAATCGCCACTCGATTGATGCCGGGTTGTCCAAACACTGCCCAACCTGTGATCAGCTTGCCAATAATCGCCACCACCATCAAAAAGACAGCAATCAATAGTCCTGCCCGATTCTCCGGTACCGCAGGGTTTAAAACACCAAGGTCGGCACGCGCTCCCACCGTCACAAAGAAAATTGGTACCAGTAAATCGGCGATTGGTTTGATCAATTCATCTAACTCGTTTCGGGCATCGGTTTCATCAAGCACTAAACCCGCCGCAAAGGCACCTAAAATCGCTTCGAGATGAATAGCGTTGCCTAAAAATGCCATAAAGAAGGCGAAGATGAATGCCGGAATCACAATATTTCCACGGGTTTTGAGCTGCTCTACGATCGCCACAAAACTTTTGTTAAAGATACCCCCCAACAAAATTGAGCCAATCAAGAATGCCGTAGCACTGACAATCAAGTAAATGACATTGGCAACATCAATCTCACCTGTTTTGGCTAAACTGGCGACTACAGCCAGGACAATAATGCCGAGGACATCATCAATTACCGCCGCGCCAACAATGATTTGCCCTTCTTTGGATTTGAGTTGACCTAACTCTGACAACACTTTAGAGGTAATACCGATACTCGTTGCAGTCAACGCCGCCCCCGCAAAAATTGCCGGAATCGCCGCCACATGAAACAGCAACATCAACCCTGCCGTACCTGCTGCAAACGGTGCCGCGACTCCAACACAGGCGACTACCGTGGCTTGAATTCCTACTTCCTTCAGTTGCCGCAGATCGGATTCCAGTCCAATTTCAAACAGCAGAATAATCACGCCGATTTCAGCTAGAACCGAAATCACTTCACTTTGCGACTCAAAGATTCGGGTCAGCGCATCCGGTGCCAATTGATTCAATCCTTGCAGCGCTGTCATAATCAGCGAGTCAGAGGCAGACAGCCCCCCTTCGGGAAAGATTACCAGGTGCAACGCCGAAACGCCGACAATCACACCGGCGACAAGTTCCCCCAAGACGGGCGGAAAATCCAAGCGCCTAGCGACCTCTGCGCCGAACTTGCTAGCCAGATAAATCACCACCAGCGTCAGCAAGACGCCAGACAGAATAATGGGTGAATCCTCAGCAACAACGGTCGCCAGGAATGGTATCGGAGCCATGAGAGCGGCCATTCCCCCACTGAAAGGAGGCAGAATGTTAGACAAAATCATGAGTTTAAAGCAATGAATGTTAAGGGTTTGAAAAAGTTATAAAACTGCGGGGGGAATGACTTCTGCGCCAGGGTCAACGTCCTGCGGGCACGAAACACACTCACTCAAAAGCCGAGGTCATGACCTCGGCTTTGGGGTCTGCATCGTCTTGATGCAACAGATGTCTGACCCACAGAAACTTACACTAATAGCTCGCTTGTTCCTTTTATGGCGAGTCATTTCGACTCAACAGCCGTCTGGCCCGCAGAAAGTTCTCCCATACAGTACCTCTGCTTCACAGATATAGATAATGCCCGCATAATCGGTGAAAAACTTGATGGCGACCTGATCCGCAATCTTCTCTGCCATCTCTCGATTTTCGGTGAGTACCTCGAACTTTACATTTGAATCGGTGTCTGCAGTGTTGGGTTTACCCGTAGAGCGCACGTTGCGACTGCCTTTACCGCCAGTATCCACCACCGTATAACCGGTCGCCCCGGCTTCATCAATGATCTTGGCGACCTTTTTCAGCAGAACCTTTTCCGTGACTATGACGAGCTTGTTGGCACGCTTGGCCATGTTGCTTACCTCCTGAAATGATGTAAATTCATCTACTTGGTCTGCCCCGTCAAGGGAACGCTGACAGACCGCGACCCGTCTGGGATTAGCCGCCGATTGCCTGGGCAAGTCCGAGGAAGAACGGTATACACAAGCCGATCGCAACTGGCGTACCAATGGCTGTGGATGCGCCTATGTAGGCGGAGGGATTGGCTGAAGGGATACCGGCTCGCAACGTGGGCGGCCCTGAGATGTCTGAACTAGAGGAAGCGATGACAGCCAGGATCACGACACCGCCCATGCTGAAGTTCATGGTGTAGTGGGCAATCATGCCGAGACCGAAGGCGATTAACCCATGCACAAACGGTGCCACCACACTATAAACAACATACCACTGGGCGACTTTACGCAGTTCGCCAACTCTTGACCAAGCTTCCATACCCATGACCAGCATCAAGATTGAAAGCAAGCCACGAAAGAGGGGATCGTAGAAGCTTTTATAGACACTTTCCGGCTGGGTGAATATGCCAAGAGCAAGACCTAACAACATTGCCGATAGGGCAGGGCCCCGGAGGCTTTCCTCGATAATTGGCCATATCTTGACCTTATTATCGCCATCCCCCTGCTGCTGGCTGAGATACTCCTGGCGGCTGCTGGGATAATCTTTTTTATCGGGATAATCGCCAGCCACAACAGGCTGCTCAATAGAGTAGGCTGCTTCTTTACGCTTCTTCTTGTTGAGATAAATATTAGCCACAACAATCGCAGTTACGAGCGCTGGGATATCCATGAAGGGATAGAGTGCGCCAGCCCATGCCTCGTATGCCATCTTTTGTTCTTCCAGTACCGTCAGACCGGCAGCCATTGTAGAACCACTCACGGCTCCAAACAATCCCCCAGTTGCGATCGCATCAACGACTTTGACCTTTGGCAGCTTGGCTAACGTATAACGCGAGATGAATACAATCGTAATCCCTGTTATTACAGCAAAGATCATGGGTAACACCATCTCCGTCAGATTAGAATTACGGATCGCAATTCCACCGGTTAGACCGATTTTGGTGAGCAGCATGAAGACGATGATCGTACAAATTGACTCTGGAATTACCAATTCGCTACCAAGGGCGGCAATGATCATCCCACCAATCAAAAAGGCGAGTGTTGGGGACTGCAACTGTTTAACGAAGTCCATTACAAATAAGGACCAAAAATCCACGAATACCTCCTTCTCCTCGGATGAGGATTATTGCAATAAATGAACTCAATGAACTTTGTCTGTATAGAAATTCTTCTATCGTTTTAGATCGCTGGCACCGCAAAGCCAGTGGTCGGGGGCAGCAGCCCAACAAGTCGTTGCAGAGGCGGAATAAAGGTTATGTTTCTGAAATTGATAGTATTGCTTACAGACATGATATGTAGGTGTTCAACACAAAAAAGGTTAGATTTTAAGCCCCAAAAACAAGAATTTACTGTTTTTAAATTTGCTTTGAAAACAGGATGATGAAATCAGTCCAGAAAACTTATTTTTCTGGAATTAAGTATGGAAACTAAGCCTGATGTATAACGCCAATCTCAGATAGAAAAGGCGTTGCCAAAAGACTCATTGAAAAATTGATGATTGGTGTTGCTGATGAATGTCATTGAAAGCTGTTTAGACTAGCTTACAGTGTTTAATCCCTACATAGATCATTTACATAGGTAATTATTAAATAAATATTTAGATTAATAGCATAGAGAAAAGTTTATATATTTTCCCTAGTTATCGGACTGATAATTAATACTAAGTAAAGTTATGTATGGCATGAAGTGTGAAGGTAAAATACTTGTGTAGTCAAGACTTCAAGCAATTAATTCTTAGACTACACAACCGTCAAAATTATCCAGCCGACTTTTCCACGCGCAAACCAAAGTAGGTGAGAATTAGTTCACTTGTACCTGTATTTACAACTTCGTGGAGTTCTCCTGGCTCTACAGCTACACAGTTACCGGGAACTAAAGCATATTCTTTACCGTCAACGTAGATAGTCCCTGCACCAGCTTCCACAAAGAACACCCTAAAATAGCGGGAAACTTGGTAGCCTCGTCTCTTTAGAGCGAGGCGGAAAAGTGACCCGCGCGACTTCAGTCGCAGTCAAAAAAATGGTAAAATAACAAA
>NZ_JACJQG010000100.1 GCF_014696435.1 Calothrix anomala FACHB-343 | reverse complement strand
TTACCCGAAACTTCAGAAACCTTTATCTACCTTGCTATGATCCGTATTATGGTGAGGCGGCTAGCATAAAATTTGACCCCTAAAAACTTTTCAAACACCCTCTTAGAGCCACCATATCCAATACTGTTAAGCAATTGTTTCACCACAATTTGGTCTAAGCCCAATTCAAAATCGGTAATTGTGTCACCAGCATCACCTAAGGAAGTATAAACAAACAAATCATTACCAGTTCCACCTGTAAGCTTATCGCTGCCAAAACCGCCAGTTAAGACATCGTTACCAGCCTGACCTAACAAAATATCATTACCGTCACCGCCTGTGAGGTTGTCATCGCCAACTCCACCGTTGAGGATATCATTGCCATCGCCCCCAATCAGAGTATCATTACCTAGCCCACCATTAAGGCTGTCATTACCATCACCACCGTTGAGGATGTTGTTGCCAGCGTTACCTGTGATACTGTTGTTGAGGTTGTTGCCTGTACCATTAATGTCTGCCGTACCTGTGAGGGTGAGCCGTTCTACGTAGTCTGTCAAAGTGTAGCTAATTGAGGCACTAACCGTATCTGTACCTGAGTTCTCATTCTCGATGACTAGATCCCCAATACTGTCAACGGTATAGCTATCGTTGCCGACTCCACCATTGAGGCTGTCATCGCCAACTCCACCGTTGAGGATATCATTGCCATCGCCTCCAATGAGAGTATCATTACCTAGCCCACCATTAAGGCTGTCATTACCATCACCACCGTTGAGGATGTTGTTGCCAGCGTTACCAGTGATGCTGTTGTTGAGGTTGTTGCCTGTGCCGTTGATATCTGCCGTACCTGTGAGGATGAGCCGTTCTACGTAGTCTGTCAAAGTGTAGCTAATTGAGGCACTAACCGTATCTGTACCTGAGTTCTCATTTTCGATGACGACATCACTAATACTGTCAACGGTATAGCTATCGTTGCCGACTCCACCATTGAGGCTGTCATCGCCAACTCCACCGTTGAGGATATCATTGCCATCGCCTCCAATGAGAGTATCATTACCTAGCCCGCCATTAAGGCTATCATTACCATCACCACCGTTGAGGATGTTGTTGCCAGCGTTACCAGTGATGCTGTTGTTGAGGTTGTTGCCTGTGCCGTTGATATCTGCTGTACCTGTGAGGGTGAGCCGTTCTACGTAGTCTGTCAAAGTGTAGCTAATTGAGGCACTAACCGTATCTGTACCTGAGTTCTCATTTTCGATGACGACATCACCAATACTGTCAACGGTATAGCTATCGTTGCCGACTCCACCATTGAGGCTGTCATCGCCAACTCCACCGTTGAGGATATCATTGCCATCCCCCCCAATTAGAGTATCATTGCCATCCCCCCCAATCAGAGTATCATTGCCAGCTTCACCGCTGAGGATATCATCGCCGACTGCACCGTTAAGGCTATCATTGCCATCACCGCCTGTGAGGATGTTGTTGCCAGCATTACCAGTGATACTGTTGTTGAGGTTGTTGCCTGTACCGTTAATGTCTGCTGTACCTGTCAGGGTAAGCCGTTCTACGTTATCTGTTAAAGTGTAGCTTACTGAGGCAATGACGCTATCTATGCCTGAGCCAACGTTTTCAATGACTACATCTGCTTGGCTGTCAACTATGTAATTATCGTTGCCTAGCCCCCCTGACATGGTGTCGTCACCGGCTTTACCATCTAGGGTATTATTGCCACTGTTACCTGTAATGAAGTTGTTAAGTGCGTTACCTATGCCTGCGAGATTGCTGCTGCCTGTTAAAACCAAATTTTCGAGATGATTTCCTAAGGTGTAGCTAATGGATGAGCTAACAGTATCAGTTCCTTCATCAGCGTTTTCGACTATTTTATCGCCACTGTTATCGACGCTGTAGCTATCATCGCCTAACCCGCCGATCATGGTATCTTTGCCGGTACCGCCATCGAGAGTATCATTACCTGCTAAACCAAAGAGTTGATCGTTACCGCCTAAAGCCTGAATTTGATCGTTGTTAGCTGTTCCTTGAATGACATCGTTACCAGATGTACCTATGAGATTATTGATGATTTTGGTGATGTTAATGACAAAGATATCGCTAGTAGTAGCATTGTTTGTGTCAGTAACTTCTACTTTAATACTGAGTGTTCCGGCATCTGTAAGGCTGGGAATACCACTGAAGGTGCGAGTATCAGGGTTAAAAGTTAACCAAGCGGGTAAAGATGAACCATCTTCTAATGTTGCACTGTAGCTGAGACTGTCACCTGCATCGATATCTGCAAAAGTATTTTCTGGGATGGTAAAGCTAAAGGCTGTATTTTCAGTTGCAACTTGGTCGATGAGTGCTGCTTGTACACTAGGTACATCGTTAACAGCAGTAATCTCTAAGGTAATGGTTTGAGATGCTGTACCGCCTTTGCCGTCACTGACAGTATAACTGAAACTGCCACCACTGCCATTGGCGTTGGCAACTGGGACAAAAACTAAGCTAGTTAGTTGTTGAGCGGTTAAGGTTGTGTTAGCCGTGACAACTGTATTGTCAGGTAAGCGGATTATGCCTTTAGTTGTTTCTGGAACGGCGGTGATAGTGATGGTTAAGGGATCGTTATCTGCATCACTGGGAGCAATAATTGCTAAAGGAGTAGGTGCAGCATCTTCTAAAATTGTTAAAGTTTTATTTGCCTGGGTTACAGGAGCGAGATTCGGAGTAATTCCTAGCAGTTTGTTCAAAATATTAGTGCCAGAAAGGTTGTTTACCGTTTCTATAAATCCCGCACCTGCACCATTGGAATTAAAGAAGTTGAGTATACTCAAATCGGTATTTGGATTGGCGATCCCGTCTTTATTTAAGTCAATAATTAAAGTTGTCCCAACTTTTTGTATCCCAGCAATCCCAGCGAAAGGAGTAGATAGAGAGAGCGTAATATCTGTGAGGTTGAGAGTATCAGTTCCCCCTATATCTTCAATTTTGCTTCCTCCGGCGGTTTGGGCTGCCAAGATATAAGTGTCATCGCCTAAACCAGCTTTGAGAGTATCTGCACCACCGCCACCTGTGAGTTTATCATTCAGGTTGCCACCTAATAATTCATCACCGTAGCGAGTTCCAGTAATATCAAAACGTTCAATATTGCTGTAGCGAACGTGACTTGGCCCCCAAGTTGAAATTTCACCGCTTCCGGTGGCTAAGTCAAAAGAGTTGTAGCGAACGCCAATGTCAACGTAAGAAGACAAAGCAAGGCGGTTGTCGAAACCGAAATCACCTGTATTATTAAAGTTAGCTGTGGTAATTAGAGTTGCATTGCCATCTACATCAGAATCCGCAACATACAATCCATATAAGCCAAAGTAGTTGCTCTCGTCTAAATTCAGTCCTTTAATAAAAGCGACTTTTTCGCCATCAGCAGCTAAAACTGGATAGGTTGGGCCAGAAGAATTATAAACATTTTTGAAATTATGGCTTTCTACTATTTGCCCGACTTCTGTACTATTGGTACTACTAACATATATAGCATTATTGCCACGTTCCCAAATACCTTTTATTCCATTACTACTCAATAAAAGACCTGGAGTGTTAACAAATGGTTTGACAACGGGAGAACTGGTACTGGTATCTGCTGACCAAATACCCATCTGGCTGTTTATTACACCTCGCCAAATAATTTGAGAACCATCCTCTGATAAAAAACCGCCATCCGAATAGCCTTCAAAAATTGTGCGGATGTTTGTGCCGTCTGTATTAGCAACAAAAAGTTTATCGCTACCGTAATTAATATTATAAGAACCCCAGGAAATTTGACTACCATCACCAGAAATAGATAAGAATCTACTACCCAGATCAGTAATTTGAGTCTTTCCAGTCCCGTCGCTATTGGCTACATAAACCCCACCGCTAATCCAAGCAATCTTGCTACCATCTGCTGAAAAAACAATTTCAGAAGCAAACTCATCGATCTTTATAGGGGTACTAAAACCATCAACTTTTTTTATCCATAATCCAGTGTTAGCTGGATCATTATCATAATTGAAATAAGCATAGGTTTTCCCGTCACCAGAAAGAGCGAACGGAAGCCCATCACCATAGGTAGAATTACGTTCTCTAATTTTCAGAGGAGTTCCTATACCGTAGGCATTGCCAATGAAAAACTCTTGCAGGGAGTTACCTGATGTATTAGAAAAGGTACTCCAAGCAACAGCACGGGTGGGTAAATTGGAAAAATCTAATACTAAAACGTCTGTTCCCGCACCACCATCAACAACATCATCCCCCCAACCTGGTGCAAGGATATCGTCACCGTTTCCTCCTTGCAGTAAATCATTGCCATTCTCTGCGCTGCCAAAAATGGTATTGTCGCCAATTTGCAGATTATTAAGAATATTTTTGCCAGATAAATTAGCGACAGTTTCAATAAAACCTGTTCCTGCACCAGTTCCCGTAGCATCAAAGAAGTTAAAAATGGTGAGGTCAGTTTTTGAAGCAGCAATTCCATCTTTGTTGAGGTCAATGATTAAGCTTGTTCCAGCCCGTCTTATGCCGAAAATTCCGGCTGCTGGAACGGCTAAGGAGAGATTAACCCCTGTTAGTTGTAGGGTATCTGTACCACCAGCATCCTCAATTTGACTGCCACCCGCATTTTGAGGATTAAGAATGTAGGTATCATCCCCTAAACCAGCTTTGAGGGTATCTGCACCACCGCCACCTGTGAGAATATCATCAAGGTTGCCACCAAATAATTCATCACCGTAGCGAGTTCCAGTGATGTCGAATTTTTCAATATTGCTGTAGCGGATGCGACTTGGCCCCCATGTAGAAATCTCACCGCTTCCTGTAGCTAAGTCAAAGGAGTTGTAGCGAACGCCTAAATTAACGTAGCGAGATAAATCAATTGTTTGAGCATGAGCGCCTATGCCTAGAGAAAATACGTTAGATTCTTTAATGAAATTGGCTTGAGTCGCAGGAAGAAGTTGACTAGGAGTAGCCTTGTAGTTTGGTGAGCCATTATCATTGTCATATATGCTATTGACAATAAGTTGAGTACCATTTGTGTAGGCAATTCTATCACCAGCAATCGGTGCAGGAATACTAGAACCAATGCCTCGACTACCTAGAACAGTCCAAATGCTAGAACCATCAGTTTTAGCAACTCGTACCTCTGTGTATGCGTTAGTTCCCAAGTAAACTGAATAGTTCTGCCCGCCATAAAAATTCTCTTTAACGTACGGACTCCAAGACACGGTTAAACCATCTTCTGAAATTGATGGTTTGGAAGTGAAATAAGTTTCAGGTTTTGAACTATAAGGTGTAGAACCAATTTTCTTCGGATCATCAACTGATCTATATAATAAATCAATTAAATGTTGTTCATTGATTCCATAATCTCCCAAATATTTTAACTCGTAATAATATGATGAATAATTTGCATAGGTAATATTACTAGGAGGTACTTCATCAGAAAATCCTTGAATAGCTGTACCATCCCTATTTGAGACAAATATGGAATTGCCAGTAAGCCAAGTGATTTTAGAACCATCCCTTGACAGATCCGGGTAACTACCAATAGCGATGGTTTTAACATTGCTACCATCTACATTTGCAACAGTAATTGCATTATTTTGATCCGACCAAGCGATAGTTGTTCCGTCTCCAGAAATAGTAACGTCTTTCAAACCATTACTATTGATAATTTGTCTTACGCCTGTACCATCAGTATTAGCGATCCAAATACCATGATGAGCTTCAAGATAAGGAGCTAATTGTCCTTCAATCCAGACAATTTTACTACCATCTGCTGTCAAAGAAGGAACACTATATCCATTTTCTGTTGTAATTAGTACAGGAGATGCGGGACGATCAATTTTTTGTACCCAAAGACCACGATGAGTATATTCATCGCTATAGGAAGCAAGCGTTGTCCCATCTGCTGAAATAGCTACACTGTAGCCATAAGTAGCACCAATATAAGTCTTAATAGGTGTGCCAATTCCATAGGCATTAGCAATATAAACAGGATATTGTCCATTTTCCTGTTGTGAAACTACCCAAGTCACAGCTTGTGTGGGGAGAGTGGAGTAGTCAATGACTAAGGTATCTGTGCCTGTACCCCCATCAACGACATCATCACCCCAACCTGGGTTAATGGTATCGTTGCCTGTTCCACCGTAAATGGTGTCATTGTCACCCTGGGTGAAAAACTGGTTCTCATCACTGCCAAATATGACATCATCGCCATCACCGCCATAGAGAATGTCATTTTCAGAACCTCCATAGAGTTTATCATCTCCTTCACCTCCATAAAGTTCATCGTCGCCACTGTTACCTTCTAAGATATCCCCTTTTTCGCCTGCATTAAGGATATCGTTGCCACTACCACCTTTTAGGGTATCGCTTCCATCACCACTAGTTAACTTGTCATTACCAGCTTTTCCGATGAGGGTATCATTACCGATAGTGGTGACAAGTACATTATCTTTTTCATCTCCTTCTAGAGTGACTCCTTTTTCTAGCTGATCCTGCTTAATTATCTCTTTGAAATCATTACCTTTAATTTTTTGTGCAAGAACTTTATATGCAGTGTTCAAAGAATTGATGATCTTGCCAATATCATCCTTAATGCTAGCTAATTGATTAGCTTGCGCGAGTTTATTTTCTTCTTCCTTTTTAGGAAACTCCGTTAAAGCGTCTTTATAAGCTTGAGGACTACTAAAGTCTAGTGAATTAGGGGAACTTAAATCTGGAATTAAACTAATAGGCGATAGCTTTTTAAGTATATTTTTCGCTGAATCTATAGCACTATTGAATTCATCTTGAAGTTCATCAAATATATCTTGTCGGTCTTGTTTGCCAAAATTATAAACACCCGCAATATCATCAAATGTCTCACCAAATAAGTTAAATAGTTTACCAATTGTACCATTAGGGTTAGTTGGATCTAAATCTGAAAACTTAAGATTAGTTGGATCAACATCAACAATGGTGATAACTTGCTCTAAACCCTTAATAACTACATCAACCTGCTCACCAACAAAACCATTAGGGTTAGTTGGATCTAAATCTTTCAAAGCCTTAGAGAGCGGGCTGTTAGGATCGGTAAAGTCTAAATTTGCCAGTGCTTCCTTAGCTACAGCATCAACCTTATCTTTCAGATCGCCAAGAGCACCTAGCCCTTCCTTTAGTAATTGAACTGGATCTTTAATTAAGTTTAGAACTTTCTGAATTGCCTCTACTGCTTTATCTACAGTATTTTCTTTAACTTCCTTAAACTCGGAAACTAATTTGTCTAACTCAGCTTGAAGTCGATCACCACTAATTGAAGTTAGTTTAATTGGGTCTTTAGGAAATGTTACTGCTGGACTAAAGATATTAGCCCCTGCGACTTTGATAGAACCACCTAATTGTCCATTAAAGCCTATATCATAGTTAAAGATACTTAATGGCTTGGTAATATCAATTTCGTTCAGGCGGAATTTCTTGTCCCCATCTTTATCTTTTTCATCAGCTAAATCTATTCCAAGATTGATCCCAAGTCCTGTAAATACATCAACTGAAGCAGCACCAACTTGTACCCCTACCCCAAACGTTGGCCCGACACCTAGGTTGATTTCTGGCACATCCTTGCCATTAACTGTGTCTGTAAAGTACAAACTATTGGCTATATTTCCAGTTTTTAACCCAGAAGTATCAAATCCAAAACCCAACTGAGTTTTGATATCAAAGCTCCCGCCCACAGAAAGCCCTAGAGGCCCAATAATTGGAATTACCTGAGTGATGGTGCCTTTTAACTCAAAATCAGGAAGTTTATAAGTGACAAGATCTACATTATTTCCTAGTAATAAATCCAGAACGGTATTACTAGGATCTTCAAAAAGTGGAATTTTTAAGCCGTTACCAGCTACAGAACCACTCTGAATTAAATTAGCATTCTTTTCAGAAGTTTTGACCTTTCCACCTTGATTATCAAAACTGATACTACCAAGTGGAACAGATTTAAACTTTAGATCAGATAAACTATAAATGCCATTTAATATCTCGACAACAGGCGCTGGCTTAAAATTGATTTTCTGAGTCTTGGCAACAAATGTAATAACATCAAGAATAGATAGATTGTTAGAATCAGTGTCAGAGCTTCCTAATTCTTTAAATAGGTCAGGAGCACTAGCATTAAATTTTTGATATAATTCATCGACTAATGGTACAGGTTTTAGCAACAAATCTACAATCGGCCTAATAGGTTCAACTACTTTCCCAATAGTGTTCTTAATTTTACCAATAAAGCCATCTTGTAAACTAGAAATATCAAGCGTAATATCGCTTAGTGAAAAGCCATTTGAATCTAATTTAATAGAACCATTAATATCAGGAACAGCAGGGATGTAACTAGGAGCATCTTTAAGATCCGTTTTAATCTTAAAGTCAAATAATTTGCTATTACTAGGATTTTTAAATTTATAATTATTGATATTATTCAGAGCTATTTCATAACCAAAACCGAGATTTTCTGAAGGAGTTAAAGTAACACCTAAAACATCACTAAAAAGCTTACCACTTATTCCTGAAGCGTTGTCTAACTTTATATCTAAACTAGCTTTGGAGTTATCTTTGTTAAGAAAAGCAGATCCCGTAGAATTAACACCAAACTCTAATCCATTTAGACTAAGATTTAGGATAGGTTTAATGCTTCCCCCAAAGTTTCCAAAGCCAGCAGACTTAAACAGACCCAAGGTGGGATCAACAGGTAAACTGGATAAAGTCAGTTCTTTATTGAAGTTTAAATTTATTTTAACTTCGTTGCCACTCTCTAATCCTTTAACAAAATCAATGACATTGGTATTAAAGCCTAACTTTGTCAAATTCTGATCTACTTTCTTATTAAGCTCGGAAACCAACGCATCAACATTGCCAAAATTGGCAGACTGAATATCTTTGATAACAGACTGCAAATCATTAATGACCGCGATCAACTGACTGACCTGAGTATTATCTTTTAGCTGATCGCCAATTACTGGCAAAGCCTTGAGAATACTATCTGTTAGAGTAGATTTAATACCGTCTAGTATAATGCTGACTTCACCTAAAGAGCTTTTGAGCTTGTCAAGGCTAACAGCTTGCTCAATTTGAATGACTTGCCCATCAAGATTAATGGTTGCTGAATCATCTTCTCCTCTCAATACATTTAATTGTTGAGGTGTCAACTCAGCCCCTTGTACTACCAGTGCAAAAATTTCTCCTTCATCTCCAGGTGTATCAAACGTGTTAATTCTGGCATCAACAAAATGCCCAATCTCCTCTAGCAACACGGCTGCGATCGCTCCTACATTTCCTTGATGTTTTGCAATAAATTCTTGTGATAAGTAAATTCTGTTAGTCGCCGCAGCAAAAGCACCATTTGCTCCATTGATATCGGTTGCATGGCGAATCTCTATCTCAGGGAATGCACTCAAATCTTCTACCAACCACACTGTTTTTAAAGAGTTAACATCAGCCCCTTCTCCAGTCGGGAAAAACCTGCGGAAATTGCAGCTTTAGAAGGCGATCAATTACCAGTTCGTACTTTAGCTTTATCAGGATTAGAAGTCGCCGCCGGACAAACAATTTTGACACTCAAAGGACTATCAGGTTCTGAAGATGAAACACGGCAACTGGTTGAGTGTTACGGTGGTAATCCACTAGCTTTAAAAATAGCTGCCACTTCAATTCGGGACTTGCATAAAAGCAATATTGCCAGTTTTCTGACCGCAGGTACAACTATTTTCCAAGGTATAGGTAATCTCTTAGAGCAGCAATTCCAAAGGCTTTCCACCTTAGAGCAACAAGTAATGTATTGGCTGGCAATTCATCGGGAGAAAGTATCCCCAGATAAATTGCAAGCAGTCTTGACACCAGCATTGTCTAAGCCTCAGTTAATGTCATCGCTAGAGTCTTTACGCTGGCGTAGCTTGATAGAATGCAATACGGTTGGATTTACACAGCAACCTGTCGTCATGGAATACGTGACAGACTCCTTAATTGAACAAGTCTGCCAGGAGATAGTTACAGAATCACCAAAATATCTGCTGACTCATGCTTTGATGCAAGCTCAAGCAAAAGACTACATCCGCGACAGTCAAATTCACCTGATTGCGCGGCCGATCCTCAATCAACTAGAAATAACCCTTGGTTCTGTTCATCAACTGGAGCATAAACTCGGCAGATTAATTAGAAGGTTGCAAAATGAAGCTATTGATACAGTTGGCTATGGTGGCGGCAATCTGCTGCATTTATTGGCACAATTAGAAACTGATTTAACTGGATATGACTTTTCTCATCTCAAAGTCCGCGAGTGCGATTTGCGTTGGCGCAGCCCGCCGCAGGCATCGCTCAATTTACATCGCGTTAACTTTACCCAAACAACGTTTCGAGATTGTGTTTTTGCTGCAACTTTTGGCGGCATTACTAGCGTCGCCTTTAGTGCTGATGGATGCCGTCTTGCTACCAGCGATACAAATGGAGAAATTAATATTTGGGATGTCAGCAATAGTAAACAGCTATTTAGCTGCAAAGAACATAACAGTTGGGTCTGGAATATTGCTTTTAGCCCTGTAAATCCAATTTTAGCTAGTTGCGGTCAGGATCATACAATTAAACTTTGGGACACGACTACAGGGGAATATCTCCATACTTTGCAAGGACACACTAGCATTGTCACATCGATAGCCTTTAGCCCTGATGGGAAATTTCTTGCTAGTACTAGCTATGACCATACAGTGAAAGTCTGGCATCTAGCCACAGGGAAATGTAGCCAAACTCTATTGGGACATCATGCTTGTGTGTGGAGTGTAGCTTTTCATCCCGCAGGTCAAATCTTAGCCACGGCTGGTGAGGATAATACAATCAAGCTGTGGGATAGAGAAACTGAATGCTGCGTGCAAATCTTGGAAGGACATCAGCAATGGGTAAAAGCGATCGCCTTCAGTCCAGATGGGCAAATATTAGCAAGTGGCAGTTTTGATCAAACAGTAAAATTGTGGGATATACATACTGGGATGTGTTTAATGACATTGCCAGGACACGCAGGAGTAGTAACCTCAGTAGCATTCAGCCCCAAGGAGAATTTGCTAGTAAGTGGCAGCTATGACCAAACTGTAAAGATTTGGGATATCAACACCGGGAAATGTTTGGATACACTAGAAAAGCATACAAATCGGATTTGGTCAGTTGCGTTTCACCCCCAAGGACATTTAATCGCCAGTGGTGGTGATGACCATGCAGCCAAAGTTTGAGAGATTGGAACTGGACAATGTAGCAAAACCTTCCAAGGACATAGCAATGCTATTTATGCTATAGCCCATAATGGGCAACAAAACTTACTTGCCAGTGGACATGAAGACCAAACAATCAAGCTTTGGGATATAAATCTTAATGCTTTGCAAAGCTCGAAGGTAAATATCCATCCTTTTCGCATATTACATGGACACAGCAATCGGATTTTCTCTGTCGCCTTCAGTCCCAACGGACAATTGCTAGCCAGCGCCAGTGCAGATCGCACGATTAAAATTTGGAGTCCGTATACAGGGCAATGTCTGAAAACCTTGCATGGGCACGGCAGTTGGGTATGGGCAATTGCTTTTAGTCCAGACAATCATTTACTTGCTAGTGCTTCCTACGACCATACAATTAAGATTTGGGATGTATCTTCTGGTGAATGTCTGCGGACATTGCAGGGGCATCCGGGTTCTGTCCTAGCGATCGCTTTTAGCCAAGATGGTAAAACTCTCTTCAGCAGTGGCTATGATTCGATAGTGAAATGCTGGGATGTGGAAACAGGTAAATGTCTTCATACTTGGGAAGCAGATTCCAACCGCGTTTGGGCAATTGCTGTTAGTCCAGATAATCAATACTTTGCCACAGGTGGCGATCGCTCTTCAGTGCAACTGTGGGATATTCATTCAGGGGTGTGTTTGCGTATATTTTCCGGTCATACCAGCCAGGTACTTTGTATTTTGTTCACTGCTGATGGTAGCCGTATAATTAGCGGTAGTAGCGATCGCACTATTAAAATTTGGGATGTAGCTACTGGGGATTGCCTTGCCACATTACACAATCATCTCAATTGGGTGTGGTCGCTTAGTCTAAGCTTTGATGCTCAAACTCTCCTCAGTGCTAGCCAGGATGAAACAATCAACTTTTGGGATGTTTCTACAGGATATTGTTGGCAAACTTTGAGAGCAGCCCGTCCATACGAAGGTATGATGATCGCTGGGGTGGCAGGATTGACCGAAGCAGAGATCGCAACTTTGAAAGCTTTGGGAGTATCACAAGTTAACTGAGGCAGTGTGTTATCATGTCCGTTCAAATACCCGTCATTGCGTACTCCTTCAGAGAACCCGAAGTGTACGAAGTGAAACACTGGCAGAGGCCTTGTGATTGCTGCGCTCCACTTAGTTCCGCTCGCAATGACATATTAAGGGTAATTTGCCAGACATCATATAACTATCCGGTTTGTAGCTCAGATAAATTATTATCGCTGGCTTTTTCCGGTAAAAATCCACCTGCTTGCATTTGCCATAATCTATAATAAGCACCGCCTTTTGCGAGTAATTTACTGTGGCTACCATCTTCCACAATACGCCCTTGGTCGAATACTAAAATGCGGTCGAGATGGGCGATGGTAGATAAGCGATGCGCGACGACAATCACGGTTTTGCCATTCATTGCTAAATCTAGGGTATCTTGAATTGCTTTTTCGGTGATGGAATCGAGGCTAGATGTGGCTTCATCTAAAATTAGGATGGGTGCATCTTTGAGGATAACGCGCGCGATCGCAATTCTTTGTCTTTGTCCCCCTGAAAGTTTCACCCCCCGTTCACCCACGAGAGAATCATAACCCTCACTCATCTGAATAATAAAATCGTGAGCGTAAGCTTTGCGTGCTGCTTGAATTACTTCCTCATCAGTAGCTTCAAGTCGTCCGTAACGAATGTTTTCTAGTAAGGTGCGATGAAACAGAGACGGATCTTGGGGAATTAAGCTAATTTGGGCGTGTAATGCTTCCTGCGTCATATCGCGAATATCTACCCCATCGATGAGAATTTGTCCAGATTGGGGATCGAATAGACGCAAAATTAAATTAACAAAAGTTGATTTTCCCGAACCGGAAAAGCCTACCAAACCTACACGCTGTCCTGGTTGGATAGTAACAGAAAGGTCGTGAAATACTTGTTTTTCCGCCGAATAGCTGAAATTAACGCGCCGAAATTCAATTTTTCCGGTAGTGATGGAATGAGCGATCGCATTTTCTCGATCAACTAACTCATGGGGTTGCACAATAGTTAAAACACCATTGGCGATATTACCAATATGTTCAAATAAATCTAAAAATCTTCTACTTAAATTGCGGGCTTCACTAATAATTAACAGTGATAAGCTAGTTGCAACTACAAAATCAGCAGTTGCAATTTTTCCTTGACTCCACAAAGAAAGCGAGTAATACAAAGTAGCAATTTTCAAAATCGCTGCGGATATAAATTGAAACCAGCGAATGCGTTCTGAGTACCAATTAGCCTTTCTCACCTCTATAATTTCGCGTCTAAATCGCTCATTTAAATAGCGTCGTTCAAAACCCAAACGCGCAAACAATCGGCTAGCAGTCAGATTAGTTACTGCATCGACAATAATACCAGCTGTTTCACTTCTAGCGGCGGCGGCTTTGCGGGAATGAATTCGACAGCGAGTAGCTAACCAAAAGGAAATACTGATAAATAAAACTGCCCATATCCCTACCAATGCAGCTAAAGGCGGATAGGCACGATACAGTAAAATGATAGCGACGATATAGACAATGATGACTGACATAAATTCAGAAATCAGCATTTGCATTGTCTGGGTAACACCGTAAGCAGTTTCGTTGATACGCTGTGCTAAAGCACCTGCAAAACTACTACTTAAGTACCGATGGGAATGTTGCTGTAAATAAGCATAAAGTGAGCGAATAATATGCTGGCGGTGGATGGGATGGAGAATAGTTAATAACAGTCCCGAAGAACGCCCAAATACGACTTCACCTATACTTAAGGCAGTGAACAGCATTAAGGGTTGACTGATGGTTGCAAAAATCTCACTGCTGTTAACTGTCGATTTGGTTACACTGCGGATAATTTCGCCAATGGCATAGGGTAACATAATGCCACAAGTCGCGTGGATGATTTCCAAAATCACGGTTGCTATATACCACCAGCGAAATTGATTGACAAAATAGCAAATAAACTGGAATGAATTCGGCGGTAAATTGGGTGCTTCAGCAGCACGTTGAAAGGGTTGAGATGAACGAGATTTTTTCCTGGAAAAACGGCGATCGCTCTTTATCACTTTAACTTATCCCTGGTACTATAGCAAAAGGCAGATGGCAGAGGTTGAAACTTTGCTATTCCTAGCATTCACGCTTTCAAGATGTTCTTATCTATGTGACTACAGCTATATGATTAAACTGTTCAAGAATGGCGGGAATCTCATTCAGTTCATCGATGATTGCATCGGCTTCTGTAGTTTCCACCCAAGATAAGTTACGTTTCCAAATAGTTTTCATCCCAGCATTCTTTGCTCCTTTGATATCAGCTTCTGGATGATCTCCAACAAAAACACTATCCTGTGCTGCTGTTCCCAATTTAACTACGGCTCTTTGAAAAATTTCCGGGTTTGGTTTCCTTACTTGTTCAATTTCAGAGATTAAAATTATATCAAAATAATTCCGAATTTCTAATCCATCAATTGAACTATTTTGCATCTGCTCTAATCCATTGGTGACTATACCTAATAAATAGCCTTGCTGTTTTAAATAACTTAGGGTTTCAGTGAGAAAAGGGAAGGGAATACAATGGGACTGAAACTGAGTTTTATAATCTTAAAGTAAAGCTTGCCAAGTGATATCCTTGATTTTAAATTCTCCAACTAGGTTTTGATAAACTATATCTTTCCAAACATGACCGTGACAGTCTAAATCAATAAATCGAGTTACATAATCAGCTTGGGAAATATGCTTGAAGTGGGGATAAAATCTTTCATACTGGAATGTGATGAATTGTTTAATCGATGTATCACGGTCGAGTAGTGTATTATCTAAATCGAACAGAACTGATTTTATCATTTATAGAATTAGCAAACAAAGCTCTTGAGATGATACCTAATCTCTTCTCTGTGATAATGCAATTTATTTTTTAAATAAACCGCCAAGTACGCCAAGTACGCCAAGATAAGAGAAAGAAGAGAGTAATAATTTAAAAAAAGTATCTAACTTGAAAATAGGAGCTAGGGACTAGGGACTAAGGGAAAGGGATTTTCATATTTGGTTGCGAAATTTTTTAGTGAATGGCTAAGATGAAAATAGATGGCTATATTAGCCATCTTTAAAAGTAGACGCAAGAAATATATTTAAGATTTCTAACGCACAGCATCACCTTTGCGATATTCGGCGGTGATATCGTCTAACTTTTGTTTCAAGTTATCATCGAGTTTTACTTCAATTGCTTTGAGAGTGTCATTCAGCTGTTCTGGACGACTAGCACCAATAATGGGAGCAGTAATAATTGGATTAGCCAAAACCCAAGACTTCATCGGCAATAAAATGATCGCCATCAGGCAGTAGAGTAAAATCTACTTGACCTTTGACTTGGCGCAAGGTGGTGACAACCTGCTCTGTATCTTCAATTGAGAGTTTTTCGTCTTTTCCACCTTGGAATATTTGGATGGGAATTTCTTGGAGTGCAGCTAGTTGTGTTGGTTCTAATGTCTTAGGTGCGCGTCCGGAAACTGCTACCAAACCAGCGAAGCGCCCAGGATTAGAAGCGGCGATATGCCAAGCGCCAGCTGTACCTAAGCTAAATTCAGATATAATTACGCGGGATGGATCGATGGGTTGGGAGGCGATGAGATTATCTAGTAAAGCAATGACATCTGATTCTCTTTCTACCCAAGTTTGCCCTTCGGGAAGCTGGGGGGCTGCAAAGACGTAAGGTAAAGGGCTTGACTCATCCACAAAACGTGGTAAACCCCATTTCAACAGTATATTTAAATTGTTGCCGCGATCGCGCGCTCCATGCAAAAACAATACCAGGGGTGCGGGTTTATTGGCATCGTCAGCCACGGGTGAAAAAAGATAAGGTAAGGAACTATTGCTGATTTGTTGTATTGACATAGTTGTGAATCTTAAATAATTTGGGCATTGGGCATAGTTCACAATTTTCTTTGTCTCCCTTGTCTCCCTTGTCCCCCTTGTCCCCCTTGTCCCCCTTGTCCCCCTTGTCCCCCTGCTCCCTGCTCCCTGCCCCCTTGCTTTACTAACTAATCGCAACCTTAGCTGGCTGTTTCCACACTGCGGCGGCGTACAATGAGTCTTCAAAGTCGGGGGCGATGTTATTACCAGTAATGCGTGCTTCATGCTGTTCCCAATCGGCGAAGAATAAATCCTCGCTGATGCGGGATACTATTGCAGGGATGTCGCGGCGAATGCTGGGTACATCACCAATTGGCAAGCCAAAGCTGACAAAACCAGCCGGATTGAAGACATGAATGTCTTTGAGGTAGGGTGCAGTACCAGGTACTTTCTCTAAATATTCGTGGGCTTTGCCAAGGTAAGGGTGCGTTCCTAAATCTTCATCGTGCTGTTCGGTTGGTGGCTGATAGCGATCGCGCCACAAGGCAATATGCTGGGAAAAATCGGCTAGTTCGGGGCGCTTTGTGGGATCGACAAAGTAACCAGTACCAGCGATCGCAAAATCAAACTCGAAAATATCATCTTTTACTTGGGCGACAATGCGATCGCCTTTTTCTTGTGCCGATTTCCAAGGTGCAGATAGATGCAGGTAAAAATTAGGAAAGGCGATTACTCGTTCAATTGCATCAGGTGGTGGTGTCGAACCTACTTGCCGAAATCGCCAAGCTTGAAACCAGCGAGCCGAATCGGATAGTTCTGGATAGTTAAAGTAAGCACCGGGATAGCCACGCACGCGATTTATAGGTAAAGATGCGATCGCTTCTCTGCGTGCAAACAGATGTACTTCCTTGGCTCCCGATTCCAACGCTACTCCTGCAGCATCGAAAGCTGAAGCCGCCGCACCCAATACCGCTACAGTTTTACCGCGCAATGCTTCAAAGTTAATCAACTCGGAGGTATGTGCATATAAATTGCGAGGTAAATCAGCTAATACAGGCGGTATATACGCGCCACCAGTACCAGCCACACCGTTAGCGAAGATAATTTTGCGGGTAGTTTCTATTTGCGATACACCGTCTACCTCAAGGTGCAAGCGCAAGAAACCTTCAGCAGGCTCAACTCTTACTAACTTCGTCCGGTAACGTACTGAAATACTGAGAAACTGACGATACCAGCTAAGATATTCAGCCCAGAGTACTCTGGGAATCCGGTCAATTGCTGCGTAAGCTTCAGCACCATGTCGCGCTTCATACCAAGCTTGAAAGGACAATTCCGGAATACCTAATTCCGGGCCTGGTAGGTTCTTCGGCGTGCGGAGCTTTTTCATTCTTGCTCGTGTTAACCACACACCAGCAAGGCTTTCATCTTCGGCGGCATCAATTACTGTCACGCGACCGATACCTGCACGCCGCAGCGCAAACGCAAAGACACTACCGCTACCACTACCACCAACAATTGTGACATTGTGGTCAATACCTGGGCGATCGCTCACCCAGTTTTCCGGATCGGGGCCGATGAGGCGCAGTGCCTCACGAGCGCGAAAATCTAGGTCAGTCGTTGTTGTCATGTCGATTTCCCGTTATGGATTGGGGGAGAAGAGGCAAGGGGGCAGGGAGCAGGGGGCACAAGGGGGACAAGGAGGACAAGGGAGAAAGAAATAGTTAACCAATGCCCTATGCCCAATGCCCTATTCCCTATGCCCTAGCAAAGCTTTTATCTAATTGTGGTGATTGGATTTGAGCTACTTGGGATTCGATAGCTGTACCCTTGAAGAAGTTGGAGTTGGCTTCGGTGTAGAATTTGTAGGGATTAGCGAATACGTAAGCTTTGAAGTCAGCTTCGGAAATTACGCCTTCTTTCACCAATTCCCAGCTTTCTGCGAGAGGATCTGTTAAATCGGGTACATCCCAGTGACCGACATCTGAGGAATAGATGGCGTTAATCTTCACGTTTAAGGGATTGGCTTTGTCGTTGAATGCTGCGCCGATGGTGCGATCGTCAGATTCGGAACCAAAGAAGAAACTATTCACCCAGCGATCGCGAATATCTTCAATGCTTTCAATTCCGGCTGCGGCAAAGTCTTCTAATTCTTTACCCACTGGTTGACGGCTATGACGCGCAAAGGAAGAACCCAGGACACTCTTGACCAATTCTTCTTTAGTTAAGGAATACCCTTGGGTGATTTCGCCACCGAAGCGCTCAAACAACTCGAACAACTCATCAGCGTTTGTCAAGTCTGGGTTGTAGTTTTGTAGCCCCTGAAGATTACGCTTGGAGTAACGATCTACTAAATGAATGTAGACATGAGCGCCCCAATCTGCGCCACCTTCGAGCATTCCCACGCGCAATTGTGGGAAGCGTTTGGTGACACCACCAAAGAACAACGCCTTTGCAAAAGCTTGAGAACCATCGGCAAAGTGACCGATATGGTTATTCATGTAGTTACTGATGGAGGAGCGACCAGTCCAACCTTGGCTGCCGTAGTGGGTAGTAATGGGCACACCCAACTCTACAGCTTTAGCCCAGAATGGATCGTAGTCATATTCACTATCTAAACCAAAGAAGTCTATGTAAGAAGCATATCTAGCAACTTCTGGGTATTTATCAGCAGGATATTTATCTGCGATCGCTTTAATTGGTCGTTTTACACCACCAGGAATATTTGCAACCTTTAGCCCTAGTGTATTTACTGCAAATTCTAACTCTTCAATAGCTTCTTGAGGAGTAGTCATCGGAATACCAGCTACCACCGTCAGGCGATCGCTATATTTGCGATATAAATCAGCATGATAGTGGTTAACAGCTCGTTGCAGGGCTTGGCGATTCTCTGGGCTGGCTCCAGCAGGCGCAAGGACGTTATTGGGAAACAGTACAGAATAATCTGAACCTTGTTCCGCCTGACGTTCATACAGTAATTCTGGCAGGATGTATGTAGCTAAATCTAGAGTATTTTTTGTCACTCTCGCCCACCAGGGAGAGCGAATTGTGCGATTGTATTGACGTTCTTCAGGTGTTTGTTGATACCAATCTTTACCATCTGCTTTGGAGTTTAGACGAGATGATTCAGCCTTGCGCAATTCGTCTACAAGTTTTGCACCGCCATATTTAGCAATGTAATCTTCTAGTGCTGGTGTGAAATCGTTGGTATGAACGTCGGTATCGATTACTGGATAATCTAGGGTAGCTCTGATTGCGGCTGAGGTTGATGTCTTTAATCTGCTATATTCAGTCATTTTTTCTTCCTCATATTTAGCTAAGATTTTCAGGTTATGTAGAGCATCAGGAAAACCTGAAATGGGAGGCGCTCTACAAAAAACACGCTTGAAACAGTAGAGTTTAAGCATGAGTGAAAAGTCCAAGAGAATTATTTGGAGGGTTATACCAATTCAAAATTAATAGGACTTACGCAAAGTTAACGGAATAATGAACCGCAGAGGACACAGAGAACACAGAGAGAAGTCGGAGCGCCGGCTTCCGGCGATGGCTTTGCCAACGTCTTCGACGAACAGAACTTCGGTGGGAATAAGAGTTTGAGAGGTTTTGTGGGTAAGTCCTATAATGCTTTCTTGATGTAGATCTGTATCAGAATTTTTGTGAATTGGGATAACGCACCTAGCAAAATTTATGCTGATACTAAATTTTCATTTGCTTGTTGCACAGCCAAACGATTACCTGGACGACGTAAGCCAAGGTTTTCGCGCAAGGTGCTACCCTCGTATTCAGTGCGGAACAGTCCGCGTTTTTGCAGGATGGGGACAACTAAATTTACAAAGTCATCTAATCCTGTAGGTAGAATTGGAGGCATGATATTAAAGCCATCTGCTGCACCATTGTTAAACCATTCTTCTAGTTGATCGGCAATGGTTTCGGGAGTACCAAGTATAGTCCGATGGCCTCTTGCAGTAGCGAGAGAGCGGTACAACTGACGCAGCGTTAAACTACCGCGAGTAGCTAAATCTTTCACTAATTTCAGACGGCTCTTATTGGTGTTGGTGTCGCTTGGTAGTTCGGGAGCTAGATCGTCTAGAGAATATTTCGATAGATCCACACCTTTGTAATAGGTTTTTAAAATACCCCAAGCGACATCGGGATGAATTAATGATTGTAGAAACTCGTATTTTTCTTGTGCTTCTTCTTCTGTACGCCCAATAATTGGGAATGCACCAGGCATAATTTTTAAATCATCCGGGGAACGTCCATATTTTGCCAATCTACCCTTGATATCGGCATAAAATTCCTGAGCATCTGCGAGGGTTTGATTAGCGGTGAAAATTACCTCAGCAGTACGCGCAGCTAAATCTCGCCCAGCTTCCGAGGCTCCAGCTTGGACAATTACGGGGTAACCTTGAGGCGGACGCCCGACGTTTAAGGGGCCTTTGACGGAGAAATGTTTACCTTTGTGGTTGAGTGTGTGTAGCTTCTCTGGATCGAAATAAATACCTAATTCTCTGTCACGGATAAAGGCATCATCATCCCAACTATCCCACAGTCCTTTGACGACTTCGACAAACTCTTCCGCCCGTTCATAACGCAGGCTGTGATCTGGGTGATTTTCCAGTCCAAAATTAGCGGCGGCGTTATCATTACCTGTGGTAACTACATTCCAACCGGCGCGTCCTTTACTCAAGTAATCTAGAGAAGCAAACTTCCGTGCTAGGGTGTAGGGTTCTTCGTATGTAGTTGAGGCGGTAGCGATGAAACCGATGTTTTGAGTGACTGAAGATAAAGCAGAGAAGAGAGTCACAGGCTCGAAATGGGCGATTTTACCATTACGACACTGATTTTCGCCACCATTACCCCAAACTCCTGGGCTATCTGCAAGAAAGACTGCATCAAATAACCCTCGTTCGGCTGTTTGGGTAATTTCTTTGTAATGCTCGAAATTCAACCCTGCATCTATTTGCGCGTCAGGGTGTCGCCATGCAGAGATATGATGTCCAGTGGCTTGAATAAATGCACCTAACCGAAACTGACGTTTTTTGCTCATCTACTTTGTTCTCTTCTTCAATAATGCGGTTCGCTAATAGCGATCGCTTTTCTCACAACATCAGTCATCATTTGACTGCTGCTAAAACACTTTGGCTGATTTCTAACTGCTCAAAACTCATTGCTTGGCTTGATAACCTGACACATCTTGGTCAAACCCTTATCAATAGCTAGTAAGTGACTTATGAAAAGACGAAAGTTTAAGCTTTCCACTACTGACATACGCCCAAAAAATAATTGTATCTGGATGGCAGATTTATAAAATCCTTTGACTGTAAGGCTTTGAGGTAATCATGTCTGGTATAGGCATTCACCCATAACTGGACAATCAAGATACAGCTTACACAATCCATCCAAAAAAAGATGTGCTGGCAAACACAAGTGTATGATATACGAATTATTAGGTTATCAAACATTAAATATTGCAAAGTATCCGGTTAGGGGCTAGGGAAGGTATGCACAAGGCGATCACGTTGGGTGTTGCAGAGAAACTATCACCCGCAACGAGGGTATTAAAAAAGTTATTTGCTGGCTAAATTTATCACCCAATAATAAATAATTCTGAGCGATGGAAAACATCACTCAGAACTTTATTGAGGAAAAGGAATCAGTGTAAATTCTAGCGGAGTATTGTTAAATTTGATTCATGATAAACCAGTAAAATATTGTACTAAGCTCCAGAGCGATCGCTTGTAGAACTTTCTGGGGGCTGATCTTTACTTCTTTTACAACTAACCAAGTTATTTTGATCGGGATTATTAGCTGCAAATACATCTACTGAGCCAAATGTGATAATAGATGCTGCAATTAACAAAATTGCATATTTCATTGATTTTTCCTGATTTGCTATTAGGTTAACTTCTCATCTCCAGTAGCTACTGGTAAATCTTTTTGAGCGCTATACTCTGTCCAAGAACCTTCATAAATCCTGATTTTGGGATAACCCAGAAGATGCTTTAAGACAACATATTGTAATGTTGCTTCTCGTCCGGTGCTACAAGAAACAATAATATCATTTTTGGGGTCAATCTTTTTATCAGCGAGAATCTTCTTAATCTCGTCTAATGACTTTAATTTGTGAGGATTCTGAGCATCCATAAATGTTACCCAAGGAATATTCCGCGCTCCTGGAATATGTCCGTTACGTATCCAAATATTTTCTTCACCTCGGAATAATTTTTCAGGACGAGGATCGATAAATGTCACTCCTGGTTTACCAATCAGTTTTTTCACATCATTTAAACTGACGCGAACTGAAGGGTTATCTTTGACTGTGAATTTACCAACTTTGTACTGCGGAAATTCTTTAGTGACATCATTTGCAGCTTTATAACCTGTATAGCCACCATCTAATACAGCGATATCTTTTAATCCAGAACGTTCTAGTAAATAAGCAACCATTGTTGCGCCTAAAACATCTCTACCATCTGAATAGATAAGCACGCGGCTATTATTTGTTAATCCTGAATTGGCAAAGATTTGTCCTAACTTTTCGTTATTCCAATACTGTACGGGTAAACCTTCTCTGGGGCCGCGAAAAGCAGTATCAGCAATATTCACAGCACCAGATAAATGTCCCTCTATATAGTCGAGAGGAAAATTCCTGACATCTAAAATTCGTAAATTTTTATCTTGAGAATTTTCTGCCAGCCAATTAGGCGAAACAAACTGAATTTTAGCGCTAGAGTTAGCTGAAAATGCTGAAAGTGGTGATAAAGGAAGAATCAGGAAGACAGCAAAAAATATTGCTAACGCAGTAAATATTTTCGGCTTTAACTTGGGTTTTTTTAACCTGGAAAAGAAATATTTTAAACTCATGTTCGCACTCCTAAATATCTAACACAAATCTTGTGTAATTCTGCAAAATAATTTCCAATGCATCCTTGATTAAAGGCTGCACAAATTTATTTTTATCTGCCTTCGCAAATAAAATACTGTAAACTTATCGATTAAACGTACTTAATATAAAGTAGCATCTCATGTCCAGCAACAGAACACAAGTAATGGAAATTGCCAAAATGACACTTTATCTATCAATATTTTGTATTTTCAGCATAGATTTAACCAATGATAGTTGATTAGCGATGCGTTGCGTGACAACACAGTCTACAGGTGAAATCAAGTAAATATGGTGAAATTAGTAATGTTTGATATTGATGGCACTCTAACTGAATCCAATCACTTGGATAATGAATCATATTTACAGGCGTTGTCTGAAGTATTTGCTGTCTCGGAAGTATCAAGTGATTGGACATCATATACTCATGTAACAGATGCTTGCATTTTAAAAGAAGTGTGTCAGAGTAAACTTTCTCGCATTCCTACATCGAGAGAGGTTGAAGTATTTCAACAGCGTTTTGTAGAATTACTCGTTGATGGCGCACAAGCAAGTAGTGGAGTCAAAGCAATACCCGGTGCATTTGAGATGTTGCAAAGGCTACTTTTGTCTGATGACTATCTCTTAGCCTTTGCGGGAGGCGGTTGGGCAGCATCAGCAATATTCAAGTTAAAATCGGCTCATCTTCCTATTGATAATATTCCCTATGCGTTTTCGGATGATGACGATTCACGAGAGGGGATAATGGCGATCGCACTTTCTCGCGCTGAAATTTATTACAATCAAAGTTTCCCAGAAGTTGTTTACATTGGCGATGGTGTTTGGGATATTCGTTCAGCACGTAAGTTAGGATATGGATTTATTGGTATCGCTTCAGACAATGCAGCCCAAGCATTATTTAAAGAAGGTGCGACTGATATTTTTCCTAACTACAATGACTACGAGAGTTTTTTGCTAACCTTAAACAAGTCTAAAGGCATAACGAAAGGTGCAACTGTTTCATAAGCTTTAGGAGAGGTTGGTGATTTCTGACATATTTTAGGTGTTTTTTGAAAGCAAAGTTTTTCAACGCAGAAGAACGCAAAGTTCGCGCAGAGATCCGCAGAGTGTTACTGAGTTAAATTTGTAGCTGTAATAGTCCTGTTGTTAATGCTTGATCCCACAAAGGTGTGTTTTGGATTGCTGATACGGGAAGTGGTGGATTAATGGGTTGTGTGCTGTGGTTATTAATTAAGAAAGATTGCTCTGGTTGGAGAGATAATTGCCAAAATCCTATATCAAGCCACTTGCCAAATTTAAATCCAACTCGGTGAAAGACTCCAACAGACACAAAACCAATAGCTTCATGTAAAGCTAAACTGGCTGGATTGGGTAAAGCGATCGCCGCCACTACGTTATAAAATCCTTGTACTTGCAGTAACTTCAATAGCGCTGTATACAAGGCTTTGGCAATTCCTTGGCGGCGATATTTCTCACCAACATATACAGAAGATTCTACAGACCATTGATAGGCTGCACGGGTACGATAAGGACTAGCATAAGCATAGCCGACAATCTCACCATTAATTTCGCAAACTAGCCAAGGCATTTGCTGTTGGTAGTTCTCGATCCTCTGTTGAAACTCAACTTCGCTGGGTGGTTCTAACTCAAAGGAAATTGTCGTTTCGCGGACAATTGGCGTATAAATTGCCAGCATTTGTGATGCATCTCGTTTATCGGCTAGTCTAAGTCTCGTTTTCACTGTAATTGAACACTTGCTTTCTCAGAACAATTTGTGATATTTTTCTGTTTAGAGCTAAAGTACGGTAATTCAGTCAATTTACCGTATTTTATTTCATAACTCAATCTCCAAACCCATGCTGAACAAAGAGTACTGGTTGCGAAATACGCGCATCAGTACTTATTGCGCAGCATTTTGGAATTAAGCTTCCATGCAAATACAAACTGTTGGTATTTTAAGTCCTGGTGACATGGGACAGGCGATGTCTGACGACAAGCCGCTTCGCGTCTACGCATCTGTACTCAATCGTCATGGATTAAAGACAATTGCTGCTTTAGACAATCGGAGCGATGTCTACGACGGGCTACGCCTACGCACTCGACAACTAGCAACCGCCGCTAATGTTCAAGATGTCGGTTCAATTAAACAACTAGTAATTGAATCGGATATTGTGCTATCAGTTCTAGTTCCCGCCGCCGCCACTGAAGCTGCAAGCCAAGTAGCTGAGGTAATAGGCAATATCGGTAAGAATATTTTATATGTTGATGCCAATGCCATCTCACCCCAAAAAGTCAAAAATATTGCCCAAATCATCGAATCACAAGGCGGACAATTTGTCGATGCATCAATAATTGGCCCGCCTCCACGAGTTCCCAATCGCACCCGCATCTATGCATCAGGAAAACAGGCTGTAGAACTCCAACAATTGCGCGATTATGGCTTAGATATCAGGGTGATTGGCGATGAAATTGGTAAAGCTTCTGGGTTAAAGATGTCCTACGCAGCCCTCACAAAAGGATTGACAGCAATTGGCACAGAATTACTCATTGCAGCCCATCGCCTCAACTTAGATCAAGAATTGTGGGATGAAGTCAAGACTAGCCAACCAGAACTAGCAAAAACACTGACTCGTTCTCTGCCATCCATGACACCAAAAGCACATCGATGGATTGGAGAAATGGAAGAGATTGCAGACACATTTCAAGCCTTAGATTTAACCGAGAAGATTTTTCAAGGCGCAGCTGATGTTTACCGCCTAGTCAAAGAAACCTCTTTGGGTAAAGAAACACCAGAAGAAAGCGATCACGATCGCTCATTATCAGATATAGTTACTACCTTGTCCCAAGAATTTTTAAAGAGTCAATAGTCAACCGTCAACCGTCAACCGTCAACAGTTTAGTTGTCTCCTATGAGTAAAATACGTGCCGTTGTAGTCGATCCTTCTGTACCTGGGCGTTTAGTATTGCGTGATGTCGATGCACCTACCCCAGCGCCTAACGAAGCTGTGATTCGCGTAGCAGCCATTTCTTTGAATCGGGGAGAAATCAGACGTTCAACCATCGCAGAAGCAGGCTGGCGTCCTGGTTGGGATTTGGCGGGTGTAGTAGAAACCCCGGCTGCTGATGGTTCAGGCCCGGTTGTCGGCACAAGGGTTGTCGGGTTACTGCGGGGCGGTGCTTGGGGAGAATTGGTTTCAGTTCCAACTCACTCACTAGCAGAATTGCCACCATCAGTATCTTTTGCGCAAGCTGCGACATTACCAGTAGCCGGGTTAACTGCCTACCACGCATTACTCAAAGGCGGTTCAGTTTTAGGACGCTCAGTATTAATTACAGGTGCATCTGGTGGTGTAGGATACTTTGCTATTCAACTAGCAAAACTTAGTGGCGCAAAGGTAGTGGCGCATATTCGCCGCCCAGAGTTTGAGTCTTTCGTGAAAAATGCTGGTGCTGATTCTGTAATTATTGGTGAGAATATTGCCGCAAATGATCAATCTGCTCCCTATCACCTAATTGTTGAGTCAGTAGGTGGTAAAACATTAGGCACAGCTTTGAATTTGTTGGCAAAGGACGGTACTGTTGTGCTGTTTGGCGTATCAGCAGGTGCAGAAGTAACATTTAACGCCCAGCAATTTTTTGCTACAGGTGGCGCAAGTTTGTACGGTTTAATATTATTCCACGAACTACAACGAGAATCAGCTGCAATCGGACTTCAAAGACTTTTACGTTTAGTAGAAACCGAACAATTACGTCCTCACATTGATATTGAAGGTGATTGGACACAAATAGCCGATGTTGCCCAGAAATTATTAGATAGAACCTACCCAGGCAAGGCAGTATTAAACATTTCTAATTAAATCTTTCCAGTCATTAAAAATAGCCAATAAATTTTTCAACAGTCAACAATTCAGGTGATCTGTAGGGGCGGGTTCATCCAGATTCGGATTATAAAAGTGAAGATATTTGTAAACCAGCCCGTACCGCAGTCAACAGTCAACAGTCAACAGTCAACACCTATCAAATTTTAGCGATTAATGAATAAATTCAATTTAGTAATTTTTGATGCCGATGGTGTGCTTGTAGATAGTGAAATCATCGCCAATGTTATTTTGTTGGATATGCTCAATGAAATCGGCTTATATCTAACTTTAGAAGATGTGTTCGATATTTGTGCTGGTAAATCTACTGCTATTTGTCTAGAAACTATTCAAGATATTCTCGGTCAACCTTTACCGACTAAGTTTGCTGCTGAATTTGAACAACGCACAATGCAAGCTTTTATAAAACACCTCAAACCAGTGCAAGGAATACATGATGTTTTAAGTAAACTTAATCTTTCTTTTTGCGTAGCCTCAAATAGTAGTCATCAATGGCTCAGACAAGCTTTATTAAAAACAGATTTATTCAGTTATTTTGCTGGCAAAATATTTACTACCACAGGAATTATACGTAGTAAACCCTATCCAGACGTATTTTTATATGCAGCTGAAACGATGGGTTTTTCTCCAGAAGAATGTGTAGTAATTGAAGATACACCAACAGGTGTGATGGCTGGAGTAAATGCGGGGATGACTGTATTTGGTTATTCCGAGTTAACGAAACCAAAAAAACTCAGAGAAGCTGGTGCATCTGTTGTATTTAATGATATGAGATTATTACCAAAATTGCTGGAGCAGGAAAATAATTATCTTGTTAGTAGTGCTATTGCTATTTAGGCAGAGGGCACACTTCGACTTTGCTCAGTGTGCAGATGGGAAGAACAAGTATTATGTATGATGGATAATGCTTACTTTCACGTATTTTGATAAAGGGAATTGAAGGCGCGATCGCTATTCTACAAACATCATTCTCTTGGGTACTTGATTATTTAATATACATCTGATATTTATGGCAATTACTAAAAAATACTAAAAATCTATCGATTTTGCGTATATTATTAAATATCATTAACCAAGTCACGAAAATATTGAAGTAAGAAAGACTAAGTAAGTCGGCAATAATAAACCAAACTATTTCATGCAATATAAACATTGTCGAAACTCTTACCAATGACAAATGACAAATGACAAATGACATTAATTGTGCCGACTTACTTAAGTTATCTGTAGATATTCACAGCAAAAACATCTAGGAATTCATGTCATGAGCTTAGATCTAAAACTCTCAGGTAAAACAGCAATTGTCACAGGCGGTAGTGCGGGTATTGGTTTAGCGATCGCCAAGTCACTCTATACTGAAGGTGTGAATGTAGTCATTGCAGCTCGTAACCCAGAACGGTTAGAGAATGCAGTTAGCGCTATCCAATCCCTACCCACAACAGGGGCGAAAGTCATTTCTATCAGTGCCGATTTAACTCAAGCCGAGAGTGTGGAGCGAGTAGTTTCCACTACATTACAGCAGTTTGGCCAAATTGATATTTTAGTCAATAATGCTGGATCAGCCCGTGCTGGGTCTTTCCTCGACTTGAGTGATGATGTATTTTTAGATGCTTGGAACTTAAAATTATTGGGCTATATTCGCCTAGTTAAAGCCGTTGTTCCCCATCAAAAGAGTCGAGGGGATGGACGAATTGTCAATATTATCGGTGGTGCAGGTAGGACACCTCGCCCTAGCTTCCTTCCAGGTGGGACAACCAACGCTGCCTTGCTCAACTTTACAAGAGGAATTTCTAAAGAATTAGCCGATTACAACATTCGGATTAATGCCATTTCTCCTGGTGCGACTGCTACTGAAAGAGCCGAACGTTTAGCTGAACAAAACGCCCAAGCGCGAGGGATTACAGTTGAACAAGCAAAAGCAGAAACCCTACAAGGAATTCCTCTAAAAAGAATTGCCCAACCAGAAGAAATTGCTGCATTAACCCTATTTTTAGTCTCCGATCTCGCTGCTTCAATTACAGGCACAGAGATTATCGTTGATGGGGGAAGTACGCCAGGAGTGTAGGGTATAAAGCTAGTGGTCTGTCCCATTAATTTTGCTGGGTTGCACTAGCTCATGATTAAATAGTAATCTAGGTGCAAACGTACCCACAAACTCACAGGCGATCGCTTGCAAGGAAAAAGG
>NZ_JACJQG010000010.1 GCF_014696435.1 Calothrix anomala FACHB-343 | reverse complement strand
AAAAGAAACTAGAACAATTGGCTACTTTTTTGACACTTGTGAAGGTGGTAATGGAGCAGCAGAAGCTATCTTTTCTGACTTGACCAATTTCGCTGCTAAAGCATATGCGCTAGCAGCTGAATGTGATTGTGAAGCTGGTTGTCCAAGGTGTCTACATTCAACTGGTTGTCCGCAGCATAATGAAGCACTGCATAAAGATTTAGGTTTGTTTTTGTTGGATGCGATAAGCCAAGCAACGCAGAACACCTAAAGAGCTATTCCACTAATATGATTTGACAAAAAACAAATTTAGTTTTACCACATAATCCACCATTTCTAAATATAGAAATTTACCAAATATAATTCTAGGTTTTGTTATTATGACATTTTAATTTTTTTAATTAACTCATTCACTTGATTGCTCAAAACCGTACTTTCTTTTGTCGTTAATACTTTGTCAAGTACTCCAAGTTTTTTGTAAATTTGCTTTTTCTCCTGCCAATTTTCGTTATATTGCTCGTTACCCAAAAGCCCAAGGTGTTCCCAATACCAAACATTGTTATTATGTCTTATTGTAAAGTCAGGTTCTTTCCATTGAGTTTCATTATAAAAAAGTTTTTCTTCATATTGAAAATCAATATTTGAACGATAAAGAATATTTGCAATTATCACTTCTGATTTTGAACGAACCCAAATCCCATTTTCAGTTTGATGTATCTTATTTAGTGAATGTTTACTTACACCTAAATATCTTCCAATATCTTGGTGCATTGAAATTGAACTGTCAAAGTTATCAAGGAGATAAACGAGATAATCTAATAGATTATGTTTATACTCTCTTTTACTTGCAGTTTCATTACTAATTGTTTCAATTTGCTCATCAGTAAGATATTCTTCTGTTGCTTCAATAATTAAGCATTTGTCAAGATTTTTAGCTAATTTTGCCTCATTATCAACTAATGCTTTATAGGTTATGTTAAAAAATTCTCGACAAGTAAGTTTTGAAAATTCGGGTTTTAACAATACAGGAACAACCATTCCCGTTCTTGAAGATTCAATTATTGACTTCAACATAGGGTTTGAGTTAGTTTTGAAAACTTTTAAGCCTGTAAAGCCTTTGCCTTCTATCGTAATTGCACCGCAATTCAAAAAATAAGGTAGAGCCGATTGTAATTCTTCTTCTGCAAAATATTGCAAAGTCTTTTTACCAACTTCATTGTTAGTTGCCTTTTTGAACAATTCTTTGATTTGATCCCCTTGAGGAAATGATTTGTCGATAAAGTGTGTTTTTCTTACCTGAACATTTTTATTAGAATAAAGCATATAGGAAATAGCACCATTTTTGTCTCTTCCTGAGCGTCCAATTTCTTGATAATATTGCTCAATAGATTCGGGTATCATAAAATGAATTACAACTCGAATATTGGGAATATCAATACCCATTCCAAAGGCATTTGTTGCAAAAACTAAATTAATTGAACCATCTCTAAATTCGTTTAGAACACTTTGCCGTTCGGAGCTACTCATATCTCCATGAAATGATAATGCCTTTAGTCCCTTTTGATTTGCAGTTTCACACAAATCTTCCACACCACCTTTGTGGTATTTACGATATAAATAAACCAATACTTTCTCGTTGGTGTGGTTATCTATTATTTGCCAAAGACGAGCTTTCTTTTCTTCTTCGTTTGATAGCTTCTCAACTTTCAAATCAATATCAAATCTTAACAATACATCATCTTTGATGATAGAACTTTTTTTAATTTTAAAATCAGTAGTAATATCGATAAGCTCTTTTGGATTTATTGTGGCTGTCAAACCTAAAATTGTTGGCCATTTATCTGAAAAGACTGAATTAAGAAAAGTTGGTATATGCTTGTAAAATGGTCGGAAATCAAATCCCCATTGGCTTATACAATGGACTTCATCAATAACGACTAATTTGATTTTATTTATCTGCAATGAAATACAGTATTCAAAAAATCCGTCTGTCGCCATCCTTTCTGGACTAGCAAAAATGAAATCAGGTTTAGATTCACCTTGAGCAAATTTTTTTAATTGCTTCATTTGTTCTGAAGCTCCCATACCACTGTGAATAGCTAAGACTTCAAAACCTTCTTTTTCAAGTTTTTCTGCCTGTTCGTCAATAAGTGCTATCAATGGTGAAATAACTAAACAAGTTCCTTTTAGTGCTTTTGCAGTAACCCAATAAATGAGGGATTTTCCACCACCTGTCGGCATTACTGCTAATGTTGAACCATTCTCTATAAGATGGTTAATTACTTTCTCTTGAAATGGTTTTAAAGAAAACACACCTGCTAAAGCAGGAAACTCTTTTTCAAAAACTTCTTTTGCTTTAGTATTCATAATGATAGCTTTCTGCTTTCTTCTTTAAATCGTCAATTTCAGACTGATGAGTTCTTGCGACAAATGAGAGAAAGCTATCCACTAGAACAAATCTATATTCAATAGGTAAGCTTACTCCATGCTTTGCATAAAGCTCTTTTAGTTGCCGATAAATTCTAATAGCGTAAAATGAAAACAAGGCATATGGATAAAAATAATTTTGCTGAGTTGTTCCTTCTCTCGCATTGATCATAAGAAACTGAGAGTCTTCTTTACAACCAAACTTTTTCTTACTGCTTAAATAATATAATGCCCAAACAGCTTCTCTGCTTCTATTTGGATACATTTCAGGAAAAAGCTTGTAAATGAAATGACTTTTAATTCCCCCGCCAATTACTCCATATGCTATGTAGGCTTCTTTATCTAACTCATAATATTCCAAGCCATCGCAGGTATCAATTTCTTCAAATTCTTTTTCTTTATACCACTCATTATGCCATTCATTTGCTAATTGAACAATGTTATAAATTACTTTAAACAAGTCTCCCGGTTGTGTAGTATTAAATGCAGCACGGAACTTGTCAAGTTCCTTTGCATGTATATTTTTCAGTGTTTTATTAATAATCGGAATTTGATTTCTTAAAATTGTATTCTTGAAGGCACTTACATCGATTTTGTATTCTGCCAATGATTCTAAATCAAGAATATCTTGATAACGTTGGCGGTCTTTTTCATAATCCTTGATTGATTCTTTCAAAAGCCTTTCCAGAATTTTTTTTGTATCTTTTGGCTCACTTTTTGGTTTGCAGGTAGAACCAAATTTAACAGCGAGCTTTTCAATTTCGCTTTCTGGGATTGAGTATCCACTTTCTGTATCAATATATTGTTGAAAGTAAGTCGGGATAACTTGTTTCATTTCATCCCATACCTTTTCAATATGATTTTGCTCATAACAAATTTTTTCAATATCATTGGGATAATACATATTCTATATCTTGCCTTTTAGTTAATTTTCTTCTGATTACACGGGTCATTTTTTGCACTTGCCGTATCGTTTGTGTATAATAATTGTGCTTATATTTTTATAACGGTATTAAAACCCGTATTCTTAGTGTTCCCACAAACTTAGTAAATATAACACCCACTGCAAAGATTAAGTTGGTAAGCAAAAGTCTTGCTTTATGCCTCTTCTTGGAATAAAGCAATACTATATTTGTAGGAGTTTTGATTTTTTGATTCAGTTCGTCACTACATTATCTGCAATGTTAATGTAGTTACATTCTTTTATTTTGAGCAATATAGAGTTTTTGCAATAACATTATTTTATTAACTATTATTGTCAACAAGTTTATCTTCATTAATTAGCTCGATTCAAATAAGCATTTTATCTTTTAAAGAATAACAACATTCCATGTGGATTATCTAAAAATACATTTTTATTACTACTATGATTTTTTGAGCCGTCACCTTGTAAATCCTGATTTGAAAGTGAGTACACGTCAGCCGCAACAAGCTGATAACCTTGACTAATTAAATAACCAACTAATTTATCAGGCATTATATGAGATGCACCGTAACTTGGTAATAAATTATGTTCAATTTTATCCTTGTCTAAAATATTTAATTGCACAATACCTGTACGACACAATATATCAAAATCAATCGACTTAACTAAGCCACTTATAGCCATTTCAATTGAATTTAATTCCATTGCCAGTTGCTCTATACTTGCAAAATTCCGCGACCACGGGTTACCTATTAAAAATAGGCGTATCGATATTGCCTCTGGCTGTACTTTCACAATATCAAGTAATGTTCTTGTAACTGTATGTGGTTGTAAGTAATCTAAGACTCCATGAACTGAGACTAGCCGTAGGCCATTAGGAGCGTAAAGTTTTGTCAGTTCTAGTTCTGCTAGATTGCGATCGCAAAAATAATTTAACTGTAAATTTGGGTATTGGCTGCGTAAAGCTAAAAACTTTTCTGGTGGATTAGTAGCAATGTCGTAACAGTCAATTGTCGGAAGTTGGTAGCGCGTTAGGTCAACTCCTTCAAAACCAAAAAAAACTTCTCGCTCGGCAAAACCTGCACCCAAGATAGCTACACTATCACCTTGACCTGAAAGAATGGCTTCCCAGGTGAGGGGATAAACATTAGGAGTAAGTTCTAAAAGCCTAGCTTTACTAATCTCTAGGATGTTGCCACTGCCCTTATTTTCTAGGAATCTTACTGCCATAAAACCTCACTATATTATGAAACAACCTTGGGACGACTGATGGGTGTAATATCCTTACCTTCGCCCAAACGGTACACTTCCCTGTACCCGCCTATATCAATCTCAAAAAACCTATAGCTCGTAGTAAACTGTGCCCACGCTGCTAAAGGATTAGTCTTGGGCAGATTTGTCGTTGCCTGGTAAGTGATTTCAAAACCTGTGCTACCATCTTGCTTAAACTTCTGTATGAAAATCTGGTAGTCTCTAGCGTGCCAAAAATCTGTGGTTCGACGACGCACCACATCTTGTGAGTCAGAACTCATTGCCCGTGCTGCTGATGCAGACACGATCAATTGAAAATTGTCAGACATTCGTGTTAGAGCAAGTTTCTTGTCTGGGTTTGAAAATACTTCATCAACAATTGGTCTGAGTTCAGGGTACAAAAAAGTTTCGGCAATGTAAAAGCCTGGAGATTCGTAGATATTATCCTCAAAGTAGTGATCGCTTCTGGCAAGTCCATCACATTTGAAACGAACTGACTTTTGTAAGCTCGCAAAAATTAAGTCTTCGTATAACTTCTGCTGCGATGCTGGCGTTGCTGCAAGAATTTTAAATGCAGATCCGCGCATCCCCTGAATTCCAATCAAAGCACAGGTACAGTTGAGAGACGCTGCCCACGTCGCTAGAAATTTTCGATAGTTAGTATAAAGTATTAATGCTTCCTGATAGTCAGGAGCTTTAATTTTGAGTAAATGCTTTACTGGGTTCGGCTTAATCTCCCATCCAGGTCTAGATAATAAAGTCCACAATGTTGAGGAATCTTCAATGGCATCCATGCATTTATCCCCGAAGCTTATTAATGACAATTATTTGTCTGTCCGTTCCTGTCAAATCTCATACGGGATATGAGTTCCTTCAGATGCGCTGGGTCTACACCAAACCTATGAGCAATGTCATACTCCTCATCTTCAGTTGGCGGTGCATTTAGTGTCAGTAAATGCTCCAAAAACGGTTGTGACCCCCCTAAAGGCAAACCATCATCTGTAAAAGGTAACCTATGTTCGTGCAGTGGCTCCTCAAATACCGCAGGGCGGGTATTTTGTAGCCACGCTCCAACCTCACCAGGTTTTGGCGGATCTATCCCCAATCGCTCACATTCTTCTAATAACTCATTTGATAATTGCGATACTGTAGACAGGCTGCGCGATCGCTCCACCAAATCTTGTAACCATTCCTGTAGTTTTCCTGTCTCTGGTAACTGCAAACCCAGCGTCTGACAAGCAGCTACAAACTCTTGCCCAATAATAGCTTCCCGATGCAGATTTCTCAAAAATGCAGCATACTCATCTTCTGATAGTACATTAAGCTGCTGCTGAAAAAACTTCTGAATTTCTCGACTTAAACGAAATATACGTGATGCCCGAAAATCATTATCTTTCTTAATCCCCTCAATATCACCCAAACCAAGGGAGAGATGATCTACAAACCAAACTCCCACCTGACCCACTTCAGGTACTGGTAAACCCAAGGATTCGCACGCAAATATTAGTTCTATACCCAAAGAGGTATAGCCCGAAAACATCTGCTCCAAATTACCCGGTTGAGGAACTGGTTTACCACTTTTTTGAGCTAGGTCAACTAAATCCAAACCCAAATCAACTAAACGCCTTAGAGTTTTTGCTAAAGTGCCACCCAATATCGGCAGTACATCATCTACCTTTTGCCGCACACCGGGTGCAAGGGTAAAGGATACCCGGTCAGTATCCCCTCCAGAAAAGCGTTCGCGCTGATTTGACACACGTTTTTTGAACTTGGTTTATTTAGGTTTCTCTTCAGTTTATAGAAACAACAGGGTGTTTAGTTACAAATATTAACTTTTATATCAAAACCCATATCACTACAACAACTAAATGACTTGCCCTCAATAAACCCTTTGAATTTAGTGATGCACTAGGTTAAATTAGTGCATCACTAAATATTAAATAATATTAAGTTAATACATCACTAACTTTGCGAATCGGTAAACTTTACCTAAAAAGCACAAAACAAGGGCTTGAGATAAATCAAGCTAACTCGGTAAAAATCCTGTAAGAGCTAATAAAGATGCAAAAGAACTACAAAGTGGTAGAAATACTACCAAAGCAAGGATTAGAACCCAGACAATTTCTACGCTACTGCTTCGGTATAGCCGAACTCAGCCCCCCAGAACTTCTTGAAGAAGAAACAGATTCGCAATACCGCAAAAAATGTATCACTGTACTATGTGCAGTCTTAGGTGTGCAAAGACCGACAGTCCGTAAGTGGGGAAGCGATCTCAACTTTGACGGAATACCCAACTACTGCAAAATTTCACTTGCTTACATTCACGCGGCCGAAATCATACCAAACCAGCTAAAGAGCATCTTGACAGGAGAATACAACGCACCGGAAGTAAATGCTCAAACCTTTCTAGAAAAAATACTCCTTAAAGGGTTAACTGAACAGCAAATACTGCAAACTGTTTCCCACGCCAATTTTCGCGCAACTTGTGTCAAAACTCTCACGCAAGTATTACATATTGGCACCAAGTCAGTCCAAGATTGGGGTCAAGATATGTCGTTTCACAAAATGCCCAAAATTCACAAGCACACCTTGGGCTATGCTTTGGCTGCTATCTCCAAATCATCAAAAGCTTGGGACAAACAAGCAGCCTGAATTATTTGCGCTGACTGAAATAGGTAAGTCAAGGATCTAACTGTTGAGTGCAAACCCTTTTAAGACCAACGAGATTAATTTAAAGAGAATTTTATCATACCAGGAACTATCACATCAATCCCTTACTTCCAAAAGGGCGTTGCTGAATCACAATATGAATTGTGATTCAGCAACGCCAGTAATGAAGTCATTCAAGGATATGAGTAGGATCTGAAGTGAGTAGACTGTTAATCCTTACTCTTTATTACACTCTGATACAGATTTATCGCGACAATGTACTAGAAAAGCTCTCTCAAAAACTATAACAACATCCCCATCTGCTTTTAATCCAGTTGTCTCGACAGTGATAATTCCCTGACCAGGACGAGACCGAGATAAGCGCTTCGACAAGATACGACTGCGGGCATATAGTGTATCACCAACAAATACTGGTGCTGAAAGTCGCACTTTGTCCCAACCTAGATTAGCAATTGCGCGAGCAGATAGCGCCTGTACAGTCATGCCGCCAACTAAGGCTAAGGTAATGGAACTGTTAACCAACACTCGACCATAAGTAGTTTGAGCCGCATATGTCTGGTCAAAGTGCAGTGGATGTTGATTCATCAACAGCAAAGTTAACCAAGTATTATCACTTTCTGTTAATGTTCGACCCGGCCAATGGTTAATTACCATTCCCGGCTCAAAATCTTCGTAGTCTCCGCCGTGACGTTCAGTATATTCATTCTCGCCAGTACGAATCAGAGTCATCTCCTCGTCTCCGTTGTAGTTCTTCTAAAGAAGCTCTGCCAAGCTAAGTTATCAGCAAGTAGTTGTTTTGCTTTGCGGATGAAAGGAGGTCCAATCATGGAGCCATCGAGTATACAAACACCTTCTGCTGAGGCTTCAGAGGCTTCGATAATACGTCTTGCTTGAAAAAGTTCTTCCTGATCTGGGCGAAAGGCTGCATTAATTGCTGGCAACTCTTTTGGATGAACAGTACCCTTTCCATGAAAACCCATTGCTTTTGCCTCAGTAATCTCAGCTTCGAGAAGCTCAGGCTTGTCGAGGTGAAAGTTGCCTGTGTCTAAACAGCCGATCCCAGCACCAGCAGCTGCTAGAGCCATTGCTTGGCGTGCTGACCTTAGAGCACTTTGAGAGATTGGTACACCCAGTGTAGCTGCTAAATCAGCTGAGCCAAGAATTATACCATCCAGTTTTGTGACTAGCGTAGCGATATTCTGAATCGCAGCTACGGTCTCAATAGTAGCATAAATCTGCGGTTGCCAATTGACCTCTGCAAGTGATCGCCGCAGACAATCAACCTCAGACTCAGTTTCAACCATTGTCATGAAGAGAAAGCCCGGACGTATTGGCGCATCCAGCAGCATGACTAAATCCCGATAGACCTCTGCACTATGTATGGGGTTGATACGCACCGCCATCAGTTGTGGAACAGGAGCAGCCATCAACGCATTCCTACACAAACTACGTGCGTATTCTTTTTTCATTCGAGGCACTGAGTCTTCTAGATCGATCAGGTGAAGATCGCTGTCGTATTGGAGTGCCTTGGCTAGACGCTGAGGATCGAGAGCAGGCGTGTAGAGTACGCTGCGGGGAATGGCGCGACCAGTCACAGATAATGCCATCATTTTGCAACCTCCGATAAGAGGCGATTGTTAATGATGACTTGCGCGAGACCTCGAATATCGTCATCTGTTTGCCCGGTTCGCATCATCACCCTTAAACCTGCAGTACCGCGAGCAACAATCGGAAAGAATACTGGGGAAACATAATAGCCCGCTTCAAAGAGAAGTTTCCCTAGCGTAATCACTTCGCTGTCTGCAGCTGGAACTAACCGAATGGGAAAGGTAGACCCTGCCTGTGCAGTAGGCACCAAACTGTCAAACAAGGCGATCTTACTCTGAAGCTTGTACTGCAAAGTATGCAGTTCTTTGGTACGGTGAATGTCGGCTGAAGCAAGGCAAGCACCGATCGCAGCTATATTCATCGGCTGTGAATAGCTGATTGCACCAGCAAATCGCTCGATAATGCGCAAGGTTTCGCGGGAACGATCACCAAGCAGAATGGCTGCGCCACTGGCTCCAAACGCCTTATTTAGGGTGGCGGTAATAATTGTATGGTCATTGAGGCAATCAATATGCGATCGGACATAGCCAACGCCTCTTTTACCATAGGCTGAAATTGAATGAGAATCATCGTAGTAAATATAAAGACCATAACACTCTTGAAGCTGCGTTAACTCCTTAACTGGCGCATACCCCCCTAAACTGTCGCTACCATCACAGATATAGCAAACACGTTCATAAAGCTTGCACTGATCTTCTATGAAATCCAGATCATGGTGAGAACAGGTCACAATCTCTGTCTCATCGGCACAAATTGGTTTTACCTGCTGCATTGAAACATGGCAGTTCTTGTCAAAAATCATTAATGGTCGCTCATCATCCGTCAAATGCCCAGATGCAATTAACGGAAGGATGCCACTGGTCGCAACGCTAGCTGAGATTGCACTGACTACTTGTGCCTCGAACAGTTCACTCAAAGATGCTTCTAATTCAAGGAGAGCCGGAATTTGAACTCGAGTTCTTGGAATACAATGATCGAGCACTCCAAACTTACGTAATGCTGTAATTGCGCCTTCAATAACTTGAATATGTGAGTCGAGATCAAGATAGGAACAGCAGCTGAAATTAACAAAGCTGTGTCCTTCCTGAGTATACAGGCGACCCCGCTGAAGATCCGCAACAATACCAGCAAGTCCATGATGCTCAGAATTGTCCCAAAAGGTATTGCCGATACCGATCGCTTTTGCGTTATTGCGGTAGCGATTGGTGGGCTTAACTTTGAGCTTCTCTATCATTAGTATTGCCCTCTAAAGTTGTCTTGAAGGTTGGAACTTGATGCCTCTGCTCCGGCTGATAATCGTAAAGACCAAGTAATTGCCGGAGCACCACCTTATAAACTCCATCAATAAAAACATAGGGACGACGCAGGGCTTTCCAACTATGAAGCCAAAAATTTAAATTGATGTTAATTTCTCCCAAAGGCTCAACCTGATGCCACCAGCCTAAAGGGATATAAAGTAACTGTCCGGGTCGAAGAATAATCTCTCGACGGGCACTTAGTTCTTTCATAAGTTTTGGAAAGCGAGCTTCATCAACTGCATCGAAATTAACCGCTTGGGAATGATGACCAAAACCACGCCAGAAAGAACGAATATAAAAGTTGCTTCGCCCAGGTGGTAAGCAGACAAAACGCTTTGTACCTTCCAGTTGCAAATTAAAATTCTCGAGTTCATCAAAATGTGCACGACCAAATTGCCCCTCGTAATTGATCCAAAGATTAGCAGAGTTACCCCTTTGCTGATATGGAAATAACTGATTTGCTTTCATACCAATAATTCGATCAATCAATTCAGTTTGGTACTTTATATTAGTAACAATCCGGTAGATAGTTTTGTGAGAAGATGAACTATAAAGAGGTGTTTTGAAGAAGCTGTTAAGTGGAATTTTTGTAACCTGTGATCGCCCAGGTGCCTCTGGATCACGCGATTTCTTAAACAGAGCTGCTGGAAGATCACCAATCTCTGAACGAATTAGATTAGTAATAGTACCTGGTTCAGGAGGTTCAAGAAAGTCCACAACGATGGGCCGATCAAACTTCATTATCGTAGCTGGTGTTAGTTCAAGAAAAGCCGTACGAGATATTCGTGGCACCTCTTTAGTTTCAAGATTAAGCACTTCTAACGATTCCACCTCTTGATTCCTATTGTTCCTTGATAATCATTAATTCTGTTATTTCTTCGTCATAGTCAGTGACACCTACTTTGTCTCAATCCATTCCGCATAGCCTTCCTCAACAAAAGCAGCAACTCTATCAAAGTCAGCTTGCAGTGCAGGTTCAAGTGCATCACGATTGATAGCTGATGTATTAGTACAATGGGTAAAGAGATCGGAATCCGCAACAGACAACGCATTCCGTGTAGACTTTTTATGCCCCATAAGGTCAGTCCAGGTGTTGTACAGGTGCGTTCGCCAATCACTGATATAAGCGAAAGTGTGAATGCGCTGTACTGCAGCCGCAGCAATTTTGGCACGTCGATCTGCATCTAACCCTAACGCTATGCAGGCAGCTACAAAGTCAGACTCGATTGAGGCAATGGCAGCGCAGTGCGGAGTTACAAGATCTTGGATACCTCCATACGGAAACACGACGCACGGTAAGCCCATGCCCATTGCCTCTTGTAAGGCTTTCTCGCTCGTTGCATAAGTAAAAGGATTGAGCGGGTAAAAAAATATATCTAATTCAGAAAGAAAGCTAGCTGGACTATCAACGAAGCCATCGAATTCTACTTGGTTCGCTATGCCTAGTGCTTGGCACTCTTCACGATAATAATCCAAAGAACCTTCCCCAGCAAAACGAAAGCGTGCAGTTGGAATTGCTTTTAGAATCTCGGCTGCCATTTTCATAGCAGCACTATGCATTTTGATTGGCTCAACTGTACCAAGATACCCGAACGTAATACCAAATTTCATTTTGGATTGACTTGTTTCAAGTGGTAGTGATAACAACGGAGCTGCTGAGAAAATACAGGGAGGATAAGGCAAAGCAGCCTGCTTGCACGCTCTTGCAAAAGTGGGGTTTTTTGCTGCACTTGGAGTTGTGACACTGCAAAGATCTACTCGCGATAGCAGGGACACAGTTGGGCACATCCAAGGAGCACTAAAATGTCCGCGTGCGTGCATTTGAATGCGGCAGGGAGGAAGATCAGTTTGCACCAGGAATGCGTTAACTTCTGGATTGTTCCACCATTCAACCTGTACGATATCGGATGCAAGCACGGCTGATGGAATGTCTTCCCGTTTCCAAATCACCTCTACGTTTGCTGAAACAAATCGAGACAGTGCTTTTAAATCTGGTTCGCAAAGCGAAACAACTTTCTGGCAAACCCCTTCAGGACCATCAATACATTGGCGAAGCATACCAAGACTAGCTCCACCATTCGTAACTCGGCGAATAACATGAAGAACATTCATAGTTGTTAACGCTTTTGCCAAATAGCCAAGATATCTGAATAACTTCGGTCAAAACCGCCAAACAATATATCGTTCAAGGGTAAAGCTTCCTCTTCTGCTAGTAGTAGAAATTGAAACAGCGGGTCTTCAAGCATTGTTGCCCACCGATTCAAGACGTCCATATCTTGGGCGTTTCCGTCGTAAGTAACTGCATCAAAAGAGCTGCCTTGCCCAAAATGACTAACTCGGTTAAGTCCTGCATCTGATCGCCGAAGTTTCAAGGTGGTTTCTAACTGAAATCGTTTGTCGATGCTCTTAAACCAATCGTTATAGAGAACTGGATGAAAATTCGGTGCCCCATCCAAAATAAATTTGGCATAGATACACCATAGAGCGGGAAAGTCGCGGATGCGATAGCGATAGCCAAATGCAGGTTGGTCATGTGCTGCTCGCGCAATCGAAGCCGCAGTGTTTGGAAAGTCCCTCAGCAGAAGCAGTGCGTCAGTTCTACTTGCAATACCGGAATTATATACCAGCGGATAAAGGCGTGGGTCACAGTTCTCATAGGACACAATGAGGCAAGTTTGGTGTTCTCGGATTGGAACTGCTCCATAGGTACAAGCATCAACACTCAGTTCGCTTGCTGTTGTGCGAAAGAGTGATGGTTCAGCACTATTTAGAAAAAGAACTGCATTTGGATCAAAATGTCCTTTCAACCACTCAATGAGCGCATGGTTTCCTGACCTACGGATTCCAAAAAGAAGGATTGCACGATCAAAAATGCAGTTTAAATTTGTACTGGAGTCTGTATTAGTACCTATCCCTTCCTGTAGAATTTGATTCAGAGCCTCGCGGGTTAGCTGACCACGACGCATTGTATCTAAGACGCATGTCTGAAAGGAGAGAGCTGCTGTAAGAACACCCTTGTACCGTAGCCCAGGATCACATCCTTCAATGGCTGTAAGAAGAGAGTCAAGCACTTGGGCTGGCTGTGTCATCGCAACCGTATGAATTAGACGTTCAAGGTCGTCATCGAGATGCTGAGATATGAAGTGCATATTGTACCGCATAGCCTTTTTTCAAATCGTTGAGCTTTGATTTCTTGTTGATCGTTAATTTGAAGTAGTTGCAGACAATAAACTACATGTCCTGAGAGGAATTTCTGAGCCATATTTAGAGCGCTGATCAGGACGACGCGGTTCAGAGTAGTAATTTACAATTGCTGCTAAGCGCCCACAATTTGATCGATTCGCGAGACTGGCGTGAATTGTTAGAACATCTAAAAACATGACATCGCCTGCATTCATTGGTATACAAACTGGTCGGTTCTCTAAAGTATGCTCATCGATCTGCCAGTCCTCTAACTCAGCGTGTGGAATTAAACCTTGCTTATGAGATCCAGGTATCACTTCCAAGCAACCATTCTCTGGTGTTGCAGGATCAATTGCACACCAAACAGTGACTTGCCGAGCTGGCATGTCCTCCCAATAAGCTAGGTCTTGGTGTAGAGGCTTACGTCGTCCTATCTGAGGTGGCTTAAAGATAAGTTTCGATGAGTGTAGAAAAATTTCTGAACCAATCAGTTGCTCAACCCGGTCCAGTAATACTGGACTACTGAAAATACTGCGAAACCGTTCCGAGTGATCAAAGGGCGCTGGAACTTTTCTTACAATTAAGGAATCAGAAGTCGAGTCTCGCTCCCAAGCTGTTATGTCTGTTTGCCAACTTTTAGAAACCTCACCTCTGGCAACTAAAGATTTGGCTTCATCAAGTAGAGAGTAGACTACTTCAAGCTCATCTACTGACAAAAGACCAGCAACTACGCAAAAGCCATCTTTTTCGTAAGCTTCTAACTCACTTGATGTAAGTGAATACAAGGACATGGCAATCTACTTAATTAATTAGTGGAACAAGAACATTGATTCTGTAGGAATATTTTAGAAATACAGAGTGAGAAATTGGCTATAAGTGCGGCAGTATATATGTTGTGGTATATAGGATAGTAGGTTTCAGGGCAATTTCTTCTCTATCACGCAATATGCAAAACTTCCATTAAATACATATTTTATTACCCTATAAAATATAGGTAATCAATCGGAGTTTGTGATACTATGACAAACAAAATTTTCATTATTTACAATATCTTAAAATTTATATTAGTTTTTTAACATAAAACCTAAAAAATAATTTAAACTAAAAGCATAGAAGCATAGTTTTGATATAGTCTTTGAGAGACTATTTATAAAGTAAATCTTAAGTAGTGGCGTGGCAAGGCTAAAATGTTGCATTATCACTTTCTTGTGGGATGGGCAAGATGCCCGTCCCACAAGAGTTATATTTCTGCACTATTTTAGCCATAACACACCCTACAAGAATTTTATTTTTACTTTATAAATGACCTCTGAAAAAATTTTCATCAATAATATAAATGGAGTTGTCCTATGCCAAAAGAGCTACAGTCGCTCAATATTTCACGTGATAAGTGGCTTCGTATCTCTAGGAATGGTGCAGAATCTTTTTCCATGAAATCTGGTCAAGAAGCGCAGGAATCAATTTTTTTGGCTGTTAGTGAAAGTCTTTTATGCGCTATGGGCTTCTATGGGCATGAAATAAAGGGTATTCCAATAGAAAAACTCATTGATGTTAAATATCTAAGTGATATTGGAGTAGATGACTTGTTGATAGATGTTGCGTCTGACAAGGGAGACATTATACCCCTTGAAAGAGAAATATCCCGAATTAATGAACGTAGGGCATCTTACGCTAACTATACAGACGATCAAGTAGAAGCAAGGCTTGCAGGGTTATTTTCACTCCTTGGAGTACGCTTAGTTTTTAGTTAAATTTTTGGCGTTGCACAATCAAGGGATATTTCAGAACGTGAGCATCCCACTCCAGTTCCCAAGCCTGGAATTCATCGGCTCGTGTGTTCTTTAGATTCGCGAAGCAATCCGTCTCGCTCACCTCTCAGCAAGGCAGTTCATCCTTTGATGATGCAACGCCTGAAGTAATCCCGCTAATGTGCAATGCCAACTTTTTACAACGATCATGCGATGTGCAACTTTTGATTGAATAACGTTTACAGTTAGTTTCTAAAGACTAAATGTTATCGATTCTTCAATAACTTGCCTGTTTAAGTTCTTCAATCGCCCTTTAATTCTTCTTATGTCGCTCACTCAGTCTACGAAAGAAGATTCCCAGATCATTGTTGGCATCTCTTGCAGTCACGATGCATCAGCTTGTGTATTTATAAACGGGCGTATCGAAGTCGCGGTGCAACTCGAAAGATTAACACGGATTAAGCACGATGGACGTCCCTATCTCAGTACACGGCAGGCAGTAGACTACTGTCTCGACGCAGTAGGTATTTCAGCCGATGACGTTAACCTGTTTGCATTCAACATTCAGAATTTGCTACCTGGTCAGGTTGGTCTTGGATTTCCTCTTGCCGACGAAGAGTTTGATTTGTTCGATCCGCTAGGACCTAAGTCAGTCTACGTATCACATCATCTCGCCCATGCATTTGCAGCATTTTACTGCTCACCGTTTGATAGTGCTACGGTGATGGTGATTGACGGCTCTGGTGGCACTGTGATTGGTGCAGACGACCTGATTTTGGATGGGATGGAGCTAGCCTATTACATTGAACGACCAGTTCCGGTTCCACGTCCTCCTTATCACGCTGAGTCAGTCTATGAGTTCAACAAACATAGCTATCGGCTCGTGTCACGGAATGTTGCACGTTCTTTTCATCCCATGTGCGGCAGTTCTTCATTAGGCGAGACCTATGCCGCTGTTTCCCAATATATCTTTGGAGATTGGCAGGAAGGTGGGAAACTCATGGGTCTTGCGCCTTATGGTAAAGCCGCTCTGTTTAGTCCTTCTCTCTTAACACGTGATGACACAGGACGACTCCAATTTGGAGTATCTTGGAAGGTTGGCTTATGCAAGGCAAACTCCCGTCAGACACCGATAGTTTATAGTAATCTTGCTGCCCGGATTCAGCGTGATTTAGAAATCGCTCTTGTAGAGCGTGCCCGCCAAGCAATTAATTCGACTGGTAATCGGCAGCTTGCTTACTCAGGTGGGGTCGCTCTAAATAGCGTTGCTAATCAAAAGATTCTTGAGCAGTCTGGAGTAGAAGCTTTTTACATTATGCCTGCCAGTAATGATGCTGGTATTTGTATTGGAGCAGCAGCAGCAGCTCACTACTTCTCATCCGGGTGTACAAAAGGTGCCTTACTGGAACACGACTTTCTTGGTCGTTCGTATAGCCCAGCAGAAATTTCAGTCGCTATTAATGCTTATTGCACTCGTCTAGATGTTGCATCAGCAGACTTCGTGGAGGTTGCTAAACGTCTTGTTGCTGGTCAGGTTGTGGGTTGGTTCTATGGCGGATCTGAATTTGGACCTCGTGCTCTAGGGCATCGCTCGATTCTTGCTTCGCCCTTTGAACGGGAGACTTGGCGTCACCTAAATCATGCAATTAAGTACAGGGAAGAGTTTCGACCCTACGCTCCTCTTGTGCTTGCTGAAGCAGCTGAAACTTATTTTCAGATGGGTTCCGATCCTGAAAGCCCCTATATGCTGCGCGTCGTCAAGGTACGAGATGAATGGAGAAATCGGTTGCAGGCGGTGACTCATGAAGATGGAACAGCGCGGGTACAAACTGTGGATCGCAAACGGACCCCAGACCTGCATACTCTTCTGACAGTCTTTGCTCAGATAACTGGAGTTCCTGTTCTAGTTAATACCAGTATGAATGTACGTGGTGAACCAATTGTTGAAACACCAGAACAAGCCATTATCATGCTCCTCTCAACCAAAATGGATGCTTTGGTTCTGGGCGATCAATTGCTCTGTCCCCTTTCAATTACTAAACAACGTTTTGAAACAATGCATTTTACTCTGGGTCCGCAGGTACACCTACAGGCAAGCGGTAACAGTTCTAAATTAAGCTTCTTCTTAATTTGCCAAGCTCAGGGTAGTCAAGCAGTAGAAATTTCACAATCTCTCTTCAAGTTGCTTGCTGATGCAGACGGACACCAACCCCTTCACCTTTTACTGAATCAGCATGGACTCGTTGGGCAAGCACGAATGGATGCAATCTCGCGCTTTCAGGAGCTCGTGCAGCAGCGGCTAGTACTGATTGTTTCTGATGCAGCAAAATCCTAAAGAGGAACAATTATGAAATCTCAGCCTCTCAGGGTAGCGATTCTTGGCGCTGGTTATATTGGTACTGACCTTCTGATAAAAATCCAGCGATCGCTCCATCTCCAATGCGTTCTGGTTGTGGGTCGCAATCAAGTCTCAGCTGGACTTAGACGAGCCCTTAAAATGGGATATTCAATTACCGATGGTGGTATTGCTGCACTGGTTGATCAGTCTCATACCTTTGACCTGGTTTTTGATGCTACAGATGCCCATTCCCACCAGGAACACTGGAACCAGCTTAAGCCATTGGGTAAGGTGATGATTAATCTGACTCCTAGTCGGAGCGGCCACATGATTGCGCCAAGCATAAATGGCGATGAAATATTGAATCATGCTAACATCAGTCTAATCAGCTGTGGAGGTCAGGCTAGTGTACCTATAGTTAACGCACTTTCGGGTTTATTTCCATCCATTCCTTATATTGAGGTAGTAACCACCGCAGCGAGTCCAAGTGTTGGTCGTGGCACCCGACTCAACTTAGATGAGTATATTGAGATCACAGAGATAGCGATCTCTACTTTTTCAAAAGCATCGCAGGTTAAGGCAATTGTTAATCTTAGTCCAGCAAAGCCGCCACCGATATTTCGAGTTGCTATTTCTATGATGACAGACGAAGCCGACCCAACTACTGTGAAGGCAGCCGTTAGAAAAGCCGCAGCACAAGTTGTTACCTTTGTTCCGGGCTACCATATAACCGCTTGTGAGGTGTTTAAAAGCGGACAGGTTTTTGTTGCAGTCGAGGTTCAGGGACGAGGTGACTATCTGCCATCTTATGCAGGCAATTTGGACATTATCAATGCTGCTGCCATCATGGTTGCTGAACGTTACGCGACCAGGGCGGCTGCATCATGTCAATAACACTATTTCGAAGGGAGCATCCCAATTTTTGAAAAATTAACCTATCCCACTATTCTAAAAATCCCTAATTCTTGTCGTAAAATGTGTCTGAGAACCTTGATTTTTGGTTTTTAATTCTCAATCAGCTTAAGCTTCATAGCGCAAATATTATTAGTAGGATAGGTTTTTGTTTCCAGCGTCTAAAAGAGATGGTTGGAACCGCATTTTAGTAGAACTAGATAGTTGTCAGATTCGTACTGGCATCTGTGTCCCAAGCGAAAAAGAAGAATTAACTCCCATTCGCCGAATTAAAAGATGTCAGCGACCAACGGAGTGGCGTGAAGTGAGAGTGGGTTTGGCTCGTCCTGTGGAGCAAAAAGACCAATGCACTTTTGTCGTCCAACTCAAAATCCTTAAAACCCTTGCTATGCATCGCATACTAATTTTGTCAAACAGGGAAGTTCAGTTTAATCCTTTAACACTCAACTTCTACATCGCACTGCTATATCTCCCCCAACTTGCATCTGTCAGATTTAAAGGGCTTTGGGATGATTAATGCCCATCTCCCTTAAAATTTTTCGCTCTCGCATTTATGCAACGCCTAAGTAATTTCAATCTTATGAAGGAGAGAATATGCTACAGCAAGATCCTCTGCAGCATTACCAACTGACCGAAAGATAACCTTTTGATGTGCCTTATTGAATGCTGATGGGTTATCAACTACAGTACCGAGTTCAATAAGATCATCCGGATTCAAATGATTTGCTTTTATAGCAGCACGAATTTCACCTGCTTCAGCTAATGCCCCTTCGCGTGTCTCAACAACTGCTATGGCTGATTCAAATAACACTGGCTCAACCTCACAAGCATCCTCGTTTATACCACCAATAACGGCATAAAAAGCTGCATTGCCCCCCCAATCCGCCTTTACTATCGGGATGGTAGAATCAGTTGATGTAGCCGTGCAGATAATATCTGTGTTTGTGACAGCTAATTCCACAGAATCTTGCACATGCACAGTAATATTCTTTCCCCATCGCTCATATATCCATGCCGCCAAGACTTCAGCTCCCGTTCTAGTCCTAGATGCAAGATTGATCTGCTCAATTGGACGAACTGTCAGAATCGCATCGATGACAGATCGAGCCTGAATGCCCGTTCCTATTACCGAAAGACGATGAGCAAAAGGTGGGGAGAGTAAATCCGCTGCTAGCCCTACTACTGCACCAGTTCTCAGTGCTGTTAATGCTCCACCATCAATAATGATCTGTGGACGACCATTTACCAAATCCATCAAAATTACTAATCCTTGAATCAACTGCAGCCCACGATCTCGATTCGTTGGTGTCAAAGTCGTGATCTTTACAGACGCGATATTTGCGTCGGGCCAAGCAATAGGGCTTACTAGCATTTGCCGCTGCTGAAGACCATCCGCTGTGGTCAACAACGTTCGCTCCGGCATTTCTAATTTAGAATTTAATAAAGCAGGAAATATTTCCCGTAAAGCATCAATCGCATAAGGAACCAGAGCAGGATCATTAAGATCTGAAGCAGATAAAAAGGGAGTTTGCATTGTAGTCAAATCACGCTGTCTCCTCCATCAACAACAATATTGGCACCAGTTATCCAATTGGACTCTTCAGATGCCAGAAATATGGCTGCTCCGGCAATGTCTTCTGGTTGCCCGGTACGACCAAGAGGGATGTCTTTGCCCCGTTCATCCCAAACTGATGGGTTGTGCAGCCACTGATCCGAATTTGCCTTCGTTGCAGTCAGCCCAGGAGAAATAGTATTTACTCGAATACCGTGAGATGCTAGTTCGTATGCAGCACCCTTACTCAGCATCAGCAAGCCAGCTTTACTACACTGATATGCGCTCATTTTGCTAATAGCTTTCGTTGCACTGATCGATGAGATGTTGATTATGCTACCTTGGCGGCTGTCTGCAATACAGGCACGAGCGAAATATTGAGTGGTGAAGAAGGGAAAGCGTAGATTGACTTCAAGTGTACGATTATACTCCTCTAGTGAGAAATTAACGAATGCTGTTCGAGTGGCTGTCGCCGCATTGTTGACAAGAATATCTGCACAGCCAAAAAGTTTATGGCTTGCAGCAAAAAGGTGGGATACTGCATCGGGTTCTTGGGCATCAAGCAGAGTATAAGACGTTCTAACACCGAATGATGAAAGATGCTCACAAAGGTTATGAGCTGCTGCTTCGTCTGTTTGAGCTGTCAGGAAAATATCTGATCCTTCAGATGCAAATGCTTCTGCAATCGCCTTCCCAATACCATTTGCACCACCCGTAATGATTGATCTCTTACCCCTCAGCCTCTCTACCATTTTCCCATTCTATATTGTTGGTGGACAGTCAACATGGCAAAGCTTGAGACTATTGATCAGCGATTGCTGAACTGCCACGGTAATAAGTAGCCGTGCTGGATTAGCAACCCCATCTGTGATTACGGGCGCACGAGTGTAGTAGGAATTGTAAAGCATTGCCGTCTCAAGCAAATGGCGAATCAAGAGAGAAGGGTTGGCTTGATCCGCAGAGGCTGCGATTTTTTCAGGAATCTGTTGAAGCTTGAGAAGAAGCATCGCCTCCTGTTCATTAATCTCAAACTGCTCTATCTGGTCTGCAGGAATTGGCTCCTTGCCATATTTTCGCATAATGCTCCTTGCACGACAAGCAGAGTATACCATATATGCGCCGCCAGATTTCTCAAAGCCCGTGATCGTATTTTCCAGAGTGGTCGAATCAATATCGACCGATCCTTTCATGTCCTGCTTTAGGTCGTTGAACACCAGCGAGCCCACAGCGAGCTGGCGGGCAGCGTGATTTAATTCCGCTTCGGTTTGATTTGCGCGATCGCTCAGACGAGATCTGAAATATTTAAACGACTCGGTCAGCAATTGATTAACACCTGACACCGTGTCACGACTTGATAACTTCTTGCCTGTTTGAGCATCAATGTAGAAACCAAAGTACAAGTGCTTGAGCCGCAGGTCAGGGGGGGCAATACCAATTTTGTAGGCTGCCTTGAACAGGCGAGAAAAATGAACCTTCTGTTCCTGTCCAACAACGTAGGTGATATTGGTTGGAGAGAATAGCTCACAGCGCAGAGCGATCGCTCCAATATCGCGGGTGGCATAAATGCTCCGACCATCAGCGCGGCGCACGACATACCGTTCGCCATCTTCCAGAGGCACAACGACCGCGCCAATATCCTTTCGGATTAATTCAACACGGCTGTCATGCTCAGACTGAGTCATTTTCTCCAGAGCCAGAAGCAAGTCTAATTCCTGGATGTCCTGCGCTGCTAAAGTCTGAGTGTAGACGACAGCCTGGCCAGACGCGAGGCATTCATCGATCAGCGCATCGCCCGCATAGAAATAGAAACTTTCACCAAGAACGAAGTCGATGTGGATGCCGAGAGCATTGTAAAAACGATCAAAATCCTCAAGGCTCCACTTTACCATTGCTGCCCAGAGATCGACTTCCTCTTCGACTCCTGCTTCTAGTGCAGCAAAGCGGCGATCAGAGGCAGCTACAAATTCCGCAAATGCTGTCTTTAAACCTTGTTCGTCCTGAATGTTCGGAAAATAGCGACCTAAAAGAGCTTGCTCTTCCTCGCTGAGAGTATTCAGGGATAGATCCTCTGCGACAATCCGCTCTGTTGTCCGGCGAATCCGATAGATCTCCAAGAGGCGATCATTATTTCCCATCGTGGATGGAAATTGATCCTTGAACCTGCGATAACCTTCTAAGTTAAAGCCAAATCCACCAAAATCATTGATATGGTTGATCCGATAGACTAAAGCTCCGCAAGCTTCGTGCAAATTGGACAGCACATGTCCAATAATTGTTGACCGAATATGTCCTGCATGCAGAACTTTTGCCACATTCGGCGATGAATAATCGACGATAATAGTGCGGTTTGCCTGGATATCGCTCAGTCCAAAACTGCTGCCCATGTCAAAAATGGTCTGAGCAGACTTTAAGAACCAGTGATCCGAAAGCGTGAGATTAATGTACATCCCCTTTGTTTGAACTTGTGCTATGGAGTCGGAGAATTCCTCTCCCTTCAGCACTTCCACAATCCAGGGTTGATACTCCTTAATGAAGCGTTTAGGACCACCATTTTTCAGAAGCTGCTCAAGCTTCAGCGCAACGTCGCCACCAAACTTTTCTCGCTCAATCAGCTCAAACTGAGGTTCCAAGTGTCCCTGTCCCCACCTTTTTGACAAAGCATCTGCAATCCGCTTTCTCAGCTTTACTAACGGGTAATCTCCGAAATTGGGCAGCGATTTTTTCTTGTGGATCGCAATTTGCTCATCCCGGAAAGCTTCAACCTCCCGACGACGAACTGCATTAATTTTGGCAAGTTTGTTCATCTGCATTTTTCTGGCGTTTAGATAATGCTAGTGCTACATCAATAATCAAATCTTCTTGACCTGCGATCACTTGAAGTCGCCCTAGCTCAAAAAATATATCACGTGGGTCGATACCCATCTCAGTTGCAACTGCCGTGACCTTTGACTTAAATCCGGAGAATACACCTGCCAACCCGCTGACGATACTTGTCGAAGTAACAGTCGATGGGGTAGGCATTAGCTCGCACTCTGCAATATCAGCAGCATCAAGCAATCCATAAAGCTCAATTCCTGTTTCAAAGCCAAGCCGATGAAGTACAGGAACTAACACCTCAATTTGAGTATTGCCTGCACCTGCACCAAAGCCACGGGCGCAGGCATCAAGAATATTTGCACCTGCTTTAGACGCAGCAATAGAATTAGCAACAGCCATGCAAAGGTTGTTGTGGCTGTGGTATATTATAGAAACGTCAACTGCTTCTCGGATCGCGGCAATGCGTTTTGTTACATCATCGGGAAGATAGTGCCCAGAAGAGTCAAAAATGCCGACGGCTTGTGCCCCATAATTCTGCATATTTACACAGGCATCTGCCAGTTGTTTAGGTGAAGCCATGTGGCTCATCAGAAGGATTCCTTGTGCCTCTACACCAGCTTTTCGAGCGTGTTCTAGATATCGCTCAGTAACACTATACTCCGTGCAATGTGCGCCGATTCGGATCACATCCGCTCCCTCTGCAATGGCTTGATCCAAGTCACGAGTTGTCCCCCATCCAGGTAACATAAATACCGCCATGCGGCTCTGGTTAAGTGCCTGCCGTACAGTTTTCATCATATCTAGATCGCTGCTAACCGCTAGTCCGACCTGTAGCGATGATGCACCCAAACCATTACCATGCCCAACCTCTATGACGGGTACACCCGCGGCATTAGCAGCTTCAGCATAGAGACGCATCTGCTCTAGGGTTAGTTGATGGTGAACAGCGTGCTGTCCATCTCGCAGGGTCGAATCATGGATAGTAATCTGGTGGGTTTTAGTCATGGTTTGCCTTTGTATAGGAGTGGGGAAATTTTGGTCGCTAAGAGCAACTGTCTCATTTTTGGTGATTGGGGCAATTACAATGACCAAGCTACATCAACGCAAAATTAAGCTTTTCCAGCATCCACTGTAATATACTTTATCACATACATTTATGCTTTCGGTTTATGGTTATAAACGAAGCCCACGACTCGAAGTTGGCATTTCAGGAAGTTTTTTAACTATAACTAGATCAACTACCAAGTATAGTAATAATCCCAGTTGCCCAAATGTATTAACCTTAAAGTGAAACAGTATTAGGTGTTTGTCATAGTAGATTTTCTATGTGCTTGCATCTTAAAATAGATGGTTATAAAAATTTGCGGATAGTTAAGTGAAGTTGCCACAGCGCGGTGTAACAGTATGGTTAACTGGTTTAAGTGGTGCAGGTAAAACCACTATCAGTCGTTCTCTAGAACAACAATTGCGATGCTCAGGATATAAAGTACAAGTGCTTGATGGCGATATAGTGCGTAAAAACTTGTGCAAGGAGTTAGGCTTCAGTAAAGAAGATAGAGATGAGAATATTCGCCGAATTGGCTTTGTCGCTCACCTACTAACTAAAAATGATGTTATTGTCATAGTTTGTGCTATCTCACCATATTATGCCATTCGCCAAGAGGTGCGGCAGCTGATAGGCAACTTTATTGAAGTTTATGTTCATGCACCGCTTAACGTTTGTGAACAACGAGATGTCAAGGGCTTATATAAAAAGGCACGTGCAGGTGAAATCAAGAACTTCACAGGTATAGATGATCCCTATGAACCACCCCTTAATCCTGAAGTCGAATGCAAAACTGATTCTGAAAGCATCGTTGAAAGTGCGAATAAGGTTTTAGCCAAGCTGGCAGATTTGGGATATCTCCCATAGCCAAAATATTTTGATGACAAAGTTATCCGGGTTCGGGGCTACCCTAGTCGATGACTGGATAAAACCCACCATCGACTCAACCCACCAAACGTAAATAAATAAAAAAGTATATAATTTCAGTAGGGTTCGATCCCTTCCCATCCCAGCGTACGTTCAGTTTTCCCGAATACGGCGGTCAGACAGTCTTCATCACAAGGCATTCACAGTTGCTCTCTCGTACCTGATGAAACCGCTGCCAACGATATAAACTAAAGTGTTTCTGGAATCTGTGGCTGAGTGGGAAGAAACAATCACGGGAAAATCCACAACTAAAACTAGCGCATCTCAATTTATTGGGGCTTATTTTGGGTCAAGACAATTGTTTTATAGCGAATTTCAAAAACCCTCAACATCTTCTCCTCCCAAACTGCCTGAGCCTTCCCCAAAAAGCCAGTCGCTATCACTGTCGGCATTACCTTCGCCATCCACCTGAAGATTTAAGGAAGGTATCAACTGTTCAATTTGGCTTTCAAGTCGGGAGATCGCCAGCGTTAAAGAAGCAAGTTGCTCCCTATCCTTCTTAATTTCATTTGAAATCCCCACCCGCAATTGATTTAACCGCTCCTGGAGGGTATGTACTTCCGTTTTGGTCGCAGAAGGAATATTCACCTTCTCTTCCAGGGCGGCGATTTGAGCTTTCAAAGCTTCAATTTCAGCAGCAGTTGCACTATCTGCATCATCCGGACTCTCTTCTACAAGTGCATTTCTAATACAAGAGAGCACAAACTCCTTAAAAGTGAGGCGCAACTCCTCAGCACGCTGCTTGGCCTGCTTCACCAACTCCCGGTCTTCTTCAGACAGAAGTTTTATATTTATCTGCGAATATTCCACCAGTCCCTCGCGCTTTTGTTGTGGAGAAGTGATTTTTAACCAGTTCTTTAACCATTTGCTTCGAGTTCTAATATTTACTTACTCCCCCTACCTCCCCATCTACCTCTACTTCCTTTACTCTTCTCACTTCCATCATCGCATAAGGGATATCCGCGTATATACGATATAGATTATTTTCAATGAGTAATTTTGTGGTGTCTGGGAAAGAATTATCATAAAGATACCGGGAATTACAGTTCTCGGCATCATAATTATCAGTGGGGGTTGGGGATTTAGATTATGGAAAATTTACCCGTACTAAGCGTGGAATCACTTGCTGTGGAGGTGGTGACTCTACCGCTTGATGAAGCTCGTGTCGCGCTTGTGGATTATTATTTTCCCAACCGCCAGAAAATTAATTCGACACAACAGCTAATTGAGCTATGGGTACATTCTGTCACTATCAAAAGCGACCAAACGCGACGGGCATATCGGCAAATTGGTTATGAGCTTGTCGATTATATGCAGTCGCGGTTTGGGATATCTGATTTAAGGATGGTAACGTTATTCCATCTACACGCTTATCTGGCTTGGCTCAAGGATGAAAAGCCAGTACGGGGAAAGAAAAATACTTATGGAATTAGTAAAAATACTGCGGCTAAATACACGGCGGCGATTAAAAGTTTGTGGGAGTGGGGTACTAGAGCTTCTATTGGTTATTTTGCTATCGACTTGGGCAAGGACTTAAGCATCCAGTGGGATGATAAGCTCGCAGAGCGGATTCTCTCGGAACGCGAGATTGCTAAGTTGGAAAAAGCGGCGATTGAAGTAGACTTGCAACACAATACTAATAAGATGCATTGGCTGCTGTTTACTCTCATCTTTTACAGTGGGGTGAGGGCGGGAGAAATTGCCCGGCAAACTTCTGATTATGGTAAGCGCGTAATTACGCCGGGGTTATTTTGGCGGCAGTTTCGGGAGGATGGAGATTGTCTGTTGTTAACTGTGACGGGGAAACGAAATAAAACTAGAACTATTAGTCTCGATCCGGAGACGAGTGAGGTGTTACTGGATTATCGTGGGGATGCCAGCAATGATCGGCCGGTGTTTCCTAGTCCCAGTCGGCGGGATAGGGGTAAACCTTTAAGCGATCGCGGGTTGCGACTGATGATGGAGGAAATTTCTACTTGTGCGGGAATTAAGTTCAGCGCCCACTTTCTGCGCCACACCCACGCAACGCTGGCTAAAAAAAATGGAGCTTCTGATTTTGACTTGCAAGCAGATTTGGGCCACGCTTCCCCGGCGACAACTGCAAAGTACATTCACCATGTCGGGCGTGTTGGGACTTCTCACGCACTGCGTAGAAAAAGCAAACATCGGTAAAAAATAAAAAAGCGTCTCCCTCCAGAAGGTATCGCCTCCGCCGGGCGGTTAGGCCATCGCACTCATACGCTCATCATGATAGTGTCAAGGTAGTTATCAAGATGGAAACACGCTCAGTTGTTCCTGTCCGCGGACTAGTTTACCTAGATATTACCTAGACATTACCTAGATATGAGCAATACAGGGAGAACAAAGAAGCTGGCATCTTTCAACTGTGATCAAAAAATGTGGGAGCAGTTTATCGCCCGTTGCAACTCGAAAGGCACGACGGCAACAGCAACGCTCACCCGTTTTATTGAGCTATACCTAGATGGTTCTCTAGATGACCTTGATGCAATTGCTGGTAATGAAGATAAACGCCTGGACTCTTTAGAACAAAAAACTGAAGAGATAACAGCCCAAATGAAACAATTTGCTGAGGCGATTATTAAAATTCAAAATTATCTCAACAACCAACCGAAACGGCAGAAGAAATCGTACAACAATAATTCATATTATCAAGGGCAAACTCCTCGAATCCAACCGCTAACGGAAGAAGGTTTAGCTTCAAGACTTGGTGTAAGTGTAGAAACTATACGCGAGCAGCGAATTAATCTGCCACCACCGCTTTTTGTGGGATGGTGCAAAGGCAAGGATAGAGCAGGGTTAGGATGGGAATTTAATCAGGATACGGGATTATATCATCCGGCAAGTTAGAATTTTTATTAATTTTAATAATTTCTGAATTTAGACTGAATACTTCAGAGATTGCAGTTATCAATTTAACCCGGAACAGGTGAAAGCTGCCCAATAATAAGGGTGAGAGAAAGGTTTAGATTCTCGACAAAAAAGTTCTAAATCTTTTTTTGCTTGATAAATCAATTTTCCGATTTTGTCGTATTTTTTGTATTCTTCATTGCATTGTTCATATAATAGGGAACTATGGGGATGACTATCCCGTTCTTTTTGAATTTTTTTACGCAGCGTGTCGGTTTCCTTGCCTTTCTGTGTCAAAAAAGAACTTAACTTAGGTTTGTAAATTGTGGTAAGAGTTTCACCTGTAAGGATACGCAGTTCAAATTGAGCTTGTCTGATTGATTGCAGTCGCTTGTTTCCCTGATGTCGGGATTGATAGTAAAATACTGAAAAGAGTGCTGTTGCCAAGTCATTTACTGCCCAGAGTGTACTGATAACACTTTTAGCACCAGCACAAAGGAAAGCTGTTGAAAAAGTGAGAATATCGTCAGTTATTTCAGTCACACTTAAACCAGTTTCACAGCAAGATAGAAATACATCTTCTAACTGGGGATTGCGCCAACTGGGAGTTAATAACTGACTTAATGTAATACAGCCATCTCCTAAAAATAATGCGGATTCTAGAGGATTATCGAGCCGCGAGCGCGCATGATGACTAGAATGAATTATTTGGACTTTTTGTATCAGTTGACGATAGTTGCTGACACTAGCTTCTTGACTACCTTTTAAACGTTGATTATTGGGAATATTATATAAATTTGCTAGTTGTTCTCCTTCCCAACTAGCGTAGGGTAAATCTTCAGTAGCATCTTCAACAATACCGTAATTCATAAGACTACTTACTGTGGGGCGGTTGTGACAAAATTCTAAAATTTGGCAGTTAGGAACATAACGAATGAGAAATTTATCTCCCAAATATTGATTTTCTCCAGTTGGTAAAGCAGCAAAAGGAATTTGATGTAATGCCAGATGAGGAACAAGAATCAATTCATCAATATTTTTCAGATGTTGTGCAATTAAATCATTTAACTTTAAGACTTCAGCTAGTTCTGCTATTAAAAAACTAAATTGCTCTTTCCAAGTATCTTGATTATTAAGATATTGCCCTAACCAGTGAGTTAAAATCGATTCTTGTAAAGTTTCAAATCCCAAGTCAGTACAAGTGTGCAAAGTAATTTGACTCTGCCGGATGATAAAGATATGAGTGTCATGCGAGGTAGTAAAAAAGCTCAGAATAGCTGTGGTGGGTAGGTCAATTAACTGCTGTATGGATGATAAATTCATAGGGCTTACTTGAATTTGACCAGCCAGGACAGGATCTAGACGGCGCATTTGTTCCCAAATTTGCTGTTTGTCAGCTTCCAAATCTGCAATTATTTTGTTATGAGCTTCGATAGCAGCACGGTTCTGTGGGCTTTTACCGAGCTTACTACCATCAAAGTTACTGCTATTATTATGCTGTCTTAGTTCATTATCAATTTGCCGCTGTATAGCTTCAAAATCTTGTAAATACTGTTGAATTTCATCAGGAATTTCACCATCTGAATAAAGGTCATTACTGACTATTAAATCTACGAGTCGTTTTGAGCGAGAACGTTCGACATATTCAATAGCTTTATTCAGTTGTTTATTATTAATACAAGCTTGCACCATATTTTCATAAACATGGAGAGAATCAGCTAAGATTTCTTGACGGCGTGATTCTGAACTTGCCCAAGTGCGACTGGTTTCTACAGCTTCAATTGCCACACTATAGCCCCTAATCGCTTCAGCCCAATCACCAATGTTAAAAGCAGTGTTTCCCAGCATTTGTCCTGCTTTTAGGCAATCTGGGGGAAAAGCTGTGGGAGTGAATATCTTTAAAGCTGAACGATAACAGCTAATCGCTTCTTCTAGAAGCTCTTGTTCTAAGAAGACATTTCCTAAATTCATCTGAGCCATAGCCCACTGTCGCGGAAATTCTTCTTTGGTTAAGACTTGTAAAGCTCCTTGATGAGCAGCGATCGCCTTTTTTAAGTTCTGGCTTCTATCTCCATAAATTCGGTGAAGATAGGCATTAGCCAAATTTATATGTACTTGCGCCCAATCTTGGGGAAAGGCTGTTTTTGTGTAGACTTGTAAAGCTCTTTGATTGGCCGCGATCGCCATTTCCACATTTTCTGCTGCATCACCTCTGAGTCTCTGACGATAAGCAGAGCCAATGTTGAATTGAGTTTGCGCCCAAAGTTCCGGGAAGTCTTCACGAGTACGAATGGAAAGAGCATTTTGATAACAAGCGATCGCTTTTTCTAAATTCTCAGCCTTGTCACCTGCAAGGCGATCGCGGTAAACAAGACCTAGATTGTTTTGTATTTGCGCCCATTGTTCAGGATCTTGATCGTATGTGAAAACCTGCATCGCAGCTTCACCAGCCTGAATTGCTAGTTCTGCATTCTCTACTTGATCGCCACGAATTCTATAACCATAAGTAATGACCAAACTATTTTGAATTGTTGCCCAGAGTTCAGGAAACTGTTCACAGTTACACACTTGCAAAGCATTGTGTAAGTAAGACAGTGATTGTTCCAGGTTTTCTGCTTGCTCACCCTTTATTCGACGGTGGTAAGCATTGCCCAGCATACTTTGACACAGACACCATACTTCTGGTGAATCTTCGTAAGTCAATACTTTAGAGGCAAGTTCATACCCTGTAATGGCAATCTCTAAATTATTCGCCTCACTACCCTGTCGAAATTCTTTAATCAGAAGGCTCAAACCTACAAGGCTTGCAGCAAGGTCTTGTGCATATTCTGGCGGTGCTTCAGACAGCATAGCTTCTGTCTTCAAACGCAATACAGTCGCAAAGCGTTCATCAAGTTTGTGTTTATTTGCTTCCAGTAATGGATATACAACAGCTTTAGGATTGTCTAGGTTCTTGAAAACTGCTTCAAATAGCTGAATCTGAAATAGTTCGCGGCTCGCATCTTCAATCTGTTCCCATTGTTCAGGAAAATCTTTCTTAGTAAAAACACTAGCCGCTACCTCATAACCTGTAGCAGCAATTCTTAAGTTAATTGCTGTATCGCCTTGGGGAAACTCCCGAATTAAATTGCTAAAACTTAAAGTAGTTGCAGCAAGTTGAATGGCTTGCCCTGATGTCATCTCTTTGCAAACATCCTCAAGCCTTTGCAAGTAATGAACAAATTGTTCGTCTAATTGATTCAGGTTATTTTCTAGTATTTGATATACAGCTTGTGAGTCACCATTGCTTTCGCTCGTTGCTTGTAATACCTGCTCAAGAAATTGCGAATTTAAGGAAATTTGTTGAATTTCATTACTATCTAAAAGATTTAAAAGGTGTTGATAACCAGAACGTTCGGCATACTCCCTGGCTTTATCTCGTTGCCCATTAGTAATGCAAAATACCACCATATTTGTATAGGCAAGTATCTCTTCTGGAATCTCTTGTTGATGAGAAATACCTGCCCAAATTCGGCTTTGATCAACAGCTTCAATGGCAACGACATAACCTGCAAAAGCTTCTGTTTTCATGCCAGCAGCCAAGGCTGTTTTACCTAAAATTAATCCGGTTTGTATGCAATCTCTGGGGTAATCGGTAGGAGTGAACACTTGCAAAGCAGCGCGGAGACAGTCAAGTGCCTCAGTAATTTGACTGGCTTCATAATAGGCATTTCCCAGATTGCTTTTTGCTCTTGCCCATCGTTCAGGATAATCAGAAATTGTGTAAACTTCTAAAGCATTAATATATGCTGAAATTGCCCTTTCTAAATTCTGTTGTTTATTGCCTAGAATCCTTCGAGTATAGGCAGTGCCAAGAGTAAATTGACTACTAGCCCAATAATAGGGTGATGTGGAACGGGTACGTACTTGTAGTGCTACTTGATAGCAAGCGATCGCCTTTTCTAAATTCTGTGCTTCGTCGCCTTGAATTCTAACAAGGTAGGCATTCCCCAAATTATTTTGAAGGCTACCCCAAAGTTCAGAAAATTGAGCGCGGTTAACAACTTTTAAAGCAGTTTCATAGCAGGCAATTGACTTTTCTATATTTTCAGCTTTGTCTCCTGTAATTCTGTCTGTATAGACAAGGCCGAGATTATTTTGTAGTGTTGCCCATTGTTGGAGAAAACTGTCACGGGTGTAGATAAGTAGTGCATTATTACAAGCAGCAATTGCCTTTTCTTGATTATCGGCGCGATTTCCTCGTATTCGATTACGGTAGGCTGGTGCTAAATTTAATTGAATATTAGCCCAAATTTCTGGGACAACATCAGGAATAAAAATCTTGGCAACTGCTTCTAAACCTGTAATTACAATTTCTAGGTTAATTGCCCTCTTCCCCAAGGGAAACTGCCAAAGCAACGTACAGAAATCTATCAGGAGTAATCCTAGTGATAATTGTTCTTTTTTTGACTCGCTACTAATAAACGTTAAGTTTATCCAACTACAAAACTGTTCATAAAAATTATCATTGAGTTGATCTAAGTTAGCTTGAAGTAGGCTGTAAACGGCTTGTGGGTTGCTTTTATTTTGTGCAATCGCCGACAAGATTTCACCCAAAAAAGCTGGAGGTCTGATAAAATTGGCTGTTGCTGAAGGCTCATCTCTATATAATTCCAGTTCTTCAACTAGCCAATGAGCTAAATTTCTCAAAAAGTAAGCAGAACGAATATCTCCTTGATTAAACCGGATTTGAGCTACCATTTCCAAAGTTTCTACGAACCCAGCATCAACCAAGTGTGCATGTTTCCTGAAAATCTTCATTTCTCTGCCATGAGGACAGTTGAGTAGCTGTTTAATCAATCTGAAATAAGCTTTTTGGCGTTGAGTAAAATCTGGTGATTTCTGAGAACCGAAGCCTTTCGCCATGACAATTAAATGTTTTGGGTGATTATATACATCATTCCCTGCCCCAAAAACTACGCAACATTTCCCCAAATTTGGGCTAACTTCTCCAATAGCATTTCGGCTAAATCTTGTAATTCGCTATCATCTTGCTGAATTGTTTCACGGGTAGCACCAACAGCAAGAGTATCTCCAGCTAATATTTCTCCTCCGGCGTACCGCCACTCAAATTCATCGCCAGTTCGGTAAAGAAGCTCAAATTTTGCCACAATCTCTGATAAAGGTTTATTGTCTAAAACAGAACGTACTTGTACTGCCACTGAGTCATCAGTTTGTAGAAAAGCGATCGCTTCTTCAAGACGGGTGATTTGCTGTAGGAGAGCGTCAATAGGTTGGAGTTGTGACACTTCTAGCTGTGCTGGCAGATTTACTTCATCAAAGGCAGGTGCAAATCCCAATAGTTGCACTGAATCTAGGCTTTCCTGAAACTGTATAGCTACATAGCCAATCCGATTTTCGTTAGTGCTTGGTAATAATATGACAGTTTCTTGGGGTAAAACTGGACAGCATTCTACTATCCCCACATTTGGAATTACCAAATCGGCTGCATTCGATAAAACTGCTTTTACTGAATTCCAACAATCTGATTCCTGAAAATTGGTTGGTATTTGCAACCATTTTAAATAGCTATGAACTGCGTAAACTGCTAACGCATTCAAATAAACTCGCTTACCTTTTTCTACTGTGCTTTGTTGAGCCGCTAAATGTCTGGCTCTAGAATGAATTTCTAAATCTAGCGGAACCATTAATAAAGGGGAAGTTGTGCTACTCATAACGATTGCTCCTGTTTATATCCCAAATCTTCAGCAATTTTTTGCAACATCGGTTTGCAATTTCTGTTCCAATGCGAATTGACAGTTGTTCTAGGAATGCTCAAGTCTCGCGCTATATCTGTAACTTTGTCAGGTGGTTCTTTGAGTACTAATCTTTGGCTGAGAAATTGGCAATTACACTCAACAGAAGAACGAAGATAACTATTTTTGAGCTTTTCTTCGGGATCTTGCTCAATATAAAGCTTTAATTCTAGACCAATTCGTTGCTTACTTTCTCTCTGAGAATTTTCAATTAGAGCATCCAAACCACTCAAAGTAGAATTGGGTAATTTATCTAACAGAGTTATTTCTCCAAAGTCTGAAGCAATGTTCACATCTAAGCTGAGTGGAGCATTTTTATCAGGAGAGTATAAATCTTGAATTCGCCAGCGAAGGTAACCGTTAACCCATCTCACCAAACTTTCTGCAACCGAGTCAGAATAAGGCTCAAATTCAGAAATATTATTGCTAACCCACTCGAATGTACGATTTAGGGCTTCTGGATAATCAGGATGAGAGGATTTGCGTAATCCTGGAAATTGCTGGATTTCAAGTAGTAATCGATTCATGGCTAATCGCCATTGTAGGCTCTTAGGTACGTGTTGACGTATCTGCGTAATTAAACCGATCAACTGTTGCTCTAGGTCATCCATGCCACTTTTTTAACAGGCGGTTTTTGCGATCGCTATTATGGCATTTGGCTAGATAGCGATATCTAATAATTTTCGGGGGCATCTTTTCATAAAATTCAACTGGATGCTTGTTCTTAGGAAGTTTTATTTGCCAGATCAAAAACATTTCTTAACCGTGGAGGTAACAGACTGTTACCACGGGAATTATTGCAACTGAAACAAGCCAAACGCAAATTCGAGAGACTATTAGATCCACCCAGGCTCTTGGGAAGCAAGTGTTCAATGGTTCTTTCCGATTTGGTCATTTGCTTACCACACCAGCAACAATGGTTTCCATACATTTGTAGTAGTTGGTGTCTCTTGCGACGCTTAGAGGCTGGAGACATATTAGCCATAATTCAGCTGCCTGAGTTTCAAGGTTTGAGGGTGTTCACTTGCTTAACAGGGCAGTATTAAAAAATGACGCAAAATTTTTAAGGGCGTTGTAAAAAGCAGAAACTATAGCAGTTCTTGTTTGGATGCAACGGTAGCTTATTAGTGCCAAATTAACCTTAAAAGTGTGGTTATAAACCGCACGCCAGTCGCCTCAAGTCGAGCCAATCGCTTGCCGGGGGAAGCTCCATTGTGGGGACTGGAGTAGGAAACCATGCACGGCAGTTCCTCCAGGAGAAAACCTCCAAAACCGGACTGCCGAACCGCGCTAACACCACAGCACTAGCTCGTGTACACAAACAAAATTTCCTTCCAGATAAGGTATTAGAAGCAACAGAGCGTTCTGATTATTTTGTAACTGAAAGCTAAAATTTTAATAATGTAGGGGTATATCTGACGAAGCAATGCTAGGAAATGAGCGAACTATATAAGGCTGGAATCATTGAGGTAACAGAAGCAGAAGCCGAAGATGAGGATGAAGATTTATTTGAAGTTGCGGTACATTTTGACGGCGATATTTTTCTTCCCAGCGTTGTTTTTGAAGGCAAAGACCACGCATTGCGGCAAGCTAAAAAACTTTATGATTGGCTAGAAGCTAATCCAAAAGAAATTAAGGGTGAGCGACTACGTTGGCAATCATACACAGTTAATCGCGAATCTTTAAGAGAATATCCAGCTTGCTATTTACCCTATTACTACTTCAGGTACGAGCAGTGCTTAAAAGTTTCAGTTTTTGACGAGCAAAACTCCCAAGCGATCGCTTATGGTTGGTTAGAGGCTGAACCTTTACCTTACTATGTGGATAAAGAAGATAGTTTGGTAGTTCTTGGAGACATTTCAGATGATGCTGTGCTTGCTGGTTGGCATAAAGCTATTGATATACGCATTCACATTTACTCTTTTATCTACCAGTCAAATAGCAGTCACAAGCTTTAACAATCAGTTGACAATTAGGAGCTTTAGGTGCAGCGAAAAATCGAGTTAAAAAGGGGTGTTGATAATACACCTGTTGAAGCCTATCTAATAGATTTAGGACAAAAACATATTGATGATTATGTCAATGATTGGGTCGAAAATTTAAGGTTATTTACTCAAGAAGATAAATACTGGGACTGGATATTTAAATTAAGATATATTGCCAATCAAGAAAATCTTGAAGGTTATGCAGTTGAGTGCGGAAACACGACTCAAGGTTTAATGATAATAGAAACACAAATGCACGGTTCACGGTTGAATATTGGTAAGAGACTAGTTTATGTTGATGGTATTGCAACTGCCCCCACTAACCGAATTGAAATTCAGCGTCCGCCTCAATTCAAAGGTGTTGGTCAAGCACTTTTAAATTTTGCAAGAATTAGAAGTGTTGAGCTAGGGTATGAAGGTAGAGTTGGGTTGCATTCTTTACCAAGGTCTGTAGGATTTTACGAAAAACAAAATATGTTTAACTGCGGGCCTGAAGAAGAATACGATAATTTGGTTTACTTTGAGTATGGGGCATTGAGACGGAGATAAAGTAACAATTTATGAATCATCAACAGCAAAATAATAATTCTCAGGTGAATGAGCCAGTAACAACCCAAGAAGCTATAGATTTACTTTTTGGGGAAGGATGGCTCGATGAAGCTGTTCGTATCGAAGATGAAGCCAATTGCACTATTGGTGCTGGTTTGGATTGGGGTAATGCACTACCACCTTTAATGCTTAACCTTCCTTTATTTGGTCGCCTATCAACGCTGCGTGTATCACTTAACCGTGAAATCAGGCTAATAATTGAAACATGGGATTTAGGTGTAGGTACTTCTTCGGCAACAGAGACTGCAAGGAGACGCATTAAAGAACGGTTGTTATCTCCTGCGCCTGAGCTATTACCTTACTTAGAAGCCACCCTGCTGCAAGATGATTTATACGGTGAAGAGTTTATATCTAACCGCGAAGCTCTCAAATCGCTACTTGCAGTACTGCTTACTGATTCTGATAGAGCAGAAATTGCAGAGACGGCTGCTAATTCAATACGCGCACAAGTTATGTCGCAGGTGAATTTTTCCGAAAAACTTTCTGCTTAAATACTCAATATAAAAACAACAATATTGCATCAAATTCATCAAAGGAGCAACCGCAAGAGTAGTAGATCCTCTGCGTCAATAATTAGCTTGCTCCGCTAGAAATCCATATCGATATCAAAGACTTATATTTTATTTTTTGGCGTAAACTGCGTTATTTAATTACAATAATCAGTGCATATCTATCCTTTTTTAAAAGTCAAGAGTTCCTTAAATACGTAAATAAATTTAAAAACCAAACTGAATATAAAAAATTAAGTATTTTATGATAAACATTAACGATATAATCAAAATTATTTTTGTGTAACCCAAAAGGACTGATTAATGACTAGCAAAACCCGCAGTCGCTATTCTTCAAACTGGGATACTATCGCACTTGAGGTCAAATCAAAATCCGACTGGAAATGCACGCGCTGTGGTATACAATGCTTACGCCCAACTGATAATAGAGATGGGTTAAATCGTAGAGAACGCAGTATTAAAACTTTAGTGGTTCACCACTGGAATTATCTGCCAGAAGATAATCGAGTCGAGAATCTCGCGGCTTTATGCACAGCTTGTCATCTGCTGTTCCATACGCGACGACGGGGAAACATATCACCAGGACAACTATCTTTGTGGTAAAAAAGCCAGTAGTTAAAGAAAAATCAATAGTAGATAGTTATAAGAAAGGTAAAAGAGAAATATTATCTTTCTAAGTCAAGATCACAACATTTGCTGACGCAATAACTTCATTGAAAAATTGAAGTTGTATAGACATGAAAACTACTACTAATTCTAATCTAAAAGCTAACAAAAAATTAGTAACCTCTGCCCAGCAAATTCAACAAATAAGCACCTTACTAAGCGAGGCGGATTACTATGACTACGAAGCGGGATTAGCACAAGAAAAGTCAGATTACTATCACTTGCGGTACGGGTACTAGATTCAATCTCCCTTCAAGCATCAACTCTTCCTAGTCAACAAGCAGTAGCAGGTAACTAGGTAACTGCTACTGGCTTTTCATATCAAAAAGTAAATCATGACTCAAGCAATTGAACGCGAAATCAATCAACTCACGCTCAAAGAGTTAAGCTTAGATGCTGCTAAACTCTGGTCACAGATAGAGGAAGCAAGCGAGTTAGGCGAAGAAGGTAAAGTAAAACAACTCGTACAAGAACTTATGGGTGTTCAAGATGGTATCGAAACCAAAATTGATGCGATCGCCTGGGTAGTTGACCAGTTAAATCTTGACCTTGAAACCTGGGAAGAAAGAAAAGTGCGAGTAGCCGAACTCCACGACCAGGTAATCTCACGTCGTAAAACTCAACTTGAACAAATCAAGCGTACCCTGATCCATCTGCACGAGATTGGATTAATCAGTGACAAAAATATTGGTAAAGAAAGAGTAATTGAAATCAGGGATAACCCACCCAAAGTCGCTAACTTACTAGTAGAGGTAGATGATCAAGAATTTCCTGATGAATTTAGAGTTATTAAGTACCAAGCTAATAATAAGGCGATTCTTGAAGCCTATAAATCTGGTAAAGATATTAGCGATGTTGCTGAGATAACTATTGGGAAACAGGTACGGTTTAAGGTGCAATCAGCTACTAAGGGGCGCAACAAGAAAAACCACAACTAATGGCATACGCCTCAACCATGTAAATCAAACATAGGTATATCCCATCATTTTACAAATATATCATCAAATGGTTAAGAGTCAAATCTTAATCATTTTTATTTTTTTAAAAACTATACCATTTTAAACTTATTAAAAAAATCATCAAAACTTTGCTTAGATTTAAAGTCAGTGAAGATATAATCGGTAAAACAGTAAATGTTAATTTTAGCAACAGTAACTATACCGGGCTAAGTACAAACATTGTTACGATAGGTTGGTAGATTTAACCTTATTTGGTGTGGTTCAATAAGTAATTGCAATTTATTATGTATTTTCTAATTTCCAACTATCAAGATGATAATTCAAACTAGCCTTAAGTTTAATCTTAAGGTATGCAATCACCATAAATAAAAATTAAATATTAGCTATCGGGAGCAACCTTCAAATGTCATATCATCAAAATCGAAGTATAGTTATCCGTAACGCTATTATCAACAGTTTGTTTATTATTTGGTGTTTAATTTGGCGTACTGGTTTGGGGCTAACCTTTTTCATCATATATGCTTCTCTTGGCTACATATATAACTGGCCATTCTACCTTCCAATTTCGATTATTTTGGGATTTGTTCCTTGGGGCTGGAAAGTGCAAGAAGAAAGAAGGATTAGAGAAGAAGAACAAAAAATGAAAAATTTGAAAAATAAAATTGAGGATGGTGTTATCTATGCCAAAGTCGAATCAAATGTCGAGATAAATTACAGGGGAGTTATCTTCCTGAAATCAGTACTTGGTCTATTTGTTAGCGGATTTTGGGGAATGATACTTGGATGGAAAGCTATTTTGGGAATGATACTACAGTTAGTTGATAATATTAGAACAGTTGTTAGATATATGTAGAGCGACATCTTTATTTAAGTAAACCAAGCTCAAGATATTTCATCACTGTTACATCATTAATTTATTATTGAGTCTTTACTTTAGAGTAAATTTACACAAGCTAACGCTTTGATATAAATAGAAAGCTGGTATACCGCTTCATTCAAGAACCAGTTACTAATTATATCAACAGGAGTTAAAACAATGGAATTTGCACAGTATATGCTAACAGGGCTTCTCTACATTCTTATTTACGGATTTTCTACTCTCTTCATTTTCCAATTCTTGCTAGAGATATCTATCGCTTTTGAAAAGCACTGCAATTGCACTACATCGATAAAACCCACTGTAAGTAAAATTGAAAACTTAACTGATAAATCCAAACTTCAGATATCCAACAAAAATCAAGTATCTACAAACAAACATATCACTGTTCAACAGTTAAGAAAAAGATGCTCACAAGCTGGAATAAAATGGAGTTACGCTATCCAAGTACCTAAAACAGGCAAGAAACGACATCTGAATCGAGAAGAAATGTTAATAGCTCTAAGCCAAATGAAACAGTCAGCATAATAAAAATATAAACTGATAGTAATTACTTTTATTATCAGTTTATATAAAATGGACAAGTATTGTATTTGTTGGCGAAGAAAAAATTCTAGTAAAGACGCATCACCCCTAATTTTCAATCATCCAAATTCTAGACAAGAAGCAATGATGAAAGGTGATTATGGAGAGATGGAATTATGGGATAACCTAACTGCTGCTCAATCAGAAGTAAAAAAATTTAATCACAGATATCCCAATCTTTTCTTTTGGGTAAAAGAACCAAATGTCAAATAATCATCCCTACAAAATTATTCCTGACAGAATTACCAAACTAGCAGAAAATCAGATTTTTGTATTTGGCAGCAACACAGAAGGAAGACATGGTGCTGGAAGTGCTTTATTTGCGCGACAGTACTGCAATGCAGAATACGGTAATCCTCAAGGACGACAAGGACAATCCTGGGCGATGGCTACGCCCAGGTTTAGCGATAGCTTCGCTCTCTTCTCTTCGAGACACTGCGCGTTAGCGGAGCTTTCGCTTTAGCAATACGCCGCAGGTATCTCATCTCATTCGGGTATCTCAGTGGCTACCCCATAACGTGAGCTAAAAGCCCATTTTTTCATTCAAGTCACATGGCTAGCTGTATGTGATGCTTCAATCAAAGGTTTGGCAACCTTTAACACAGCTTGTACCAAACTAGAAGGGGCTTTTTCTGGTGAACCAACGCCAAAAGGAGGTGCTGGATTATACTCTAACATCAATTCAATAAATTTGGCTGTATATTCTCCACACAACATAGCCGCAATAGTTAAAGCAAAATCAATTCCTGCTGTTACGCCACCACCTGTGATCCGGTTACTATCTACTACTACTCTTTCGTTACTTACTTCTACACCCATTAATGTCAGCTGCTCTCGAAACGCCCAATGACAAGCTGCACGGTATCCTTTGAGTAATCCCGCAGCTGCCAAGATTAAAGAACCAGTACACACAGCAGTCACATACTTAGCGGACTGTGCTTGCTTTTGTAAAAAAGCTAACATTTGGGCATCCTGCATCATTTCTACAGCCCCAAAAACACCGCCAGGAACACACAATACATCGAGTTGCGGACATTCATCAAAGGTAGTAGTCGGTAAAATCGTTAGTCCGCCGTTACTAACAACTGGTTCGAGGGTTTTCCACAATAGCAAAACTTGAGTATTGGGTATGGATGTAAACACTTGATGTGGCCCAGTAATGTCTAGTTGGGTCATATCAGGATAAATGACTAAACCAATTGTATGTTGAGGCATCGTTTCCATACTTCAATTCCAGTCGCTGTAATGATTACAGTTATCCTAGAATTGAATATGTTAGCTGCCAATTACCCAGTTGAGTACATTTTTGCTCATGTTTCATACTTTACCAACGTTGATTCAAAAAGTCACAAATGCTTCATCAGTGAACCAACTATGTGGATATTATATGGATGCAGCAGGAGAGTTGTTTGGTAGTCAACATTGGGGTATTTATATACATAGCTGGGCTGGACAAAAAAGCAGTATTTATCTCAAAGGCTTACCAGATAGTTTTATTGATTACTACTCTACGCTTGGTGCAGCTTTAGATAAAGTGATGGAGTATGTTGTTTGCCATCATGCACCCGCCCACGAACAAATTATTTTCACCGAAGCCACTTGGAAGCAAAGTGAACTGTATCAAATTGGTTGTGGCAAAATATATGACCACGAACATATTATGACTGGACCGATTGTAGGAGACGGAAAGTTAGTTGGTACAGTTCAATTTGCCCGCACCAGTGGAAATCCAGCTTATAATACGCAAGACTTGTTGCAATTGAGTGCCATCTGCGCCCATATTTCTGCAAAATTAGCACTTTTACGCTCGCAACACGAGTTATTTCTGCCCAAACATGAAATTTCTTTAACAGCACGAGAATTGCAAATAGCTGCTTTGGTAGCCAAAGGTCTGACAAATGCAGAAATTGCAGCCGAGTTATGGATTAGTCAAAATACTGTTAAGCAGACTTTAAAACGTATTTTTCGGAAGCTGGATGTATCTGCAAGAGCGGAAATGGTTGCACGGTTGCAATTAAGTAGGGTGTGCAATTAACAACTGGACTTTAGACTAAAATAGAGCACTTGCGCTTCCGCGCACCTGGAAGGGCAATCGCATCCTTGAGAAATTTCCTACTTGCATGAGCGATTTAGGAAAAATATTGAGTGTGAGAGTATTTTTCTAGATTTTGTGTCTAAGTACCACTAGCATCAATCAATACAGACAAAGCATTTCTGGCATATTGCGCTCCAATGGGATTGCCCTCAATCGTTGCCATTAAACTAGCTCCCCCAATTAAAAGCAAATACTGCTGTGAAAACGATTCCGGGTCGCGCACACCTGCTTGGGATGCTATCTGCATGATATAAGTGCGGATAGATTCTCTCAACTGAACTGAAACTTGATGAGCTGGATGAGAAGCATCAGCAATTTCTAAGACCGCATTGATAAATGGACAACCGCGAAAGTCAGGCAAAGCGTACCAACCCTGGAGAACATCAAAGGTTGCCAGTAAACGCTCTTTAGGAGTGTTTCCTTGATCTGCAACTGCATTTTCAAACCAACGTAACCATTGAGCGGCACGATATTTCATCACTTCTTCAATTAGTTGGTCTTTGGAAGAAAACCATCGGTAAAGAGTTCTTTTTGCTACACCAGACGCGGCAATGACTTCATTTATTCCTACGTGTTGAATTCCCTTCTGATAAAACAGGAGAGAAGCAGTTTCTAAAATTTGTTGACGTGCAGCACTTGATTCAGTAGTCATAAATTTAGGTAGACAACTTTGTCTCCATAGAGATATACTAGCACCTGTTCTCAGTAGACAATGTTGTCTACTTGGGAGGTGATTAAGAGGAGTAAAGTAATGGATTTTACGATTTATACCATTGAAACTGCAAAAGAAGCCTCGAAGGAAGCTCTGCTCCATGCCAAAGAGACTTTTGGTTTGATTCCAAATCTAGAGGGGATTCTTGCGGAATCTCCCGCCACCTTGAACGGAGGCATGGCATTGTGGGATTTATTTGAAACAACTAGTTTTACGCCTATCGAACAACAGGTCATCTATCTGACTGCTAATTACGAACATGACTGTCGCTACTGCATGGCAGCTCATTCAGGTTTAGCAAAAATGATCGGGATGACTCAGGAAGACATTGAGGCTCTGCGTCACGGGCAACCTTTAGCAGATCAGAAGTTACAGGCGTTGCGGCTGTTTACTAAGCAGATGATTGAGACGCGAGGTTGGGTGAGTGAGCCAGAAATTGAAGAGTTCCTAGCAGCAGGTTACACGAAGCAGCAGGTTTTGGAAGTCATTTTAGGAATTGCTGTAAAAATTATTCACAACTACACTAACCACATTGCTAAAACTCCTTTAGATAAGGCTTTTCAACCTTACGTTTGGTCAAAACCTGCGCCAGTTTCTTAATCAGAGCAGATTTTGAGAGTGCGGACTGTCAAATTTCTCTAGTCCTGAGTCCTGAGTCCTGAGTCCTGAGTCCTGAGTTTGAGATGATTGGCAGCTGCTCAACAAAATCTTTTTTTAATTTTGAAGTTACTTGCTCAAAAGCTTGATTGACAAGGGTTTCAGCAGCCAATGCCGTGTACATTTGGTGCGTAGATGTGATTGCGCTTTTTAGTTAAATAATTTCAGACGGGCTTCGGAAAGCATTGATTACTTTATCAAGTTCCTGAGCGATCGCTAATAACTCCATCTCACGCCACCGTTTGCCAACAACTTGCATTCCCATCGGTAGACCATTTTGAGTCTGTCCAATCGGAATCACTACCGCAGGATGTCCACTCAGATTAAATGGCATAGTGTAAGCTCCATTTGCCACGGCATGAGGATAGGTTCGGCCATCAATCTCAATAGCACTCCAAGCGGGACGATGTGTAAAGGCAGGGGTGGCAGCAACAGGAGTGAGCCACGCATCCCACGCTTGGAGTGCCTCATCCATTTGGGCAGTGAAGCGATCGCGCTCGGTAAGCACCTCAAAATATCCTTTCAGACGCGGGTTCAACAGGTCTGGTAGAAGGCGGCTAAAATCCCCCAATTTGCGGAGTTCTTTTTCCCCTTGGGTAGCGGTGCGAAAAATCTGCTGCCAACTGCGACGCAAGTTATATCGATCTACGGGTTGAGCGTAAATGTTGATGTATGCAGCCATCCGCCCGTAGAGGTTCAGTATTTTTGATAGGTCAAAATTTTGAGGAAACCAGCGTTCAATTTGGACACCTGCATGAGTCAGGATTTGTGCGATCGCACTCATCGCCACTCGAATTTCAGACGCAACAGGAACCTCTACCCATTCATCGAGCCAAGCAATTTTGAGATTCTGCAAAGACCTACCAGAAGGGTTATCAAGAGGAATTGGCGGCACATCAGGACGGCGAATATCAGAGCCTGCAATTAATGAGAAGCACAGCCGGATATCTTCGAGCGAGCGCGCAAAACAACCCACTGTCATCATTTGCCGAAGACACACTGGCATTCCAGGCACTTCTGGAATTTGCCCTGCTGTAGAAATGCGGCGATCCGTAGGCTTTAAACCGTACACGCCACAGAAGTGAGCAGGCTGACGCACTGAACCCGCAATATCGTTGCCTAAATCCAATGACGATAGCCCTGCTGCAACAGCCGCAGCACTCCCCCCAGAACTCCCGCCAGCAGTGTAGTCAAGATTCCAAGGATTATTGACTCGTGGAAACAGGGAATTTGTACTTTGGTAATCGCCAGCCAGTTCCGCCATGTTTGTTTTTCCCAGGATGACTGCTCCTGCTGTCCGAAGTCTGGCAACGACAGTGGCATCTTGTTGAGGTACGTAGTCTTTGAGAGGAATGTAGCCTGCGGTGGTGAGCAACCCTGCGGTTTCAAAAATGTCTTTAATCGTGATGGGAACGCCATGTAAAGCACCCCAATTTTCGCCTTGAGCTAAAGCCTCATCAGCCAGCCTAGCCCTAAGATAAGCATTTTCCTCATCCAGCGTGCAAATGGCATTCAACTTCGAGTTGTGTTTGGCGATTTGAGCCAAGTAAGCATTGAGAACTTCAACGGCAGAAACTTCACGCTCACGAATCATTCGCGCAAGCTGATGGGCAGGAGCAAACGTCAGGCTACTCATAGGCGTAGACAGGTAGTTCTTGATAAAGTTAATTATATTCACTTTTAGTTAATTGCATTAACTAAATTCTTTATGGGTCGTCCAGTCAAAGAAAAGTCCTTGACGCAGCAGGATGTAATTAATGCTGCGATCGCCTGTCTCGATCAAGAAGGGGAAGCTGCTTTAGGTGTGAATCGGGTTGCAAGGGAATTGGGTATTAAGCCTCCTGCGATTTACAAGCATCTAGATGGCAATTTAGCTTTGCGACGGGCAGTTGCACTCACCATTTGGCAGCAATATATTGAATGGTCTCGTCAACAAACCAACGGACTGGAAGATCCCCAAGCATTACTACGGGCAGGAGGACGTGCAACGCGTGACTTTGCGCGCTCTTACCCCAACCGCTATCGAGTTATGACCCAATTTCAACTCAATCTCCAAGATCCAGAAACTTCCCCACTGATTCAGGAAGTCTTCCGCTTCCTTAAACGTGTGCTGCAATCCTACAATCTCAGCGAAACAAAATTAATTGATGCAATGCGAATGGTTAACGCAGCAATTACTGGTTTTATCGCCATCGAACAGGCTGGATTAATGACATTAGAACGTTCTACTGATGCTAGCTATGAGGTGATGATAGACGCATTAGTAGTTGCAATCCAACATATTCAAAAAGTTGATTCATGATATATAACTACCAAGTTGAACTGATATTAAATTGTTTTTGCTGCTTAGCTTAACAACTCAACTTGATGATCTTTGCGATCGGCCCACCAAAAATCTTAAAACAAAACCCTAACCGATAAATTTCAAAACTGATGAACGCTAATCGCTTTCAGCAAATTGTCTATTGAATATTTTTTTATATCTTTAGTTTCTTCTCTGGCCAAGATAGCCTTGGCGGTAATCACTTTTCTTTAATCTGGAAGCTTGACGCGCAGACCACTGACGCATAGGAGTAACTTTCTCTACATGAAGTAGCTTCTGGCGATAAGTATTATTATCTGTTAGTTGGGCGATCGCACCAGCGATAAATCGAGCGCAGCGTTCTGGCTGAGATGAGACTTGTTCTTCTGCAAAGCGGATAACCAGCCAGTTTGCATCGACAAAACACTTGTTTCTATAGTCATCATCGCCGATACAGTGAGTGGGCTTCCCAGTCGCAAATGAGATAGGTTCATCAACCTCCAAGTCTATGTGTAAGCCAGTATTTGGTTCAATCAACAGAAAATCAGCCGTAAATGGTAGTTGATGCCCTGGTGGAAACATCACCTGCTGAGGAGAAACAATTTCACCAAAATAATGTTTGAGAACATTTTCAAACAGCCCCTCACTTGCCCCAATTGGTGCATCTCCCTGCCCAGACGGAAAAACTAAAGGGGTAAACTGTTTTTTGTCTTTAACTAACTCTGGAATAACAACGATTGGATATTCCGGTGTTTTGGCCATAACTGAAAATCGAAAAACTTGGAAAATCAGAACTCTTGGCAATTATCTAAATTCACAACACCATTACACAATCAACAAAATACTGAAAAGAAACCAACTTTTTTCTAATTTTTTGGATTTAGAAATTAGAAAATTATCAGTTATCGTACAGCATCCCTTCTAGATAAGATTGCTTCTGATTACGCTACAAGCAATTAAGATGAAGTCTAGCTTTGAGTATCTAGAAGACCTGCTTGCGGACAATTATCCAATCATCGCCTGTGAATCCCCCCTCCAAGAACGCCACCGCTTCCTCATTCGTATTACTACTTCCTGTCAGCAAGTAGGTAAAAAAGTCTATATATGGAATTTAAGCGAGGACAGTATTAAAGAATTGGTCGTCAGCACCGAAAATAATCTTATTTTTCAAGAGTGTAATGACTATAAACCTTCTATCAAACAAAATACAGAAGACTATTTTCAAGTACTCAATTTTTGGAGGGTTTATTCTGGCACTGGAGTATTAATAGTTGAGAATATTTTTCCTTGTTTACAAGAAAGCATAACTAAAGATACTGAATTTGTTCTTCTATCAGAATGGATTAAGTCATCGCTAATTAATCTAAAATTTCATACAAACAATAGTGATAAGAATACCATATTACTAGGAGCCAATGCCGAGTTAGCAAGCGAAATAGCAGCAGAAATCCCCCTTTGGAGTCAAGAATTACCAGATACAAAAGAAATTATTGCTAGTTTAATTAGCAGTAATTTATTTCCTTTAATTTATACTGAACAAGACTATTTAGAAATTGCTAAAGCTAGTGGTGGTCTGTATATTTCTGATATTATTTCTTGCCTAACCGATATTAGGAAAAATCATGACTTAGGAAATTCCAGTGAGATAGCAAAGCTTCTACTAGCAAAAAAAATTCAACTGCTCAACCGCTTGTATGACATCGAATTCTTACCTCCACCAAAAGTACAACTTGGGGGGTTAGAACTCATGCAGCAGTCATTCAAAAAGTTCAAGCGATTGCTTACTCCGCGTGCCAAACAATACAATCTGCGCGTACCCAAGGGGATTATGCTTGTGGGGCCACCGGGGACGGGAAAATCACACTCAGCAAAAGCCTGTTCCCAGAACATGGGTATTCCCCTCATCATGGTCGATTGGGGCAACTTTAGAAGTTTTGGCAACCAAGCAGAAATGAAACTCAAACGCTTGTTGCGACTGGCAGATAGGCTCAATCAAGTAATTTTGTATTTCGACGACTTTGATAAAGGCTTCGCCGGGGATGATGACCTCGCCAAACGACTGGCTGGTCAGCTGTTGACGTGGATGCAAGAACGCACGTCAGATGTACTGGTCATTGCGTCAGTTAACCGCATGGAATGGCTGCCACCCGAACTCACCCGTGCTGGACGGTTTGACTATTTATTTAAAGTAGACTTGCCCAATAATGGGGAAAGATATAGTATCTTCAAACTGCACGCTGCCCGGTTTGACGAACGCTTTCGCAATGGCGGCGACCCCTGGAGTGAAGAACAGTGGCGGAGAATTCTTAAAGCCACTAATCGCTGTGTAGGTGCAGAAATCCAAACAATTGTAGAACGCGCCGCTAGTACGATATTCTGCGAAACCATAACAGAAGATACTTACTCAGAAAGCCAACTCCCCACACTCGAACTAACAATCGAGGCATTACTAGAAGAACGCCGGCAGATTAACCCGCTTGCCATCCGCGAAGCCGATAGAGTCGAATCGATGCGTAACAAAGCTGACCAACAAGCTTTACCTAGTAGTCCCCTAGACGAAAGCAAATTTGCTGTTGGCAACATTGATATTTTTAGCTAGCACACTTCATAAATCAATTCAAAGTTTCATCATGTTTGGACGAAAGCAAATGTAACCAAAACATTTCAACTGTTCATAATGCTTGCCATTTTTAACCACTCTATTACTTTATTTATCTAAAACTATGGAAGTCACAAGACAAACTGCTCAAACCAACATTCAAACTAAACAAGCACAAAATCCAGAAAAAAGCCTATTTTACAAATTCATCAAATTTATCAAATTTGTTGGGCCGATTGCTGGTTTTACTGCTGCCCTCTCACCCCTACCGCTATACTTTTGGACTCGCCAGCCCCAGTATTTACCTATTGGCGCAACCTTTACCAGTAACAATCAAACAGTTCAACTCGAATTAGCAGACGATAGAAAGGAATATGCCCACGGACTCAAATTTCGTAATTCGATTCCTGAAAATCACGGAATGTTATTTGTCCTCAACAAACCTGAAAAAGTTAAACTTTGGATGAAGGATACGTATATTCCTTTAGATATGATATTCCTCCAAGATGGAGTTATCAAATCAATCGTAGAAGCAGCTCCCCCTTGCAAAACCAAAACCTGTCCTAAGTACGATTCAGTCTATCCTGTTAACCAGGTTATTGAATTACCTGCTAACAGTACTAAAACCCTCAATCTCAAAGTAGGTAAGAAAATACAACTCGATTTCAATACAAATAAAACGCAGAATTAGTTGACAGAGAGTTGATCAATCACAGCAACCTAGCGGTAAACAACCGTAATTACGCTACCTCATATATCAATCTTTGACCCCCGATATAGCTTATATCGGGGGTCAAACATTATGAAATCAATCACTGATTTAATTATTGGAAGTTGTCAAGCAAATTTGTCTGAGTTTTTACTGAATGATTTACTGAAAAACATAGTGTCTAAAAATAGAAAATTTTTAGATGATTTTACGGTTATTAATCCCATAAAATAATTCCACAAGTGAGAAGTTGGAGCAGATATTTACTCCAATCAAAACTTTGGTAAAAAGCAGTGTTTCGACCTTAGTTACTCTACAAAGTTTCATCCACTAATTTCTGAAATAATCTTTTTATGAGAACAGACTACGAATCTGATTTTGGTAGCGATCGCGTTCCTTCCCACGAAGAATACGGATACCCCGCTTCCACCCGTCGCAAAAAGCGCAACTGGAAAGAGAACGCTAGCATCGCCGGACTAATGGCAGTTGGTACTGGTTTGATGATTGCAGATATCTCACTCCACCACATGGTGATGGCATCACTCGCGTTTGGAACTGGCATCGTAGCGTTACTACCCAAGGAAGCAAACTTGCTACTTTCCAACTTTGAAAAATGGCAGCGCAAGTATGGCATCAATATTTATACTGTTCTGTTCTGCTTGGTAGGTGTAGTATTTATGTTGGATATCGCCACTGCACCCGCAAATGCCCAGTTCATGCAAAACGCAGAGGACTTCTTCACAGAATACTTTACTGGTGTCAATGAAGATATTATTAGGTACGTATTTGCGGTACTGCGCGGTTTGTTCCTAATTTACCTGGGTATTGGTCTTATTAGGGTTGTTCAAGCAGCCAGAAACGACGAAGATTGGCAAACGATCGCCCGTACACCAATTATCGTTGCCCTCACAGTTGTAGTCGGAGACTTGCTTGCAGGACTGGTAACAGGCTGATACTTCACTCGTCAAAAAAGCCACCACGAGTGGCACACTTCCACAAGTGCCACTCATCAAGATTTCAAAAACTGACTTTTGTCTTTCGTAATAATGGCCAGAGAACGGGAATTTCGTACTGTCAACCGCGTATTAGGAGAACAACCACGCCTTGGGCCATTCCCCGCCGACCAAATTGTTCCTTGGAGTGCGATCGCTCTCATCTCCTACATGGTAGTCAAGGGTTTTATGCAAGCTTCCTGGCTGGCAACTGGAATTGTAACTGCTTGGGGATGGGCAACCTGGTGGACGGTAAGTTCCAACAAAGCTTTTTTGGGTAAGTTTGTCGGCACGCCGCGCATCACCCGTGGCTATAAACCTTTTGTTTCTCTCGTTAATCCTCTACAACCTCAATCCCAGAAAAAGCACCAGCTGAAAAAACACAGATAAAGCTACTCAAGTAAAAAATATCACCGAACGAAACTACAGGCTATGAGTTCGACCGTCTTCACGAAAACAAAGGACAAAATTGGTAAAAAATCCCTCGATATCGAACAATTAGGTGTTGTCAAAAATCTGACACCGTTCGAGGATATTACTCATTTAGCCGGGATTGCAAGTATCTCGCTTGCTGGTCGTAGAGATATCGGCGCACTCATCCTCCAGAAAAAAGAAGATATTCAAATTAAGTTCTGCTTCGACGTACAGGGAATTCACTCATCTTTACCAGAAGAACAGATTCTCCCGATTTTTGAAAATATTGAGGGCGGACTCAAAGAACTTCCCGAACGCGAAACCTTAACAATTCATCTTGGTTCGTTCACTGATGATTTTCTCCGGCAGCAGGAACTAAAAAAGATAGAGGATCAATGCGACCTAGAGCAACTAACTTTATTAGTGCGATCGGAACGTCTGCGAACAAGAGAACTCACTAAAGCGGGAACTCGTAAAAATAAGTTTTTACGTTTCTGGTGTACCTATAGTGTCCTAGCTTCTGAAGACAGTCGCTCAAATGATGCAATTGAAAAAACTATCAAACAATTGCAAAATGCCTGGTTCCAATTTACTGGACAAATTCACGGTGTTCGGCAAGAAAGAATCGAAACAATTTTACGGGATAGTTTTACCTCTGGATTTCAACGGTGGGAACAACTTTTGACAAACTCGATGGGGCTTTCAGTACGAGCAATCACGAGTGAGGAAATATGGTCAATTCTTTGGAGTCAATTTAACCGTAGCGATGCGCCTAAAATTCCCAATCCCCTCATATTAGATGAAGAGGGACTTCGAGAAGTTCAAACTAGCGATTTCCACATTCGCCACCTGATGCTGGAGAATGAAAAATCTGTCCCGTTTCTTGATCGCAGCTGGGTAAGACTGCAAGACAAATATATCGGTGTTCTTCAGTTTAGCGAAAAGCCCCAAGGCTGGGTAGACGAATATGCCCAGCTTCGATATCTCTGGGAGGTAATATCTAAAGAAAAAATCTCCGACACCGAGATTATCTGCCAGCTATCTAAAGCCAACCAGGGACTTGCCAAAACTGCTCTGCAACGGATTACCAAACAGTCAATTACCTCCAGTGCCATGTCTTCAGAGAAGGGGTCAATTGACGTAAAAGCCAATATGAACATTGAGGAAGCAGTTAAGGCACAAGAAACTATCCTCAGAGGCAGTCTCCCAATTCATACTGCTGTTGTTTTTTGTGTCCATAGTCACAGTCGTCAAAAACTTGATGAAGCTTGTCAATACCTTTCTAGCTGCTTCTTACGCCCTGCTGTAGTTGATCGAGAAATCGAGTATGCCTGGAAAACATGGTTACAATGTGTACCTGTTGTTTGGGAAAACCTACTTACAAGACCCTTTAACCGTCGCCTGCCTTATTTCTCATCAGAAGTTCCCGGACTCATGCCGATAGTCAGAACAGCTACAGGAGATAAATCTGGGTTTGAGCTAATTGCTGAAGAGGGAGGAACTCCAGTACATCTTGACTTGTACAAGCAGCACAAAAATCTTGCCATTTTTGGTACTACTCGTGCGGGTAAATCTGTCTTAGTAGCAGGTCTATTAACACCTGCCTTAGCTCAAAATATTCCTGTAATTGCACTTGATTATCCCAAACCCGATGGTACTAGCACGTTTACTGACTACACCAAATTTATGGGAGAGGAAGGGGCGTATTTCGATATTAGTAAAGAATCAAACAATCTATTTGAATTACCTGATTTAAGGGGATATGAACCTGAAGTTATTAAAGAGAGAATGACCGATTTCAAGGAATTCTTGAAATCCACATTAATGATAATGGTGTTAGGGACAAATCCTGTAGGGGTAAGTCCGACAACGGTATCAAATATTGAAAGTATCATTACAATCACAATTGAAACTTTTTACAACGATGAAGATATCAAACTTCGATATAAACTAGCATTAGAAAATGGACTGGGAACACCTGAATGGGCAGATATTCCCACACTTAAAGATTTCTATAATTATTGTTCGCCTGGATTTATCAAGCTCGATTCCATCACCAATAATAGTAAAGAAATTCTCGATGCCCTTGACCAAATCAGATTGCGATTAAAGTTCTGGTTAAATTCACGAGTTGGGCAATCAATCGCCAATCCATCTAGCTTTAGAACTGATGCTCGATTGCTTGTATTCGCACTGCGATCGCTTGGGAGTGAAGCCGATGCCGCAGTCCTTGCCCTTAGTGCCTATTCCGCAGCCTTACGTAGAGCTTTATCATCTAAAGTATCAATATTTTTCTTAGATGAAGCACCAATTTTATTCAATTTTGAGAGCATAGCCGAGCTAATTGGTAGACTTTGCGCTAACGGTGCAAAAGCAGGTATACGTGTAATTTTATCTGCCCAAGAACCAGAAAGTATTTTCCAAAGTAAGTCTGCTGCCAAGATATTCGCTAACATCACAACCCGCCTGATCGGTCGGATTCAAACATCGGCAGTTGACCCATTTGTGAATAGATTTAAATATCCTTATGAAATTATCTCACGCAATAGTACCGAAGCATTCTTTCCAAAACGTGAAAGTATTTATTCACAGTGGTTACTTGACGATAATGGCAAACTTACTTTCTGTAGGTATTATCCTGCTTATTGCTTACTTGCAGCAGTAGCAAATAACCCGAATGAGCAAGAATTACGCACTCTATTTCTCAATAAATATGCGGATAATCCAATGCTGGGTATGGTGAGATTTACAGAAAGCTACATACAAATGCTTCGGGGAGATGAGTTAAGTCAAGAAGCACAACAATTACTGGATAACAATAACAATCAGCAATTAAAGTCAGCATAAATTATAGAAGAAAACCTAAGAATAGTCTGGATTTATAAAAATAAGAATCAATAACTCATAAACAAGTGGCTTAAATTTAATTGCCACATTGATTATTTTATCCACCAAAAGTATGAAACCAAAATTCAAGTTTACTAAGAAAGGAGTAATAATCGGGTCAATAATTGGTCTGGTTACTTTGCTCGGTACAGCACCTAGTTATGCCTTTTCAATTGACGATTTCTTCAAGGTTTTAGGGAAATTCAATAACTATTTTGAGGAAACCAAAAAGGAACTCACTTCAGGAACTAATAAATGGGGTGGGATGAAAGGCGAAGCTAAAACTGCTATTCAGACTGGCAGTATGGATATGCCAGATCCAGTCAACTCAGCCGAAAAACTCAAAGAGCAACTCAAGAGCAAGGGTAACTGGAATGAAAGCAACACAGTTGAAGCTGCGGTCAGTGCAGCTAACGAACTGGAGAGAGAAACCACCCGCGCCACAATCGCCAGCGTCTTAGGGGAAGTCGGTCAGGAACGTACCAAAAATGAGATAGAAGCAACTGAACAAACTGTAGCTGATGCCAAAGAACTCGCAGAATCTGCACAACCAATGGATGCTTCACAAAACATCCTCAAGGTCATTGCTGCCCAAAACTCGCAAATTGTCTCAATGTTAGGTCAATCTCGCATTGACGGACTGCAAACACGGCACGATGCCCAGCAAACTAACCTGATGCTATCTCAACTTGCCGAACAAGGGGCAAGCGATCGCCGCCGTCAAAACCTGATGATGGACGGTATCAGTGCCCAGTATGTCGAAATCAGTGGGTTTAGCAGTCTCAAAACTACCGCAGGTGAATAATTCACCCTAATTAGTTGGTCATCTCAATTGCAGAGATGACCAACTCTCTATCAGGTACATAATACAGACCATGTTAGAACATCTTGTAATTGCAACCGACCCATTCTTCGGGCAAGACATTTTAGAAAATGCGTCAGCTGGAGCGCAACTAGTAGCAGAAGGTTTCAATGAACTTTGGCAAGAAACCCTCAACGGTAACTTGTACGGCTCGATGTGCAAAGTTGGTCAGTTTTTTGCGATCGCTACACTCACCCTGTTTATGGTTGAGTTAGGCAAAAACTGGATAAATCAAGAAGATATGAAAGCTCTCTCCAGTTGGATATGGCCCATTCTGGTTATCGGACTACTAGCTAACAATGGCACTTTACTCAGAAGTGGAACACTCGCCATCCGGGGATACATTAATACTGTTAATAATGACATCCTGGAATTTACTGCTGCCGGAGCCAACCTAGAAGTAGCATTCAACCGCGCAGTCGGCAATATTGCCCTCCAGCAGCAAGTAGGAGCGGCAATGGAAAGATGCCGTTCCATCCCTGGTAACACGCAAGATTCAATCACCTGCTTGCAACAAGCAGAAGCAGAACTTAAAACCTCTGCGCCCGATCTATTTAAAGGAGAAGCCCCCGATAGCGGTAGTTGGGAATTTAATCCACTTCAGGCTTTATCTGATGCTAAAGACGCGCTCGAAAATCTCTCCCCTGGTCAAATCGCCGAAAAGATTGGTAATACTATCACCAGTACAATCGGTTCGATGATTACCGGATTTGTCGCAGTCATCCTCCTCGCCCTCAATAACGCTTACCAGTGGGGTATCGAATTCACGATGCTTTTAACTGCCCTACTTGGCCCGTTGGCAATAGGCGGTTCGCTACTCCCCTTTGGCGCAAAACCTATTTTCGCTTGGCTAACTGGTTATTTCACCGTTGGAATGGCGAAACTTTGTTTCAACATGATTATTGGTTTGTGCGGACAACTTATCGCTAATTCCGAACAAAATCAACCGATGATATTTCTGCTTTTTGTTGGGTTAGTTTCTCCTATCCTGGCATCTGCATTAGCCGCAGGTGGTGGAATAGCTGTTTGGACAGGATTAGGTAAAACAGTAGCATTTGGCTCTGAAATTGCAGCAGGAATCGCTACAGGTGGAGCAAGTACAACTGCTACGGTTGCTGTCAATGCCACCAAATTTGTTAGTTCCAAAATCAAAGTTAAAAAGTAATTAACAAATAATTATGCTTAAACCTAAGTCTAAATCTCAACCGGCTCGGCTCCTCAGTTATGGTCAATCTACCTCCACACCTATTGCAATGGCGATCGCCGTAACAGCAGGAGGAACTATCTTATCTACCCTATTGCAAATAATAAATATTGGCATGAGTGCTAGCACAAATCATCATGTCAAAGGCATGACGATTGTTCAACTCCAAGATGGGTCTATTTCACCTGGTAAATTTGCTGCTCCTAATGAACGCGAAGCCGAAACTATCAAACGCTTTATCTCAGATAGCATGATTAAAATGTTCGGCTGGAACGGAATAATCGAAGCAACAGAGAATGGCGAAAACGTCACTAAACCTGATAGGGGAATAGATATTCAAACAACAAAAAATAGTAGGAAAAAAATTCCGACTAGAGCCTGGGAAGCTGCATTTGCACTATCTGAAAATCAAGATTTTCGGGCAAATTTTCTCAAGAAATTAGCAGAAATCGTTCCAAGTGGTGTATTTAACGGTGAAGTTCAAGTTTCACTTGTCACCCGCCATATCTCTGAACCCAGAAAAATCAAGGATGGACAGTGGGAAGTCGATTATATCGCTACGCTCGTCAGCTTTAATAGGAACGAAAACCAAGGCAAAGGAATCGCCTTTAACAAAACAATTACTGTCGAAGCTGTCGATACTCCCAAGTTACCAAATAAGCCAACTGAACTCGATAAAAAAATTTATTTAGTACGACAACCAGGTTTAGAAATTACTCAAATTGTTGATTATACTCTCGGCAAGAAATAAAAATCATTAATCAAGCATAGAACTATGTTACAGCTAGAGAATGAGGCTTCCAATAAACATATATCTTCCGTAAATAGTCTTTTACCAATCGATAGGTCAGAAGAAGATGAAGTTGAAAATTCACAATTTGAGGTGGTTGAAGAAGATGAAACTGAAGTAGAAGACCCCGCGTTAATCCAAACTAAACACGACTTTGTTACATCTCCCTGGTCAAGATTAGGAATTATTGGTGGTGCATTTGGTGCTGGGTTTCTAGTTATATTTGTTGTCCTCAACGGCATGATGAATGGGAGTGGTAAAAATGCCAAAAAACCAGAATTAACTGCTACTCCAACTCCCACGGTTGCCGCATCTGAGAAAAAAGAAGGCGATGTTTATGCCAAGCTTGCTCTCGCCAAGCAACAGGAAGAACTTGATGCCCTAAATGGTCAAGCTAACACGGGAGACAAAGAGGAGAAAAAAGAAGCTACTGAAGAAGAACAAGCCAAAAACCAAGAGAAAACCCGTTCTATTCGACAACGAAGGGTAGTTGCTCAAGGAACTACCCCTACTTCCAGAAGACGTGTATACCGGGAAGAAACACCCGAACCTGTTAGACCAACACGTAGAGTAGTGGCTTCACAGCCAATACCACCTCTGCGTCCTAGCACTCCTCTACCAAAATTTGCCAAACAATTAGTTGCCACCAACCAGAGTGTCGCCAAAGATCCAATAGCCGAACTCGAACGCCTGCGTAACCTGGGTTCGGTTGGTCGAGTTGAGTATATGCTAGCCAGTACCACTGTCAGTGAACCTACAAACACAACAGTACAAGAAGTTACAGGTAAAACTGAAGAAACATTACGCCCAGCAGAACAAAATAGCGATCGCTCCCGTCGTCGCCGTAGCCGACGCAGCGAGAATACGGAAACAGTTACCAATACTCCTAATCAAGTTGAAGAACTGCGCCCGCGTTGGCAACCGGTAACCACAAATGATAGTACTCCTGAATATAGCAATACTGATGACAAAGATAACAATCAAGCCGTGCCAGTTATTTATAGTTTCTCGGTGAAAGAGCCACAAATTAGCTTAGAACTTGACAAAGAAAAGACCGTAGAATCCAGTTTTGCTAGTAATAAAGAAAACAACTCTCGTCAGCAAATCGAACAAGTTGCAAATAACTACCTGCCAGAAGAAGCGCAGATACTCCAAGAAACACAACCGCAGTATTTAGTTGTCGGTTCGTTTGCAAGTGCAACCCTGGTAACTCCGCTCGTTATGCCCCAAACCAGTAATAACGCTCGTTCCCAGGAGCAGACAAATACATTACGGTTTGTCGCCCGGTTGGACGAGCCGCTTTATAGCAATACTGGTGAAATAGCCATTCCCGCAGGAACGCAGGTAACTATCGCTATGATTTCGGTTGATAGCACATCAGGCGTGCGTGCCGAAGTCACGGCCATTCTCAAAGACGGCACAGAATATCCTCTATCACCTGGAACAATATCAGTTTTGGGAGAGGCGGGTTCGCCCCTAATCGCCAGACCTTACGACGACAAGGGATCTGAAATTGCTAAATATGATGCCACATTAGGGACAATAGCTGGTCTTGCCAAGGTAGGGGAAATTATCAACCAGCCTGATGAAGAAGTCACAGAAGATTTGCCTTTAGGTGGGACAAGAACCCGCAGCCGCAATAATAACCGCAACTTAGGAGCTGCTTTCCTTGAAGGTGCCTTCAGCAAACTTGGCGAAACAGTCAGCAAGCGTACAGAACGTGCTACTGACGAAATCAACCGCCGTCCCAATGTTTGGTATGTGCCTAAAGACACCAAAATTACACTCAAAGTCGATAGGTCAATCAAGCTGTGAAACTAAGAGATATAGCCGATTTTAGTTTAAGGATGCCTTGGGCGATTGCCTCTGGCACTGCGCTCCGCGCAATCGCCTTTGGTGGGTGCCTCACCATCGCTTCCGTGTTTGCACCAAACCAACTTGTACTAGCAAGTACTATCCGTCAAATTGCAGCGTCCCAGGTGTCAGGGGAAAATGCTCAATTGCAGACAGTTAAGGTCTGGCCTGGACATGGGGTATCAATATCGTTCTACAACACCAGAGAAATCATCAAGAAAATCTGGCTGGATGACCCATCTAGGTTTGTTTTTGATGTAGACGGATGTCTTGAGGGCTTGGGTAAGTGTTCTAGTAACAGTACGGGCGCTGGACTAATTCACATCCGCCGCATCGAGACAGTCAAAATCCCCGGTTTACCACAAGCTCCTTACGGGGCGCACATGACGGTGATTACCGAATCTGGCTCAACAAGGAAAAGCTATCACTTCCGAATTGTAGCGGGCAGTGGCACACCAGAGTACAGCCAAATTGAAATTATTGGCGACACTCCCAGCAAACCTGAAGAAGTAAAACCAAAGATCAGTTACACCGCATTATCTGATAGCAGACATATCGCCAGAGGAATGCAAGTTGCTTTAAAAAACCAGTGGGTTACGACAGACAGCAAGCTCTGGAAGCGTCTGAACCAACTTGTGGAGTTGCGATCGCAAGGAGAGGAACTTGTCGTCGCCGCCAGCACCACCGGAGTATCAATGCAATTGGTTGAAAAACTCATGCTGTTGGGTGGAAAGCGCTTGTTAGAAATACCACCACAGCGCAATAACCCTCTCACAACAACAAATCCAGGTAAAACAAGTTTTAGATAACAGTGATGTATACCGAAAATCTCACCTCTAACAACCAAATTTTAGACACTACACCAGAGGTAACTGCGATGCCTTCGGCGGGCGTAGCCATCGTACCAGTGAGAGCTGCAAGCCAGGAAACTACTCACAACAAAACCAACCGAGGGCTTGAGTATCGGATGGAAAAATTTAATAAATTACGCTACCTAATGGTTGCAGGACTTATTGCTGGGCTTGCCCTACACGGATTAATCCGATATGGAGGTAGCTATAATATCGGCAGTCTCTTATTCGGCGAAAAAGCGGTAGCTCAAACAGTTCCATCGAAGTATTCAAATTTGAACACTTCGATAGATAAGACAAAACAAACCAAACAGCCACAGCCCGTTGCAACAAAATACGTCAATGGCGCACCTACTCCCGATTGGAGCAGTATCACATTCAAAAACATGAAATTTGGCGGTGCTGGCAGTGTCGAATTCCCTAATATCAAAAACCCTGGTATGAAGGAAACACGCACCTGGAGTGCTGGGCAAAGCCTTGCCGAAGTCATGGAACTGGGTGATTTTGAAGCAACTGAGTTCAATATTGAAGATTTCACGCTTGGAGATATCGCAGACATCACGGGCATTCAACTTAAAAATCTCAAACTGTCAGATTTTGAAACACTCGATTGGCAAACACTTGAAGACCTCGCCGAAGCAATCCCTAATTTAGAAGATTCAGAAGTCGGAGCCATCCTACCAATTCAAGAACTAGTGACCAAAGTTACAGGCAGCACTGCAAGCTACCAAACTGTTGGTGAGGTGCTGGACAATTATCCCCAGCTGGGAGAAGTGGAACTTGGTGAGTATGTCAAACTTGATAAATATAAACTCACCAGCATCCCTGGTATTGAGGATGCACAACTAAAAGACTTTACTAACTGGCAAAACACAACAATTGGTAAGGTTCCGGGATTAGCTGATGTACCGTTCGATCGGTTCCCCAGCGTTCCCATCCCCGATGTTAGCTTTATCGGCAAAGTAGACTTACCCCTCGGTTCGCTTGAAAGCGGACGCTGGAAGTCAATAAGTGGTAGTTACCAAGCTGGGTTTAATGTCCCGTGCGAGAAAACGTGTGGTCACATCGAAGTTTCGGGTAGCGATATTGTGACTGGCGCACAATGGATGTCCGGTAAAGACCAAAAAGTTAAAGGCGGATTTGGCATCTTGGGCAGCCTCAACGGTGGCAAAGAACCCACAGGTCGCCACCCCTTTGGGAAATCATTTAAACAAGTCATCTGGGATATTAACGAAGCGGACGGCAGTATCACCACCGCGATGTTCTTTCGTATCTGCAAGCGGGGGTGGGTTGACTTGGGCTGCTCGCCCTACTTCATTGGCCCAGTTCCCTTCTTTACCTACCGCGAGATAGACCCAATTATCCTTGGTACGCCCCTCACCGTACCTAAAAATTAACAAGTAAAAAGGCAATCATAGAAGAATTTATCCTCTTTTACTTTTGACTTGGAGAGGACACACCAGATAACTAATGAAGAAATATGCAACTTCACTTCACCGCATATTTCTTCGATTTCCTCATGCAATTAATACAAATTATTATGAATAATTATCTGTTTGCAACTGCTAAAACTAAGACAGTTAGAGAAGTAAAAGCTGCTCATAAAAATAGCAATACTGACTTTAGTAAGTATACAGATAAGTTCATGTCACCTCAAGGTTTGGCACTGGCCGGGGGAATTGGCTTATTATTGCTTTTACAGCTTTTTAGTAATGGTAAAAAAGGCAAGCTTGCTACTAGCTATTGGGGTGGAGCAAAGGAAACCGCCCAAGCTAAGAAAAAAGCTCTCAAGCAAATCGTCACTCCTAAGTGCGATAGTGCCAGTTTATATATTGGAGTACACAAATACAAGGGTCAAAAATTACCCAAGGGGAGTGGGGGAGTTCCAGTTTATGTACCCGATGTCCAACGGGGAACTGCTGTAATTGGCGCACCTGGTAGTGGTAAATCATTCTCAGCTATCAACCCGATGATTTACTCAGCAATTGACCAAGATTTTGGTATAGTATTATACGATTTTAAGTATGCCAGTCAAGCCAAAATCGCCAGTTATGCCAAATCCAAGGGGTATGACGTACATATCTTTGCACCGGGATTTCCCGAATCAGAGGTATGTAACCCAATCGATTTTTTACGCGACAGTAGCGATGCTGAAACCGCACGGCAGTTAGCTACGGTAATTAACAAAAACTTCCGCCTGTTAGGTAATGCGTCTGAGGATGCCTTCTTTGGCCCCGCCGGCGACCAGTTGACGCAGGCTATTTTAATGCTAACTAAAGAGTTCGGCGATCGCGCTGATATTATGACGGCTGCGGCAATACTTTCCAGCGAGAAGATGGTCGAACGCTTGATGGCAGCCGAACTAAACCCTTGGATTAGGATAGCTTTTGGTCAATTATTTAGCTCGGCTAGCTCAGAGAAAACTGTAGCGGGTATCGCTGGTAGTGCTTCATTGATGTTCACCCGGTTCATGGCAAGGGGTACATTGGGATGCTTTGTCGGTAAAACAACCTTGCCCCTGGAGGTAAAACGCAAACAGATGATTATCTTCGGGTTAGACCGCGAACGCCGCGATGCTGTCAGCCCCCTGATGACCAGTATTCTTCACATGGTAGTTTCCCGTAGTATTGCTAAAAAACGTAAGGAAGACGGCCCATTAGTAGTGTGTCTTGACGAGTTGCCAAGTATTTTTCTTCCAGATTTATTTAGATGGCTTAATGAATCTCGTTCCGAAGGATTCTGCGGTATCCTGGGTTGGCAAAATATGGGTCAGCTTGAAAAGATTTATGGTAAAGAAATCTCTAAAGCTATTCTTGGTGCGTGCGGTACAAAATTTGTTTTTAATCCTGGTGAAGAAGAATCAGCACGATTATTTTCTGCATATTTAGGGGAAGAAGAAATTAAATATAAACAAAAATCCCGCTCAACGGGAGGGGGTAAATCCAGCACATCTATCAGCGAACAAGAACGGACTCGCAAGCTATTTGAGCCAGCCCAATTCCTCAAATTACCACCTGGTAAATGTCTATTTATCAACCCAGCTTATAGTAATAAAAATGAGGGTTCAGTACCACTATTAAAAAACATCAAAATCCCCAAATATATCATTGGATTAGAACAAGAAAATGAAGCTAACTGGGATAAACTCATCAAAGAGCTTGCTAGGAAAAGTACCCAGAAAAAACCCACACAGGAAGATTTAGATTTACGAGTCAAGGAAGTAGATCGGAAGTTTCCTATCCCACAAGCACCCGTACAAGCGGGCAATGCACCTTTACCTGTTGATGCGTACAAGAGCTTTTTCTAAAAACTGTAAGTTTAATGACCAACTGGTTTTTATAAAGCACAGTCAGACTGTTTTAATTTATAGATTATTTTCACCACATTTAATATATGTTTGATCCCAGACAAACTCAAATTAATGAATCATATTTAGGTACAGCCGATACTGCAATTCAAACAAGTCGAGAATTAAGTAAAAGCCTCATCAATGTACTTACTAAGATAACTAAAGTAATTCTCGAAAAACTCAAAGAAGCTCAAGAAGCAAGTAAAATTGCCGTTGAAGTTGGCAAAGATATCTACAATCTTGTACCTGATGAATCTACCCCTGGTGCATATAAATGGGAAAAGGTAGATTTAACCAGTCAAAGTATAAAAAGCAATCAAGAAACTAATATTGTGTTAATGCCCGATGTATTAGTAGAAGGTCAATACACAATAGAAACTGAACCTTTTACTGACTATCAAGCACAAATAATTGCTGCAAGATTAGTAGAAAATGTACCCAATTTAAATAATAATTATCAGCAAACAAGTGATAATACTCTGAAAATTACAGCTTATCTAGAGTCAGATGGTTCAGAAAAACAAATCGTTATCTACGAACAAAATAGCGAAGGTAAATGTACAACTAATCTCGTCACTGAAATACTTACTCCAGATGAAATAATAGATGTGGCAAGTGAACCATTAATTAAGCTGCTACCACCATCTGCTGACATGATTAACAATTATAAAGATACAAAAGATGATAATGAAAATTTAACTGCTATAGAAGACAATTCATCGTTAGATGATAGTCAATTTTCGACCAATAAGTTAATACAAGATGAAAACAGTTCGCCCATAAATCAAGAAATAAACTCATCTGTTGAAATAGAGGTAGATAATAATTTTGAAGATGCTGTGGTCAATAATCTTCAAGAAGAAATCGCACAGTCCGAAGCAACTATTCAAATTCGACGGATAGTTACTAGTAACCATCAATCTCAAAATCCAGCTGAAGAGGAGGTAAATAAAAATGTAACTCCCAATCAGTTTTTTATACAAGAGCCAGAGGAGCAAGCAACTAATAATCGAAAAAAATATGCACCTGAATTTACCTATCAAGAAGTAGCTAATTCTCAAGATGTAGAGCCAGCAGCGCAACAGTGGGCGCGTCAGGTTGAAGTACCTATTTATCAAATTAATAATAAACAAGCGCGGGAAGAACGTTACAACGGGGAAAATAAAGACATTGCTGAAACTGCGATCGCAATGTTAAAAAAATACGGCACTCTTGAACAAGATGGTTCACGTATTTACCGTAGCGATACATTTGTGATTCGCCAACAGGGAGACACTGTTAGCATTCATCGCCGCAGTGATGAATTATTTGGGTGGGAGAACTCTTTGATGGATTTTAAACTCAACAAAAAAGAGGAACCCAAAATCATGAAAAAGCCTACAGAGATGTTACCTATTGAACGTCAGGAGTTTCTCATTGTGGCAGAATACTTAGGCGACAATGGTAAGCTACCTGATCTCAATAATGCCGATATCCGTGATGTAGCAAACAGCTTAGGAAGTCTTGCACCTGCCGGCACGATTAAAACGCTGGAAGTATTTAAACAAAATGAGATGTTGCACACCCTGAATAATGTCCTCATCCAGGCTGATAAGGAAGAACTTACAGTAAGTGAATTTACCATCAAGCGATCGCGCAACCCCGAAAAAAATCGAGCCAGCTTGCAATTATTTAAAACTACCGAAGAAAAAGGTACTCAGGAACTTGTCCGCTTTGACCTAACTAAAACTGAAGCTAGCATTACCAAAGAAGTCAGCAAGATGAACATCTCTGACTACGATATTAACCAAATTAAGTTTATTGCCCAAAACGCCAGCAAACTCAACTTGGAACAAATCTTTGGTAACGAACAATCTACTCCCACCACCGCATCTGCACCCAAACAACGAGTAATACAAGCAGTTGGCGATTTGCCTGTTACAGTTCACCCCTACATCGCCAAGGAATGGGCAAATATGGTCAAGCATGGTGGCCCTGACTGGGGAGGAGCAATGAATCAAGGCAATGAAGAAATTCTACAACGGATAAATGAGAACAACGGCAAGTTACCAATTGCCGATCAGCGAGAGATGTACTTCAAGATTATGACTTATAAGGCAACTGAGGCACAAAAGCAAGGAGAAACAGTCGTCGATTTTGTTCCGCTTAAAGATATTATGAATGACTTGCAAGCATGGCGAGGAGAAGAAATTCGGCAGCAATATACCCCTACTGAACACATACCCTCCCCTCAAAAGCAAACTGTCGCTGCTGCACCTAAAACCAAGTCGAGAGAAGTTGAATTATAAATTACCAGTCACCAAGTTTGCAAAGTTGCATTGGCAATACAAAAACTTGGGTTTAGAAGTTACGTAAATTTACATCAATTGCAAATTTCAAATTCAACAAACTTTTCATTTATTTTAATGATTAGTTTATTGTTTTAAATAACACAACCCAAGGAAAAATTACTACGTAAAGCTCACGCAGATACTCAATGTAGTATTTCAAGCGAAAAATCAAAAAGTGAGCTTAACATCTGAATTAAAAAATAGAAATTCACCTATCAGGAGATGGTTTGACTCTAGACTAAACCAGACAGTTATTAAAATGATTACTAGCCATAACCAGCTATTAGAAAATCAAGAAATTATCAGGCCAGTTGATGGTGTAGATTTTCCATTAATAGGAAATGCGATCGCCAAAGCACTTGCTAAGTATCTAGGAAGCATTTATGAAAATAAAACATGGTTTACTAATTGTCTTGCTCAGGTTGGAGCGAAAGTCCTCAAAATAGAATATGCTTTCGACTATTGCATTACAAATTCCAACTCACTTGAAGAAGAAGCTCTAAAGTGTATGCTGTTGGGTGCGTTAGAAAATTATGCACGCAGCCGTAACATACATGAAATTATTCAACCCTTTCTACAAGGAGAAAAAACCCTTCAACTTGAACCAGAATATTTCAAAAAATGGCTTCCTAGTATTCAAGATACATCTCAAATTATCGGTATTTTACCCCGTACTTGGCAAACTGTAGCTAATCAAGTGAGTGGAAATATCACCTGCAATGCTTCATACCCTTTAAGTGAATATCTTGGAGGTGCTGATTGCCAGATAATCGCTGGAAATACTCTTATTGATGTACGAACAACTGCCAAGAAGCGTCCTTTCTCTCTAGAAAATTTTTATCAACAAATTAGTTATGTTCTGCTTGATAGCAATGACACCTATCGTATTAATCAACTAGTCTGGTTTTACAGTCGCCAACAATCGGTATTCTTCTATCCCACTAACAAAATATTCCGCGACTTGCGAGCAACAAGAGAAGAATTTAAGAAAATGATTCTTGATAATTATGAAACAAATAGACTAGCAGAACAAAATAAGTGTTTATATCTTCCCCAGGAAGGATAAAAAGATGATTCAAGACTTTCAACTTAATCCTAGCTTCAATATTTACTTTGATAGTATGGAGTATTACGCCAAGATCCACTTTGATGATGCTTTTGAAACTGAAGCAGAAGAAATTGCAGCAAGTGATATTAGCACTCTTGCTACTAAAGTCTCTAATCGTTGGCGGCAGTATCTTCTAAGTATTGCAAATAAATACAAACAGTAATCGACTAATTAGCCCTCTCCCAGCAGAGGGTTAACTTAACGAATAAAAATCAAAATTTGCTCGTTTAAATACTATGAAATTAGGTTTCTATCCAGTACTAGGTAAGAGCGATTTTGTCAGAAGCAAGGGTGAAAAAATCCCGATTTGGCAGTTGCTTGAATATCAGCCTGCGGGCTGGCTATACTCACTCGCTACAAAAGCAGAAATTGTTCCAGATAGTCTGATTATTCATGACTGCGGATCGTTTAACTACCGCGACCAAGATATTCCTACTCTCAACGGTAAATATGTTGATGCCCACTGGTCTATTTATAGATATCGAGAACGTTCAAAAGTCAGCGATATTATTGTTTGTCCTGACCATTTACTCGTAGGAGAAAATATTAGAGAACGGCAAGAATATAACCTTCAACAAGCAAAAATATTTATGCAACTTGCTAAAAGTTATCTTCCCAATAGAATCCCCCTAGCAGTCATCCACGGGCAGTCTCTGAGTGAACGCCTTGAAGTAGCAAAATATCTTCTGGGACTAGGATACCGCCATCTTGGCATCGGTGGCCTTGTTCCTCAGGCGAGGGAGTATTCAACTAACTTATACATTGTCAAAACAATCACTGAGGTTGTGCGTTCACGAAGTGACTCGGAACGAGTATCGCCGTTCGCGAAGCGTGTCCGACAGGACAAGGCGGACGTTTCGCCATCGCGCAGCGACTCCGCAGGAGTATCGCACGAGCCAAATGTTCATCTACACGTTTTTGGACTATGTTCGCCCCAGTATGCCAAAGCTTTTACTCAGATGGGATTATCCTTTGATGGTTCAACTTTTATCCGAGAAGGACTAGGCGGTGGGATGTTCGTCAGCAATGAGGAAAAACTAATTCGGATGCCAGCCTACTGCACGCCAAAGTGCAACTGTCATGTTTGCAGGGTTCTCCACCGACATAGGATTGACCCTCGGCTGACAAACAAAGGGCGGACGCATACTATGGGAAGAATCGCCCACAACCTCAATCTAGCGATCGGCACTTACAGAAAATTCATTCCCAAGGAAAAAATCTACCTGGTTGCTGGATGTGGCAAGCAGCTTCCCTACTCTGCTGCCGCCAAGGATTTATATTGTTCGCAGCACTTTCAAGCTTGCCGTCGCTACGTAGAAGAAAAAGAATCAAGATGGTATATCTTGTCACCTTTACATCAAGTTCTTAACCCAGAAACAATCATCAAGCCCTACGATAAATCCCCCTATTCCTTATCTCATAAGGAACGTATACTATGGGCGGAACAAGTAGCAGAAAACCTCATACAAGTTGCATCTTTGGAAATAGAGTTTGTATTTTTGACAGGCAAGCTTTACAGACAGGAGGTAACACCCATCTTACAAGCGAAGGGATACGAGACAAAAGTACCCATGCAGCACCTAGCCATTGGACAGCAACTTGCTTGGATAAAGAAGGAACTGGAGCAAGAAAAACAGCTTGTTTTAAATATTTAACCCAGCAGTAATAACACCAAAATGATTTATGGAGACTACAAAGCGAGTAATTAATATAAGTGGAAAATTCGGTAGTTGGACTGTATTAGAAAAACAAGGAAAGCAAGTATTGTGTAAGTGTGATTGTGGAATTCAAAAACTTGTTTACAGTCACACTCTCACCAATGGCCGCTCAACTAACTGCGGTTGTAAGAAAAGAAAAGAATCTATCCCAGTTGGGGCAACTTTTGGCAGACTAACAGTGATATCTGATATAGAAGTTAAGGGGAAAAGGGGTGAACTACTCCTCCTTACCTTATGCAGATGCGGAACCCAAAAATATGTTAGTAAAAATAGCTTAAAAAGAGGGCTTACGCAAAGTTGCGGATGTTTGCAACGGGACAGCCTCAAGACTGATAAGACTATCCACGGTCACTGCAAAAGCCACGAGTATAACTCCTGGTTACACATCAAGCGCATCTGCTATAACAAGAACCACCATCAGTACAAATATCATGGCAGGTGCGGAATTGAAGTTGATGCATCCTGGCGTGATAACTTTACCCAATTTCTAAAAGATATGGGATTAGCACCCGAAGGAACAGTCATATCTCGTATTGACCAAGAGAGTGACTTTGCTCCTGGTAATTGTTTATGGATACCCAGAAAAGAACATTATCGTCAAATACATGTATTAAGAAGAAAAGAATTCTTTGTTTCTCAAACTTTACCCAAAGCAGTCGTTACCAATAGTGAGATTAATGTTTCACCAAACATTGTTCGAGCAGTCATCAAAGATCATGCAAATGGTGAAGCCAACATGAATAAACTTGCCACACAATATAAAATTAGCACTCAAGACGCAATAAATATTATCCTTCACCACGTTTAACTATCAATTTATTTTTAACAAAAGTGCGCCATCGAATTAAAAAGGCGCACTTTTTATTTTATAGCAAGCATTTAGTTTTAAAAAGCGCATCAAATTGATAGTAGATTAATTACCACAGTTGTTACACACATCAGCAAGGTAGACATTGATTATAAGTGATTTAGAAAATAATCACTAATATCTAAAGTGTTGTACCTGAGTATAAAATTTACTGCAATGAATAATATTTGCAATTTGAAACCAAGTATTCATACAAATACGGAATCATTGTTCAGTAGACAAAGTAACTAAACTTTCTACCACAGACGAAGTTATCAATTAGCTGAACAAGCAAAGCCTCAAGTCAAAATTATAAAACTTGCACATGATAATACACAATGGCTCTTATATCTGGTTTCATGCAGGACAAACTGCTAGATGGGGAACTATAAATGCGATTAAAGCATTGCCATACCTAATGATTGCATACCAAATCGACGGACAATGGTACAGTGACCCATATTTTTCACAATCTAAAAACTTAGAATATAAACCAGTAATCCCTATAAGTTCAGCAATTATTCATATACCAAAAATAACAGTTGAGTTACAACCAATTGTTCAATTATGTGCTGGATTTAGGAACAAAAGAATTCATAGTCTTTGGGTGGTTAATGCTCCCGCTCAGGTATTGAAACATATATTAGAGTGCAGCCAATGGGACAGTATATCACTCAAGCAACTACTAGCAACTTTGCACGAATTAATTCTTTATGGCTATGAAGTTAAAATACTTTCCGCCAAAAAGGAAACCATATCCGCTATCGAATGGATGGAATAATAATGAATAATAGCAACCAACAACTCACACTTTACTATCCTTGTGCAATTCAGATTTTAGATCAGTTTGTACAGACAATATCAGTTGAGTTTTGGATACAGAATCCAATAAACGAAAAATGGAATCTAATACCATTTAAAAATGGTGATAGCACCATCTCGAATTATACATATGCGACAACATCACAGATAATGAAATATCTCAATGAAGAATATCCGTCTATAGAAGATTTTTTACGAGCGAACAAAGAGAAAGGTGTAGACTATCCCATTCGACATAAAAGAACTTATCTTACAGTTAAGGGTGCTGCATCTCACAAACTATTCTGGGCATGGACAAATCCTCAAACTAATAAAATTGAACGCATCCATTGGCATCCTTTAGCTATAAAAGCAAAGACAAGTGAAGATGACCAAACTGACTACTCAAATATAACTCCAGTCAAGATTGTAAATGGAAAATTAATCACACTTGAAAAGGACAATTTACCATCAAATAGAGCAGCTTTTTCGGAGTTTCTTGCAGACAGAGAAGAAAACCTCCGCCTTGCACTTGAAGCCCTAAAATCACCCAATCCTGATGCCGCACTCGAACTACTGGCCATCATGGAAGAAATATCCAAAGACTGCTTCTACGCCAGTTGGATTATGGGCAATGGATACAATTTAGAATCAATTCTTAAATCATGGGATGGCACTAGTAACGTCAGCTACGGTAGTGGGGAAATCACACATCAACAATTAGCACTAATGCGTGTTCTTTGTGAATTATCTCAAGGTTGGTGGTTTTGGGATGAAGATAAGGATACTGGCGTAATTTTCCAAAGTTAAAATTACAGGGGAATCGCCTAATTATTTAGGCTGGGAGTCTTGCGATCGCTGTACACGATCGAGAATGCGCTTACGATTAACAGTAGCGCATTTTTTATACCCAATATACAGAAGAAGGCCGCCCTAGAAATGCCTGTTCGCTCTTTGCGCGTGGTTAAGACTTTGGGGTGGGCGATGGAAGTGGACAGACTTCCATAGCGTGAATCAAGCCGTGTTCAAAGGTGAATCGATGGCCTACGTGCTCATCGGCAAGAACAGATCCAGCCAAGTCACGCACGACTTGATGTACATCGACCAAAATGCGCCCGCCCTCCTCCGAGTAAAAGGAAACCGGCTCGACGTGCGGATTGATCTCGCTCCATTGCTCCGTCCAGTAAGCGCGAACTTCTTCAGTCCCACGGACAAAACCGCCTTTGAACGCTCTCGGCCAAACCACGTCCGGAGTCATGAGGACAAGGGCAGCGTCAATGTCTCGTGCATTGAAGGCTGCATACGCCGCACGGAGCAGCTCGATTTCTGGTGCTCTTTGATCTGACATAAGCGGTATGGTGAAGCAGATGCAGTAAGGACTAATTTAATAATTTATTGTACAGAGTTTAGCTGAAGCTTTTTTTATCGACACTATCATGCCTGATGTCAGGTTTATTTCGAGGATTTCCTGTTTTTAATTCTTCTATTGTAAGGAAAGTTGTTTTATACCTACATTCAACACTTCAAAATGAATTATCTATATTTTCAATAAAAATTCCTAATAATGTTCAGGTTATACTTACAACTCCATATCGCAATTCCGAGTTGGAGAAAATTGATATTGCCTTTGCCTTGCAGCCGCTATTTCAAAAGAGGTATCAAATTCCGTAACCTTTGTTCCAAGTTTTAATTCCTCGTATAAAGGCACACCATCACCATCATTATCACTAAGAAGAATCTTGGTCATGATATGAGCCGGGGCAACTTGCGCGAGGCGATTTACTACATTAGCAACGAATTCGTTAGATGCTTCGCAGCCATTAAGGAATCTAATCAAAGCATCAGCAGTAGCCTCAGTCATCTTAGCTGGATTTTTTACCCCCGCTTCCAGAATAAAGTCATCGTAAATAGCTTTCTCGCTATCAGTAAAATTTTCCTTGCAAGCTTGTTGGATAATTAATTCAGCCTGCTGTTGTTGATTTAAAATTGTCATAGTGGTTTTTAGATATTGTTAAAGGAGTAACAGATATGACACATTATGTTTGCGATTTATATGGCAATACAAACTGGAATCTTCCAATAGAAGAAGTCACTGCTAGAACATTCAATACAGAACAAGAAGCCGAACAATGGTTCAAAGATAAGTGTTCTGGTAACAGTATTGAATTTAGTGGCTTCCATGACACTGAACGCTACGTCACAAACTGGGTTTCCTGCGACGGTAAAGAAGTTGGTGAAATCACTAAACGCCCTAGTTCCAATGAATTCTAATTAGGAATTCAGAAGATTGTTTGTACCAGACAATTTTCTCCATCAAATTTAACTCCATATTAAATGACACTCATAGACGGACAATTAATACGAGAACACGTAAAGCAAGAATGTCAAAAATACAAATCGATTTTTCAAGCATCTCAAAAAGAAGTAGCAATCATCAGATTTGAGGCTTCAGAAAATGCCAGCAACGGACTAAGAGCTAGATATGAAGCAGCCAGAATCTCAGCAGAACAAAAAGTAGCAACGTTCAACGCTATTGGCATTACTCCCAATTATATTGTGCTGTCACCCAATATTGCAGTAGAGCAATTTGACAACATTATCCAATCCATTAATGAAAATAGTAAGGTAACTGCTGCTATTGTTCAATACCCAATTCCAGCTAAGTTTACAAGTTCAATTGGGCTATTAGAACCACAAAAAGATATAGATATCATCCGCAGACAAAGCAACAATTTCTTTGAAAGTTGTGCTACTGCTGAAGGAATCGCCAGAATTGTTGAATCCTACGCACAAAGGGATTCCAATGTTGCAGTTGTCGGCGGAGGTGGCTTTGTGGGCAATGGTGTCATCAAATATTTAGAAGCAAGTAGAATCAGCTGTTTCTGTTTGGAAGACGGCGATGACTTGAGTAGAACTCAAGCAGCTGACATTGTGGTATCTGTCACCGGAAGACAAGGAATTTTCACTCCCTATGTACTCCCGTCTCATCGCTTGATTGTCGATGGTGGCTTTACACCTACTGCTTCTGGTGCTGCTGGCGATGTAGATCGCAGTGCTTACAGAATCCCCCAAAACATTACGCCCGTCCCTGGAGGTGTTGGCCCGATAGAAATGGCAATTTTAGCAGAACGTTTGGTAAAAATGGATTTGGGCGTAGAACTTGGGAGATGGAACTACCAGCAATTACAGCAAGAACAGATGCAACGCGCTACTATAATTGCCCCCGTAGCTAGAGTGTTCTTCGCACAGCAAGCAACTGCCAACCCTCAATCCATTCGCACAGAGAGAGAAAACCTATTTGTCTTGGAAGGCAGTAACTACCAGATCCGGTTCAATAGCACAACGCAAAGTTTAACTGTTGCCAGAACCAATGAAAAGCTAACGTTAATTCGGCTATCTCTTGCAAGTAATCAAATTGAAACCGCTAGAGGTATAACAAACGAGGACGTAACAAGATGGCAACAAATTCAAGCTGCGATCGATTCAACAACAACGCAATCAAATGATAGAGGTATGGAGCTTTGAAATTATCAATCATCACTGCAACATACAATAGACCTGTGCAGCTTGCATCTACTGCACTGCCAAGCATTCAAAGTCAAACTGACCACAATTTTGAATGGATCGTCATCAATGATGGGGCTAATCTTGACACCAGAGATATTATCACCAGGATTAGGGCAAAAGCTGATTTCCCTATCATCTACATTGAAATGGAACACCCTGACCCTTACAGTGGCTTTGGCTTGTGCTACGCCCGTAACTTGGGACTAGATGCAGCTGGTGGCGACATTGTTTCATACCTGGACGATGACAACAGCATAGCTCCTGAATTTGTTGCCTCAATGCGGCAGTACTTTAAACAACATTCCAATATTCGATATAGCATAGCAAGACAGCAGCGCCGCCGCGATGTCATCCGCAATGGTAGTGTTGTTCGTCAAGGAAAGCCGTTTGTTTCACCTAGTAATTGCTGCTCCTTACAGCAGCTTTTATGGCAACAAGAGATATTCGACAGTAATGGTTTCGTCCACTACCGAAGCAATGCTCCTAGATGGAACCCCTTGTTTCAAGTATTCGCAGACTACGAGTATTTGCTGCAATCTGCTTGCATTTGGGGTGAAAGTGGCTTTGGTTTCAATGACAGCATTCTTGTTAACTATATCCAGTCTTCTATTGGTATTATTGGTAGTTCTAATTATGAGCAGTGGGCAACTGAGCTATCGCTAATTGTCACTAATCAAGCTAACTATTCCATCCTTAAAGACAGTATTGTTGAACGCTTAGAACAGCTTGTAGATAGTTATATTACTAAAGCAGAAATTTCATTAACGCCAAAAGCATTTACGTTCTGACAATATAAAGCAGAGCATCAATAGTATAGCAATAACCAAAACCACTACTTTGGACTAACGCCTACCTGCTAAAACAGCAAGTAGGTATCTTTTTATGAACCAGCCTGAATGGTTAGAAGCAAACAAGCAGGTTTATTCCAAAGAACATGGTGTTATCCATATCGCCGCCATTATTGAGAAAAACCTTTACTTTAAAAAGGGTAGTTTAAACCAAATTATTTTCGACTGGGAGCATGAGGTAAATAGTGGTAATTTATTACCTCTAAACCAAGCACCAACAGGTAAAAGCATTCTCTACCAAGAGATAGCTGCTATACTTGATGGATCTGGAAAACTACAAAGCTGCGAAGTAATTCCTGCTCAAGAAGCTAAACTTTATCCCATCCCAGATGATATTCACCCTCTAGTTAAACTAGCCCTAAGCAAGTCAGGAATCAGTCAATTATATTCTCATCAAGTCGAGGCATGGCAAGCTTACAAAAAAGGAGAAGATATAATTCTCCAAACTCCTACCAGCAGTGGTAAAAGTATCTCTTTTCTCATTCCAATCATTCACGAGTGTCTAAAGGGTAAATCAGCTTTAGTATTTTTTAACTTGAAAGCACTTGCATTTGACCAGGTAGAGAAAATACGTTCCTTTGTTAGCCACTTAGATGAAAATATTCGCCCTCAAATTCTCAATATTAATGGTGATATTCCTCCCCAGGAGCGCAAACAACTTTACAGCAATCAACCCTCAATTTTATGCGTGACTCCCGATGTATGGAACCACGAACTTAACAACTTTCAATTTGATTCAAATTGGGGATTTAGAGAAACAATCAGAAAACTTTCAATCATTGTCTGTGACGAAATGCACTTTTATCAAGGCATATTTGGTTCGCATTTTGCACTACTTAATCGGCGAACTCAACTTATGATAGAGTCTGTCGGCAATGATATTTCAAAATTACAATACATCTTCGCTTCTGCAACAATTAGTAACAGCAGCGAAATTGCCCAGAAGATATCTAATCGAGAAGAACAAAGTAACCTTGCTATTATTGACCAAAGTGGGGCAAAACGCTCGGAGATTACTTTTATTAGTCTCAAACCACGGAACAATACATTTTACCAAACTGCCCAAGTCGCAGCTATGCTCGTAAGTAAAGGCATCGTCGGGATTTGTTTCTGCGATAGTAGGGAACTGGTTAAGGTTTTAACTAATGCCATACGTAAAGCTTTAATCGAGATGCAACTGCCCCATCTGGGAGAAACTATCTCAGCATTTTATGGGAGCATGAAGGCAAATCAGCGTAACAAAATTATTGCAGATATACAAAGCGGGAAGGTCAAGTTCATTATATCCACAAGTGCTTTGGAGGCGGGTTTAGATATTGGGTCTATTGATGCAACTATCGTACATAGTTACCCTGGCTCAATTCTTGCCTTTCGCCAAAGGGGAGGACGTGCAGGGAGGCAGGAAGCAGGACTATTGGTGTTTATTCCGTCGAAAAGGTCGATTATGGATTCTTACTACGCCAATTACCCAGAACGCCTTTTATCTGATCCTCCAGAAATTATCAACTTTAACCACAATTATGAAACAACTTTGGAGCAGCATATTCTCGCTTGTTGCAAAGAAAGTAAACCGACACAAGCTCAAATTGCCCGACATTTCGGTAATTCTGGTAATGCGATCGCCCGACAGTTAATCGGTGATAATCAACTAATCTTCAGCTACAATCAAAGACTGACAACTAATCGAAATCTCGGTTATGTCCACTCAAAAATTAAAGTTAGAGGCAACACTGACCAAAACATTAGTTATATCAATCAAGATAGCGCAGAAGAGTTTGAGGAAAGTTCGGCATCTTCTGCACTAAGAGAAGTTTACCCTGGTGCCATATATCTTGCTCAAGATTTCGACGGCAACCCCGTACAGTATAAATCACAAGAACTAAATTTAACTGAAGGGAAAGCCATTCTCAAGCCAATTGAAGCAACCAATTTATTTAGTCGCCCTGAAGGAAGCCTAAATTTCGAGGAAATTAAAATTGTAGGGGAAGCCAAAATTATCAATCTTCCCCAAGGGGCTGCTAGATTTACACCTGTTTCAGCCAAAATCAAAGAAGAAATTTATGGCTACAACTTGTACAGACTGGAACAAAAATGGACTTGCACTAATAACAGATGTCGCAATTTCAATTTAAACTTACCTGGACACTTACAAACTTGCTATGCTTGTAAAACCCAACTGATTGAACGAGAATCTGTCGAACTTTTGGAGGAAAATAAATACGAAGAATCACTTGCTCTTAACTACAATACATTCTGCGTTAGGGTTGAAATTAACGCTGATGCAAGAAAATATTTTTCAGTTGTGGTCAAAAATCACAGAAAAGAGATACTTAACAAACAGAAATATATTACCAATGAGGAGAAACAACTATTTGAAAGCAATGAAACCCAAATTTGCGTTCATACTCTCGCTCATCACCTTATACTCAGTTTACCACTTGTCGAACATGGAGCAAACAGTCGAGATATAGATTTCATGTTAGTAGAAGTGCCGTCTAATACTAAGATAGTTGGCTATTTCTTTGATACTTGTGAACATGGTACAGGTATGTGCGATACCCTCATCAAGTATTTAGAGACTGCCTTTATTAAGGCAAAGTTTCTAGTCGATAATTGTCCTTGTAAATACGGCTGCTCTTCTTGTACAACAATTCAACGCTGCCCTGATGATAACGAAGCACTGTTTAAATCAGTTGGGTTATCTCTACTAAAGGAAATAATCAATCCAACAGAGACAAGAACTATTAATCAATAGTTAAGATAATCCTATCCAGCTTGGGTAGGATTATTTTTTTAGTAATTCAACCACATACATCGCTTACGCACAAGATTGATGAAAGTTTTGAGAATAAGCGATGTACGTCGAACTATTAGCTGATTCACATCTAAACCCTACAAGATTTAAAATTATTCACGCACCATCATATTTACTTACAGAAACAAATTTCCAAATAGGAGATTTTGTCGAGTCGAAGAATATTGATTTTATTATCAATCATGCTGTAAATCTAGGGTATCAGGTGAAAATATCCCATCCGGAAACCCAACAATATAATAAATATCCTCTTCCCGAAATTAGTGATGAACTAGCCGATTTAATAATTAATTATCCATCAGACTTAAAACTGCGAACTAATGGGATGGTTTTTGAACAAAGGGCATATTTAATGTCCAAGGTTTACGATGAAGTGTGCCAAAATCTTGAATCAAAAGCTCTTTTAAGAGAAGCAGAGTATTGGCTGATAAATTACGCACGAGAAGTAATTGCCAAACAATGTCATTACTTACCAGATATACTAATGAAATTAGATAACCCAACTGTGAGAGCAATGGCAATAGATACACTCATGCTCTGGCAACCAGATTGGAACAAGGCTATCTCTCAATATAGAGGAAGTAGATTTGAGGCTGGCAATAATGAATTTGAGGTTATCAGCTACTATCACAATCAAAAAAATAAGGGTAGGGAGGGAATAATGGTACTGTGCAAAGTAACAAAAACCATGAATAACTATCTTGAATTTCCCACATTTCCTTGCAATGCAAACTGTACTCTTGGGACTTATCAAGTCGAAAATGCACTTAACAAAAGGTTAGCTTAAAACATAATCGCCATCTGAAATATTTATATTAGAAAAAATCAATTACTACCAGTAAATTACTGGTAGTAATAAAAAAGATGTTCAGATGACGCTTTGTGTATCATCTGAGAGTGCGATAAGCGAAGCTTAAGCCTTCGGCTATCGCAAATGTTGGATTTGTCAACACAACCCAAGCTCGACTTTATCCATTTGAAGTTGGAGCCATTCTCAACGGTGTTTGGATTGCAGCCAAGGAGCTAAACTTTTTCACACATATGATGTTATACCGCCATCCAGAAAATTATAGAAAAAATCTGGTAAGCCAGAGCCATTGTTATGTAAAGGTTCTAGCATTTGGATAAAGTCGAGCTAAGCGTCCCGCCGATAATTATTTGGGGTTCTTTTTCTTTTGCTTGTACCGCTCTAAATGGTCAGGGAAAAAATCATTCATATCGTAGAGTCTAAAAGGGTTAGGGTCATCATGTAAGAGACTCCATCCCTGATTGCTAGCTTTTCCGTCAACAGTGCAGGTAAACCATGAATCTTCCCACTTCATGGGCAATATTTCGATCCGCTTACCCTTCTCAACATACACAGTTGCGTTAGGTGTAGTTTTGATAATGCTGCTAGCGATCTCGCTAAGAAATCTTGCAGGTGAAAAAATAGCTTTATATCCAAAGTGTTGACCAAAGATGCACCCCAGTTCGTAAAAATCTAGATCCTGTCGTTCCTCTGTCCACCCATCACACATACATCGATACCGATGATGTAGCAAATCTCGCTCGACAGCTAGCACACCAGAACGGACTAAGACTTCTACACCATATTTTTTTGTTGCAAGGGAAGACGGTTTCAACCCTACGAGTGCATAAGAATAGTCAATATACCGTGTATCTTTCACCTCAAACCCCTTATATGGGGTGGTATTAGCTTCCCAGTCTAAATCCCAGGTACATGAAGTTTTCCCACCCCCACCGCCAAACAAGTAGTTCTCATCTTGAAAAAACGCTCTAGCCATTTCATCAAGGGATGGAACATAATCACTAACAGATTTATGCCCCCATCTCTCCTCAAACTGGTTAGCGTAAATAACATTAAAGCGAATATCATCGCGATGATGTTTGAAATCTAATACAAGCAGCGTCAGGCACTCCTCAAACAGCGACGAGCCATCAGTTGCGATATGGATAAACTCAAAATCAGTAAATCCTTTTCCCTTGAAAACAAAGGTATAGACAGGCTTATCTCCCCGTGAAATGTAATCCATGAACGTATCATCTTCATTCTCAATATGCGCGAAAATGGCGGCGATGCGGTTGAAGTTCCGAATTAGAAACCGGAAGATTCCGGTTTCACAGGTTACACTACCTGTTTTCACGATCGTCATGCCGTAGGGGGTTTGATAGTTGGCTTGTCGGGGCTTGTCTGACTCTAAAGCCAGCGCATATTCCACCAAGGCTGATGTAACTACCATCGAATCATTGATGAGTCCGGGACGGTGTTTGCGAATTGTCTCAATTGCCTTGGCAATCTCGTCATTCTGGACAACCTGTAAGCGAGGGCGTGAAAGTGCCATCATAACAACTTCTTTTTTGTACTCATTTTGAACTATTATACTCAAAATGAGTACAAAAAAGAAGGTTAAACTCAGATATTGCACCTAGTCAGGTAAACACGTAAAAAACAAATGAAGATAGCAAAATATTACAGCAGTTGAAGAAGCACGACTAAGTATAGCTCCGTAGTTAAATAGACTAAACAAGGCAGGGATACTACATATTCAGCAACAAAAACGACTGGTTGTTGGGATGGTGCTGGGAGCATCATCGGCAAGAGATATGCTCAACATAAAATTGTCAAAGAAATTTGCTATATGTGCCATTAAGGACTGGCAATTGGGGGTAATTTCTACGTCAAGAGAAATATAAAACAAATGATGGGTAGAGTTCGCATCATTCAAGTAGAACCAGAGCCAACAGAAATGAAAACCACTACATAAACTAACGCAATAAGCGTGCAGGAGTCATTTAATAAAAAGTTTTATGAACTCATGCACGCCCAAATCCGTCATTTGGTATCTTCACTTGACAACTTACCCGAAGAATGGCGAATCGTCCCTACCTTTGGTAAACGTCCTCTAGGGAAAGAATGGGAAAAAAACACTTACTCTCCCAAAGAACTACAAACTGAACTCATCCGCCGTCGGCTAAAAGTTTGGACAAATAACAGATTTATCACACCCACTGGTGTAGCCTTGGTTTGCGGTTTCAATCATCCCCAAGGGTACTTAGTAGCTATTGACTGCGATGGGGAAACATCCTGGCGACAAATCATCCAAATTAACGAACACTTAGAACCAAAAGAACTTAACCAGCTAACACCCATCAGCGAAACTCCTACGGAATCGTTACACGATCGCGCTCAACAATATCTCCCTCCCACAATTGCATTTACCTCTGGGAGGAAATATCGCAGCCAACGCTTATACCTCATCCCAAATTCAAAAGCTTGCGATGTCAAATCTCGCAAAATCAAAACTGGGAAGGACGAACACCTGGAATTTCGAGGCAAAAACCTAGCTTCAATCCTCCCCCCGTCCTTTCACCCAGAAGGTAGAAATTACAAATGGCTTCCCGGCTGTAGTCCATCTGAACGCCAAATAGAAATAGCTCCCGATTGGGTAATTGCCCAAATGCTTGCCAAACAGGAGAAAACAAGAAAGTTTAACCTACCCAAAGAAAAATATAACCGCAGATATGGGGTAGACAGGTACGCTCATTTAATTCCGTCAATAGAAACCAATATTCAAACCGCACTTGTGCTACTCGAAGTCATCCACCCTCGATTTGCAGATGATTACCATTCGTGGATTCAAGTCGGGATGGCACTTCATAGTGTTAGTCCCATTTTATTTAAGGCATGGGACACCTGGAGCCAACTTTCTCCTAAGTACAAACCAGGCGAATGCGCCTACAAATGGCAGTCTTTTAACAAGACAGGTATCACTATCCGCACCTTATTTAGATTAGCTAATCTCTCTTAATCATGAGTAATCAAACATCACCTGACGATAATGCAACTGGCTTTGAAGATAGCTATAGCAGTAAAGATTTTAATCTTGATATTCAGGACAGTCTAAATTTAGAAGAAACATTAGATGAATCAGTAAATACTGAAGTTATAAGTCAAGATTCATCTAGCGGGATAGTTTTTACGAAAACCGCCATAATAACAATTCAGTTAACACCAAATTCTGAGAAAGCAATTGTAACAATTGGAATTCAAGATGCACCTCCGATTATTAAGATAATTCCTCTAGCTGAGATTAAATCTCAGCCTATCATAAATAACTGGCTACAGGATTTAGAAACATCTCTCCCAGGAATGTTAAATATCTGCAAACAAAGGATGGAAAAGCAGACTACAGAGCAGAATCGACAGGAGCAATCCAGACAAGTACAAAAGCGTAACCTACCTGAAGATAAAGATAAAAATCCTGCACCTAACAACCAACTGTCACTATTTTAATACCATGAAGTACATTGCTATTATTGAAGGACAAGAAATTCCTCTTGATGAGGCGATCGCCCAGGATGACAATACTCTCAAAACAGCCATTAGCGTCTACTTTCCAGAGTATGCTAATGCCGAAATTGAACGACAAACAACTGATGATACAATTTCAATTCGTTTAGTAAAAAAAGCAGGTACTAAAGGAAGTCAATTTAGAGAATTGAAAAACAGTTTTGAAGAAATAAATCCTGCACTAAAGTTAGGATGGCAGATAAAGCTTCTAGAGATAAACAGTCAAATTAGCCTCGAAAATTTAATTACCTTACAACCTGAGATAGATAAAGCTATCAAGCTCGGTCAATCTTGGGAAACGTACAGCGAAAAAGTTGCTCAAAGCCTTAAACAGCAACCTGCTATTACGAGTAAATATCCTGTACTGTAATCACAAATTTATAGCCGCTATAACTCGTAGCGGCTGATTCATTATGCTTGGCAACATCCACTCATTCAAAATACCTATTACTTCTCTAACAGCAATTAATTACCTAGAAAATCTTTCCGAACGAGTGAATATTTTAAGTCTGTATCAAAGATTATTTCCAGAAAAATGGTTAGAATCAACCATACCTATTAATAAACAATCACATCCAACTAGTGCTTACCTAGATAGAGAAATTGAATTTATTAATCTAGTGAACGAAAATCTATTTCCAGTAGAATATATCGATGAAATCGAGTTTAATCCCGAACGTGATAGTATTCTAGTTTCACCACAAAGACTTGAGTGGTGGAATGAAGATTTTGAGGAACTGGTATACTCGGAGAAGTTCCTACTTTCATTAATGGGGCAAGGGTACAATATCAGCCAATGGAAACTAAATTTTGGTTTTACTCCTGACTACATTGCTCCAACAGAAGAAATTTACTTCGAGAAATTTGTAAAGCTGTGTCGTCGTTACAAAAGTCCCCTGCAATATTTAGATATAGCCATACGAATTATAGATTACTCGACTGAAAATATTTGGCTAGATATTACGTGTGAAACAAGCGATTGGCTGGAATGGACTTATGAGAATATCATATTTCTCGCTCAAAAGTGGCAAGAAGCCGTCTCGATGATAGAGAAATCAAATGAGGTTAGCCATTTGTTAGAAACATCTCTTTCTGCTCGAAAAGCAGCAGTGAAAATTTGGAATCAAGCATCAAAAGCATGAATGTAGACACAAATATCTTACCGATAATTAACTTAGAAAATATCTCCCAAATTCTGCTAGCCAATATTCCCCAAGATGATTTACTAGGGCAGTTAATTATCCTCAAAGGACAGTTTATTTTAGTCGAACGCGAAGGCAAAGAGTCTAAATATAAATTCTTGTCTCCTGAAGCAGTAGAGAAAGCCTTTACAAGTAAAACTGCCGCATCTGGATGGCTTTCTAGCAACACGATTTGGTGGGGTAAAAATCCAGAGGGAGAAGCCATTATTCAGTTTTACTCTCCCCAAAAATATCAAATTCAAATTATGGGACAGGAAACTGAAGTAATGACTGTCCCTATGCCTGCATTCTTATTTGCTGGATGCGGTAGTAGATATTACCTGTGGGCAGTTAAAGGGAGGGTATTTAAACCAGACGCACAACTGTACAAGCCGCCTCTAGCTAACGTTTGGGAAGATTCTAGCATTTGCTTTGGGGGAAATTCTCTCAGTATGTGCAGTGCTGCAACCATAAGCCAAGTTTGGGATCTGTTCTGGAAATCACCTTTTAACAAGGATTTGTCTCAAGGCAAGTCAAAAACTCATCCCGATAATATCTGCAATCAGCTAATCAAATTACACGAATCTAAAGCTAAATCCTACCCTTCAAGTGACCTTGTTCCCGTTCATAGCTGGAAAGTCACAACCCCAGAAGACATTATCAATCATTTGTTCAGTTAACCATGAATCCTTTTATCGGTTATCACCTCGCTACAAGTAATAACTTTCCTCCTTACAGCCAAAAACTCCAGGAATACTGGCTGGCTGCAAATGGGCTTTTCTTGCGATCGCACCGCCGCGAGTTAGAGGTTTGCTTGCAACTAACTCAAACTCAAGTCGCTGGACTCCAACCCCTTGAACCCTACTTTCGTCTGAAAGTCCCAAAAGTTCCTTGCCAAGCGATCGCGGAGATTATCAATGCTGCTAGTATCAACCCCCAACAGGAAATCTTATTCTACTTGGGAGTGACAAACAACCAATGGTGGTGTCACACACCACTGCAAACCTCGTCCTCTACTCATGTCTTATCTTTAGAAAGCGCACTCAATAAAAACTATACAGATGGCTTAGTGGAAATGCACAGTCATGGAACTCTAGCTGCTTATCCTTCAAGTGCAGACAATCAGGAAGAAAAAGGCAAATTTCGAGTGTTCGCAATCGTTGGCACACTGAATACCATTGCCACAATTTATACCCGCATCGGGATATACAATCACTTTTTCGACATCAACCCCAATCAAATATTTGAACTGCCGCCACAGGTAAAATGCTTGAATTAACTACTTACCAACAAGCTTTACCCGTCTTACCTCGCAATCATACTCGTATCAACTTCGTCTTAGTAGGAGTAGGAGGAACAGGCGGGTTTCTTGCAGAAGATTTATGTCGAATTATTCTGCAACTCCAGCGCACTAGGAAAGAAATTAACTTTGCGATCGTTGATGGCGATACTGTCGAACTCAAGAATATCAGCCGCCAAAATTATCAACAGGCTGAAATTGGGCTACCAAAGGCAGAAACACTGGCTGCAAGATGCAGTGCCAAGTATGGAATAGAGATTACAGCTGTTTGCGACTGGTTTGAAGAAGACATGATTCGCACGGCCAGTTGGTGGAACACTCTAACGGTAATTATTGGCTGTGTAGATAACAGCGCCGCCAGGAGCAAAATTCACTCTGTTCTCAAAATAAACAGTGCAAATGAACCCGCATCGCTATTTTGGCTGGATTGTGGAAACAGCAACTACTCTGGACAAGTAGTAATTGGAACGCACTCTAATTTTGATATAGTCCAAGCTTCCAATAACCCAGACAAACCTCAATTCTGGTTGCATCTTCCCTCCCCGGTGCTGGTTCACCCAGAACTGCTAGTTCCTCAGCCAGAAGAACTTAGCGACAATAACCTTTCATGTGCAGAAATTCAAGCACGGAATTATCAATCACTATTCGTCAATAAAATGACGAGTGCGATCGCAGCCCAGTATTTACTTGAATTAACCCTCACTGGGGGGTTGAAAAAGTTCGCCAGTTATTTTGACCTCAAAGCAATGTCAACCCGAAGTTTATATACAAGCATCGACCAACTTAAAAAATACTATATTCCGCAAACAAATTACCACAAATAGCTTACGCATATATATCCCAAAAACTAAATTTGGGATATATTTTCATGAATCGATTTAATCACAAAACACTTGAACTAGTTGAACAGAATCCAGAATGTTTATCAACGATAAATTATCGTAATCTAACTGTCAAAAGTGAATCTGAAGTTGCTGGCGGTCAGTTTCACCTCATTATGCAACAAATTGGGTTAGGGCTACCAGTCGAAGCTTTATTGAAGGCATACCCCCAAATTAATAACTGGGTCGATAAGGTAAAACCTTTTATAAATATTCCTGGCAATAAACAATGGAACGCCCAACTTCAATATTTATACCACGATATCCTTCTCTACAGCGAGTGCGACCTGATTATCTACGGTGAAAATCAAGTAGTTAGTTTTGACTGGACAATACAAAAACCTCCTAAATTTGAAATTCTGGAGAGCAAATGGCAAACACAACTGAGGTTATTTCTCCTATACGAACAAACTAGAATACCATTGGAGCAAATTAGCCTGGTTTACTTGTTCGTTAACACTGATAGTATTTACCAGTTTACTTATTCTGAAGCTAAACATTTAAATTTCAAAGCCCAGCTAGAAGAAACACTAGCTCCTTTTGTAGAAGATGATAAGGAGAAAAAACTTTTAGTCCACAAAATGACCCCTCAAGAAGCACATGATAAATGGCTAGCCAAAGAAATATCAACTATGGAATATTTAGCAGTAATTCCTGAAGTTGAAATATGAATCCAACAGAATTAAATATCACGAAAATCGAACTCACTCCTAACAGTGGTTGGACGCTAAATATTCTCTCGCGTAGGGTAGCGACTATTACTGACCCCTTGGGAAATAGAAAAACCAGCTACTTCGGGTTCGATAGCAAAAAACAAGCAGAAAAGTTTAGAGATTGGCTTGTCAGAAAAAACAAATGTAGTAGTGCCGTTATCCGTCACTCAGAACGATTAGCTACTGAATGGGAGGTGAAAGCTTGGAATGTGCCAACCTCCCTAATTCTTGAATGCGCTGTCAAAGATTTAAAGGAATCAAGCAATGCAACTATCTCTACTCAATCTACCCTACAACGAGGATAATTCACCTATAGTAGATATTTTCAATATTCCTAATTTAGAAAAAGCAGAAGCCCTCCGTAATTTAGCTGCTTCCATGCAGCCAACAATCGACCAAAAGAAAAATCCTGCTATTGGAAATCAAAGGGTAACAAAGCATCGTAAAACTATAGCTCAAGGGATAATCCAAGAAGGAATTGAACTTGAAATCATCCAATCTTGGTTATTTGCGATCGCACAAATGTGGGAAGCAGGAAATATCGCACCAATACTACGCGGTATATCTCACAAATCGCAAGTAGAAGCCCTATTTAGAATTTCCCAAATGGGAGAAACAATTCAGAAAGTCCAAGAAAAATTGGCAGGCGAATATTACCGAGACTGGGTAAAGTCTTTGAGTCGCGCCGGATTACATACACCAAGCGAAATCATATCCGCAATAACAGAAATTCAACGGGTAGTAAAACCTGAAGCAATTGATACTACCAAGCAACTACTCAATAAGCTTGAGTTAGAAATCATTGGGATGAAAGATGGAGATTTCTTCCCTACTCCTAAACTAGTCTGTCAACGGCTTGTTCAACTGGCAGATATTAAACCAAATTGGCAAATTTTAGAGCCTAGTGCTGGTAGTGGAAATATTGCTGAGTATATCACTGATACCTATCCTAATGTTCAACTAGAGGTGGTTGAGATTAATTACGATTTACGACAAATTCTAGAACTCAAAGGATTTAATCTCGTAGGGAAAAATTTTCTGGAGTTTAACCCCAGTCATTTGTACAATGCCTGTATCATGAATCCTCCATTTTGTGAACTTGTCCAACATATCTACCAGGCTTGGAAGTTACTCGTACCGGGTGGTGTATTAGTTTCAGTTATACCTGAATCAGTTTTCTTCAATCGTAAGTACAAAACCTTCAAAGGCTGGCTACAAGCCAATAATAGCTATGTGGAAATGGTAGATAAAGATGCCTTCTTGAGTTCAAATAATCCTACAAACGTAGCTACCAGAATCATTAAACTCATTAAACCATAGTGTACTACAAGTGTATGGCATACTGCCAAATTGATCAAACTAAATATGTCACGTATATTTTCCCTATATGGGGACAATATATGAGATACAAAATCCTTACACAGCAAGAGTTAGAAGTAGCACTTAATAAGTGCAAGCTTGCTGGTTGGAAGGTCAGTAATATCACCAAACTTAGTAATAAAATGCTTGAAATTAAACCCCAACGAACAAGGAGATAAATATGGCAATTGAAACTATTGCTTCTTATAGATTTATTCCTGGTAAAGACAGTCAAATAACCAGTTATGGATCTCCTGAAGAACAAACAGTCGCAATTCATAATTCAAGCATGGCATCTGTGTCACTGACTTTCACAACTGAAAACACATCTGTTCTTAGACAAATTATCATCAGTCTTCAGCAAATATACCAGACACTTATAAATACTAAAACTGAAATTATTCAGGGAGATACTTCCATTGACAGCTTTACAGACTTAAGGGGAGAGTGTGATGAAAAGTTCATCTAAATAACTAAGCATCAATCAATCTTTCAAGTCGTCTTAACAACAGACGACTTTTATTTTTTACAACGACTTTTTGCTTTACGCATTAAAGATTGATTTCAATTAATTAAAATTATGCCAAAAAGTCAAACAAAGCCTACTAATTCTGCTACTGAAGAAAGCACAGTATCCCAGTCTGAACCCCCTGAACAAACAGTTCAAAATAGTACAAAAATACAAAAGCGTAAATTAGCTATTTCTAAATTTGCAAATCCTGAGTACAATGCGCCGATTAGTAATATCTGCATCTGCCAAGTAATCAATCACATGGAAGCAGAAAAAGTCGGGTTGTTTATCAAAGATAAATACTTAGCAGCAATTAACTGGCAAGGACAAGAACCTACACACAAGCACACCTTCTCTAGTGGCACGCCAGAAATGGGAGTGTTGTTGCAATCGCCCAGGATGCACATTCTTGATGTTTCTCCCAGATATATTGAACAGCGCGATGATGGCAAAATCGTAGGAGTGTACGAATCACCTGATGGGTACGAAATGTACCAAGCACTTGGCAAAGATGCCGCAGTATTGAGACGGTTTTATTTGTTGCAACTTGTTGATGAAAATAATCATAACCTGCACTCAGTACCAATTGTCCTATCAATTAAAGGCGTTGCATCATCAAAATTTGGCGAGGCTTATAAACAGTTCCAACGCGAACTAGAGGTTGCATTTGCCCGATTTACTAATGCAACTGTCGCTGAAAAACGTGCAGAGTTTCATCGCCTCGGTGTATTTCAACCCACTTTTACGCCATCTCTTGAACCTAAAGAAGCAGTCAATCAAAGAGATAAATCTTGGGTAGCAGTTGTCACTTCCTACAAATCACCAAACCCCGATGGAAGCGATTTTCTCGAATTCTTCTCAGAAGGCAAAGAAATCGATATCCAAACCACAATGCAGGCAAATCCCGAATTCTCTCACCGCATCGGTAAAACATCAACTGTTGTAGCAGAACATAATCGCCTGGTAGGTGCAGCTGATATGCCAGTAGCAGCACTTCCTCCTAGTACAGCAGGTCAAGCTTATACAGCATACAGTACTGAGATGGAAGAATTGCCCTACTAAAAAAACTATCTCATGTAACCGAAAAGGGTGCTATTTCTAGCACCCGTTAAAACATCATCTACTAAAAGCAAAATAACAAATGAAACTAAACATTGAACAATCTAAACTCGCAGAAATTCTAGAAACCGCTTATCTCGCAATTAGTCCTAAGCCTACTGACCCAATTTTAGGAAATATCTTACTGATAGCAAATGAAGATGGGATAGTATCAGCAACAGGAACAAACCTTAACCTCACAATTCATACTACAACGACCGCTAATGTAGAAACTTCAGGTCAGGTAGCACTACCAGCCAAACTATTAACTGACACTATTAACAATGTCAGAGGAGAAATTACCTTAGAGGTAGAAAACCAAGCCTGCATAATTACTCACAATAGCGGTAAATGCCGTCTGATTGGCGGAAAACCTGACGAGTTTCCAACTCTTCCCAAGGGAGAAAATCCAATAGAGGTAAATTTAAGTGCTAAGAAACTCCAAGCCGCACTTGAAGGGACACTCTATTGCACCAATAGTGACGAAACAAAGTTAGTTTTAACTGGTGTCAACTTCAAAATTGATACCAATAAGTGGCAAGCTGCTAGTACAAATGGTCATAAATTAGCACTAGTCACAGGAATACTTGATAGCGAATATTCTGATCCAATTGACTTTACTGTTCCAGGTAAGTCACTTAGCGAGTTAAACAAAATTCTCTCTCAAAGTGCCGATACAAGCGTGTGCAATATTCTTCTATCAAATAAAACTATTGAGTTTAGTCTTCCTAATACAAAGGTCATTTCCCGACTTTTAGAGGGAGAATACCCCAAAATCAATAGCTTGATTCCCAGAACATTTGAGTATGAATTTACATTAGAACGCAAAGGATTTGAGAGCGCACTGAAGCGGGTAAGTTATCTAGCCGAACGCAAGCAAAAGGTTGTCAAAATTCTCTGGGAATTGGAAGCTACACAGGCAACACTTTACACCGAAGCTACTGATATTGGAGATGCAGTTGACTCGGTACTGATGAAACCAGCAACTAGTCATTCAGAAAACATCAGTATTGGATTAAATATCGACTACCTTCTCGAAGGATTAAAGCACATCGGTACTGATGAAATCGTGGTGCGGTGTAACAAACCCACGCAACCAGTCATTATCTGCCCAATGGGAGGACTGCTCAATCAGTTGTATTTAGTAATGCCTGTAGAAATTAAGCAGGGGTTTGAAAAAGTAAATAACCAAAGTACAAAGACAGAAGTCAGCACTCAACCTGAGCCTAACACTGAAGAATTAACAGATATAGCGCAGGCAACAAATGATAGTGAAAATTCTGAAATGGAATTACCATCTTTAGTAGCGAAAGATACTACTAAAGGTAAGTCAACCTCACGCTCGTCACGATCGAAAAAAGAAGTGGCGACTGCTTAAAAAATTAAACTCCTTATCAGTGCAGTTGGTAAGGAGTAAATAAAACACTTTTAATCATCAAAACTATGTACCAACCACTACATCTCAAATACCGTCCCCAGACTCTTAGTGAAGTTATTGGGCAAGAACATATCGTTCGCACTCTCATAAATGCGATCGCGCTCCAAAAGATTGCACCTGCTTACCTATTTAGTGGCCCCAAAGGTACGGGCAAAACCAGTACCGCCCGCATCATCGCTAAATCTCTTAACTGTCAGTCAAGCAATGAGCCGGCAACCAAGCCCTGTGGAGAATGCAATTCATGCAAGGGAATTACAGCATCTTCTTCTGTTGATGTAACCGAGCTGGATGCAGCAAGTAATAGTGGAGTAGAACTGATCCGAGAGCTTATATCCACTATCCAGTTTGCACCAGTGGAGGGTAGATTCAAAATATTCATTATTGATGAATGTCATGCCCTAAGCAGCCAATCGTGGCAAGCACTTCTCAAAACCATTGAAAGCCCTCCCCGTCATGTAGTATTTATCTTCTGCACAACCGAGTTACACAAAGTTCCAGAAACCATTGTCTCCCGTTGCCAAAAGTTTGACTTTAAGAGAGTTCCTGTCTCGCTAGTTGCAAGCTACCTAGAACAAATATCTCACCAAGAAAGTATCAACATTGCACCATCAGCAGTTACCGCCGTAGCTAAAGCAAACAAGGGACATCTGCGCGACTCACTCAAACTGTTAGATCAGCTAACTTTACTAGGTGAAGAGGAAATTACCTCTAACTGGGTTTGGGAACTATCAGGCACTATTCCCGAATACGATCTACTCACCGTCTGTGAAAATATCATCAAAGGAGAAATTACGGGCAATTTAGGCATTCTCCAAGATTGGATTGAATCTGGTAAACTGCCAACTGCCATCCATACAAGTCTTGTCAACTTCCTCAAAGACTTACTTGTGTGCAAAACTAATCCCAATAGCAGACATCTTACACAGCTAGAAGAGGACACCTGGGAGGAATTAGTAAGTATCTCGCAGTTGTGGAATATCGACCAGATCCGAAACGCGATCGCAATCTTAATGGCACGCCAAAATCTCATGCGGGATGAAGACGCACACCTTTGGTTAGAAGCTACACTTATCGAGATAGTTCCAACCAACAAGGGTAGTCACCAATCACAACCCTGGAAGGATTGGAAAACTGCTCAAGATGCGATTAACTGGGGCAAGGAACAATTACCCCACTTAACACAAGCCCAGTTACAAGAACACTGGCAAAAGCTGACACCTATTAATGGTAAAAAGGCACCTGCTTGGGTAGAAGCTGTCCAAAAGCTGCAACAAAAACAATTACAGCAAGCTTAACTTTAATGAGGGTTATAACTATAGTTATAATCCTCAATTTATAGTTTTTTAGTAACAATTAAAATGCTAAAACTACTAAAGGGCTTAATATTTATTAAAATACTCTCATTTAGGCAACCTGCATCAATTCCATACATTTCTTTGAAAGTTCGTCTGCCACTGACACAGATTCTACATCAATACATATAAATCCGAGATGTTCAACCTTCTCCCTCATGCGTTTATTATATAATAAGGTACGGTCTAAAAACTTTTGAATTAGGTGTTTTTTATCCTCACTTACATTATAAAAATTACTTTCACTAAAGATTCGGTAAGAGAAGAGTTGGTCACTAGCCGTAAGCCAAATCGCTTTAACACCATTTTCGCTAACTAAATTCGCTACAAATTCAGGCCATAATGCAGAGCCTTCAAGGATAAGGCATTCCGTTGATAAATCAGACGCATGAGAATGAACGATAATCTCGACTTGCGGTAACACATTTTTCTCATAATGCGACAATACATCTACAAAAAGAGCGTCAACAGACAAAGTTCCATAATGTTCTGCTACGTGTTCTGGAATAGCATTTCTATTTGCACCCACCCAAGGATGTCCAGGATGCCGAGCGAGTTTGTCTGTAGAACGATAACTCCAACCAAGCCTCGCCGCCAAAGATTGGCCAAGGGTGGATTTGCCTACATGAGAGGAGCCACCAATTAAAATCACTCGTGTTTCATTGCTTAATTCATTCATAAGTACTGATTAACCATACTTATTTCTATATTTATTTAATCAAATAACCAAATAAATTAACATTTACTACCACAGCAGCATACGCAGTTAACTTGATAGTTAAAAATTAATATCAACATGAATTAGGAAAATCTCTAATTAATGAATTATAACCACAGAGATTTTGTAAAAAAATCTAGAGGAATAATCGTTGTTGATGAAGACAAACTAAACATTTATTGGAAAGACCCCTCTCCAATAAAACCTTGGCAATCCAAAATACAACTCAAGCCGTATCAGGAACTTTCACAAATATTTGTCGATATCGAAACAGCAGGAATAAACCCCTTTGAAAGCCGTATCTATGCTATTGGTTGTATGGATTCAAGGGGATATTCTACTATTTTCATGGATATCTCAGAAGCTAAAATACTGACCAAATTTATCAACCATCTCAGTAAAAGAAATCCAGATGTCATTTTCACCTATAACGGGATGGCATTTGATATTCCATTTATTATTACTCGATGCAACTTGCACGGTATAAAACACCCATTTCAAGTTGCATCCAAATCTCGGACTATTCGTACCGCCCAAGTACGGGGTGAGCCACTAAAAGTTCAGGAGGTGTTCATCCGAAATAGCCAACACGTAGACATTTATATATGTGTTCTGAGGTGGGATTTCATAGCCAAAAAGTTAACTAACGGCAGATCGCTCAAAAAGGCTGTATTGGACATGGGACTGCGCCAGAATACTAGGCTAGTTCTTCCCTATGAGGAAATCCTCGCTTGTTGGAAAGATGGCCCCAACAGTAAGGGATGGAAACGCCTAAAAGAGTATCTTGTCTACGACCTCGAAGACACCCGGCTAATTGCGAATAGACTTGTACCCTCATACTATTACGAAGCACTAATTGTACCGGAAATGAATCTCCAGCAGCTAACACTTGCTGGTAATGGTACTAAATGGGAACGAATATTTGAGCATCATTATCCAGGTTATAAACCAAAACCCGATCGCAAGTACAAATTCCAAGGAGGGATGGCCTACTCTATTCCTGGACTGTATAGAAGAGTTGGATATGCAGATATTAGCTCAATGCACCCTTGGGCAATGCTAGATAAGGGTATTTGCTCAATTAAAGATACAGAACGTATTGGGCTAAGTATTCTGCAATATTTGGTGAATGAAAAATCTAGGCTGGAACAACTTGCATCTGCTGGAGATGTTGCTGCTAAGGAAAAAAGAGAATCCATCAAGGTTTTAGCTAACTCTGAGTTTGGATTCTTCGGCACGTCTGAACTCGCGTTCAATGATATGGAGGCTGCTGCATTAGTTACAGCCTACAGTCGAAAAGTACTCAAGCTAATGATTGAAATTATCACTCAGCACGGTGGTACTCCTGTGGAAGTTGACACCGATGGAGTGTTTTTCACCCATCCCAACCCAGAAGAGGTACGTAGTTTACTTCAATCTCAATTGCCTAAAGGGATAACTGTCAAGCTAGAGTTTATCGCTGACGCTATGTTTATTCCAGAACGGGGAACCAAAAATTACCTTTTATGGCTTCCAGACGGGAAAATCATCACTAAAGGCAACTGGCGCAACCGCGATCGCTCTCAACTAGAGAAAGAGTTTTCTATTGAGTATTTAACCCTGCTAATTCAAAATGTATCAGTAGCAGAAGATTATTATGCACACATCAAATCCCAGATTTTATCAAGGGAATATCCAAAAGAAAAACTTGCAATCACACGCAAAATTAAAGAGGGCGAAAAAGAAATCCTCAAACTAGGGAAACCTGGAGATGTAGTAACTTACTATTACGGAATTAGCGGCATAACTAATATCAGCAGTAATGAAAATTACTCACGCCAATACTATCTTCACTTAATTGAAAAAAGGCGAGAAGAAATTCTTAAAATAGCTGCTCCTGCGACACTAGAAAGTAACAAACGTCAGTTATCTCTTTTCTAAACGAACAAAGTTGAGATTTTACGTAAATCTCAAAGCTAATAAATATGAATGTTTTTCAAATTCATACATTCTGATTTGTCTGTAACTAATGAAAAATAAATCCTCTTCTCGCAAGCCCAGGCTTAATAAAAAGCAAAGGGCTTGGGTAAACTCATTCCTTTCGTCTCATCCTAATGCCAGAGTTAGAACTATCTACGAATTAGATGGCGATCGCGTAGTTCAAATTGAGTGGTGGGAAAACACAACCCCAGTAATATTAGACCCGAAAAGTTACATCCAAGGAATTATCAGCTACAACATGTGGGTTAAACTAAGAAAGTCTGGCGATCCCAGGAAAACGGCTGAGTTCTCTTATCGCATTACCCCACCAGAAAAACGAAGCGCATCATGGCACTTAACAGGTCAACTCTCTCTAGAACTCCCTCAATGTTACGAAGTTGCAGAACCAAACAACCCAGTTATCATTAAATCAAAAAGGAGAAATACTAAAACCAAAAAAGTTAAAAAATTTCTTCAATATACTCTTCCTTTATCAGAGATTAATGTTCAAATTCATACTACAAATATAAAAGATGATGGTGTTACTCTATGTGGACAAGAAATATTACTAGAAAACACATCACACCTAAATTTAGATACTGGTCAAGACACTAAACTTCCCGAAGCTATAGTCAAAATTCTCTCAGAGAAACAAGCCAGCTTAAAGGAATGGGAAACAGCTATTACACTATACGAGGTAGCTGGTTCTAGTGGAGTAATAGAGTACCTTCAACAGTTAGATTCTTGGCGCAAATACTTGGGTAATAAACCAGTAGAGAACCATATTGATAAAGATTCAATTCAAAATTTCGTACAACCAGCACAAACTTAAGTAAGGTATTTACTGGTCACTACATAATAAATACCAAGCAGAAAGAGTTAATACTAACTCTTCTTTTTTTAACCACTGCTGATAACTAACGCATGATAATTAGATGTTTATCTAATCTGCAATGCCAGTATACCTATACTACGGCGAAGATACCTATTCGCTCAATCAAAAAATAAACCATTTGGTGAATCAAAATGTTCATACTGAATGGAAAGCTTTCAACTACATCAAGCTATCTGCAAATGAGAAAAATATTGCTGCCAAGGTTTTTACTGAGGTTATGACTTTACCCTTTGGAGAGGGTAATAAGATTGTTCATACAGACAGCGAGCATTTAATTGGAAGTTTATCAAATGAGGATAATAACCAAGAAATTGAAAATCAACTTTCTCGAATACCTGCAAGTAACATTCTTTTAATTACTAGTAACAAAAAGCCAGATTCCCGCAGAACAGTAGTCAAAACTATCCTAAAATATGCTCAACAAGAAGAGTTTCCTCTCGTTCCTTGTTGGGATAAAAAGGGGATAGTTAATTTGATAGGGAAGTATGCAGCTATCCATCAAGTTAAACTTACACCAGATGTGACTGATTATCTAGTTGAAGCAATTGGTAATAACACTGCACGAGCCGATAGCGAATTTGCTAAACTTGCTGTCTATGCAAGTGAAAAAATTATTTCTTTTGACGAGATAAAACAATTAGTTAGTAATCACAATGCTGACTACCAAAAGCTTACTATGGCTATGTTAAGAAATCATTCAAACTTGGCAATAGCGCAGGTGGATAAACTACTAGATAGTAATGAACATCCACTCAAAATAGTAGCAACTCTTACGTCAGTTTTTCGCACTTGGCTAATAACTAAAGCTGGCGTAGAAGCTAAATTATCTGATACTAAGATTGCAGAAATAGCCGAACTGAAAAACCCTAAAAGATTATATTACCTCAAAGATGAAATCAAGTTTATAGGCGTTAAAAAACTGAAAAACAGCCTTACCTTACTTTTACAACTCGAAACGGAACTCAAAAGCGGCACTAACAATTTAACTAGCCGAATTATCGAAATTTGCACGATATGAAAAACGACTTATTTACAGAAATCATCGGACAGCATACCGCCAAACTTCTACTAACTGAAGCAATCGAACGTAATCAAATTGCTCCCGCATACCTATTTAGCAGCGAAGTTGAAGGAGTGGGCAAAGGAAAAACTGCTCTGGCATTTGCAAATGCAATACTCTCAAAAGGAAGTCGCTCCACGAACGCAGGAGAATCTAAACATCTAGACATCTTACAAATCAAACCAACCTATACCGAAAACACCGCCCAGCAGAAAGGTGTACCTGCTATCCGAGTAGAACAGGTGCGCGAGGTAATTGAATTTCTCTCAACTAGTGCAGTCGAGGGCAAGCAAAAGGTGGTGATTATCCACGAAGCAGATATGCTCAACCCTACTGCCGCTAACAAACTTCTCAAGACGCTGGAAGAACCTAAAACTGGAACGTTTATTCTGATATCATCCTATCCTCAAAAGCTATTACCCACTATCAAGAGTAGGTGTCAAATCATACCTTTCCAAAGGTTAACTGATGAGGAGGTTATTTCTGTCCTTAAAAACCAACAGATTGAGGCAACAGAAAAAATACTAGCTATCAGTTCGGGCAGTCCTGGTCAAGCGATCGCCAATATTAAAATGTTAGGTTCCATCTCACAAGAAATCACAAGTCAACTGGAAGTGCCTCCTGACGATATTCTCAAGGCACTCAGTTTGAGTAACTCCATCTCAAGCTGGAATCACCAGACGCAGTTATGGTTGCTTACCTACCTGCAATACAACTGGTGGCAGAAATTAAAAAGTACTAAGCTACTAGCTAAATTCACCCAAGCAAGACAGCAATTGCTGCATCACGTTACGCCCAGAAGCGTTTGGGATACCCTACTTCTGCCATAACAACACCCACTCATTATCAAAAAGCACTGCCAGTTAGAAGTATTTCTAGCTGGCAGTATTAGTTTACACATAAAAGATATGAACCAGCAGCACAGTTTATTCGATGTCGAAGAAACCATCCGCAACAGTAAAAACCAAAAAACCAGCGAAATATTAAACCCCAGCACTAGAAAAATACTTCAACTACTAACCAGCCAAGGGATTAATAAAGCTGTAACAGCCAGCCTACTCGATCTAGCAGGAGCAAGTCGTGAAATTGTTCAATACATCGCCGGGCCAATTGTTACTCAGCAGAACAGCTGGCAACAGTCAATTCCCACGTGGGTAGGAAAAGCGATCGCAGTTGATAGATTAGATGCAGCTTTACAAGAGATAGACAAGGGAGAAGTAGGTAAACTCGCCTCTAGTAGCGAAGTTGTTGCACTGATGATGCCAATTGCTTTTGAAGTGCCGCTATCATCCCAATGGACAGATGTTTACCTCTGGGCAAGTTATGATGCCCTTGTCAGACACAGACCTTTCAAGAATTTCAACTACGAAAACCTCTGGGAAAAGATTGGTACAACTCCGGTTTCGTATAACAAAATTCGCTCTGATTATGAAACCCTGGCTGCTGATATTCGTTCTCGTGTAGTCAAACACGCGGCGAAAGAGGGATGGGGTAAAAAGTCTTCAAAGAACAACAAACACGCTGTTACAGCAAATTCAACTGAAAGTAATACTAAGATGGAGCAGTTGTCACTGTTTTAATAACTAATTGTTAGTACTTTTTTCAACACTTCTCCCAAATTCCTTCCTCTCTTTGTCCGTGAGAGGAGGAAGTTCTTCCTTGTAATAAAAATTGCCTAATTTCTGACACTGATTGACATAAATTCGTCTTGCTGATTCACTTGCCCTCAAGTCCTGACGCAAAAGTAATTTAAATGATTTTTCACGCTCCTTCAATTCTTTTGCTGCTACAAGAATTTCTGGTGATAAGGCAGGATTTTCATAAGTAGAATAAAGTTCCTCACTTGATGAATAAACGCTTAGTCTATTACCAGCAGGTTGAGTTAGAAGACGCTGAGTATTATACGAACGCCATAGACCTAACTTTTCGCGCCGTAGTGACTCAATTTCAACCTCACCAACTCGGTCTGGAGTACTGCGCCGCACGTAGACAAAACAAGCTTTATCAGCCGCTACAGTCAAACTCACTTTTACACCATTACCATCAAAATAAAACGAGTCAATTAAGTCGTTCTCTGCACTAACTTCTCCAAGCTTCTCTTTATTTGATAAATCAGGTAACACTTCTGAATTTAACGACGGCGTAGCATTATTAACATTAGCTGAAGATAATGAAGGCGTAGGTGAAGGATTCGATTCTATAGCTGAAACTTTATTTTCTTTTTCTGGAGATGAACATCCAACCAGTAAGAATAATCCTATAAATAAATATTTTTTCATAAATATAAATTTGTCTCTATTAACCAACAGCAGAATATTAATTACTGTTTTGCATTCAAACGACCTGTTTGATAAAACTCAAGCAGGTTAGGAAAAGCTTTTTGTAGCAACCAATTCCGCCCAATTTCTGATTCGGGAATATTTGAAGCAGCCATGTAATAACCACTTCTGTAAGCAGCTATACCTAAACAAGCTTGTAGGCTGAATATAGCCCGTGAAGAAGCTGGAATAGCCATCAAATCTTGTATATGACTGGGATGATAATTTTGTCCTACCAGTAAAAAATGAACTAAAGTATGAACCAACCGGGATAAAACAACTGTTCGGTCTTGCCAACGTTCTAAACGGGTCTTGATACGGAAGTAATTAGGTAAATCAGCTGCTTGAGATTCATCAAGGAACAAATCGCTTTGGCTTTCGATAAAACTGGAATCCAGACCTATAAACTGTTTAAGAAAAACAAGCGTTTTGCCCCAACGCTCGTGTTCCTTAGTTTCAGGAGAGAATGCACCTTCTGAATATTGTGAGCCATACTTTTCTTGAAGCTGTGCAACCGTCTCTTGATTGATATCACCTTGCCAGTCAGATTCAACAAAAAACTCTTTTAAAATATCCTGTAAGTAGATGGATGAAAACTCATTAATATGAGGTGCTTCATCATCAAAATCGTCTTCATAAGTATCAATAAGAAATTTCTCTAACTCAATTTCTAGCTCCTGCTTTCTATTAACTGGCAGTAATGATTTAGCGTCTTCTAATGATAAAGGAAAATCTAAATAAGGATGACCTTTGGCTAAGTAAGAATCACTCAAATCTGCCAAACTTTCAAGCGCAAGAGTCCGGGCAAAATACTCATCTTGTGGGTGTACGCATATCCCCTCTAATTCCTTATCCACCAACATCATAGTAATTGCCAGTAGAGCAAACCATGAAGCATCGTGCAAACAAGTTGGTAAATCAGCAATTAAATCTACTAACTTCAGTTCTAGAATTTCTCTCCAAACGCCTATCCTAGCGGTATTGGAAACATCACAAAAATGCTCAACCTCTTCTCCAACATATGTTTCTCCTAACCACGTAAGATTTTCTACTTGCAAAGGTGAAGAGTAGTCAGGAGTTAGCTGGTTTTGGCTATCTTCATCGAACTGTATCCACATCAGAGCCAAGAGCATCAGCTTACAAATACTTACTCGCTTCAGGAGAAGATATTCAAGCATAAGTCATTACTTATAATTTTTAGATACATACCACGGCATTTGCGATCCCACCATAGCACAGGATTATTAGCCGTTCCTTAGTAAAAACCGCAATGGTATGAGAAACAGGAATCAAAAATAACTCACAAGTATGAAGCAAAAAGTGTGCTTTAAATAAAACAATTCGTCAAAATAATAAATCCTAAAAGAACTAATGCTGACGCAGCAATAAGAGAAATATATAAATTCTCGCGTTATGAACTATATCAACAAAGTCATGCTAGTTGGCAGATGTGGACAAGAACCCGATCTGAAATATTTCGAGTCCGGTGCAGTTAAGGCTTCAATCTCTATTGCAGTAAGACCCCCCTACAGAAGTGAACAAGCTCTTTGGTTTGATTTAGTCGCTTGGGGAAATCAAGCAGAAGTGATTGGAAATTACGTTCGTAAAGGAACTCAGATTGCAATTACTGGTGAGTTTGGATTTGATCGTTGGGCTGATAAAAATTCTGGTACTATGCGGCAAAAACCTGTAATCACAATCAACGCCATCGAATTATTAGGTTCACCCCGTAAGGAAGAATCTACATCTACTTCTGTATCAAACGAAACACAGGCTGTAGCTAACGCAAATTTCTAGAAAATTACAAATCGCCTATGCAGTATAAATCATAGGCGATCAACCATCTAATCAATCTACAAATCAAACGACCATGATTCATAATACTGCAACTATTAATCTTAAATCAGTGAACACAACCCACGACAAAGAAGGTTCCTTGATTGCTTTTGGAATTGCTGAATTCTACTACCGTTCCAAGGAAGGAGTCGTTACTGACGAGATACCATTCCGTTCCAAGGGCGCACCTGCTGTCGTCATCAACGAACAGGGGGAAGGCGTACATGGTACAGCAGAAGGATATCTTGATTTAGTAGTAGATAACAGGGGTGAGTACAAAGAAAAGATTGCCACATTCGTAATTAGAAACTTTATCTCAGCACAACCTATTAACGAACTTACCCAAGTTAGCAAAAACTCTCACTCGCCTGAAACTCCCGATTTTGCTAAGGAATTACTCGAAGATAACGTTACTTCGACAAATGAAGACCTAGACGAAGAACCTCCATTTTAGAACCAATTAACTGAATAATGCTAGTCCAGACAGGTTTACTTGTTTGAGCTAGCGTTATTTTTTTTCAAAAATCCAAAATAAAAATCCACTGTTTGGTAGAATCGCTGACATAAATTCAAAAAATCGCTTCAGCAACATATGTCATCAACCAAAATAATCGCAACTTTCAATCAGTCAGGTGGTGCAGCTAAAACGACAATTACACACAATCTTGGATACCACCTTGCTAAAAAACACCGTGTACTGCTTGTGGATATGGACCCACAAGCATCACTAACAGCCTTTATGGGATTAGGGGAAGTGAAGCTGCAAACTGAACAAACTATCTATGGTGCGATCGCTGAAGAAACTCCCCTGTATATATGGGAAAAACCTATTCACGGGATGCACATTGTACCAACAAATATCCAATTGGCAGGTACGGAGCAAAAAATTTTTCATGACTTGACCATCGACAACCGCCAACGGCTCAAGTTTGTGCTATCAAATGTACTTGACCAGTATGATTATATTTTGATTGATTGCCCGCCTTCTCTAGGAATTCTAAGCATTATGAGCTTAGTAGCTGCTTCACACGTTATTATTCCTGTTGAAACGCAATATAAGTGCTATCTTGGCACCAACCAACTGCTAGAAACAATTGCCCGACTCAAAAAAGGAGGACACCAGAAATTACAAATTGCCTGTATAATTCCAACCAAATACGATAATCGTAATCTTCAAGACACAGGAATACTGGAAGAAATTAAACAACAGGTTGAAGGACGGATACACGTTACTGCCCCCATTCCTAAATCAACAGCTTTTCCTGACGCAACCCAAGCACATCTACCACTTGCACTCCACAAAAAAAACCACCCCGCAGTTAGCATACTCGAAGAAATTACAAAATATATTACTCAACTATGAGCCAAAAACGCGAACTAGAAAAACTTACTGGACTTGATAATTTATTTGGAGATGAAGAAGAACAATCTTTATCCGATTCCACTTTACCTTTATCTCAAATTATCCTTCCGCCAAGTCAGCCCCGTCGCTATTTTGACCCCATAAAACTCAAATCACTCGCTGACAGCATTAGGGAAGTAGGGTTACTAGAACCCATTGTCGTTAGAAAGCTTCAGGAAGACAAGTACGAGCTAGTAGCTGGTGAACGCCGTCTCAAAGCTTGTGAAATCGCAAAACTTCAAGAAATCCCTGTAGTCATTATTGAGTGCGACGAGAAAAAAGCTCGTAAACTACGCTTAGTTGAAAACCTCCAAAGGGAAGACCTCAATGCCTATGAAGAAACTATCGGAATTCTCGAATTACTAGCCGAAGAACTCGATATTGACCAAGAGACAACGATCAAACTGCTCTATGACATGAATAACGAAAGCAAAGGTAATTCTAACCATAACGTTATGGTTAGTGATGAAGGACGAATCATACAAGATGTATTCTTGAGGTTAGGAAAAATTACTTGGCAGTCATTTGTAGCCAATCGTCTTCCTTTACTCAAACTCCATTTAGATATCCAAACCGCACTGCAAAAAGGTGAAATTGAATATACAAAAGCTAAGGAAATCAACCGGATAAAAAATGATGATGTAAGACAGAAAGTTTTAAATAAAGTGATCATAGAAAGTTTATCACTATCTGAAATTAGGATTCTAGTAGGAAATATTCTGACCTCACAGTCAGAAAGTAAGCCATCATCTCATAACCAAGAGCAAAAAGAAAAAGTTGATAAAATATACAAAGCACTTAGAAAAAGTAAAATTTGGAATGATGAGAAAAAGCTAAAAAAAATTAATAAGCTTTTTACTCAAATTGAAGCACTTCTAGAAGAAGAAAACAAAGATGATCCTTCTTTACAGCAAGGTAGTCTAGTCTCGGACAACTCTCTGTAAAAGGTACTGGATGGCTAGAAGTCAACTCATAGATTAAGTCATCATTACAGAGTATATTAACTGAGGATTTCTACATAGCCATCCGTTCCATTAACCCGAATTCTCTGTCCGTCATCGATCAGTTTGGTAGCATTATCCACTCCAACAACTGCACTTATGCCATATTCACGTGCGATAACTGCTCCATGTGTCATTAGACCACCAACTTCGGTAACTAGGCCTTTTATGGATACAAACAATGGTGTCCAGCTAGGGTCAGTAAAGGAGGTGACTAATATATCTCCATCTTCTAGATCGGCATCTTCCATGTTTAAGATGACACGCGCTCGTCCCTCTATAACTCCGGAGGAAACAGGTAGACCTACAATAGCTTCGGCTGGAAGATTTGAGCGTTTGTATCGACCTGCAATGATTTCACCATCAGACGTAATAACACGTGGGGGAGTTAGTTTTTCATATAATTTGTACTCATCTTTTCGTTTGCCGATCATCCGGTAATCAATTTTATTTGTGCCTACGACTTCGCGAAGTTCTTCAAAAGTGAGATAGTATATATCTTCTTTTTCATGAATAACGCCCGCTTGTAAGAGTTGTTCGGCTTCTTTGAGTAAAGCTTTCTTATAAACAAAGTAGCGATTAACTATGGCGTATTTGGGATATTCACGATAACCGATGAAATTCCGGATTAGGTCAATCATTCGTTTTGTTTCCTTAGCTTTTTGTTCGCCATCCGGTAATTGCTGCAATCGCTCTAATAACTCTTGTTCTTTTTTCAAAGCTGACTGTCGCCCTTGCTCAAATTTGCGATCGCCAGCACCAGGCTCAAAGTTTTTGATATTACTGAGAATTATGGGGACAAGTGTAGTTGGTTTTTCACTCCAACGAGTTTTAGTAATATCGATTTCTCCGGCACATCGCATTCCGTATTTGTTGAGATAAGCATAGATAGCGTCTTGGGTTTCTTTTCCTCCATCAAACTTAACCAATTCATCCAGAAAGTTGTCATCTTTTACCTGTTGTAAATAATCAATTACTTCAGGATAAGGACGAATCACATCTGCGACATCCAATAGTTCCAGACCCATTTCGGAAGTAATATTGTTGGGTACAGATTGAGAAAGCGTGTCCGCTGCGTTTTTTTCGCCTAACCACTTGTTCATTTTTTCATTGATCCACGAAGAAGCATTCATAGCAGTCATAAACACACCAAAACTCTGTGAATCAGAGTGGGTCTGCTTTAATTGCTGGATATCTTCCAGGATAAAATCAAACAGATCCGATCCTGATTTCGTTTGGATAGTTTGTTTTAACGCGTCGATCGAGGTTTGACTCTGTTGAATCAACTCAGCAACAATCGCCGGATCGTAGTCGTTTAGGGTTTGAAAATCCGCAGGCGATCGACCTTTACTGCTTTTGCCGGGACGCGGATCATCGGGTAACAATTTGATAAAATCTCCTCGCTCTAGGATGGTTGTCAGTGCATCTTTCATGAGCGGATCAGATTTTCCCAATGTGACGTTTAATATAGTTTCTCTGCTGGCAGGTGAAGCTAGCGTCGCTGTCACATCAACAAACAACCTGCCACCAGCCGTATGCATGGGTGCATGGGTCATTAACAGGAAAAAAGACAATCCCAATGGTTTCATGGCATCGGTCATCATTTGGTTGTGACCGACAGAAACAAAGACGTGATTTTCCCGATCATTCGTTTCAGGAATGGGATATAAAGTCGTGATGGGGCGACTCTGGACAATATGAAATGTATCATCAACCAAACACCATTCGATGTCCTGGGGGCAGCCGAAATGTGCTTCAATTTTTCTACCGATGCGCTCAAGCTGTAAAATCTGCTCGTCTGTCAGTGCTTGCCTGTTCTGTCTTTCAGGCTCAATCTCTTGTTCTTTTGTACCGCCATCTTTTAAGGCGTAAATAGCAAGTTTCTTGGTGGATATTTTCTTAGCGATAACCTTGCCGTTACGCACTTTATAGATATCAGCATTCACCATACCTCTGACCAAGGCTTCACCAAGTCCGAAGCCCGCATCAATGGATAATACTTTTCTGTTAGAAGTGACGGGATCGGCAGTAAACAAAATTCCTGCCACCTGCGGAAAGACCATCTTTTGAATAACCACAGACAGGTAGACTTTACGGTGGTCGAAGCCGTTTTGGAGGCGGTAAATTACTGCTCTTTCGGTAAATAGCGATGCCCAGCATTTACTGATATGCTTTAAAATTGCTTCCTTTCCAATAATGTTCAAATACGTATCCTGCTGGCCTGCAAAAGAGGCTGTCGGTAAATCCTCAGCAGTTGCGCTGGATCTTACTGCATAGGCATTTTTTTCTCCAAGCCTGGAGAGGAAGCGGGCGATCTCTTCATTAATGTCTTGAGGGATGGTTATCCTTTCGATGAAAGAGCGAATCTCACCGCTAAGTTCACTGATTTTATCCCTGTCTTCCACTTTCAGAAGCGATAACCGAGCGAGTAATTCGTTAATCGACGACGTTTCCTCAATTATTTTTTTAAAAGCTTCAGTAGAAATACAAAAGCCATCTGGTACGAGTATTCCTTCTATCTTGGTAAGTTCCCCCAGGTTCGCGCCTTTACCACCAACGACCTTGAGTTTTGTTTTGTCAATATCTTGAAAACAAAGGACAAATGAACTCATCAGTTTTCCTCCTTTGGCAATTCATACTACGGTTGCAATCAGCGGCGGCAAACAGCTTTTGCATCACAACCAGTATCTTCAACAGTCCGCTGCATTGTAATTGTTAGGCGGCTCCACTCAAACCGCCTTTGTGTACTTCATAGCGCAACTCAGCCATGCCAGCACCCATCTGATGAACAGACACTAGGCGCAGAACTGGGCTTAGTACTCTGCGAGGGAATAACGGCTTACCCTTGCCGAGGGTGGCCGAGCCAACCTGGATGATCAGCTCATCCAGTAAACCAGCATCGTAGAACTGACCAGCCAAATCTCCGCCTCCAACTATCCAGATGTTTTTAGTGCCAGCAGCAGCTCGCATTTGGGTGTGGACATGCTGCACATCTCCATTGACGAATCGGATGTTCGCACCTTCGATTATTGTCAGCTTGCGACTAGAAAATATCCAGGCTGGCTGAGTGTATGGCCACGCAAAGCCAGTCTCAGTTGCAACCTTTTCGGCGTTGCGTATCATCCACTCGTAAGTTGCCGATCCCATTGCCAACGCACCCACATCTGAAATGAACTCTGGATAGCTAGAGTCATTCAGGTCACCAAGCCCAAACAGCCAATCTAGTGAGTCATTCTCAGTTGCAATGAAGCCATCAAGACTTGTCGCTGTAAAGTACTGAGTTTTCATTTTTGTATGCAACTCCTAAATATGACTTCAAGCACCTAACGATGTCCATCACCCGCCGCAGATCGCCTTTGTATCATAACCGATCGCTCTCGGCGGTCGGTGTGCATGGGCGTTGTTATACGGCGTTCACGTTGGCGTAGCCTCTCGTAGAGAAGTGTGCCGTACCCCTGCGGGGAAGCAAGCTACGCGGAGCGTCTTTGACAGGAGAAGGTATCGCTCACTAGCTGCCGCTACCGCGATAGTGACACAACAGGGCTATTTGAAAATTTTTGAAAACAGGATAGTAGCGGAGGCGTTAGCATTCATTTCCAATTTAAGATTGTTATTTTTTACACGGACTTACGTCCAAATAAAGAAGAGAAAGCACTATAGCTAACGCTCAAATCCTTAAGAAGTAACTCTCACATAGGAGATAAAAATTATGGCTACTAAAACCAAAAAAGTTAGTTTAATTGATGACAACGCAATGGGTATTTACAAAATTGCTGACTACAACGAGCGTAAGTTTAAAGCAGTCTACTACGGGCTACAAGAAACCTGGGGTAAAACTATTCAAGCACAGTCACAGACTAACTGGAATAAAACACAATGGGATGCTTTTAAAACAAGATTTATTGCTACGTTCGGCTCAGTCGAAAACCCCAAATACAGTGTACAACAAATGGTTGACTATTCCATTAAGCACTTCAACAAAGGCTTAGAAGAATTACTCGAAGTCAACAAACGTACTTGGCTACAACGCGAACGTTTATTAGCAAAATAATCACAAATAATCTGATTTTACAGAAAATCTCGCTCATACAGAGTGGGATTTATTTTTTTGACTAATGCTAACGCAGCTAAAAGCGAAACACTCATCAAGGAAACAACTATGGCTGCTAATAAATCTACTAAAGCTCAAGCTGCTACAGTCGATGATTCAACAATGGAGCAATTCAAGATTGAATCATTCGACGTGCGTAAATACAACACAATTTTCTATTCAATTCGTGACCTTTACGGACGCGAATCACTACGGCAACTGGGGTCTGACAATTTCGATTGGAAAGCTTTTAAGCTTCAGTTTGAAATTTGTTTTGGTCGTCCTGAAGATTGTCGTTACACCACAGAACAATTATTGAATTTCGCCAAATACAAATTCAACATGAGTTTGGAAGACTTGTTAGCTTATAACCGTAAATCATGGGAACTCCGCAAAAGACGAGAACAACAATATGCAGATGTGGAGCAAATTAACTCTGTAATTCAGCACATTCCAGAAATTACCAATTCTCACGTTGATTGCTCCCAAATGCTAGAGCAACAGCCATACTAAAATCTCAAAGAATCAGTTAGAAAGTACTGTTTTATGCAGCACTTCACTCTAGCTGATTCTTTTTTTACTACATTTATTTTTGCCTGAACCTATCAAACATTCTCGTTTACAGCAATAAAGGTACTAGGCCGCTCACAAGGCGTAAAGTTATACCTACGTTTGACTTCTTCACCTGTATTATTTGTATTACCTTCAACAGATTTATTTAACGGTACAACCTCAGAGCGTATATAACCAGTTAACTTATCAAACTGAATAATCATGTGCTGGTGAAAAGCCCAAACATCCGCCATCCGATTGCCCATACCAGAAGATATTTCATCAGGTATAAAAATATTAGCGTGCAAGGATACTTTCATCCCCTCTTTCTGGAAGTAAGCATCTATTTCAGGACGAATGTAATCCGCAGTTCCTCCGCAAAATACCAGTTCTTCAATATCTTCATCCATCTTCGAGCGCAACCACCTAGCGATCGCACGCCAATATTCGTCTCTAGCAAGTAATAAAGCTTTGGACATCAACTCTCCATCAAGTTGAATCTCATCACCTTTGCGCTTGCGTGAGAGTTTTTGCATCACCTGGGGGTCACAACTGGCTCCAGCTTCTATCAGTACCTCAATAATATTGGAATTATCAGGGCTTAGTCCCGATGTTTTGGAAATCAAATTATTTACTAACCAAGACATACCAAAATTGCTGGTTATTCCTGCGCCAATCGAACCACTGCGAAAGGTGAAAATACTCGCGTTGCGATAACCAAGCATTACATACATCGAAACAGGTACGCGATCGCCAAGCGTTCGCCTACGGTGGAAAAATATTCCACTACCTTCAGAAGCTGCATCATAACGAAGCATTTTCACCCGCATCTTACCTGCTGGTGTATCAAACCCCCGAAACGCATCCTTCAACCGAATTTGTAACTGTTCCTTGTCTTGCACTTCACCCGGCGGCAGCAGGACACTCAAGTAAGCTGCAACATCATTACCCAGGTTCAACTTCTCCTTAGCCAGCCAAAATGCTCCGCAAATTTTGGGAACTGCTAGTTCGTATTTTAACTCCCTCAGTTGCGATATACCCCCAAACCGACGACGAGCAAGTTCTCCCAAGGCGTAATACTCATCACCAATTCCTACCCAAGCACGAGATTCAGGACTACCTTCTTGTTGGACGCTTTCAACTGAGGCTTTAGCAACATCCGCTATTTCTGAGTCTAAAAGTAAAACAACAGGCTTTCCTTCTGGATACTCCTGAACGATAGCCTTGGTTTTACTCGCACCCATATCAATCGTAATTACTATCTTTTTTAAATCTGATTTCTCCTTAGTTTTGGGCATATATAAAGGTTTCAATTCATCTCTGCTATTGCTTACAATTTAACCTTTATAAGTATTAACTCGGTATGGAAAAAGGCTTACTTTACAGCAGTATTACCCTGTCTTAGAAAAAATTTTACAATTATCATCCATTTTTTTTTGCAGCGCAGACGATGACCTCACCACCTTGATACCCAAATCTATAGGGTGGACAATCTACAAATGAGATCGCTGGATACAGTTTCCTTACTCTAAACGAAATCCCGGATCAACTTCTATCTCTGCTTTAGCAATCACATCATCTTCATCATCATTGAAGAAATCATCATCCAAATCTTCCTCTTGAAAAGACTGTTCCTCCACAACAAGCGGCACCTCTGATGAAACAGAAACATCATCGGTCGAAACTACGCCCGTAAAAAAACTCGCACTCTTCTCTGCTTGAGCCTGAATATCAGTTGCAGCTATCAGAGAAAAAACTCCACTACCATGAGGTTGTGTGGTAGTTGCAGCAGAAGTGGGAAGTCCACTACCATAAGGCTGCACTAGCACTACTTGGGCAAGTCCCTCCATCCCGAAAGCCCGTTTCATCTTAATTATTTGTACTTCCAACTGCGCGATCGCATCCAATACACACGAAGATAATTTTTCACCCCTTACACCCTCTGAGTAGAGCATATAGGGGAGATAGAGGGGAATTATCGCCTCCATTATCATATCCCCCCCTCCCTTTTCACTGTCCTTCAGGTATTGCAACAATCTCGCTTCACTAGAACCTTTCTTTCTTGCCACTGACAATTCTACATAATCTGATTGCACCTTCCTTGGCATAATTCCCCCTCCGAGTTAGTTACAACAATCAACAGTAATAAAACAATCTCAACTTTTAACCTAATTAATTCAAATTACAATTAGCCAATTTTATACTACATAATGTAGTAATTAGTAATATTAAAACCACTTATTTGATAGGCTTAATCAACATTTCCAGTAATGTAAAAGTGACTAAAATTACTATATCTGTACGCCCCAAGCTACTTCCTCAGTACTCTCCCGCAACTTGCCGAGTACTCACTGACTAAGTGGTAAAAAATCTCTATTTATTAGTTAAATTATTGATTTAGTATACTTTTTCCATTTAAATTAGACCTACATAAGACACACGCACTTCCCTAGTACTCACCGCTTACTCTCTGCTTACTTTTCCCGTACTCACTGCACGCTCTACTACATCCTACCCTCGCACTTGGTGCAATCATGCTAGTAAACAAGGTATGGCAAATGGGCCTATTTCAACCTAGATTTATTATCAATAATTACAATTAATTGATAATAAGTTCTATACAACTCATATTTTTATATGCTACAAAAATACAAAATTGTAGTACAAACCTAATCTAATTAATATACGCTCAATTTTAAACAAATCATTTTCAGTTGATTTTATACATTAAATTAAGTTTATATACTTAGGCAAAATTTCATGATCGCACACTTGATTATTGACTGATAATCTTTTTATAACTACAATGGCACGATTACTGCACGGCTCTCAGCATTCTACAATAAATAAAATATGTATTATTTTTAACAAAAAACACAATATTCTCCTTCTCTAGTTAAGGACAGGAAATAAAGACTAGATTTTATAATGAAGTAAGTATTTTTACATAGAGAATAATCTGCGATCGCATAGTTCGACCCTAACAGCATAATGCTTGTAAAAGCGATTTCACAGCAGTTGCAGTACTATTACGAGAGCCATATAGCCGCAATGTCAGTTATACCAAGGATAACGGCTATATTATCCGCAATGGTAGTGTGCGTGAGAAAAGTGGAACTTTTGGTTGTCCAACGAGTTCCCTGGCACAGTACAGAAAAGCGTGATACATCCCCCAGTCCAATGATTAAACAAGGTATGGTAAATAGGCCTGCTAAACGAACCAAATTAGTTAAGGTATACGTCTTTGAGGAAGAAAAAAATGCCATTGAGGAGAAAGCCACCGCCACAGGACAAACGGCATCTGAGTATCTACGTTCATGTGGGTTAAGACGAGTGCTAGCAGCAAAACCACCCGCAGATGTAATAACCATCCGTGCTACGGCAGGAACCCTCAAAAGCGAACTGATGATGTTATCTCACCTTGCCAAGGAAACAAACAACCAACAAATTATTAACCAAGTCGAAATTGCGATCGCACTCGTAGATAAAACTATTGCTGCTGCATTTAATATAGAGATCGCAGGCTCTAAACAAGACGCTGGGAATCCTGTACACAAGCAAGAAATAGAAAAATAAGCTTGTTGAGAACTTATACTAATCAATAACGAAGTATTCAAATTTGAATACTTCGATATAAGTGCTGATATATATAGAAAGTAGAGAAATTAAGAAGCGATAAATCTCTATTTTGTTTATTGATATTAGTTGAGATTAGGCAATAATTAAACTTTGTTCAAATCTTTACAGTCAAGTTCTTTGCGTTTCTAAGTAGAATTGCTAGGTTGGAAAAACGTTCTTAGCGACTAAACTCTAACCTCAACTTGATTCCCGTCATCTACAAAAAACCCAATTTTATCGACACGCTCAAGTATGTCTTGGGGAAAGATGATGCTGCGATTGTCGATACTAATATGATGGGAACAAAGCCAGACGAATTTAACCAGCAGTTTCTCACCATCAAGTACACCAACAAAGCAGTTAAACGGCAGTGTGCTCACCTCATCATCTCAATCGCACACCGCCCGAACTACCACGAGCATTTATCCAACAGTCAGTACAGTTATGTAGCAAGAGAATATCTCAAGGATATGGGATACTTGCCCAAAGAAGAATCATCTGTAGCAGCTACCAGTCAGTTTGTTGCAGTACGCCACCACGATCGCAACCACGAACACCTGCATATAATCGCCTCCCGGATTCGGTTAGATGGCAGCTTAGTTAATGATTCCTATGATTATTTCAACTCCCAAGTTTCAACTAGACGCATCGCGGCGGAACTAGGATTAGAAATAACTCCAACAACAAATGAAGCCGTCGCCTCTAGGTTAGAGCAAGAGTACGGAATAATTACACTTACCAGCCCCAACCGATCAAAAAGTATTAGAGCAGTTAACAGTAAGCACAAAACTCCAACCAGTAAGGAAATTATTCGCCAAGCAATAGGAGAAGCCATTAAGGATCGTCCCACCGTCTCTACGTTCATTGAACGCCTGGAGGAAAACAACATTGGAGTATTGCCTAAGATGCAGGGGGAAGAACTACTAGGCTTTACCTACATTCATAATGATGTCAAAATTGCAGGTTATCAAGTATACAAACCTTATAGCTGGAACAAACTGCGGTCTGAATATGGAATAATGTACGACCCAGATAAAGATAAAGAAGTAATTCAACAAGCTAAAGCCAGAGCAATTGCTCGCATAAATAGCATAATTTTAAGTAATAATGATTACTTAAATAATGATAAACCTACTAGCAGCAGTACAAGTGATAGTAATGGTGACACTGACAGTAACTCCAAAACACTTGTTAGTACATATACACTAAACAGTAATTATCCAAGTGAGATTCCAGTAATACAATCCAAATTAGAAGATAACCCCACATTGGAAACTAATAAGACCAAGAAAAAAGTTCAACCACATCCAAAGAAACAGCACCCACAACAGGATATTTCAGAAGAAAATGGCCTCACTGCTAAACAATTCCTGGAAGAGCAATCTTCCCCTATTCCTCCTTCTCTTAACCTTCTGCCTTCTACTCTCAAACATTTGCCTTCTATAATCACTGACTATATGCTTGTTACCAATAACTTCCGTATCAAAGGACGGGAGTTGAGTGCCAGCTTAGATAGCAATACTCTGAGTGTTTACCGTCATGGGGATAATACTCCTGTGATGCAAACCTGCTACAGTCAGAGAACCTGGTACGAAGAAATACCAACTCGACTAACCACAAACGAAATTGAGCAGATTGAAAGTTTGCGTTTCTTTACCCAACAAGCGTTAATAGATAAACCGCGATCGCAAAGAGGTATTGAGCAGTAGTAAATCTGTAGATAGAGAGAATTTAATCTACTTAGAATTAGGGGTAGGACTGGCTAAGACACTGTTGGCGAAGTTGTCACCAAGTGCAAACTAAACAGTTTAGGTTTTAAAAATTTCGTCTAGCAATCCAGGTTCTTTGTCAAGCTGGATGTAAATTTGGGGGCAGCTATTTGTGGATTTGTAGGGCATAAAAAATTGTTTTGTCTATTGGTGTCTAACCATCAAAAGTACAATTTTTTGCATTTATATTTATTAGAGGTAAATTAAACCGTAAAATGTAGAAATTCGCTAACTTCAAGGCGGGTGCGTTCAACAGACAAGCTATCTGGGTTGATTCCGTGAAACTCTAGATTCTTTTTCTCATAAGTTTTTAGCCTACTGACTGTGCTTTCGGCTAATTCCTTAGTTTTAAATAAGCAAGCTTCTTCTATTTCAAAAGTCCATTCAGTATTTGATACGTAATAGTAATTTAAATCTAGAAAATGGCCAAATACTACCCAGACATCTTTTTTAGGCATAACTTTTATTTTTTTTGTCTATTTTCGATTTTATTTTTTTCATAATCGTAAGTAAATTCAGGTATTTTACTAGAGGATTCAATAAAATAAGTCAAGTAACTTTTAATAATTTTAATATCTTCTTCTAGTCGATTTTTAGTAGATGTTATTCGGGATAATGTAATGTACAAATAAGTATCGATTGAATCTTTATCAGTTCCTTCTGCAAATTCTTCTTTTAAATCTTCTAAATTTTCAATTAAAAAATTTAAGTGGCTAATATGACTGCCAAAATCATCTAAGTAGCAAGAGACTCTAGCTACAGCTTCCTTAATATCAGATGCTATCGTTTCATCTATGCACATAATCAAAAGTTAGATTTTGTTCCAAAATTAGTTAGCTAATTCTATAATTTTACTTTTTTGTGACATAACTCTTGTTTTTGTCATAAATGTTGAAAGTAATATAACAATTTTACATTGTTTTGCATTTTTGCAGTTCTGCAATGTCTGTTAAAATATAATTCTGACAACATAACTCTCACAATAAAGACAGTTGCCTAGGCGATAGATTACTTTTACGTCGCGTACGAAGACTGAGGTGACAAACTGTACACAATACACATAAGTTTGTCCGATAATTATCTTATGACACAAAATTTTAGAAATTATATGGATATACTCGATGAGCTTTATATATTAGATGAAAATAAACAACCTATTAAGCCCGAAAGTCTTGAGCAATGGTCTGATTGGCGGAAAAATGAGAACAATATACAAGTAGCTTTAGATACTTTTTCGTGGGGAAGAGTATCTACTATCTTTTTAGGGAAGGATTATTCTAATTTTCCGAATCAAGAACCACAGCTTTTTGAAACTATGATTTTTGGAGGCGAATACAGTGGTAAATTTTGGAGATATTCAACTTGGGAACAAGCAGTTGTCGGACATCAAGAAGTTTGTATGATAGCTATTTGAGCCTATTGGTGAGAAAAATTTAAGCTTATAAGAATAAGCCTAAACTAAAAAAAATACAATTGTAAAATTGGTGGCAAGTCAGCAAGATTTTTCTCTTAATACTCTTAATATAGTAAGAATTCAGCACTCATAAGCCAAGAGCCACAATACAGAATTACCTCAATATAATTAATAGTTTGATTTGTCAACTTACACTTATTTTTTCTAACTATTTTGACGAATATATTCTGACATAATTTCTAATCTTATTTTTAGAGAAAAGTAATTTTATTCATTTTATTCGCTCGATTACCAACTTCAACCAATTCGTTCAGCTTTTGATACAGGAGGTTCTAAAAAATCGAATCCGCTTTCAACAAGCCACTGTTTAGAAATAGCATCAGGACGATTAACAATAAAGCTGCAAGCGTCATCTAATTCTTCAAACACTCTGTTACAAATAGTTGGGTGCTGATAATCTCCTACTCCCACCACCCAAACCTCTTGCCCATAATTAGACAAGTAAATCCTGACTACGTTTTCTGGATAACAATGCCAATTTTTGGGATCGGAAACTACAGATATTGTATCTGTGGGGAAGGGAAGCTCACGATTAATTCTTCCGTCAGGAAACTCAGCACTGTACTTGGCTATATATTCTTGGGTTTTTAGTTTAACCATATTTATTAGCTAAGACACTCAAATGTTTTTATAAATCACAGCGCAACAGCTTAATCTTGAAATACCCTCGTTTAAGTTTCTCACTTCCCCTGACTTCATAAAATTTATCTGGTTTTTGGACAATTTCAACCAGTCCCTGCGCTTCCATCTTCTCAAACAACGACTGCCACGACGCAATATCTTGCTCAGGCGCAAAAATTCTAACATCGTTTATCTCGCCCATAAACCTCTTTGTTCTAGCTATATTACAGTATAAAAGTAACTAGAACAAAGAACAATAACCCATGCCCAAGAAAAAATGTGGACTTGGATTTGACTGTGCCAGTATGATGCTGCACCCAGGCATAGACCCTGGCGACTGCTTAAATTACAAAACTTGTGGGAGTGCGGTTGAACTAACCCCTGATGAAGAACTGGAACTTGTTCGTATCCGGGAAGAACAAATGCGCCAGTATCAAGAACAAATTCGCCTGACTCGTCGTTCTGCCGCCATTATGATGCTGATGAGGCGCGGTTGCCCACAGTCACCAGAATCGTTAGGTATTGTCTCCGCCGTCGAGGCGATCGCCACCACATTAGATAATATTCGTACTGGACTTACTAACTTCGACGGACAGTACATCGCACCACCTAGTTGCGAACTCCACATCTACAATGTTAAACGCCCCAGTGGTACGTACTCATACTATAAACTAACTGCCGAAAACGCAATATTTGCACCTTCAGAGAAAGAACAACAAGTACGGGTAATTCACCTCAGCCATTATAATGATGCGCGGTATATAGAAGCACAACTTGGTATCGAACGGCGAAACAAGTTAACCCAAGTGCGAACACTGCTTCAGAACGCAAGTACATTGCTTGAGGAAGCAACACGTCTACTCGAACAAACTACAGATATGAACAGTCCAAATGCTACAGTTGAAGTTTTCAATATTGATGAAATTACACCAAGCAATTTATAAAACCAGCAAAAAAGGAAAAATTTATTTCGATTACTGCTGTCAAATTTTTAACCATAGTCTTACATAGACGTGCAACTTCGTCTTGGTTCTAGTTTCTATAAATAAAAAGAATAGCTAGAACAAAGAGCAACCCTAAAATTTTGGCTTAATCTTGTAGTGTGGGTTCGCGCATAAAGTGAAATTCTAAGAACGAATTTACAGGGTTTTCAGCCCCTCTAATTCGCGCATAAGGTGAAATTGATTATTGACTAAGCGTTTGAGCCTCAAAGCGACTTCGCACATAAATTGAAATTTTGCATCTGATCACAGAAATTCATAGTATTTCTTGTAATAATGATAGTACTTTATACCTAACAACCTAAATGTTACGTACAAAAGCTTGGCTACTTTCTTATCAAGAGTGTATTAGCAATTTTATAGACCGGGCGATCGCACTTCTTAAGTACGTTTTTAAAAGCATTCGGGCTGTTGTTAAATCAAAGCAGAAAATTTCACTTTATCTGCGAATTGGCTATTTGGTTCAAACCCTTATCTCACAATCGATTTCACTTTATGCGCGAATCTCGATGCCCCAAACCCCTATAAATTCGTTGTTCAAATTTCATCTTATGTGCAAACCCACAGTAGGTGTACATTTAGAATAAAGTTCCAAAATTTAAAATTTTTAAGGGCATGGACTCAATGTAGCGATAGTGATCGCTAACAATCTCTGCGGGCCATCGCAAGAGTTATTTGTTTTGTCTGGATATTCAGAAATTGATGGGGTGAAAGGTTTTTTGGATATCCTTTCTTTAAACTAAAGGTGTAAATTGACTAATCGTACTAGTTGACTGATTAGGTTATAGGGATTTACGTAAAACACAACCAGAATCGCAAACATTACAAAAGTTACTACTGATTTATAACTAAGTAAAAAGTAATTAATAAGTTTGTATATTTTTTGTCATACTTAAATTATGACATCACATAGGATAAGCTTTCATAAAGACTAAGCTAAGTAAAAACCTTACAACAAGGTATTTTTAATTACCAATAAATTGTTAGTAGAAATTAGAAATTTGTTGAATAGATTACTGATAAAGAGAAAGTAAAATTAAACTCTACGGATATTTTAGTGCCAAAAAGTAAAAATTTATCTTTAATTTTATAAGTTTAATTGTTCATATATGACAATTCAAGCTAAACATTTTGACACTAGATTAAATCAATGGATTCATACAGATGGTAATACAAATAATCCAGATTCGCTGTTAAAGGAAGAACTTAATAACACCTTATTAGAACATTTCTTTCCTGGGGTAAAGTTTTCGTTCGGGCATATGGACGAAAAGTCTAATGTGGAACAATTAACTAATCATCTAGAAGGTCATAAATTATTATTATCATCAAAAACTCGGTTGTTATATGGCCCCGAAGAATGTCTAGATACAATTAGGCAATTATGCCCGGATAACAAGGATAGAGGTGCTTACGGGTCTATCTTTCTTGGTTCATGTAGAAATGCTGTCAATAAAGAGTTAAACATCCTAATAGTTGATGATAATAATGGTGAAAATGGCGGCATTATCAGTAATGACCAAGCATATCGGCTAACAGGAGACTGTTACGGACAAATATCAAAAGAACTTTATCACGAATTAACCAAGCATCAAAAAGGTGATAAATATCGAGTAATTCAGCACCGCTTCGGTTGGACTGATCGAGACGGAGATGACAACAAATACCGCTTTGGTAAAGGTACACTACGCCCTGCTAACCTTGAGCAAATTCTTAATTATCAAGACTCCAATAACTCAACTAAAATTGATCTAATTCTTCCCTTATCTGCGTTCAAGGGAACTGATAAAGATAATCCTAATGGCCCGACTAAGCCTCAAATTCAACCTGGATTGTACCGACAAAATATCTGGCTAGGTGAAAAATCACAATCTGAACTCGGCAAGACAGCTATATCGCAGTTACTCGCTTCATTCCCTAACGGACTGAAAGACTTTACTGAACAGCTAGAACTTGAAGCCAAAAAGCTTAAAGAAGCACAGGATGATCCTCGGCAACTTGCACAACTTTACTGCGAAAAATACGAGAAGCGGAAAGCCTTTCTTGAAGAACAAGCAACCACACTAGACGAACAAGCAGCAGAAGATCCAACAGTAGCAGAAGAGTTAGAAACTTTGCGGGATCGGATTGCTACTGACTCGTTTATTTACAAACTCATCAAAGCTGACCTGCAAGGAGAGGGGCAACTTCTCGAAACTGAGAAAGTACAGCGCGAACTCGCCCGGTTCGTCCAAAACGAGTGGAAAGAAATCGCCATCGGCAAAACGTTAACGTTTGAGCGAGCAATGGTCATTCCCTCCAAAGACCTGCAAAATGGGGAAATTTCCATACCGCATTATCAAGACGGCGAAGAAGTTCTCAACTTCCGCTCCCCTTTCCTCAATTCAAATGGTCTGTGCGTCTCAACTAACAAAATTGTAGAAGATATCCTTGGGCCTGATGGTCAACCTCTCGCTGGTGCGATCGCTGTCTCGGACGAAACAAGCGATCGCATTTACAACCGCCTCAATGAGCAAATTAAATCTATCCTGCCAGAAGCTCAAGGAAAAAATCTTCGATTAGAAGGTATTGAAAATTACTTAGACCAAAATATTAGTAAGCTCGAAACTAGAGATAAAATCGAGTTTACTAACAAATTTAATCAGTATATTTTAGAACTAAAATCAGCTGGTTATGAATTAGAAATTCTTCCTCAAGAGTCCGAACAAGAGCGTCAAGCACGCGACTACGATGGTGATTGTATCGGCTTCGAGCGGGCTACCAAGTATCCTAACCTCACCACCGAAGCAAAAGAGCGCAACCTTCCTGAAAATGCCTACGCTCCAACTGTCAAACTTAAAAAACAATCTTTTTACCAAGAAGATGGCAGCCAGCCAGAATTTGAGGAAATCGCCATCCACATGAGCGATGGCATTAGTGTGGGTGTTATCAACAATCACCTTACCGCAATTGAGGCGTTAGAGTCAGAAATTACGATTCTGAAAAACTTTGGTAGCGAGAAAGACCAAATTGAGTACGTACAGCAGGTAGCCAAACACTACGAAGATTTATTCAAAACAGAAGCCTGGGCAAAATCCAAGGGTATTGAAGGGAAGGAGATTCCAAGCAAGTATCGCAGTTACATGGAAGAGTTCATCAAAACTGTTCGACAAGAACCCACCAATACACTAGTGGCGATGAACATTAATACCCAAATGTACCGTGAAATGATTGCTGAGGCAGCATTTCAAAATCAAATTGCAGTTGACCTTTTTAAGAGTGCCAAAAAACCCGAAATTGAAATTATTCGCAATAATAGTCGGATTCTTCACCGTGAAGTCAACTATATTAAAGATAAGAAGAAAGATGTCTATATTGACAATATAATTCAACCGACGGGATACTCACCTGTTGAGTTACTAATTGCTCAAACCAATCAGTATTTTGAAAAAGCTCGCCTCGAATCGCGTGAAATCGTTCAATTCCAAGCTTTATTTAAAGAGGTTGATTTTTCTCACGAACAGCGCTTAAGAGCTACCCTCATCAAAAAAGAATTTGACAAATCATTCAACCGAGCAAGTGAGCTATCTAAACAAAAAGAAACTGAAAAAGGGCCATCTGCAAATATTACCCTTGCTAATGGTAATCAAGTAAGTATAACTAATCTTCTACAGTATGATAATGAATTTATCTGGAAAGCTAATACAATTACGATAAAACTATCAGAAGTATCTGAAGATAAGCGCAATAATAACCGTCCACATAAATATTTAGTTTATGCTCAAATTAACGATGAAACTGAGAATGGTAAACCCAATTTTAGAAAATTAGGTACACTGGCGAGGGAGCAAGAAAATAAACTCGAAGAAATAGGAATTACACTTGGACAAGAAGTAAAATCTAACAAAATATCATTCCAACCTGAACTAAGCGAAGGTCAAATTAAACTTCTTTACCAAAAAGCTTACCAGATAGCAGAGGAATTTTATAATTCGATTCCAGAAGACCAAAAGCTAACAATGGCAGCTGCCACCTGGGCAGTATCAACTACTCGTGAGACTGGTAATGATAAAAGTAGCGATCGCCAAAATAAAGTTTCTAATTTCGCCTTTACTGCCTTTCCTCAAGAGATTATCAGTCAGTTAGATACACTCAAGTTTACCGGGTTTAGTATCACTGGATTTGACCGAGATAATGAGTTTTTTAATAAAAATCAACCTCAGAGTATTCGATTTAATCTAGCTGAAGATGGAAAAAGCGTAATTGAAATCCAGAATCAAGAGGGTAATTACGAAACATTTGGAAATATTGAACAAAGTAACGCCCGGCTACCAATTGGCACTATTGCTATTGGCAGTATTGAAAAAGGTGAAGTATACACCACCTCTGTTACAACCCAAGTACCTGGACTACCAGAACTCACTTTCAAAGTGGGCGAAGTTAATAAGTTTGGGAATTCCCAAAGGTTTAATAATGAACCTGTAATGTTAACAATTGAAAAGGTTGACCTAATTCGGGAAGACTATACTATTTATCTTCAAAATGGTAACAAACCTGAAAAGCTAGGCAATATTGATAAAGAATCAATCAAAGAAGGTATTGCCCAAGGCTGGCTAGCAGAAAAGCCTGGGAATGGGCAAAAGTTACATATTAAAATTCAAACTATCATCACTGGACAAAATGCCTATGCTATAGCAGAAACATCTCAAAGCAATCTATTACGAATTAATATTACGAATCCAAAATACAAGAAACAGGAGATTAACAACCAAGCATTTCAAGAAACTTTAGTTAGGGCATTTGATAAAAAGCACGTTTATATTGCTAAAATTGGCGACCAATCACTCGGTATTATTGGTCAGCATAATGAACGTCTCGAAGCTGATTTAAATAAAGGAAATATACAAAAACAGTGGCAAAGGAAAGAAAGTAGCACTGTACAAAAATTAATTGATACGGGTATTATTCGCCCAAACCAACAACGAACCACTATCCCTGTACAGATTACCAGTAATGAAAGTACCTGTAAAATAATTATTAATCCAGAAACAGTACAATATCCCGACAAATGGGTTAAACGCAGTCAGCTTATAAGTAATGAAAAGCCTGTCAGAGACGAGCAGCAGGAAAAACGCAACCAAATACTCGGTAAAATTAACGAACGCTCTACAATCATGTTCCAAGATAAAGAGCAAAAATTAGTAGGGCTTTTAGGATTAGCAGTTGATGAAAATATAGCCGAAAAAACCAAAAAATATCTCGAAAAAGTGGGAGTATCATACGAACAGCTTCCTGTATCACAAGCTCGGTTAGAAGCTAAAAAAGGAATGACCGTATTCGTACTTGATGAAACTACTATCAGCAACGAATTAAGACAAACCTTTATTAACCGTGCTGGTGGTCATATTAAAAGTGCAGATACACCGTCACAACCCACTCCAATTATTCCCAAACAAACTGTATATTTTTATAATCCAAATCAACAATATACTTCTCCCGATGGAACGCAGTTAGAAACTAAAGAAGCTTTTGGATTAGTAGTTCCCGCACAAGACGCGATCGCTGTAGCCACTTGGTTAGAATCAAAATCTACTGAAAACGATTATTTTATTGACAGTAACACAGCTACATTTATCTTTAATAAAAATGAAATTAGTGAGGAAATAAAGAAAAAATTTAATAGTTTACTTGGAGAAGCTATTAATATTGGTGAAGTTGATGGTTTTGACCGCTATGAACAACTTAGTGCAGAGTTAAATCAAAAAGTTGCAACTGAAAGTAGTCTTTTAAAATTCAACCAAATTCCAGAAAATAGTGAGTACCAAAAAGCTTTACAAGCACTTCCTAATCGTCCAAGAGAACTTAATCAAGAAGGTTCTCCAGTACCAATTGTTCCTGCAAAGGCTGTACCAGAAAACATTCAATCAAATACTAACGCCGCAATTGCAGCAATTTCACAAGTTTATCAAAACGCGGTTGAGATACAAGTAATAACTGATACACAATCAGAAGCTAAGAATCAACCAATATTACTACCCAACTCGCGTCAAGCCGATCCAACTAAAGCTATCGAAATATTGGGTAAGGTAAGCGAGGAAAAAGTAGAAGAGCTGCGATCGCATCTTAAAACCCACCTCAAACCCACACTTGAAAATGACAAATCTAACTATGCACCACTGAGACAAGTCGCATGGGTCAGTGCAAAATGGGATTTGAAGGATAAAGATTTCAAGCCAGGGGTACAGGACGACTCTTTGATGGAACTTGTCAAACAAGTATATCCCGACGCTGAGATTGTGCTGGTAACTTATTCCGAGAACCCCGGTGCTGGGATTAACTACCACCGCGATGACTCCTACGCCGCGACGGAAGCCCGCAGCATCAATATCGGAAATTCTGACTGGGGCTATCGTGCTGCTAAGGAACGAATGGCATGGACTAGGGAAGAGAATCAGGACGCACCATACCAAGAGTTTAAACTTGAGTCGGGTACAGTAACCCGCTTTAACTGCAAAAACGAACACGCCGCACTGAATACTGAGGCTGGCAGATGGTCTATCAACATCTGGTCAATTAAAAATGATCTGGGCAGAGAAAACAGCGTTCGCCAAAAATTTGAGAACTTCCTCACCTCAAACCAACCTCCGCGTGCGGTAGTCCAAAGCAACAACGACCTCACCATTAAAGCTAACGAGTGGACACCAGGGGGAGAAATTAAAGTAGAGCGCAGTTATACCAGCCTCAGAGAATTCACCCAAAACATACCCTCACACCTTTTAAACCAACCAACTGTCGAAGAAATTATCACCATTGGCAATTCTACTGCGGCACGCGCTGCTAATCCTCAGATTCCAGACAACCCAACTATATCTGGCAAACCAGTTCCAATGGTTTATTCGCTGCATCTGCACGGTGAAGCTGCCACAGTACCAGTTGATACAACCATTGATGCTACGCGCGGACACGGTAGGATACACACTACCAGAGGTGTAGATTACCAAAAAACTTATGGTATCAATGAGGGAGATATTGCGATCGCCCAAGGTAAAAACGGCGAGCAAGTTGCTTTTCGGGTAGGTAAGCAATACAAAATTACCACCCAAATGATTCAAGACCCAAGTTACCAGCAAGCCTGGGCGAGATGGGAGAAGCATTCAACAAAAGAACTTACCCAAACTCAAGCAAGTAAGAGTCAGGTATATGGCTTATTCATGGAGCCATTAGGAGATTATGTCAATGGCAAAATTGTTCCATTCTCAACCATCCAAAAACAACCTGCAACTCCAGTAAATATCAGCCCCGACTCCAAAGATGGGCTGGGAGTAGCACTCAGCCTTGCCACTGCACTCGCCAAAGAACAAGGCAAGCTGCAAAACAATTACCAAGTTTCAGTCAACAATAATCCAGAAGCCCCTGCCGGGCAGTATGGAGTAGAAACCCATGTCCAAAAACCTCAAGGGGTAGCATACGCATCCGCCGAACACGCATTTAATCATCAAAAGCAGTTGCATCCATCAGTTGATGAATACCAGCTAATGGTAGAAGTGCTTCAAGCTAAACTCGAACAACACCCCCGGCTGACTGAGGCGATCGCCAAACGCGGGGGAGTCAATTGGTTAGAGAACTGTACAAGCATAACTAATGCCCAGGATCAGCAGTGGCAAGGTAAGGGTAAAGAATCCGCATTTATTCAAGCCCTTAGCGAAGCGTATATATACGTAGTTACAAAATCACAACAAACTACAGTACAAACCCAGCAGGACAAGTCCCAACAAACTGCTCTGCGGCCCACAAATCCACTGTCTCAACTCGAACCTATAAATGCCGCCGTCGCTGAACACATGAAAAAAGACATTGCGATGGCCCAAATAGCTACCCAGTTTATCGGTAAATCAGCTGCACCTCCCGGTACACCTTCAAGCACGCGAAATTACGAGCAAGCATGGGGGGAACGCGCCAACACAGGAAATTACTCAGAAGAAGACATCATTATGGTGTCCGGATCTGGCCCGTGGCGTGGAGTAACAAGCGAGCAATTTGCTCAAACATTTGAAAATCACTATAAACCCTTACTTGATAAGGCAATAGCAGTGAAAAGCTCTTTTCTAGTCGGAAATGCACAAGGAACTGACCAATTAGTTCAAAATTATCTTCAAGAAAAAGGGTACAAAGTAGAACAATCTTCCCAAGGATACGCAGTATTTAATCCTGTAGAAAACACCAAAGTTAGTAGCGATATTATTTCTACCAATACACAAGTATCAGATAACTTATTAATTGCTAAAGACAAGAACATTTTTTCATCACAACAAAGCCCACAACCAAATATTGACCAAGCACTCGCATCACCTGCTCAACCCAAAATGCAGCAAGTTGGAGCGATGGATAGTATTATCGAGCGGATGAAAGCTAATACAGTGCAAAATCTCCAAGATTGGTATATGGCGGCTGAAAAACTAGGTAAATCAGACACGTATCTCAATAGAATTCAGGAGGTAACTAATTTATACATTCAAGAAAATATTAGTCTTGAGAATGCTTTTAAGGCAATGGAACAAGACATTAAAGAATTAGAAAAAGTTAATGAGATGACCAGTCTTGCTCAACGTGTAGTTAAGACAATTGGGCAAGAAGATATTAATGGCATTATGACAGTCCAAACAGAAAAATATCAGATTGCTACTCAAACTCAAAACCAAACTTATTTAGTTAAAGATAAAAAGGATAATATCTTGCTATATGTCAAACAAGGAAAAACTCAAGTAAGTAACATTAGTGATGAAACATTACAAGATTTTCAAGTTATGAGCGATCGCATCAATAATGCACTCAAAGATGTCAAAAAAGATTTAGTAGAAAGGTAATTTTACTATGAAAGAACTAATCGAGTTTCCAGTAGAAGGTTTAACTCCAGCAATGCAAGCTTGTCTCGTCAGAGAATTAATCGCACAGCTTAATATACCTGATGAGAAATTTGAAGAATATGCAAAAAATCCTCCAACTGCTGAGGAACGAAAAAAGGCTGTGTTAAAGTTAAATTCAGAAATGAATAGAATCAGTGAAATAGCGCAAGAGGAAGTAAAGTTAAGCTCCACAGAAATTGAAACTGTCAATTTTATTAATCCAGTTAGTCCAGAGTCATCTTTACAGCCCGAAGTAAGCCAGTCTAAAGACAATATAATTGAACCAAACGTTCTAAAAAACTTTACAAATAAAAATGACGACAATAATGGCAATCTAGTAGAAGAGGGTCAACACGATAAAGTACAATCTATTATCGCTAATTTACAAATTCAACAATTTGTTATTCCTGTAATTTTAGACCGCTTAAATATATTTGGAAAACCAGACAAAGAGACAGAAAGTATCATTTATAAAAGTGACGCATATACTGCAAGCCTAAAATCAGAAGAAGATTCACAAACTCTTAGCCTTGATAGAAATTCGCTTGATTCAGAAGCAAGCCAAGAAGCACTCCTAGCATCTCGTAATCATAGCTCAGAGAATTACTCTATCATCATCAATAACCTTACCCATAATGAATTTGAACGGTTTAAGGCTCTGTTCGATGAGCAACAAATATGCTGCGAACAGAACCAACAAGAATTCAAAAGCCAGGATGCTGTTAAAGAGATAGATTAAATTAAATCAACCCAAAGCACACACCATACGAAAAGGCTATAAACCCCAAAACTAGCTTGTTATTAAAACTTAAGGGAGTTTTGGGGCAAATAACAACCGCAACAGAAAAATAGTAAAAAGACGCAGTAAAGTCAAACAAACTCGTGGGGTTAATAGGTAATCTACCTAACCCGACCAAACATAGCATTACTATTAAAGACCAAACAACAATATTTTCTATCCATCCTAAAAGCTTATTGAAATTCATAAAAAATCGTTTATTACTCCCTAAATTTGATAAATACTATTAAAACTAAAACCGCTCAATAAAATTGCCTAGTAAATAGATTGCTTAATGAAAACTACATAAACCACCCCATCACTTTGTAAAATTTTTAAATTTAAAAATAAAGTTTTTAAATAAGCTGATTAATTTATAGTAATTGTAAAAATTAAAAAATAGTAAAAGCTAAGTGTTATAAGTATTATAATCAGGGAAAATACTAAACCGAACAGTATGTAATATGAAACCTATTAATGTTGTCATCATTGAAAATGAGAACATATCTAGGTTTGGTGCGGCGACAATATTATCTGAAACTGGTAAAATCCAGGTATGTGGCCTTGCTAAAACCGGAAAGGAAGGAATAGAAACTGTTGACCAACAAAAGCCAGATATCGTGGTGATAAATATTGATTTACCTGATATCAATGGCACTGATGTCATAAGTTTAATTAAATGCAAACACACGTCAATTAAAATAGTGGTTATGACTGCAAATAGCAGCCGAGATACCATTAACGCAGCAATTAGTAATGGCGCAGACTGCTACTACTGTAAAAATAATGCCAGAGAAGAAGTAGGAGAAAGATTCATTGAAGCAGTAATGGCTGCATACAATAATGAATCATGGATTGACCCAACTATTAATCGCATTTTGATTGATAATCTTAGGTCAAATGACACAGCCGATAAAAATTCACTAGATTTGTTAAGTGATTTCTCTAATAAAGAAATTACAGTTCTCAAATTAGCGGCTGGTGGCATGAAAAATAATGAAATTGCTAATGTCATGTATGTTTCCGAAGGTACAGTCAGGTCATATTTACATAATTCATTTATCAAGTTAGGAGTCAAAGATAGATTAAACGCTATCCGGGAAGCTATCCGCCTGGGAATCCTCAGCTTTGCAGACATGAAAATCGAAGAAGAAGTTACTCAAGCAACCCAGACAAGAGTCAAAACCAACCAAAATAGTCAAAAAGATACAGCTAAAACGAGTAATAAGGGATACAAAGGCTGGGTTGCCTAGAAAATTAATCAACTGCAATTATGCAGCCACCTGAATACTTCTTCTGCTGGCGGCAAGTTTTAATGATGGCAGCGTTTCTAACATAAATACTACGCGCTACTTTACCTTCATTGGATTTAGCCCAATCCAGAAGCTTTTTATCTTCGGGTTGTAAAATAGCAGTTCCAGAAGCCGCCTGCTGAAAAGTTACACTTCCAGCAATAGTTTTGTATGTAAAAACACCAATTACAGATCCCAAAGCCAGTACAAAACCCAACACTCCCGCTACTTGTGCCAATCGCCAATTACTTACACCCAAGAAAGGCAACGCCCCGCCAGCTTGCTTAGTCATCTTAATTAAATCCTTAGCAGCTTGGGCGATCGCACTTTTTTGTTGTTGTATTGCCACCTTAGAAGCACTATTTAACTTATCGTCCACCATGTCAGTCCAACCCATCACAAGCGAGTCAAGCCTACCAGGTAGTTGCTGCAACGCAAATTGGGTTGTACCTAGTTCCGCATATAGGTTAAACAAGGGATCATCAGGTCGAACACCTAATTTAAGTATCCAATCAGTGACCTCTGCTTTCTTTTCTTCAGAATATTCTGCAATTACTTTTTCAACAACTTTTGCAATATTGGTCATAGGTTGTTTAAACAGTTAATTTAAAACCTCACTGTCAATTTGGTAAAGCTAATACTTACCATTCTTCAGATTCAATATCTTCATTTACAAGAAAATCCTTCCGATTTTGTTGATTTGCACTTACAGAAGCTAGCTCTGTACAGTTTTTACTTAGCCCTAAATAATTAGAAGCAATCACATTAGAAACAATAGAATTCTTAAAATTCTCCATCCAGTTGAATACTATCGAACGCTGAATAGTATTAAGAGGGGAGCCAGTTTCAATAAGTTGAACATAGGGTAAACCAGTATCCTCAAGCAACTGGTAAAAGTCGTTATGCAACCCGCCCAAAACTAGCTCCAAGCCATTTAATTTTTTAATATCAGCTTGGAATCTACTACCTTCATAGTATCGAAATTGTTTGCCAAAGTAATAATTTTTGATAACAACATAGTCAACTTGACTACCAAAATGCTGGTATAAATCCTCAAGATAATCTTCAACACAGTCTTTACGATGTGATATCGGGTGCAAGAAAGTAACACGATATCCGAAATGGTTAAGATTTTCTATCAGTGAAACATCTTTATCAAAAAACTTGAACTCTTGATGGTTTTGACCTGGCATATCTGTCAAAACTACATCAATATTTGGAAACATTTCTAAGTCAAGTAATAATCTATCCGAATCGCCCCTAGACAATCCCAAATGGTTTATTTCAAAACCTTTTGTTTTATACATCGATAGCTTGTTACGATAACCGTGGTAGAAAACACGCGCATTGCATTTACTTTTCAAGTACAATTCCAGCAAGAGCCGAGAAACTGTGGACTTACCCACACGAGCATCACCCGATGTAATTACAAAACGCTTTCCAAACATAAAAGCCAAGCAACCTATTCAATTAAGCAGCTATATCTTCAGATGGTAAATTTGCATCTTGGTTTTTAGCTTTTTCTTTTTCTTCGTTTTCTCTAAGCTCTTTAGATTTTTCCACAACTGCTGGGTAGTAACAGTCATCTGGTTGTATATCAAAACCCAATAAATTAAATGCTGGCTTAATTTGCACTTCAAACTCAGCAAGCCAAGATTTTATTCTTGATTTAATTACAATATTTGTCTCTCTATGAGTCTGTCCTTCATTAAACGTCAAAGCATGGCGGTCAAGGAAGTCATAAGACTTGTAGAATAAATCTGGCATTACAAGTTCTATCAGACCTTCTGCAAGCATATTCTGACGTAGAGAAGAGTCATTATATCGCTCAAACTTTTCTTCTTCACCATGAAACAGATTTTTGACAACAATATAATCTACTTGGTCTTTACAAAGTTCACGAAGTTTTTCTAAAACATTGATAGAGTCAAGAACTCTACTAATTACTGAAACCATTGTCACTCGACAATTAATTTCAGTTTTCAGAACTTCAAAAAATGCAAGCTCTTTGACATAACTTTCAAAGAAACCTCCAGATTGTGCAGGTAAGTCTAATAATGTGATAGGACAATCACTCTCATCTAGATTAATTAATAAATCGTCAGCACCACCTCTATGAAAAATATCAATATAACGTATTATAGGGCGGTAATCTTTTTGAAAATATCTTTCTATCTGAGGATTCCTTAAGTCAGCCTCATAAGCAACACAGGGTAAATTTTTATTAATGTAAAGTTGAAATATTGCTCGTGCAAAGGTACTTTTACCTACGCCACCTTTATCACCTGTTATAATTATCAGTCGCTTTTGAGGCTTACCATTAGTATTGGAGGAAGTATTGTTTGACATGGCTGGTTGTTCTTTATTTTTTCGCGTCATAATATTATTTACAAAGTGATTAAACTTTGTTGTATTAGATTAATGTCAATCTAATTTTTTAAATTTGTAAACAAAAAGTCAATAAATTAAATTAATGAAATAAAAAAATTAGCAACTATATCGCTCAATAAAATTTTCCTAATTTATTTTGAATAAACTACTTTGATTATGTAACCTCTTGCTCAAAAAGCCAAGCAACAAAATTCCACATTAAACCAACATTTGTTGATATGTAAATTAGTCATAAATTTTATGTAGTTTAAATTAACTTGGCTTTAAAAAAAGGCATTATGATATTTTGATCGGAAATAATCTATGAGTGAAGTACGAGCTGATTATGATGGTGCTTGGAAGGAAGGTGTAGAACAATATTTTGAAGCATTTCTTGCATTTTTCTTTCCAGAGATTCAAGCAAAAATTGACTGGGAGAGAGGCTATGAATTCCTTGAGAAAGAACTTCAGCAGTTGATGAGAGAATCTGAAATTGGTAAACAATTCGTCGATAAGCTAATCAAAGTTTGGCTAAAAGATGGAAAGGAAACTTGGTTGCTGATTCACCTGGAAATCCAAAGTCAAGTAGATACCAACTTCCCTAAACGGATGTTTTCTTACCACTACAGAATCTTTGACCGTTATAACCAAGAAGTGGTTAGCTTGGCAATTCTGGGGGATAATCAAGCCAACTGGCGACCACAAGAGTATAGTTATGGTCGTTGGGGATGTCGCCTTAGTCTTCAATTTCCCATTGTCAAGCTACTGGACTATGAATCTCGTTGGTCAGAATTAGAACAAAGTGATAGTCCTTTTGCCGTTCTGGTGATGGCGCACCTGCGAACACAAGCGACAACTCAAGATTTAACTGGTCGTTTGCAGTGGAAGTTGAGCTTAATTAAACGAATGTATGAGTTAGGCTATAGTAGAGATAAAATCCAGCAAATCTTCCGGTTGCTAGATAGATTAATGACTCTACCACCGGAGTTAGACTTAAATTTTCAAGCAGAATTGGAGCGTTTTGAGGCTGAACAAGAAATGGCATACATAACAAGCGTAGAACGCATAGGTATAGCAAAAGCTACCCAGAAATATATTGCTCAAATCCTAACAATTCGATTTAAAGATGTTCCTACTGAATTAGTAGAAAAACTAAATGAATTATATGACATTGAGTTATTGAATCAATTGTTAGAAAAAGCCGTAACTACAGGTTCAATATCTGAGTTTGGGCAACAATTAAGTCAGGAAGATACAAATACATAGTGTTAAAGTTGCACGGAACGCTGGCCGTATAGTCATAAAATTCTAACTACTAGCCAACTTTTTTTTGCTTTCAAATACAAATTAATTCCCCAATCAAATCTGCTGCCCGCTTTCCATATTTTTGTTGAATAGCGTCCCTGTACGGCAAGGAATCTTCACTTAAAAAATCACGAATAAATAGAGAAAAATTAAATCCTCTTTTCGAGTCCACGTATTCTGCTAATTCAATATGAAACAACGATTTAAATTCATCCTCTCTTTGTTTCAGTGCTGAATATTTAGTTAAATTGTTGGCTTGGAAGATTGGTTCAACTGCTTGATTAAACAGTTTTTCCATTAAGATATCTTTCATATTTTCTTCTATATTTTTGTACCAAATTTTACTCACAAGTATAATAACTTCTGTAAAGCTGAATCACCTCTTTTTGTGCAGTTAAAGTCTAAAATACCAAACATCTTACCGCCTGATGTCCCTCATTTTTCCCAAAATTTTTCGCTCTCTAACTCAAACGAAAATGGTAAACATCCAGGATTGGCAGCCGCCCACTCGTTAGCTTCTGCAATTAAAGTTTCGTTACCCGAATCGAGGTAGAATTGCATTTTGGCACGTTGCTCTAAGCGATCGCGTTCCTGAGTGCCGAGAATATGTCCCGTGACTACGCAGTATTGGCGCACCTTAGCCCTAGCTTGGGTTAAAGCCATTAGCCGTAGTTTTGTCACTCGCTTGAGTTCCTCAATGCGGTAGGAAACATCAGCAGTCTCTTCACCAACAGATGCGCCCAGCAAGCCGTTGTTGGGATTTTGGAGTGGTTGTTCTAGTGGAACCGCAGCAGGTATCGAAACTACACCCAGCCCGTTATTCTCCGTGTTAGATAAGTTTTGATTATCAACTTTTGACGACGTGCCGGAGCTACACAGGTATATAAAATCCTGATCATAACTGAATTCATTTGATTGTAAAATATTTGTATGAACTGAATTCTCTAATTGATTAGTGGTTTTATTTAAATTAATTTCAGCAGTATTAGAAGAATTTATGAGTTCCAGATTTTCTACAGGCTGGATGACAGGTGAGTGTTCCTGAGAAACATCGGGTTGTTCAACTACCTCTGCTGACTCCAGCCCTTGGGGGGCTGTAGCAGCAGGAGGTAAACACTTACAAAAAACCTTCATATAGAAAGAATGAACGTAATTACTTATTCCATAAGGATTTTGAGTATCGTGTTTTACAAATGAGCTGTGAAATTCGTAAAATTGCCCGTTCTCGCTTGATTGATAAGGGTTTAAGCTATTTTCTGCCCAAGGGTCTAAAATGTAGCGTGTGGGATGCCACAAATGTAAGTGCTTTTGTAGTGTCTCTTGAGAGACAGTTTTGTTAAAGCGGCGTTTATACTCAGCACGTATAGCTTTTGCCCGTTCAGTAGCCCCTGCTGGTAATCCACTACCCCACTCTATTGCTGTTACTACTATCTGGATGCGTCTTTGGGCTTGCTGGCTGCGTTCCCAGTTCAGTTGGTGACGACGGTGAAATAAAATTACGTTATCTTTGGGTTGATCGATCCTGCTAACACCTGCTATGGCTTCTGCAAATGTGTTGGCGAATGTACCCAACAACCGTTCGGGATAACTAACATAGGCACTGTACCATTTGTTACGAATTGTGCATTCTACCCAATGCCGTACTCTAGCTTCGATTTCATGTTGGTGTTGGCAATATTGCTTATAGCCAGGGGCGTTAATTGCGGTGGAGAGGCAAAATTCGATTAATTTATCGCCTCTTAAGTCTAGAAAGACGATTCCGTAGCCTGCAAAGATTTGTAGAAGGGTGTTTGTTTGTCCTTGTCCTGTCCAACCGATCGCAATTATTTCTTCCCAGTTGGCACGCCACTGTGCAGCATCAGCAGACTCTTGCTTACGATATCTCTCCTGTGCAATTTGTTTTTTGGCTTTGTTTGCTACCCGTTTTAATTTGGTTAAATCTTGCCGACTGGCCGCGCGATCGCAATAGTCAAGGAAGATAGAAACTGAGTCGCTAATTGGTTGTAGGTCATCATCAAGTAAAAATGACCCACTACCCGGTTGCATGGGACAACGGATGGCTTTGTAGTTGGTTATTTGTTTGGCACTATATGGTTTAGTGTTGGGGAAGATTTCTAGGTGTCCTTGACGCAGGATAAAGCCTGCATTTTTCAAGGTAATTTCTAAGGCGCAGGCTAAAGCAAAGGTAGGCAGGGGAGATGCAAAGTTTAAAATCAAGTGATAACCACCACTAAAGCTGGACTGGAGAATGACGATATCGACTATGCCAATTTCCTCTAGTGCGGCTTTGATGCGATTTATAGATTCAATGTTATGGTAGTCGCCACAAAAGTCTAAATCGATTGTGCCGTAACGGGTTGTGTTGTCAAAGCGCAGACCTACTAATTTTGACTTATCTTGGTGCAGCTTCCACAGTTGGGAAGGTTGCAGGTAATGGTCGATAGTACGCCATGCTGGTTTTGCACCTTCTACTAAAGAAGGGGCAACTATCGCCCCAAATGGATGCCAAAAACGCTCTACGTAGCGTTTACCCAAAGATTCTGCGGGCAGCTGGGGTTTGATTTTCTTTTTTGCAGGCTGTGAAAGACTTAATTGGGGCCTGTTATCAACATCTGCCCCGAAATCTTCTTGGAACATGAGTGACTGTCCTGATGGTTTTAGTGCATCAGGTAGCCTCGCTGTTGGTCAAAATGTGTTAGCCTAAATTTGAAATTTTTGTTTTATTAAGAAGCGGTTGGTTATCCGCTTGTTGGAGGCGACTGGTAATCGTCTCATGGTTGAAAGCAAACAGAGGTTATACTTGTTTAGGCTTAGACACACGTAGGCTTAGGCTAAGATTTAGTCCAACACGCTTCACCAACAACAATGCGGCTACCCAACTTTTTTTTGAGAGCTATTTAAATAGGTCAGTTCTAGCGAAGTTGTGACTAAATCTAGAAAATAGTTTTGGAATAAGAATGCAAAGCTAGTAACACCTAAAAGTGTCACCAAAAACTGACAGAAGTTAGTACAATGGGTGAAGATGAAATTACACTTCACCAACGAATTTAAAAACAAAAAACAGTCAAATATATCCATACGAGTTCGGCACCCAAAATATGAACTCGTACTGCAATCAGTATTGAGATGCTAATCTATTAGGTAACGTTAAATTGTGGGATAAATTCTCTGCTAGATTAACTGCTCACAGCTACCTATGCAGCACGAATATTATCCTTTTTTCTATTTGTAGACATTTCCATTGCTTGCATTTGGCTCTTGTAGTCCTCCCAAGTTTTTTCAAATACGTCAGATTCATACATCCGCAATAAAACCTCCTCTTTATCAGTTAAATTTGGTAGTTTTAACAATTCAGCTAAAGATACCTGAACTGGAAAAACATCCCTAAACTTTTCCATTAAGTGAAGTATTCTTTCTCTCTGTTCAGCAGATGGTTCATCTTGCAACTCTGCATCAATCTGTCGCGGACGTAGATTCACGATTTCTAGGTTCATATTTACTAAATTCCTCAATCCAAACACAACAAATTCATTAGTTATACCAATAACACGCCCCACGATTTCCAACTCTGTCCGTAGTCTTTCCTTAAATTGATATACTTGACCAACTTGGAAACGCCGAAACGGATTGCGATCGCCATTCCGCATCCAAGCGATACCATCACTTATACTACCTATCTCATCTGCTTCAATCAGCTCTATAACCTGGTCACAGATATCTTGATTGCAAACAAACTTGTACGCTGCATCAATACTCCGGTTAAATTCCGCCTCCAGTGCCACAACTGCCTTAAATTTTTGCAGTTCTCTTAATTGAGAAATATATTCAAATACTTTTTTACCCTTGTGATAACTGCCAACACTTATTCTTAGATTCTCTGAAACCTCGCGAATCACAGGTTTACTCTTATTTAATTGAGTTTTATTATCATCTATCGAAGTGTTCAAATTTGAATACTTCGTTTCATTCAAACGACGGGCACTTTCCCGTTGTCTTTCTTTCGCTTGGGGACGAAGTACGCTCTCCCAGTACTGCCCTTCGTGAAATTTTTGGTAATGAGTCTTTCCGCCTTCCCGGTGAAGATTAAAGTCAAGTACTAGTTTCAAATCCTCTTCAGGCGAACTAGACTCGACAAATTCCACTTTCACAGAGGAAATCCCTAGCTGGCGGGCTATCTGCAATCGGCACTTACCTGCCAAGACGACATTTACACCAGTGCGTGCAGATACCTTTAAAGATTCCAAAATCCCTTTTTCTGAGATACTTTTTTCCAAAGCGGGACGGTTCTCATTTTCACCGTATATTTCTATCAGCTTCGGATGAACTACCAACTCCGCAGGAGAAATATATACAATTGCCGGACTATGCACCTCAGACATATTGATACTCCGGGTCACAAATTGCCTAAAAAAGATAAGTTCAATTTTGAAAAGCTTAAGCAGAAAGTAGAAAAACTCAAACAGCAGGACTGATGGCACTTTCTACAGTGGATGAAAGTGCTATTATTAGAAAATAATTAATTTTTGTAAATAATGAATAATTAATTATCAAACAATCTCCCGAAGAGAATTTTTGCAGTAGAAAACTATTATTATTAACCCATTTAAAACCAATTTCATTGAAGAGATATTTTTTGGTGTTATTTTTGGGAAAAATACATCTACCGAAAGAAAGATTTGTAAAACTGGCTAAACTCATGATATGATGTCTCTAGTTAATTAAATTGACAAAACAATGTTCCGCCTTGTTTTACTAACAAGTGGGCTTGTTTTCTCCTCAAAGCCCTGTTTGCACCAGGGCTTTGGGTGGGTTTTTAGAAAAAATGAACGCTACAAAAAGAGTATATCAGGCTTCATTCCATTTGGCAAAATTGTACAGTAAAGAGGGGTAAATTTTTAGATGCCTCATCTTCAGATATTAAATTCTCTTGAAAAACAAGCACTAGAACACATAGCGGCAACTAGCAGCGATGAAGTTAGCAAAAGAGCTAAAATTCTGCTAGGGCTAAACGAAGGCAAGAAATATGTAGCTTTAGCCCAAGAGATTGGTGTAACCGAAAACTCAATAGCAAAGTGGAAAAAAAGATGGACATCAAGTACCATCTTGTCAGAAACCCAGGACTCAGCGATCGCAAAAGCTAATGAAGTATTGGGTGTCAACGTAGGCAGACCTAAGAAGTGCAAAAGTACAGAGGCAAGCAAAATTGTCGAAATCAGCGAATGGAGCAAGAACCGAAAACCTAGTCGCTCAAAGCACCACTACCATATGCAGGTAGCAGAAGAAGCCGCTAGGAGAGGTTTACCAACACTATCGCCAAGAAGTATAGGACGCATTTTAGAAGCTCAACCTTAATAGAAAGAGTCATCAAGCAAGTATTATCCTATCCCAAGGGAGTAGTTTTGCAATCCCAGTTTTTACCGAGGCTTTTCACCAAATTTTAATTCTAAGCAAGCATTTCCACACACTCGACCACTTGAGCAGAGGTCACTTGTTGCGCGATTAGAAAGTCAACGAGTCCATCAAGTTTTTTACGGTTGTAGACGGTAGAAGAGCCTTGGATTCGGCGTTCTTTGCAGAACTGTCGCAGCTTCCGCGCACCTAAATCCAAAAGCTTCTTCCTTTCTTCCTTAACGTCTACCAGCACAAGCTGTCTAGCTTCATCCGCAACCCCAGTTTCAACAACTGGCGGCACAGTTTCAATAATGGAAGATTCTGGTTTAGAAAATTCTTCCCGAACAGAAACAGCATTAACACCAGTCAAATCCCCATGAGTTTCCAAAACTGGCAACTCTTCAGGAATCACCCCAACGCTATTACTAACTTGAAGTGATACTGATTGAGCAGGGACAAAGATAGCGTACAAAATTGGGAAGATCATCAAAAACAACTCGATTGGAAACAAAACATCGTTAACAGATTGCACAAAAGGCGATATTGCAAAAGCAGACATAATGTGGTTCCTCCATGAATTACTGATGGGCGGCGTTATAGCGACTTACCACCCAGTAGCGGGGGAAACCCCCGTACTGAGTGAAAGCTTTTATACGTATCCCAAGCAATAGCAGGAGGAAGGAGGGTAAATTGCCTTTTTAAGCAATTAGATGAACTAAGTTTTCCAAAATTTGCAGATGCTGAATTCTAGAGATTATTAATTCAAAATACAGAAATTGCAAAAATGCGAAATGCGGTTTTTCTAACTTACACCCACAGCTTTTAGAAACTTCCTTATTTATCTCAATACTCCAGATTTTTTACTCTTAAGGTAGTTAACGTAGCTAACCAAGTTGTAGTTATATCTGAGTTCTTGAGGAACGAAAGTTGAGTAGGGATGCAGCGATACACCATCACGACGAAAGCGATGACAGGGCGCATATATATCAAAAAAGATAGATATTTCATCACCATCAACTTCGATTTGAGCTATGCCCTTAAGTTCCTTTGCAAACTCTAAAACTTGTCCTGATGCTACGTAGTCAAAGACCACTACATTTCGAGTACGGAAATACTGGATGTAAGCAAGAAGTGTTGCTTCCATACCAAGCTCAAGCAGTCTGTCAGAATGTTTAAGCAAGATACCAGAATAAGAAAAAGAAAACCTACGGTTAGCGTATTCATCCCACAAGATAAGATTGCCGTAAAATTTGTAAATATTCGCTTGATTGGACGATATTTCTCTATTTAAATTTTCGACAACAGCATCATCTTCAAATGGAAACAACGCCTTACGGTCATCCCATTGTTTATCTGGACAGCAACCATTTTCAAACCATCCATGTGGATGAATCCCACAAACAATATTATTGGCACCATGCAGTAACTTACACCCAGCACATACTCGCAAATAGCAAGAACTAAATTCTTCGCTATTAACTGCATTAACATAGCGTCGGTGTATATCTAAATGCTCCTCTAAAGCTTCACAAGGTAAAGGTTTATATGAGGAGAAGGTTTGTCCAATTAATCTGTCTGGATCTGTTTCATCATAGATTACTGCCAAGTCGTCAATTTGGTGAGAACGTAATTCTTCGTAAAGTACGAATTTCCGATATGGTTCTTCCTCAAATCTAGAAACAACGAAGCACTTTGAATCAGGATTTACTTCAAATTTCATCACTATGTAAGTGTAAATTGAAGGCAGAAAATCAGATTTTTCAGAGTTCTCAGCTTTTGTTAATACAAGCGGTTTTATGTCAGCTATTTTTGCAGTTTCTCTACTCGAATTAGTTTCCTCCGATTCTTCAACAATGCTTAAGAAAGCACCGCCCAAGGAAGCAAGAATAATTCCGGTAAAGCCTAATACAATAGCACCAGTGCCAATATGTGCAATTTGTTCAGAGCGTTCTTTCTCAACTATTGGGAATCCGCCCTTAGCTAAGTACAATAAGCCCAAACCAGAAAAAGTTGCTACAGTGCCTAAAGCAATAGCAGTCAAAGACACCATTCCAAAAGCAGCGTTAAAGTTTCCTAAGCAATTAAACGCAAACTTCTTCAACATAATTCATCCCTCCAAAATGCAGGTCACAAGGTTTTTAATTACTCTCGCCCCGGCACAAATTGGGATTTGCTGAGAACTACACCACTAACCTATCCCTTACTCTATTAACAATTCCAAAACTATTTAATAGATATGTACTCGTTAATTTTCAGTCTCAGTAGTAGTTTCATTCCCAATGGTGATAGCAAGAGTCGAACTTGCTTTGTTGCTTAAAACAACAATCTAACCGAACTGGAATATCACCAAATAACAATATATAGAAATCACATATTTACTTTCCAAAAGTCCAAGTATTAGTTTCGTTTAATTCCAATTCTTCAAAACAGTTAGCAAAACTCGTAAAATGAAAGTATCTTAGCGGCATCCGAGATATTAATAGTAAAGAAAAATTTTCTAGTTTAGCCAACTGTTGTAATCTCAATAAATCGTCGGTAAAACTATCGCTAACAAAGTGCAATCTATCAAAATTATCAATCACAAGTAGTCTATTTAATCCATCAGATAATTCGCTTATTATATTTTGCCAATCCTGCTGGTAGTACAAATCAAAACTCATAGGAATAACATCAAATAGATGAGCCACACTAAAAGGATATTCAAGATTGAGATAGACAGATTCTAAAGTAATATCTTTAAGTAAACAGTTTTTAACAGTAAAAGTCTTGCCCATATCCTGTTTACCCCATAAATTAACATTCTTGCCTGCATTTAGTTTACCAATCAACCAAGTATATTCTTTATAACGTAACATTACTATTATCCTTTATATAAATTACAATTAGCTTGAGATTAAATGTGTGATTTTTTGATTGTGTCTTTCTAAACTTTTTTTAGAAAATTGGTTAGATATAATAAAATTATCTAATAAAAAATCAGGTGATTGTGAAAGTCTTAACAGTACACCATCATCACCACTACTGCGATGATAGTAATGTACAACAGGTGATTGGATAACTGTCAGGTTATCGTTACGAATTGCTCGCCCTGTAACTAGCCCATCCATAATAAATTTAGCGGCAGCAGCTACATTATCACTATCTCGTGCAAAATTTTTGAGATACCAATGGAACTCAATCCAAACTGTACTATCCAAATAAAATTCACATTCTCTAACAAATTCACCAATTAAGTTTGTCCAGTACTTCTTAAGTTCAGCACTTGCTTGCCAACTCGACCGTGCCTGGTTGATAATTTCGTTCATACAAGGGGGTAAAGGCATGGTTAGTTCAAATATCATCTTCATCCCCACCTTTAAGGTTATTTAAAAATTCTTCGACAACGTTTCTAAATTTCTTGTATGACCTACCATCTTGACGGGATAAATTAAATACTGCTTTGACAATTTCATCAATTTTATAGCCCTTTTGATGCAAATTCATAATTGAGTTTCTTGCTTCTTCGTCAAGCTGCACCTTAAAACTAAAACTGCCCTCAAAATCAGTCTTAGGCTGCTTAGTTTTAGTAGCAGTAGTGGCTTTAAATTTACCATTATCATTACTACTACTCTCGCGATACAGACTAGCGGCAAATTCATCAAAGTCTAACCCAGATTTCCATGCTGTATAAGGATCGTTCTGGTTTTTTGCTTCCAAGAGTAATTGCTGGAAGTATTCAGGGTCTTCATCGTCAGCAACATATAAAGCTTGAAGTCGTAAAACTTCAGTCGTCTTGTACAAAAAATCACCGTATCCCAGCAAATAAACTGCACGCTTATCTTTATCGTCCCCAAGGATAATACAACTATCTTCAGGGCGGGTTGTAACAAAAGCTGTCTTCGCTGGGAAGTTTGAGCGAATCAACGGGTCTATCACGTTTTTGTCAGGTCGTTGGGTGTATAACAATACATGAATCCCCGCACCACCCGCTTTTGCAAGCAACTTCATCAGCGCAGTCTCAATGCGATCGCAGTAGTTATCATCGGAAAGTAGGTCAAAACACTCGTCAATTAGACAAATCACTCGTGGCATAACACAATTAGGTGCGAACCGTGAGTTGTACTGTGCGATCGTTTCAATACTGGTGTGGCGCTCAAATTCCTGGTAGCGCAATTCCATTTCTTCGACCAAGTAATCGAGTAAGTTAGCAGTAGACTCTGCATCACGCGCAACTGGGGCTACAAGATGGGGAAGCCCATCAAATTTACCAAAGGTCACACGTTTAACATCTGAAAGTGCCAATCGAACAACAGAAGGGGGATATCGTCGCACTAAGTATAAGATTGCAGCTTTCTCAAACTGTGATTTTCCACCGCGCGTCCGCCCACCACCCAGGATATGGGTCACGTTATCGCTATAAAGGGGGATTTCGACATAAGTGCCATCAACATCAACACCACCGGGGATAGACACCGAATAAATGTCAGATTCGCCGTCAAAAGTAAAGTAATCACGGAAATAAGCAAATTGTCTGTCTAACCTGGGTATGTCAAATACAACTCCCCCAGGCACTACACTCACCATTGGCGCAACTTTCAAGCCTAATTCTTCACCAAGCTGCTGTACTAAGTCATTACCGATATCTTCTACTTTCTTGTAACTAACACCCCGTCCCAGTTTTACCCTAATACGGTTAAAAGTGGGGCCATTTTTGGCATCAACATACTTAGCATTAATATTAAAATCTTCTAAAGTATCAACTAATAGTTCTCCTGCTTGTCCCATAGTTAAAACATTTGAGCTAACAATCCCATTATTAGCAATTTCACTATCCAAATATTTAGGTTCTTTTAAAAGAATTGAGCCATTACCTGTCACTTTTAAATCTAATGGTTTACCTGTGGCACGCGCAACAAGCACTGCCGTTCGACAGCAATAGTTTTTAATAAAGTTATCTCTCGATTTATTTGCTAAATCAGTAAAATAACCAGTTTCTTTATTGCTCAAAAATAAATTATAAAGATTCTCCTGAACTACTTTATAACCAATCTGTTTGAGATAAATATTTTTGATTGATTCTATATATTCAAATAAAGATTCTATTGGCGAGATGCTAACTATCTCAATCATTTTTTGATACACGTTATTTTGCTCCCACTGTGAGGGCATTCGATTGAGATGGATATATTCAAGTGCATAACGTACAAATTCATATTGGTTTAAAGTACAGTGTTCTGCACATATTGATAATATTTCATCATCGTTTGTACCTGCAATTACTGATTCATATATTACCTGAAATAAAAATTCTAAATTAAATTCAACAACTGGACGTGATAATTTTGTTCTAAAGTCAATCTGCTTTAAAACAGTTTCAGCATAAAAAACCATTGCGTCCGGTAAAGCTTCCCGTACATTCTCTATAATCTCTTCATTGCTCAAACCATCTTGTTTAGCCTGTACAATTGCAGTCCAAAGCTGTTGTTTTTGAAATTCAAGATTAGTATTAATGTCATTGTATGGTAGTAACATTACTAAGTTTCACTTTATAGAAATTTCAAACTTTTGTAAATGTTGCTGATAGTAAGTTCTTAATTGAGCAATTGATTTAGCATTTTGATTGTAATTATTACAAGGAAACGAAGCCCAAATTCTACCTACTTTGCATACAGCAGTATCAAACCTTCCTGCTTCAACATCACTTAAGGCACTATTACGACGAATATATTCAATTGCCATCTTGTCCTGAGAAGCTGGACTAAAATCTTTTAAGTTTAACTTTGGCTGAAGGTCATACCAACTTATATCCAACATTTGATAAGCACCAGCCGCAGTTGAACAAACATTTTTACCATTAATAGGAGCGCACTGTTTCTTTAACGGGTGCGTAGAAAAATCATTAAAAGTTCCGTTAAATACTAACTTGCGATAACTTTCTGACTCACTGGTTCCTGTTTCTGCCCAACGAATTGTTGCTAAAAAAGCACTCAAACGTGGTGAATAAAGATGTGGTGAGTAAGAACTTGTATTAACTCTGCTTCTTAAACCATTTGACGACAATGAAGAAACACTATTACCTTGAGAAATTGAGAAATAAATGCCTAAAGTAATTAAGGAAGCAGTTGACAAATGAATGGGTTGAAAACGGGATATAAATTGATGGCGAGGACTGAAAATCAATCCTGCTAAACTACCAACAATAAACCCAAATTTCCAACTATCAACTGCCTTACCGAAACTACGCACTTGACAAACAGTATCTGCACCCTTTGATACCAATCCACATGGCAGTGAAGCTACTCCATAAGAAAATGCAACAGAGCAGGCTGCACCAACTACACCTGATATAAAAATCGGTACAATTTGCATTGCTCTTGCCAATAGCTAAATAACTTTCAACGATTAGCTAAATACTCGTGTAAATAAGGGCGGGGATTCTGCGCTACACCATTAACGTGAACTTCAAAATGTAAATGTGGCCCCGTCGAAAACCCCGTACTACCTACTGCTGCAATCATCTGTCCACGGACAACAAGTTGTCCCTGCTGCACATACAGCTGACTGGCATGACCGTAGAGAGTAGATAAACTTCCCTGATGCTGAATAACAACTGCTTTGCCGTAACCATCCTTGTCACCCGCAAAAACTACTCGGCCAGCATCAACCGCATAAATCGGAGTATCCTTGGCTGCGCCAAAATCAATTCCCCTATGAAACTTGCGATCGCCTGTAATGGGGTGTGTCCGCCAACCAAATTCACTAGTTACAGGAGTACCAGCCGCAGTAGGAAAGGCAATTCGATCGTTATTTAAAACCTGATTACTAACAACAGTTCTAGGTAGTATGAGATTCTGGAGAGATTTAACTAACAGTTGAGATTCAATCCATCCAGAAACCTGGGGAATGACCATAGCTGCAATTACAACTGAGGTTGCGATCGCATATCTCCAGCTTTCACTCGAATTAGTATCGGCTGTCTCATTCAAACTAGTTACAGTCGAATTACTAACCTCCTTTTTACCGTCAGTTTCAAGGATTATTCGCATTGTCTCAACGCCTTTTTGCATTAGCAGGAGAAACCTGCCAACAACCAATCTTTGCAGTACTCAATACTTCCTCAAAATCATTCTGAGCTACACGGCAATCAGGAGAACTTAGGCCATCTCCGGATGTTGCAGATTCCTTAACTTTAGGGGAATAGCGAGTAGAGACAGGATTAGAAGATATATTCACACTAGGTGCAGCAGTAGAAACAGCAGCTGGCGATAAAAATTGAAGCTTTTGTGCTAACGCCACAGCATTACGCCAGTTATAAAACTGCAAATACCCCGGTTGCAAGATATCTGCAATCCACACCAGCAGTACGAACCAAAAAATTGCCTTTACCCACATTAATCCAACTGCTTAACCACAGGCAGGGCAAAAGAAGGAACTTCCTTGGGTACAACTTCAATCTTTTTCCCAGCTGCATATCCTGGCCCGGTGTAACTGCCATTCAGGAGAAAATTCAACAGCATTATTAACAACCACACTCCCACAGCAGCGACACCCACAGGAGATTTAATTACATCTGATAAAAAATATACTGGATACCAGCCAAATCTCCAGGGATTTTGTGGATGCAACCTATGTGCTTTCCAAGTCTCAATATAGGGAATTTCTATCTGAGGAACTCTCGGCTTATAAGCAGTAGGTGCATTAATATACCTAACTTCTACGGGTTGAGTATCATAAGTGGTCATAGGAGAAATGTTAGGTTGCTGATTTACCATTCCTCCTTGCTGTACCTGCTGCAACATATTTTGCAAGCGATTGGCAGGCACAATTGCTCCACCTTCAGAATAATCGACATCAAAATTACGGCGTTGATTTCTACTCATAATATGACCTCAAATTAACTAGCTGGCAGGTTTATTATTTATTTGAGAGTTAGTATCTTCCCAAAAATCTTCATCTTGAAGTTGAGCGTAAAACTCTTCTGGAGATAACATTCCAGGTTGATTTTGCACTCCATCTTCCACAAACTGACTACTATCTACTCGCCCTAATCCAGAAACAGCAGAACGAGGAGAAAATTGAACGACATTTTTAGCAGAAAACTCGTTATTAAATCTCATCCCAGGAGGCGAAACTGGGGGGATTAAAGAAGGCTGAATATCAGTATTAGAAACACCAACATGAAGTTGTTGATTGCCAGAATTTCCCAAGTTATCAGAAACTTCATCTGTTTCTTCAACTGCATTGTTATAGTCAGAAATTCCCCAACTCAAGAAACAAGCAAACCCAGCCAGAAATATAACTGCACTCATCCAATGCACTTCTGAATTGGGAGATGGCATCATTTCAACCGTTGTGCGAGTTGAACCTTCCAGGGTAGTACGAATAGGTGTACGTTTGACTGCCGCTACAACATTGAGCGAACACAAAGCTATGCAAATTATCGCAGCAGCAAACTTGACATACATGACATCACTCCCCTGATTTATTAACAGGCTTTCTATTAGGAATTGGATTAGGTAATTGCTTCTTCATTTGTTGGAGATATATTCGCCTTTCCTCCTCTTTCTGGCGTATTTTCTCGCGGATGTCTGCCACCTGTGCCATCTGCTCTACTGGGTCTAAATACCCCCGCGCCCGTAATAGCTGCGCCTGTGCAAGCGAGTATGGTTCTTGAGCATTCCTAATCTGAATTAGCATTTGATTCAGATCGACCGATGGTTGAGATTCCAAATTCTGGGCGTAATCAATCGCCTCTAATTTACCCAAGATCAAAACAGCAGCAGCCCCAGTTGGTATCTTCTCCTCAACTTTCGTACCATCAGTTTTGCGGTATCCCCAGTAAAAACTATTATTTCCAGAAGCCGCTTCTAGTAAAACATCCAGCGAGTTGAACTTAACTATCTCTAGTGCTGGCATATAGTGAAGGCGGTAAAACCCAGATTTCTCATTAGCCTGCATTCTGGATATTTCACCCCGCAGTTGCTGTCCCCACAATGCCGCCGCTAACTGTCGCCAGCCTGTAAGAGTAGGCGCACCCTCTACTGAGGAGTAACTGGACAGATGGTCTATATTGTAGTCAGTACGGGAAAGCTTTTCTAAGTACACTTCTCGAATTTGGGCAACTTGCGCCTTTACTTGCTGTACCTCCGATATCTGATTACTTGGAATTTGTTGCTTCCATCCAACCATTAATGCAACCGCCCCAATAACAGACAGCGCACTAACAGTCGAACAAACCGTCCACAGGGTAACATTTACCTTTTGTCTTCTTCGACTTGGTTGTTTATTTCGCACAGGTGTAGGAGTAAACATAATTTACCCCTCACGTATTATCAACAACCAACTGCAACTGAGGGCGCTTGTTTAACTCGCGTGCGATCGCAATTCCCGCACCACCCACAACTATCCCGGTTAGTAATAACAGAGGGTGTAAGGCAAGAGTAGCCCCCACTCCCAATAGCTGTCCTACCATCCCAGAAACACCCAAGTTCATTAATAACCCACCCGCAGTGTTAACCAAAAAGTCAAATGCTGCACTCATACTTACTCCCTGGTAAACCAAATAACTACTAGTGCCAGAACTAAACCCACTAATTCACCTATGCCTACACCTACCAAAATTGGCTGGATGCTGTAAATCTCCTGTTTATCTTGTGTTGGGGGAATCGCTACCCATGTCCCAACCACAGTACCAGCTACTACCGAAAGTAAATTTATACCAACTGCTTGGGTAGATGTTTTTTTCAAGTTGAGTAAACTCTCATCCCGTATTCGATAACAGATGGGTAGCATCTGGCTAACTATTTCTTCGGAGATTGCCCGGTTTTCGGCTGCGAGGACTTCAACTGTCTGGGCTGCGGTGTCGATGTACCGACCAACAGAGGATGAATCTCTTCCCCCCAGTTCACCTTGCCGAAAAAATCGTTATCAATGCGCGAATTGATTCGCTCTTGCGCCTGGTCGTAACCAGATGTAACGGAAGTATTACCTTCAGCCAGCGAACTACTGCCATGAAAAACAAATTCTTCGAGAGCAAGTGTGGAAGATTCAAGCACCACTTTATGGCGTAATTCTCCTAACTGAATACCCCTGTCTGCATCCCGGTACAGTATTCCTACAAAACTATCGGGGGAAGCTTGTTCTGGATCTACGCCAAATCGCTGTTTAATATACTCGCGCTTGTCGAACTTATGTTCGCCTACTTCTGATTTGCGATCGCGCATTGCAATCAAGTGCTGGGCAGCTTCTTCCAGGGACATACCTTCTCGTGAAGCTATCTCTTTAAGTTGAACTAATTGCTGTTCGATTGTTTCGTCAAGCGTATCATTTGGCTGCAAAGCTAAATCTAATAAGCGACAGCAGGTACGTACTACATCAGGCGACACCTGCAAAGTCTCTGCCACTTTGTTGATATGCTTCATTGCGCTCAATTCTCCTAATTACTGATTGCACAATTGGGTTGTTTTTTTCTTCATCAGATATATGCTTGGTCAAAAAGTTATAAAGGGTTAAGCCATTGACTTTTTGTAAATAAGCATCTAAGCCACCAGCAGGAATTACTTGCTGTAAATATTCCTTATACGTCAACCGCCTAATTTTGGTAGCAACGTAGAAAACATCAGCAATCTCAACTGTTGCTGCATCAAAATATCCTCCCCGCTTTTGCGGTTTTACTATACCGGCATAGGGATACCACTTTTGTAAAGCAGAGATTGAAATCCCGTATCTTTCGGCAAGTGTTTTTTGGGTGTAGATAACGTTTTCACATATCATCAAACTCAATTCCAAGTGAAAGACAACATCAATGAGAAGCAAATTCAACTAGCACATTACTAAATTGTTTGTAAATTAGAAAATAATTTACAAAATATGCCAGTTTAGTACAGGTATAGCTCAACTCAAATACATCTATATTTCAACCTATCTCCAAATAAACTACACACTAGCCAAGTTACATACTGCCTGTTGATAATGCAAGCACGTTTGTATATATGAGTGAAGAAAAGTAGAAAGTGAATGTTTAGGGAAAAACTTCCTCTGATGGAAACATATATCGTTTATCTTGAAATTTTAATTACAGTCCCAACTAGAGTTCATAGTAGTTATAGGTTTTACGTCATTGCGTATTGAGAGATAAATTTTGCGGGTGAGTTAATAGAGCCTTGAGTAATACTAAGGCGGGTAAATTCAGCCCATGAATCATTCAATAATTTCAGAGCAGTATCTTGACTTAAATATGCAATCCCGCCTATTACTTTTTTCCAAGCTTCACGCACCGACTCTATATAAGCCGCATCCGGTGAGAGCTGACTTAACAAGGAAAGCGCAACTGGAAAATAAGCTGATGATGGTGATATTTGTTTAGATCTCAAACCCTGACATACCATATGTAACCATATAGGATAAAGTTCCAACCACGAATATTGTTGGATTATCTTTAAAGCAGACTCTTCTAGGGATAGAGAACCGCACAAACAAATAGCCTCTGTAGCGAGAGTAGTATCACGGTTTTGTATGGCTTGACTCCATAATTGCTTTGCTTTAGCTTGAAATCGCTTTGCATAAAATTCGTAAGCTTCCTTGACTTGCTCAGGAAGTGTAACTTTATATACAGATTCATCCCATAATCGCCAATCAGCACGATAGGAAAGAAGGTTATTGGAACCCAAAAGATGAACTTTTTGGTCAACAATCACTTCTTTGGCATGAGAACCCCCTAGCCAGAATATTTGTACTGCTGGTAATCCCTCACGAGTACGAATAGCACGCAGTTGTTCTTCAACTTGTGGTGGAATAGGTCTTTCTTCGGCTTCTTCACTCTTAGAAATGCCATGTCCAATAATAATCCAAACCCCTTTTTCAGCTAACTTCTGAAGTCGTTTAATAAATTCATTGTTTACGACTTTCTTACTTATCCAAGGAGAATAGATGAGAATTTGGCTATTTGCAGAATCTAATATTTTTTCTAGTTCTTGAGATATTTTGCTGCCACGTAACTGCACAGCTGTGCCAGATTCAAAATTTTTAGTCTCAGAATCAGAACTCTGCTGTTTTTGCGATGCTAGTAAAGCATTTTCTCGCGCCTGTTTACGAATATTTTCAATTCGATTCTCAACTTCAGTGTTTTTGTACTTAAGTATTTCCTCACACTGATATCTAATTTCTTCGTCGGTCAACTCAAATAAAGATTGCAACAATACCTGAGATTCACCAACAATTCTATTCAATACACTTGATGCATCTTGGATAATTTTATTGCCACGTCTTGCTTCTAGCTTTATTTGATTTTCGAGAGCATCAAAAATGATAAATATTGAAATTTTTTGGTGAATCATCTGAGAAACATTTACCTCACCGCAGGAGGTAATTAGTTTACCTTCATCAGGAACGTGTAGCCCTAAACTTGAGTTTTTGACTAATTGCTGTAATTCATCTATGGCTAGTGAAGAAAAATCGAAAATATTATTTATCTGTATAGCCTCTGTTAAATCAGGTAGATCATCTATCTTAAGGTTACTTAAAGGTGAATAATCAAATAAAATATTTTCTGTTAATGGGTCAAATATAGCAAAAATTTCTTTAGTCTTTGGTTCTTGCGGTAGGGAACCTATATTATAAAACTCTCGTCCTTGGTCGGTTATTTGAATCTGGCAGTTAGATGCTGTAGTTAGTATGTTTAAGCCTTGAAGATTTGCTGTAGTGCTGCGAATGAATATAGAGTCTAAACCTAGAACAGCAGCTAATTCATCTTCAGTCGGTGGAGGTTGAAGTTCTATACCTGCACGAAGTAAAAACTCTTCTAATATATTAAATTTCCGAGACTCGCTGATAGTAACTTGGACTACAGCTTGCGTAACCCTATAGCGGAAGCAACGAGCTGCTAAAACTGATAAACTAGGACTTTGCCTTTCAATTTTATCTACTGATTCACGCAGTTCTTTGTCAATTGGTTTAGCAGAGGATGTCAGAAACATCTAGAAAATCTCCATTGATACGTACAATATTTGAAACATTGGAGTATATAGTCCCGACGCTACCATGCTGCTGTGTAAAGAGCGAGTGACAACCAACAATTACTAACAATTCTTGAGCACGAGAAAAAGCAACATTTACACGTTCTGGTTTCTTTGCAAATCCAACTTTTCCTTGGTCATTATTCCGCACCATGCTTACTATGATGATCTGTCTCTCCATACCTTGAAATCTATCAACCGTACCTGTGCGGATATGTAATGAAGGATAACGTCTGACATCTATACGGTCTTCAATTAACTTTAGCTGTCGTCCGTAGAAAGTAATAATTCCAATTTCTTTTCTGGGTTGACCTTGCTTAATCTTGGTAGACCAAGCTTGCTCAAAGTGTTCGCATAACTTTGCAATGGCATCAACTTCCTTAATATTTACAAATGAAGTTCCATCTAATTGTTCTTTAAAACCTTGCTGAATAGGTGTTTTAACCCAAACAATATGCTTATTCTCTTGAATTATTGAGTCAGTAAAACTGTGTGACCTTTGCTTGTCAGCATTTTCAAGACCACATTTTAGCTGATTATCATAAAATTGGTTAATTGCCCCCATAATCATGGGATGCATACGATATTGAGTATTTAGCATTACTTTAATACTTTCTGGTGCTTGTTCAAATAAACTTTTAAACAAAGATTCTTCTAAATAGTTTATTTCTTCTCTTGTACTCCCTAATTCCTCAGCAATTTCTTCCAAAGTATCACTATCTAACATAGGCGGTAACTGACGATGATCCCCAACTAAAACTAATTTTTTAGCTTTTAAAGCGGGTATTAGTAACTCTGGAGGAGTACATTTACTAACTTCGTCAACAATAACGACATCAAAGGATTTAAATTCTTCAGAAAAATCTCTACTAGCTGATTGACTACAAGTTATACCAATAACATTTGCATTATCTAAATAAATTCGTTGCAACTCTTTACGGTCTTGTTCTGTATGATTATGTAACTTAGTAATCCAATCAGACACTAAAATTTTGTATCGCTGGAGATAAGCTTGTGAGTTCTCTAATTCATGTTGCCAAACAGGAAATTGAGCTTGAAAATTTTGTAAAAATATTGTATTGAATAACTCAGTTGATGGAATACTTGGTTTAAATTGTTTAGGTATTTCCTGCCAATATTGTTCCCACCAATTTCTTTCTTTTTGTAGATTCTTTTGTTGTTGCTCTAGCTGTCTATCAATTTCAGAAAGCTTTTGTTCGCTCTCTTGAAGTTGATCTAATAAATTTTTGGTATTTGTTCCTTGCTGAGTATGCTCAACTGCTATTTCATTTTTTATATTCTCAAGTACACTGAAAGAATTTAATGATGGGATTAATTGTTCTATTTCATTAATGTGATGCTCCCAAGAATCTAACTGTGTAGCAAACTCTGCTAATTGAGCTAAACTAGCCTTAGGATTATGTTGATAATTTTCAATTAAAATGCGTAATCTAGCTGGTATATATTGTAAATTTGACAGCCTTTGCCAGAGCAAGGTAACTTGATGTAATTGAGCCTCAATGTTGGTACTGGCTGTTGCTATAAGTTCTTCAGTTTGGGATATTTGCTGTTTAAGGTTTAAAACCAAAGCCTTTTGGTTATTGAATTGTTCTTGCAGCAGTTCCATCCTTTGTTGTGTATCCGCTTGCAACTGACTGAGCCAGGTACGAGCATTAAAGACTATAGTATTAACAATTTCGTCGGTAAAGGTATTAACAACAGTATCAATGTTACTTGGTTGAGATTTTTGGATAATAATAGGGGCTAACCTTTTCACAGCTTCTAGGGTTGCCATAGCAGTGGTACGGCGACTAGGCTTGCATAGTTTTAGCTGAGAAGCAACAGCTAAAATCAATTCCATAATCTGTGCCAAAAATCCTAATGGTTTTTTTAATTCTGTTATACATAAATGCGTTAATTGGTGTAGCTTTTGCAAAGCTGATAAAGGAGTTAGCCCCTTAAGTGCCAGTGCCTTAGTAGCTTTGTAAACGTCTTCTTCACTAGGAGTTTTTGTAGATAATCCTCTGAATACAGGAGAGATTGACGCATCAAGTTTACTAGCAATAATGTAGGCTTGATCCCACTGACGATATGTTTCAATTAAATTATTGAATTTTTCTTCAAATTTCTGTAAATCACCTTTCCAAGGATGAGAGTTAATCGCAGCAGATAACGCTAATAATCTGGGAGATAATTCAATTGAATTCTTAGTCAATAGCTGGCGCTCTTGCAAATATTTATACAAAAATTGACGCAGATTTTGATTATTAGATGACCATCTATCTAACTCAATTACTGCTAAACCAATTTCTGAGATACGATTTTGCAGACTCACAATTTCTTGGTGTTGAATATTTTGATTGGAAAAACTGTGGTCGTAATTTTGTCGTAAGTCAAGCAAAGCTCTATCATGCTGCTTTAAAAGCTTATTTGCGGCATTAGCTTCATGCATTTTTTTAACCGTATTATTTGCTTCTTCTAATGCTATTCTCACTTCAGGTAACACATTGTTGACTTTATCTTTTACCCAAGCAGCTTTGCCAAATAAATTTTGCTCTGTAGGATTAAGATTCATTTTCTCAATCACTATATGTACATTTGCAGCTAGATTTTGTGCTGCTTTATAACTATTGATATATGGCTGGAGACAGACGAATAAATGGCTAACTTTTGATTCTGTCCAATTTATTCGAGGAAAGGAAACAAGCAAATTATTTAAGCCAGAAAGCAGAAACTCTAATTCTGTTTGTTTAGTTTTAGCTAGATTATGCTGACTTTCTATTGTTTGCTTATTTGACTTGAGATTATTTTTAGATTCTTGTAATCTTCTCTGATGAGACTCAAATGTTCTTTCTAAATTTAAATAAGCTTCAAATTTTTGAGATGATGCTAGTAATTGTGGGATAATTTTTACATTATCAATATGTATAGATAAATTTTTTTCACAGTCAGTTGCAGTATTTTGCAGCCATTTCCCAATAACCCTGTCTTCAAGAAATTGCTCACCCTCCGGAGCAACAGAACCACGCTTGCCTTTACGTACAGCACGGATAACTGGATTATGTTCTAAACGACTAAGGGCATTATCTACTGCTAAATTTGCTTGTGATGCAATTAGTGTACGTCCTCCCCGCAATGCAACTTGATAGCAAATCTCTGCTATTACTGTAGTTTTACCTGTTCCTGGTGGCCCTTGAATCAAGGCTAAGTCTGGTGCAGCTAATACTATCTCTACAGCTGATTTCTGAAAAGCATTTGCGGTTTTAAGTAATAAATCTTGTTGTTGAATTGCAATAATTTCTTGAGGAAGCCTTGCTTGGGATGCGTCAAATAAAAATTGGCCTAAATAAGGATTTTGCGTGCGCCCATATTCTAAATCTTGTAATGCTCTTTTCTTGCGCTCTATTTGAACAATATCGCCAAAGGCTTCAAAAGACAAGAATCCTGTATCTGGTAGCCGATAAAGCCCTTCAGATATCAAATCGAAAATTTCAGAGTCTAACCTAACTCTAATTCTGCTGCTTTCCAATTCGATTGATTCAATCGTTCCTAATTCACGTCCGTCACCTTTACCTTTTCCTTTACTAGAAATTGTTTCTAATACTTTGAGATTTTGATTGCGTGCCCGTTTTGCTCTTTGCCAAAAATCATCTACATCCATTAAAGATTCTGGAGTTCCATCTACAGTTGCGGAATTGGCATCAATGATAAAGGTAATATTTCTTGTTGCTTCACCATAGTTATGACTTACAAAAGGCACACAAAATTGACGTGTTTTGGCAAGGCGCTCTTCAATATTTTCAAATACTTTCCAAGCCTGTAATTGCTCTTCTGTTGGTTTAGAATCACTGAGTAAAGGCATGGTTACTATACGCACCCATGCAGAAGATGGCACTCCAATGTGATATTTATGGCTGGAGCGCAAACGTAGCCGAAAAGGTACAGCAAAACTATCTGCTTGTCCTTTATTAATCGGTAGCAATCTGGCTGACAGCACTCTCAAACCACCATAACCACTTTGAGTGACCGCAGCCAGTAATCCCAAAGTTTTACTACGCTCACGCAGTATGGGTGGTAGTTCAACATTATCTAAGTCTGTAGCTATTGTCAGTTCCCATTTCTCTTCATCTGCTTGTTGTCCTTGTTCTTTGCGACGCACATAAAATAGACAAGGATCTAGACCAACCAAATTAAAGATTAAATCTTCAGCATGGGCACGGCGATCGTGAAAATCTGGATAAGCTATTAAAGCTGCTTCTCCTTCTATATCCCTAATAAACTTGTCAATTGACCTGCCAACAAACTTGTAACCCCAATCTTCAGCATTTATTTCATCTATCTTTCCTGCTTTTGTAGGTAATGGTGGCAAGCTATTTGACATAAATAAATTTATTAAGCAAACATAAACTTCACTTATTATATTTTGTATTACGTATTACCTATAAGTAGTAAATATACTGATTTAGTTTTCTGCAACTGTGAGATTAGCTCAATGACTCAAATCTCTAGAAAGCTATCTGCGCTGGCTTGTCACAGGTGAGACTAATTTTCAAAGTACTTAAGTATCGCCGCGATTGCGATTGCTTGTTGAATTTCAGACTTTTATTGCGGGATAGTAGCAAGTTCATCCGGATTGTTGATTCCCCAACCTGCTTGAAAAAACCACCATACTGTACATCAAAGAATACGGTTTACACCGTAGCTATTGGAAAAAATTGTGACCAAATTGGAAAGAGAATTTTTTCAGGGGTGCCCCGATGGGTTACACAGAATATCAAAAACAATTTCACAAAGCGCTTGATGACGAAATTAAAGCATTGCGAAAAAGTGGTGGACAAAAAACATTTTTGAGTGATGGTTCATTGTTGGGTAAGCGTGGCGGTCAATATATATACTCATTTACAACCGATACTGAACTGCGTTTCCCTGATGATACTCCAGTAGATTTAGAGTATAAAAGCAAAAGATATAGCGGAATTTTAGTTTCCGTTGAAGGCTTTGACATTATTTTGGCATTACAGAAAAATTTAGGAGATTCAATTCCTACAGCTATACTTTATACTTCTCCCTGGTTTTTATTGGAAGAACTTAAAAAGCGTTTGCTAGAAAGCTCTAATTTAAAGGGAGCTAATAGAAACCTAGCGGAAATATTACTAGGTGATAAAAGTGAAACTAACTCTTCAACCAGCAATAGCCAAAAACTCTTAAATCAAATTGAGCAGCGATTACAAAAACCAATAGGTTGTAATGAATATCAGAAATCTGCTGTTGACAAGGTACTTAATCGCCAAGTCAGTTTTATTTGGGGGCCACCAGGAACAGGGAAAACTAAAACTTTGGGAATCACCGTAGCTGCTTTGGTTCAAGCTGGTGAGTCAGTTTTGGTGGTAGCTCATAGCAACACTGCTGTTGATACAGCTATGAAAAGTGTAGCCCAGTATTTGCAAGGTGCGCCTATTTATGAAAATGGGTTAGTGTTACGCTATGGAGTTGCAACTCCTGGTAGTTTAGAAGAATTTCCACAGTTACACGTTAGAGGAGTAGCACGTCAGCAGAATCCAAAATTAATAGAGCAAATTGAACGTTTAGAAAGACAACGCAGAGATTTAGTCAAGCGATCGCGTATTGAAAAGCTAACCGAACTGCAACGCCAAAGTATCCAAAATGAGATTGCTACTGTCAAACAAGCTTTGCAACCACTCAAAGAACAGTTAAAGCAGAAAGAAGTTGAACTGATTAAACAAGCAACAGTAGTTGGTTGCACCTTATCTAAAGCGGCGATCGCCAAAGAAATTTACCAACGCCGTTTTGATGCCATAGTAGTGGACGAGGCGAGTATGGCTTATATTCCCCACTGTGCTTATATCAGCACTCTTGCCAATCGTCGCATTGCTATTTTTGGTGACTTTCGTCAATTAGGGCCAATTTCACAAGCAGAGACAGAAGCAGCGCAGGAATGGCTACAACGAGATATCTTTGACGAAGCGGGTATTACTCAAAAGGTAAACAAGGGACAAATTGACTCACGCATGGTGCTGTTAAAAACACAGTACCGGATGAATCCAGCGATCTCTAAAATACCAAATCAGCTTTTTTACAATGGTCAGCTGCAAGATGGCTCTGGTGTAGAGCAAAGGACAATGCCGATTGTCCAGAGTCAGCCACATCCAGGATCTGCTTTAATCTTGTATGACTTGAGCCAACTCTCAGCTTTTTGTTTTAAAGAACAGCAGTCTCACAGCCGTTTTAATATCATCTCAGCTTTAGTAGCAGTCAATATAGCTTACCAAAGTACCCAGACGAATAATTCCAGTGTCGGTATCATTGCGCCTTACAATGCCCAAGCACGTTTAATACAACGTTTGCTACAAGATTTAGACCTTACGAACAAGTCAGTAAGAGTCGCTACAGTTCATCGCTTCCAAGGAGCAGAACAGAATCTAATTATTTTTGATGCTGTTGAAGGTTCACCACAAGCTAAGGCAGGAAAACTAGTTACAGGTGGAACGCAAAGTACAGCTATGCGGCTGGCAAATGTTGCTATTAGTAGAGCGCAGGGTAAATTCATTGGTTTATTTAATTATCAATATATTCAGCAAACTCTTGGCTCTTTTAATATTTTTCGGAAATTTGTTGACCGTATATACGCTCAAGCTAATATTCAATCACTTACATGGGCTTTACAACCACTCAGCAATTTACCAGGAGTAACTTACTTTTCTCAAAGCCAAGATGCTTTACAGCAAATAAAGTTAGACTTACTTGCCACTAAGGAAGAAATAGCCATAGCTTGGTCAAATTCAAATAGCAATAATCAGCTTCCTTTGTCCGCATTAAAGCGGTGTAGTTCTCGTAATGTTCGATTTTTTATTACAGGTAAAAATCGCAATTCTATAGCTACTGGGTTACAAAATACTCATCTTTGGGATAATAAAGCTGATACGAATATGGGGCTAGTTGGTATTGACCGTAAATGTTTGTGGGTATCTTTAAATCCTAATTCATCATTAGCACCAATTATTCGGATAGATTTAGCACAAACTACAAAATTGCTATATAGTTTTTTACGCTTAGTGCCTGAACAAGATCCAGGTTCCATAACAGCTAAAATTACTCAGGGTGAAAATCCGTTTGGTCAATGCCCTGATTGTGGGCAACCTCGCTGGTATAGCCGTACTGAATATGGGGCTTATATTACTTGTTCTAAACGGCCTAACCATTCTCGTAGGAAAATGAACGAGAAAGATACGACCCTTTTGATGAGATTTATGAACATTAACTGTTCAGTTTGTAAGCAACAAGCAATTGCTTACAAAAGCTATAAGGGTATTTACATAGGATGCTCACAACGAAATTGTAACTGGTCAACATCTTTAGAATCACTAATCTAAATTTAAAGTTGATTCATGTTTATAATGAAGTTTGACTGTTACCACAAAAGCTAAACAAACTCTATTTTTGTAAAGGTATGGCTTTTGTTACTGGAATAAGACAACTTGATTGTCCATAGTAAGTAAGCGTAACGCAACGTTTAGCGCGAGTAGCAGCTACATGGATTAAAGAACGCTCTGAATTAATTAGTGAATTATATGCTGCTTTATCAGCAGTATTAGATAATGCAGACTTTAACGGTAAAATACCATCATTAATACTGGCTAACACCACATAGTCAAATTGCAAACCCTTTACTCGGTGCATTGTTGCAATGCGAACACCTTGTTCAGACAAATTATCAGGCTGAGTACGTTTAATTTCTCGCACTTTGACATTAAGATTTTCAAGAGCAGAAGCATATTGTTTTACCAAAGAATTAGTGCGAACCACAATACAAACATTGCTTAAAGGAGTACCACTACTTTCTAGCTGCTGAAGATACGTGCTGATGAAATTCATTTCATCCTCGAAACTAGAAAATCCTTTAACTACAGGTTGATCTCCATGAAGTAAAGAACGGTATCCTTTAAGGTCATCTTGTTCCCCGTCTAAGTCATCGAAAGTAATGCCATCCAGCACCATTGTTGCCCACTTGCGGGTTTCATCGGTTGTACGGTAGTTAATTCTTAATTTATGGGAGCGACCGCGAATATCAATACCGCAGCGACTAAGAACAACTTTTCGCCCATAAATACGTTGGTGAGGGTCGCCAACTATAAAAATATCATTGCCGTCATTTTTCGGTGGAACTATTGCCCTAATTAGTGAGAAAACTGCATCGCTCATATCTTGAGCTTCATCTACGATTACAGCCTTGAAAGGTAAAGTTTCTCCTGGTTTATTTTGTAATAAACTACAAGCATCACGCATTGCATCTTCGGCTTCTTTCCAACCTTTTTGTTGGAGTAATGAACGATATTCTTCAAAAACAACCCAAATAGCAGCTCGCTCGGCTCGATTGAGTCTTGTACCGCGTCCAGTTCGGGTAACTGTTAAATATTGCTTGAGGTTTGTGATTTTATTAGCTTGAATTACCTCACGCCATTCATCCTGATAAAAAGCAAGTGTTAACGATGGAGATTCAGGTTTGCATTCGTAAGCTTTTTCCCAAAGTTCTGCTACTTGGTCATCGTAGACAATTTTAGTAGTAACACCTTCACTTTTTAAAAATGATGTTACCCAGGCATCAATATTCTCAACTCGTATGCGACGCATGGTTTCAGGAGAGCAAATCTTACGTAAGTTAGCTTCGATATCAACTGCAAGGTTACGGGTAAAGGTTGTAAATAAAATGCGATCGCCTGAATTTGTAAATCTATTTTCTGCCAGCCATTTAGCACGGTGCATTGCAACTACTGTTTTCCCTGTTCCTGCACCACCTAATACTCGTACTGGCCCTTTCCAGTCGCGTTCAACCAAACGTCTTTGGCTGGGGTGAAGAAATACGCGCCATTTTTCTAAAGGTGCAGCTAGAATTTCTAACAATTCTGTTTCATTTTCAACAACTCGGAAGCGGCGTTTACTGTCGTCTTTTTCTAAAGCTGCATCAATATTATCTGTGTCGATAGTCTGTTCGCGGTTTTTATCTTGTGCTGTGAGAGTTTCTTCGATAGAGTATCCAGCACCCAACATTAGTAAAGCATCAGCTGCTTCTTCGGGTAACTTAGACACTAATTTATCGATATCTTCGTCAGTTACAACTGCACGAACTGCACCTAATAATTCATCGGGAATGCCAAGCCGCAATAAATATTTATCTGGTATGCTATCAAATCGACCAGGAATTTGTGGTATTCTACGACTAGAAATTTCTGCTTCAATTGCGCTTGCTTCCTCAATATCTATAATTTGTAATGCACCTGATTCTGGGTTAATTTTACAAACTCGGCGTTGCGCCCAGCTATAAGCATCATCATGGTTATCAACCCATAAAAGAATATAAGTATTGCCTTTATCAGGTTTAAAAACAATAGCTCTATATGACAAGTCAATGCGAACAGATTTTAGTCGAGAGTCCCTGCCGTTAATTGACTCATAATTAATACCAGAACTGGTTGGGTCTTTCTTAAATTTTTCAACAAATACATTTACTTTACCTTGAATTTGTCGAGGTATCCTACTAAAAGCATCGAGAAAATCTGCGGATATTGCTAGTTTTGGTTGATGGTTTAACATATAATTACTTCCTTGGATAATCTCCTATCGCATTATTAATTAATATATTGGCTATAAAATGTTTCTGGATCAGCCATAACTTCACTAATAGTAGCTACTTGCCATCCTGCTGCTTTAAATAGCATTAAAGTATTATCTGCTGTAATCAAAACAGCACATTTACGTTTTGTCCAAGCTAACTCAGCCTCAGCAATTACAACTTCATTACTATCCATTAACTCATAACCAACTTCTGGTAAATCCCAGTTATGTTCTTGCATATAGTGCAACAGTTCTAATGTTGTCTCATCAAAAACTAGTTCCTCTAGTTTTTGCCAAGCTGCTACATTATGTTTAACCGTCGGTTGAGATTGAGCCTGGTTTGCTTTGGGAGGTACTAATGCAGAATTTAAACCATTGTCATTACCTTGAGCCGTCACAACATAACTATGGTCAACAAATTGTAATATGTTGAAATAACGTAGAACTCCTATCCACGATTTTTGCAATTCTTTTTCATTTTCTATTGCCTTATCATCTAAATAAATAGTGATAAACGAGCCAGCACTATCTAGAGTTGAATGACGTTTACCATCTACTGAGATGTAAATTTCGACTAAGTTTTTATCGTCATTTATTGCCCCATAAACTAAACCTAACATTTTTCCAGTTTCTATGGGTTTAAACGCATCTACAACTGAAGAGTTGGTTTTCTTTAATACTGCATTCACCCAAGATAGACGAGCATCCTGCTGGCTAAAACGAGCATTATCAAATTGAGCAGAAGTTCTCATCAGAGCAAAATTTTTCCATAAATCTCTATTTGGATTAACTAGGAAATTAACCAGCCAAATAAAACTGTTTTTTTGAGCAATTAGTCTTAATTCCCCACATTTATATTTTTCATAAAATGTACCTTCTTTAGCCTTAAATTGCTGACTAGCACCCAGTTCTAAAAGGTCCATATAAGCATCATTTTGCTTGTTGGAGAACTGTGATTCTACATCAGTCCAAGTTAAAGACCAAACGTGATAATGGTTGCTTTTAGCAATTGCCATACGTTGAAGAAAATCTTCAGCAATGCGGTGAGCATGGTATTGCCAACCATCGGTAAATATGACTATCGGTTTAATCGCTGTTGTATTTTTAGCAGGATAAAAAACAAAATCTGCTCTGCTATTAACTTCAATTCCTTCGTTTCTGCCAAGTTCAACCTGTGGTTCAACGTTCCAATCTTGATTATCAATTCTAATAAAATAACCAGCTTTACCATTAACTATTTCTTTACGAACGATTGTTGGTTCGTTATTATGGCGGTAGCGTCTTAGTGCTTCAATAAAACGTAATTCAAGAATACTGTCAAATAAAGCATTAAGCTTAACTTGAGAAAGCCCTCCTTGAGTTTCAGTTAATTGCAGACGACGGTTAACAATAATATTAAGTAAATCAATCGCTGTCTTACGGCTGGTTTGATCTCGGTCAAAACTATTACGATAACCGTACAAGCAGTTATAACAGCCATCATTGCAATCGCAAGCACGTAAAATAACTAATGCTTGTTCAAACACAGAGAAAAAGTTATTTGGATCTCGTAGTAATTCGCGTAGATAGCCTGTACCACCGGGAATGGTATCGTATAAAAATAGAAAAGGTTTGCGTAGCAAGCTAGGTGTATTTTCTTGCGGTTCGTGACTAATAAGGGTTCTGAGATGGTCTACTTTACCCTTAAAGTATTGTTTTAACCCTAGTTGCAGGGCTGCAATAAATGAATGTAATTTTTTATCAGAAGTTAAAGTATCTACAGGTAGTAAGATTCTGATTGCTTCCGATTCAAATTGTCTAAACAAGTACAAGATATCAGTAAAATCATTTTCATTGCTATTTTCACGTCGAGAACAAGCCAAGGCGTGTTCTGGTTTTTCCGGATCAATTTGAACTTTACCGCAATGGCGACAAATTTGAAAACCAGGACGGGGACGGTTAATTCCAGCAACTTCAAAATTTTCAGATTGGGAATTACCCTCTCCAAAATTGACTTCTCGAAAGGTGACTCGTGAAATAAATTCAAAACCAAAGGGAAATTCCTCATCTTTAATTACAAAAGTCTTTTCTCGTGCTTCTGGTTCAAAATCTACCAGCATTTGTTGAGTGAAAAAGGCTGGTTGGCGCTCATCTTTGTCATCACCAATACGGCTTTCTCTGGCGTTGGTAGTTGCTATAACTTGGCGTAAGCGAATCATTTTGCGCTTACGTCCTGCATCTGACCACATTCTGTCCCCACAGCGTGGACAAGCAGGTTCTTTAGCTGCATCTAAAATAGTGAGAGCAGCATAGGAACAGTTCCTACACAAGCGCCACTCTTCAATTTGGGAAATATTTAAGTCGATTTGGTCAATTTTGACGCGGTTTCCCTCAGCATAAAACACACCATAAGGAGCAAGTTCCCGCAAGGCGATCGCACCAGGACGTTCGTACTCAAAGGTAAAGGTTTCGTATTTACCAGATGCACCATCTCCTTTGATATTCTTTTGTCGCCAAATAATTGACTTGAGTATTACACCTGGTTCGGGGAAAGTATAGTTAGGTAGCAACCCTTCATCAGTAAAGAAGTTGAGGGTATTTTTATCGCTGATATTTTTCACTAGCTCCATCAACCCCCCCCGTTCGCGGTGGAGTTCCGTTAGTTCTTCTTCGTGATTTTGACTCTTAGCAGCTTTTTCCTTATCTTTAATACGTCGCCGTAAGGTATCACTTTGGTTTTTTAAGCGGCGGCGTTCTTCCACTACTTCCTGCAAGCGGTTGACAATGCGCCAACGCAATCCCCCTTCATCGTTTTCGCCTTTCTCAATAAATATTCTTAATTGTTCGGCGCTGCGGTGGGATATTTGATTTTGGAAGAGATCGAGAAAATCTTGCAGTAGTTCTAATTGTTGATTTTCAATAAAATTTAGCCATGTATAAGGAAAGCGAGTTAAATCACGTTGCTGGACGCTATCTAAAACAGTGCCAAATCGTTCGGGTAGTTGGTCTGGGGTGATACCTTGGGATACCCAACGGTCGAGACAGTAAGCAGTGAGTTGGCGTTGTAAAATTGCTGAAGCATCGAGGTAAGAACCGGGAGTATCTACCCCACCTGCAATCATTAACATGGGGTCAGCCCAAAAATATAAATCGTGGGGAGTACCGTTAGCGATCGCAGCGATAAAAGCATTACCATCTCGACGACCTGCACGACCAATACGCTGTTGATAATTTGCTTGGGCTGGAGGAACGGAACACAATAAAACAGAAGAAAGCGTACCAATATCAATCCCCATTTCCAGGGTTGAAGTAGCAGAAAGAAGATTGGGGTCGTAACGGTGGCGACCTGTGATAAAGCGATTTTCTAATTCTTCGCGGACATCTCTTTCTAATAATCCAGTGTGTTCTCTAGCAAAGATGCGCCACACTCGACCTTTAGAATATAAGTGGCGGTAAAAATCGCGGGTTTTTCGTTCCGATGGTTGATATTTCCCCGTACACTTCGGACGCATACAAGGTGTATCTGTCCATAACGTCAATTCTTGTGGAGAAGCGGTAATGCTGTGTCCGCATTTATCGCATTCAAGGTGATGTGCTGTAATATCCAAATACAATGCTGTTTGTTTGATACCCCAGACTTTTGCGCCGTTACGTGTTTCCCTGACTCCAAAAATCTCATGAGCCACCAGTTGATTTAAAACTAGGTTGTAAAGGGTTTCTACCTGGGCGACAATCAGTGGAGTGTAGCTAGAAAACAATTTAAAAGCCCAATTTTCACACCAAGTTACTTTCCCTGATGGTCGGACTAAGGCTTCAAAACGAGGAAAGTTACCATTTTGGACAAAGTAAACGGGTGTAAGTGAGGATGGGCCAAATCCAGGCATAAATAAGGGTTGCTGCAACCGGAAGGTTTGACCACCACTTTCAATATAATTTTCTGTTACCGAATGCAAAATACCGCCCTGTAGCCGCAGATGGTAAATTAACCCCAACAGAAAACGGTACAGGGTTTGCCGATCAAGATTTTCTAGTCCGCCAATTTCGTTGCGAATTCGTTCGAGTAAGTTTAAGCAGGCAGGGTTGAGTAAATTACTATCAAGGTAAACTGCACAGGTGTCAGTGCGTTCTAATGAAGCACCCAAATTTGTCCGCAAGCCAATTTCTGCAATTACTTCCCAATCAAGCCGTTTATTAATCAGCTCAACAAGGCTGGGTTTTGCTGTTCCTGCTTGTTGTAATTCTTCCCATTCCCGCAGCCATTCCAAATCTGAAGGCATAAATGTAGCAATATAATCGCCATCGCCACCAATTTCATTACGCCAATATTGAGAAAAGTCAGCCCGAATATCCGCTAAATTCCATCCTTTAGCTTTACGATCAAGATGCTGGCGTAAAGCACTTCTTAAGGTTGTGCGGAAGGTACGAGTTTCAAAAAAGCCTGCACGGTGCGCTGCATCCTGTACAGAGTCAGAAAAAGTAATTAGTTTGCGGTCATCATTGTAAGCTGATGAGAATAATGTACCAATTGCGGCACTAGCTAAACTCGCAGCGCGAGAACCAAGAATTGCTAAACCGTCTTTACTACCGCAGAAGGGGCAATCATGGTTAGAAACACGGCGGGGATTACCATTTTTGGTTTTTATCGTGCGAACGATCGCATCTTGGTCTGGTTCAATAACTGAAATAAATTCTTCGCTGGAGCACTTAGAACAACGATGAGCATCTGTGCGGTTAAGGGTTAGACATTCTTTGCAAAGCTTCCAAGATAACCAACCTCTATCATTATCTGGATTGCGATGGGGGAAAATGTAGGTAATTAATGGGTCGTTTGCGAAGTACGCTTTATAAAAGTCCCGTAGGTCACAAGCTATTTTATGGTTTGTTACTTGTTGCCTTAATCCTCCCCATCCCGTACTACCGCAGTCTCGACAGTGTATCACTGGCAGAACACGCTCTTTTTCTTCTGATGCTTGGTCATCAGCAAATACTAATTCGGGTTGCTTCTCTACAGTTCCCACCATGCGGCGCAGTTCTCGCAGCCAAAATTGCAGACGAATATTCACCCAAGGGACAAGTGCAGTGTGCAATTGGCGGCGGGCGATCGCACACAAGGCAATTAAACTATCAAATAAGGCAGCTTGATAAATTGGGTCATCGCTATCTGGTAAGCGCATTTTCCGGCTGAGTTTTTGCCAAAGTTCAGGTAGGGCGATCGCTCCTTGGTCTAGAACTTTCAGCAGGTTGTGGACGATGGGCAGAGATTTCAAGCGATCGCCTAATTCAACTCGCCACTCATTATTATTAAATTCTTCGGTAATTGCTGCTTCAAACCATAGCTGATGTTGAGCGCAGATATATTCCTTTATAGTTTGGTAGTTGGCAGCTTTGAGAATGTCTAATTTATCGGGTTCGGGAATGGGGAGGGGATTAATGTAAGCATCAAAGAGAAATTCTCCACAAGTTAGCCTATCTTCTTCAACTAGGGCATTTTGGTCGAAGGGTTCGTCAAAAACAGTAGTTGCATAATTCAACATATCCCCTTTATTACCACTACCACCCAAGGTTGCAGAAGTCCCGACACAAGCTAAATAACGTTCGGGAGTTTGCAATCTAGCTTTGAGGCGGCGGATTAAACAAGCCAAATCTGTTCCCTGTGCGCCATCAAAGGTGTGAATTTCATCAACTACCAAATAACGTAGGGTTTCTGGTATATTTCCTGCCCATAATGGTTGGTCGCCTGGACGAATCAACAGGTAGTCGAGCATTTTGTAGTTAGTCAACAAAATGTCGGGGGGACATTGGCGCAGAATATTTTTGTCAGTGATGATATGGTCTTCACCCATCATCGCCTTTGGATCTCTTTCCGACTCGCCCACAAATAACCCAGCAGTTACCTTACCTTTTAATTTTGGGTTGTGCCAGATGAGACTTGCTAACCGCTTTGCTTGGTCGGTAGCAAGGGCGTTCATCGGGTAAATTAGCAGTGCTTTAATACCCGGTTCGCTTTCATGTTGGTAGCAGTGATTGAGGATGGGTAATAAAAAACACTCTGTTTTTCCTGAACCTGTTCCTGTAGCGACAAGGGTTGATTGATAGTAGGGTGCTTTTAATCGGGCGAATGCTTGTTCCTGATGGCGGTGTGGGGGAAATGCCATTGGCACGTCGGGGAAATAGTCTGCACCTGTAGAACCGGGGCGGAATGGTAAACCCACAGACAGGTAAGGGCCTTTAAATACAGCTTCCGGTGTTGCTAAAAAGCGTTGCATCAGCCCTTCAAATCCTGGTGACGCAGGGCGAAATTCGGTTTTGAGGAAGTCTTCAATGCTGGCACGAACTTCTGAAGCGACAACGGATGGTAGCATTTGTATTGATTACACCCAAGAATTATTTGTTATAAATTAAAGAATTAGATGAATAAATTATTATTAATTAAGTAGTTTCTGTAGCGTTAAAATACTTGTCTCTTAATGATTTTGTTTTTAAGGCTTTCTTTCTGTTAAGAGGATTTTTGATATCTTCAAATTGAATTTCTTGCTGAAAGTAGTCAGTTAGCCAATTTGTTTTTTCATGATTCACCGGCCATAAGCTTTCACCAACAATAAATTCAAAAGGAAACAATTCGGGTCTTCTTCGTTGTATATCAACAATAGCTTTTATACTATCTGGAGATTTATGCCAAAAGTATGGATGATTGAGAAAAAGAACTGTTGGAATATTAGTGTCAAGGTTAAAATTATATGTTCTATTTATTTCATCATAACTTTCCAATAAAAAATATGCAGATTGTTGGTTAATATGATATATAGAATATCCAAGACCTTTTGCCATATCATTAAATAATGCGCTTTTCGCTGTACCTGTTAAGCCATAGAGCCAAATATTTTCTTTATTATTGAAAGCATTAATGATTAAGTTAATTTGTTCTTCTCTTTCTACGTAAATTTCGTTAAGTTTTTGCCTTAATTGTTCTATTTTTTGGTTAGTCATTATTTTCAATTCTCCACATCATTATCATTATTAGCAAATCTTTTCTCAAATGCCTCCCAAGCAATACGGTAGTCTTCCTCTCTATCGCAACGGTCGAAGGGGGCTTCATAGATGATAGTGCGTTCGATGGGGCCACCTGGCATTGTGTCATCTATGATGGTGCGTTCGACTGTACCTGTTTTCATGTCTTTGATGTCTTCCCATCCCTGTTCGCCTTTTTTACCTTTGCGGGGGAAGCCAACACCTACAAGTCCTTTGCTGATGGTAAATACAATGCGTCCGTTTTGGTCGTACCAAGTGTCTTTTTCGTATTGGCGCATAACGGGGAATTGGACGCGATAAATTGTGATCAGTTCGTCTAGGGTTAGCCCTAATGCCATTGCTGCAAGTACGTCAATTTCTATTAGGGCTTGGCGGCGTTCGTAGTCGGTGCGGAGAGCAATGTCACGTTGCCAGTTAGGGGTGAGGTTTTTGAAGAAGTTATTGTTAAGTCGATGATCGTTCTTTGTCCAAGTGTCTTGATTGAATTTTATAGTATAATTTCTTTCCCATAACTCTGTATAATAAACAGTTAGGCAATTAAGAACAAGAGCGCGTAAATAAACTTCTATATTTGTTTCAACAAAAGGAAATTGCGATACTAATTCATCTGTAATATTATTTTTACCTGTTGTTTTTAAAAAAAAGTCATAACAAAGAGAAGAGCTAAATGCAGCAAATGATAATAACTTTGTTTGATCTTTAAAAATAACTGAAACACAAGACTTTGTATGAGTAACCCTTTTAGGTATTATAGAGTTAACCAATGTTCTTTCTGCTGATAGATTTAGCATTTTACGAAAAACATATCGGTAGTAATCGGTAACTTTACAAGGTTGAATATTTTCTTCTTCAATCCAATTAACGTGAGGTATTCGGCTGCAATAATTAGTCATATCACAGCTAGGCAGATAATTAGTACGAGGTAAATAATCATTAGGAATATTTGTTAGATCTATTGGATCATAATGCCCATTGGCTGTACAAATTGCTCTTGGTGTTTTATTTAAAGGATTACCTACAAAAAAGTGTGGGCCAGAAAGAACCCATATTTCAATACCATCTGAGAAACAAGTTTTTTGCTGAATTATTCCATTTTTTTGAGCATCAGTTTCGTCAAACATTACTGTAGAGAAATATTCATCATTTAAATCAACCAAGCGACGACTTTGTTTAGCAAATTTTTCTAACACACTTAATAATTGTTGAGAATGAAGTGCTGGTAGTCTTGCTTTTAAAGCTGGAGTGTTAGCTTGATCGTAAAGTCGAGAAAATAAGCTTAAAGTTTTTTGTCCAACATGAACAATTCTTTTAGAATGACCTACTATATCCCATCTACCTTCATCATTTTTAATTCCTGGTATTTTTCCTTGCCCATCATGCTCAAAGCAGATATCAATTGTTTTGGGTAAAAATAAATTAGATATATTATAAAATTTATTATCCTCTAAAAATTGTCCATATATATTAATACTATACTTAGTATGATGATCTACATCCTTGAAAAGTTGTAGCTCATTAATAAATTGGAAATGATACTTTAACCTGGGATAAATTGCTTCTCTGAAAATACCTCCTTTTGGATCATCATAATTACTTTCTTGATGAATAAAGCTTTGTATACCTTGATTATTAGAAAAGAGCCAGCTTTGCGGAATAAAACATTTGTATAAATTAGGTTTTTGTCCTTCTAAGAAAGGATAGTTCTGATATCCATTCAAGAAATTTTGATACCCATCAAAAAATTCAAAGATTCTAAAATATTCAAATTTTAAATTAGGATATTTTACAAAAGTTTCTTCCCTTAACTTTGCAATCTTACTTGCTGAAAATTTTTGTAATTCAAATAAGGGTTCACTATCACCTAACACATCGCTTTCTTGCCATTCTACTTTCAACCAAGGTGGATTACCCAAAATAAAATCGAAGCCACTATTATCTGCAAAAATATCTGCAAATTCTAACTCCCAATGAAAAAATCGCTTCTCCTCCGCAATCTTCGCAACTAAACCCAACCTCGGAAAACGTTCTGCTAATTTTGCAACATTTACAAACTTATAATCTTCAACAAACTTTTGCACTTCATTTTGGAGTGCCGTTTCAGGAAATAATGGTAACTCTGGTTCAGGTTCAAACGTCATTTCTGTTTCACCCAAAATTACCGCCAACTCCATAAAATACTCATACCTTGACGGTAATAAATCAGCTTTTTCAATCTGCCAAAACCACAACGCACACCAATAATCCATGACAAATTTCAACCGTCGGTAAGAGCTAGAATTACCTACACCTTCAGATAATTTCTCTTGCGCTAAAATTTTATCTTTGATTTCTAAAGTGCTGCTTTGATGTGCATCTTCTTCATAACCAAAAATACTCAACGGGTCAGTAGTGCGTTGTCGCATCATCCGCAGTTCTTCGGTGTGACGTTGCCAAAGTTCATCTATGCGTTGAGATAATGCCACCAAACGGTCAACATCAAAATCTTCATAGAAATCTTTACAGAACTCCTTACGCCAATTATTAATAGTTTCAATTTCTTTTGGTGCTAGAGACTTGATAACTTTATCTGTATAATTCGCCATTCCTGGGTCGGGTAACAAAAAGTGAAATACCACCCCATCAGGTAACTTATCCCCTACCATTACCCGTTGGGGTTCATGATCAAACCAGTATGGTTGTTTCTTTTTCCGGGGAATTAACGTAGTGCTGTATACCTGACGACGCGCACCCATTAGCGAATTACCACAGTGCAGTTGCATTCCAAACCAAGGTACAAAAGCTTTTCTATTTTCCGGTTTGTAAATGCAATTCAACCACAGGGACACCTCTGCTAACTCCACAGCAACCGGGTTTAAGTCAATCCCAAATACGTTGCGGTCAGCCAAAAACATTTTGACTTTCTGTTTTTCCTGTAAATACTCGTCGTGGGGAATGCGTTTATTTAACTCGTCCTGCTTTAACTCCAAATATTTCTCTGCTAACTGATTAACAGCTTCATTCAAAAATGCTGCACTTCCCATCGCAGGTTCACAAATTTTCAACTTGAGAATATCATCTGCTGTCTTATCTTTAAGCAATTCCTTCAACGCATACTTAACCAAACAGCGCGTCAACGACTCTGGGGTATAATAAGAAGCAGAATTTTGGCGATCCCTTCCCGCTAACCGATAAATAAACTCACCTTTGCGGTACATTTTTGGCGTACCGTCAGCATTAAATACCCGTTCCGCCATTGTGTAATTTTCTAAATCTTCTAACTTGACGAAGTAAGCAACATCTAATTCGTCATATTTATTTTTTCCCCGTTTAGGAGTTTCTTCTTCTACTTCTTCCTCATCATCATCGCCAGCAGAGGTTTTTGTTGTTTTTTCTGCACGCTGCACTTCATATAAATCAGCCTCAGCAAAAAAGCCTCGGAAGCACAGCAAGGATTCATACACAGCACCCAACTGGTTAATTCCCAATTGTGCATAAGAAATGCGTCCCCGACGCTTACCTTTACCCTCCCGCGATAGTGACATTAATTCAATCACTTCTCGCAGTACGCTATTACGAAACTTGACCCGATTCAGTAGCTTAGTGCGTTCTGGGTCAAATAAATGACTTTTTAGCGGTGCAAGTTCAAAAGTGTTATCATAAATTTTCTCTTCAGGTAAATACAGAGTTCCCACATTACTTGGTGCATATCCCTGCCAAATTATTTCAAATAGTTTGGTAAGAGAAGCATTAATAAAATAGCCGTTTTTATCTTCTTCTGTCCGCAATTCTACTTGCTCTAGTTCCCGCAGCGATTCTAAACTGTAACCTTCCCGATAAATTTCAGCATTCATCGGTGCATAACCCAAATCTCGCCGTGCTTCAATGTAAAAAAGGAAGAGCAAGCGGTACATATAACGCAGACATTCAATTGATAATTGTCCCTCGTCTAATTGTCCAGAAAATACCCCTGTTTTTAGCTTATTTCTTACATACCAAACTGCTTCATTACCCAAAATTTCAATTGACTTTCTGAGGGCATATTTCAAATCATCGGAAACAGAGAAAGCATGACGGTGAGAATTTTCATCTAATTCATCAAGTAAAGCTGTACCCTCGCTAGGGCAGGTATGTTCTTTATGCAGTAATGTTGCAGTTGCTAATAAAGTATCTGATTCCTTACGTGAGAGAATTTCTGATAAATCAAACCGCAACAAGCGTGATGCGTTCCATTTGAAACGGTCAATCAGAATAATTTGATGAACGTTAGCAAGCAATAACCACCGGGGCGGCTCATCTTGAGAAAAAATATAATCAGAAATAATATCTTCTATCGTAATTTCAGACGAAATTAATTCTGCATTTATATCATCATTATCTTGTTCAGTAAATTGTGCTTTATTTAGACTTAAATCTAAAATATCAATAACTTCATCGCCTTCTGGTAAAGCTTCTATAATCCAGAGTAACGGCACTCCATTAGTTTTTTTAATTTCACACAATACGGGGAGTATTTGCCCTTCATCGAGAATACGTTGACTAGGTTCAATCTGATAACCTAAAACGCCAAAAAAATCAGACAACCATTGCTGTTGAAGAATTATACGTTCTGCAATATCTTTTTCTTTATTAAAATTATTTATCAATCTAAAATAAGGGGCAGCTAAACTTCCCAATAATTCAGGGGGAGATTTTGTTTCATTTTCAGCCGCAGCTTCTCGCCAGCGTTGAGCAATTCCCTTAATATCATCATTGAGGATAGCATCCAGGTAGTGATTTGAGTAAAACTCATTTTCATTAGTAATTCCTGTTAGTTTACTCATACCTTAGCTCCCTGTAAAACTGCAATAATTTTGATATATGGAGCAGGTTCGGTAGTCATGCTATCCTCTACCCAACGCCAATAATCATTAAAAATTTGCTCAATCCTTCGTTCTGCTTTTGATTTTTTCTCTTCTTTTAAAGGAGTACCGTCTGCAAAACGTAATGTTAGTTGCTCATAATGTTGACCTTTGAGTTTATTTAAACGATTCAATTGTTCCTGTAATTGAACATTAATTGAATCCTCAAAATTCTTACGTGCTTCTAGCATTTTCTTTTGCGCTTCTACAACCGCTATCTCACGTAAATTCAAAAGTTTTTCATCAGTAGGTAACATTTGATTGGGAATCGGCTCCTCTCCCAATCCAGTAAGCTGTAGCGTTTTCTCAAAGTCTTCTATATGCTTAAACTTTTGATTTTGAAACACTACACTTACCCACTTATTGACTAGAGGTTGACCACGACGGTTAGGAATTATACCTGACATGACGAATATAACCTCATTTGTTTGTAACTGAGGTAAAACAATGACAGGTGCTTGATGCCTACCGAAAAGTGTTATCCCACGGTCATTTAACCAATCTACTACCGGATGCAGTTCCCAAAGATACTGAATCGAGGGCCAGCGTTCCTCAGATTTTCGTGATTCCTCTAGTTCGCGCATCACTTTATTGCGATCGCCAGACAAACGCAATGCTTGATTTGATGCAGGTTGAATTTCTCTTGGTAAACGCTCAAAGCGCGATCGCAATTCATTGGGCATTGTTAACTCGATTAACAACTCTTCCCCCAAACTACGCAGCTGCAAAGGATTTTCCTCATTAACCGCACCCAACGCTGCTAACGTGTAATGATAGTCATCGGGAAATAAACTTGGCATTTTCTGCATAGCCGCTTGTGCTTGGGGTTCTTCACTCACTTCTGGGTCATCGCTAAGTAAATCAGCAAACCAGTTATCCTCATCCTCTGTCTGCTCACCTGGTTGCAGGCGTGCGTCAAAAGTTTCTGCCGTTTCTCCCTGCTCAATTGCTTCGATAGCTGCGGCTGTCACCTCTACTTCCTTATCGGCATCAAACACTCCCATAAAAACAGAAGGGTCGCCAATATTTTTTATTGCTTGCTCGTCTTTCCTCACCAACACGCTAACAATGCGCTCTGCTTCATCAACTTTTTCGTTAGATGAACGAGTCAATAAATAGCGAATCTGTGGTTGTCGTTCCTGCCCATAACGGTCAACCCGCCCATTACGCTGTTGCAAGGCCATTAATGACCAAGGAATATCAAAGTGTATGAGACGGTGTGAAAAATAATGTAAATTAATCCCTTCCGATGCCACATCTGTAGCTACTACCAGCCGCAGCGGAGATTTTTCACTACCAAACTCCTCGATAATTTCCATCAATTCAACATCTGGCATTCCCCCATCAAGAGTAGCGATCGCTTCTTCTGTTAGCTGTAAGTCGCGCTTTAAATTCTCCTTCAGAAAGCGCATCGTTTCCAAACGTTCCGTGAAAATTACAATCCGGTCTTTTGGGTCTTTACCCTTCCAAGCAAAGCCTCCATCTTCGGCTGTAATAATTAGTTTTAGTAGTTTTTGATATTTTGAGAAATTTTGATCGTTGATGGTTACTAAAGCGGCTGCTAAAGCTTTCAACTCATCAATATCAGCACTAAAACGCCGATCATCAGTTTTTTCTACCCGATTGATGCGATTGCATACTGTTTCCAAACAAGCCATAGGGCTGGACAGCATAGCTTTTAGCAAAGTAGTTTTAAACAACTTACCTGTAGAAGCTTTCGCGTCAATCCCAGCTAATTTTAAGTTATCGAGAATTTCAAACGCTTTTTCTTCTTGGGGAGAAGCATTAGCTTCCACCGCTAAAACCTGTCGTTCTGGGAATTTTTTGAGAAGTTGCGCTACAACATCTTTTTTAAACCGCCGGACGTACAAATCTCGAATATCTTCCTTAGTGTAGTTCGACTCGTTGGCGATCGCCGTTGGGTCGAGCATATTCATCAAGCTAGCAAAGCTTTCCGCGCGTCCATCATGTGGTGTGGCTGATAGCATAATTAAACTATCGGAGCGGCTTGCTAACCGATCAGCCAATTTAGAACGTAACGAAGCACTGCTACCACGTCCCCGACGAGCAACGTTATGTGCTTCATCAATGACTATTACATCCCAGTAAGCCTGCTCGATGTAGGTGCGGTATTCTCTGTCTTGTTTAAGGGTATCAACTGAGACAATAGCTTTATCGTAATAGTGGAAAGGATTATGATTGGTGGGAATACGAGAGCGAATGCGCTGAATACCCACAGAATCAAGACGTACTAGAGGAATAGTAAAACGCACCCAAAATTCTTTCTGGAACTGAGTCAGCATACTTTTGGTTGTCACAACCAAAATGCGTTTTGCTCGTCCCCGACGCATCAACTCAGCAACCAAAATTCCTGCTTCCAAAGTTTTCCCCAAGCCAACAGCATCTGCAATTAACAAACGCTGCCGCGGCATAGAAAGAGCTTTGAGCGTTGGATCTAATTGGTAAGGCAGCACATCCATTGCCGCTTCATGACCAATGTAAAGATTAGTCTCAGTGGGAGCAGTTTGCCGCAGATGAGCTTCGAGAAAAAGCAGCGAATTCCTATAGCCAGGAGTATTGTCGGATACTAAATTAGTATTTTTTGGGTCTAAAACCTCTAGGTCTTCTTCTAATTCTTTGACAAACCGTGCAGTGCGACCTTTAATAAAATCACTTACACCCACAACTTCTATTACCACAGAACCATTGGGTGTTCTTGAAGTGGATTTTACAAGCCATTCAGCATCTCTAGCAACAATCCGCGCACCAGGAGCAAGTGTTTCCATATCGGCTTAGTCTTTTAAACCTAAACGTGGAAGTGATTGTACACCACAGTCCAATGCTTCTTACTTTGCTGACTATCCTGAACAGGAAATTTGCTTTTACGGAGATTGCTTTGGTGCATGAGATTGAAATAAATTTTGACTACGTAATATTATAAGTGCAGACTGTTAAATACACTACAAAAATATATGTAAAAATTCATAAGTACAAAATTTATAATTTTTTGTAACAAAACATTTGTAAAACTACGCGAGTATAACAAACAAATGAAGAGAAAACATAACCTGCTCAGGGTATTACTGTTCCAAAAAATCTCACCATTGTCCGATAACTACCGTCCATACCGAGGATGTCAATAGGTTTATACTGACAAGTAATCAAGCACCAGTAGCAAAAAAATTGTTTTGTGACTGACAACAAACCAACTGATTACGCCGCTATTATCCGCGCTGCTAACCAAACTGTTTCAGAACCACCTGAATGGCTAACTGTGGGCAAACATATTTACTCCCCAGAGTATGGAGTAGGCGAAGTCATGGCGTTATTGGGCAGGCGGTTAATTGTTAAGTTTGTTGAAGAGGTTACTCCAACTCAATTTGGCGATTGGGAAGAAGCGATCTCCATTGGCTCAATTCAATCAAGTAACGCCAACTTGGTTTCTTCGACAACTTTGATTGAACAAACTAATACAAGAGCTGCAACAGTTTCCGAACGCATTCACCAAATCCCCCACCTGGCATTTCAGTCAATAGCTCAAGAATTGATTGCAAGCATCACAGCGGTGGATATCAAAAATCCCAACCAAGGGATAGTTCACACCGTACCCAGCGATTTACCGCCTGCTTTACGTTTGGCGTTGCAAAATAACGGTATCACCAACATTTATTCTCATCAACTAGAAGCTCTGACAAAATTACGTGCTGGG
>NZ_JACJQG010000001.1 GCF_014696435.1 Calothrix anomala FACHB-343 | reverse complement strand
TGCCCCCTGCCTCCTAACACCTGCCAGTAAAGTTGTCACAACACTATATTTTAAATGTGCCAGAAGCTTGATATGCTAAAAGCCGAGACTAGCTATATCGCCAAACCATGCCTGCGCCTACTATCAATCCTCAAATCACTTCCTTCCCTCTGACAGCCGTAGTCGGACAAGAAGCGATTAAATTAGCTTTGCTATTAGCTGCTGTCGATCCGGGATTAGGTGGAGTAGCGATCGCAGGTCGTCGCGGTACGGCAAAATCTGTGATGGCGCGGGCTATTCACGCTTTGCTACCACCTATTGAAGTTGTAAAAGACTCGATTAGCAACTGCGATCCCAATCAACCCCAAGAATGGGATGATTTACTTTTAGCAGAATACGCAGATCAAGATATTCAAGATGTCCCTACCGCCATTATCCCTGCGCCGTTTGTACAAATTCCGCTTGGCGTGACAGAAGATAGGCTTCTCGGTTCTGTGGATGTGGAACAATCAGTCAAGCAAGGAGACACGGTATTTCAGCCGGGATTACTCGCCAGCGCCAACCGAGGGGTGCTGTATGTGGATGAAATCAACTTACTTGATGACCAAATCAGCAATCAACTGCTTTCAGTATTATCGGAAGGACGCAACCAAATTGAACGGGAAGGAATCAGCTTTCAGCATCAGTGCAAACCGTTGTTTATTGCTACCTACAACCCAGAAGAAGGGGCGTTAAGAGAACATTTACTCGATAGAATTGCGATCGCATTATCAGCAGACGGAGTCCTGGGGTTAGATCAAAGAGTACAAGCAGTGGAACAAGCGATCGCTTATTCGGTATCTCCCCAAGAATTTCTCGCCCAATACAACGAAGACTTAGACGGACTAAAAACTCAAATTATCCTGGCGCGGGAATGGTTGAAAGATGTCATCATTACCCACGATCAAATTGCATATTTAGTCAATGAAGCAATTCGTGGCGGCGTTCAAGGACACCGCGCCGAGTTATTTGCTGTGCGCGTAGCTAAAGCCGCCGCCGCGTTAGATGGACGCAACACCGTCAACGCCGACGACTTGCGCCGTGCTGTGGAATTGGTAATTGTTCCCCGCGCCACAGTCGTGCAGACACAGCCACCAGAACAAGCACCACCCCCACCACCTCCGCCACCCCCACCACCAGAAAGTCAAGACGAATCCGAACAAGAAGAACAGGAAGAAGAAGAACAGGAACCAGAGGAACAAGAACAACAAGAACCACCCAGCATCCCCGAAGAATTTGTCTTCGATCCAGAAGGGGTGATTCTCGATGATAGTGTGCTTTATTTTGCACAGATGGCAAAAAGGCAAGGTAAATCTGGTAGCCGCAGTATTATCTTCTCAGAAGATAGAGGGCGCTACATTAAGCCGATGTTGCCGAAAGGAAAAGTCAGACGCATCGCCGTAGATGCCACATTAAGGGCGGCTGCCCCGTATCAAAAAGCACGTAGAGAAAGACACCCAGGACGCAAAGTCATCGTAGAACAAGGAGACATTCGCGCCAAGCGGTTAGTCCGCAAAGCTGGGGCCTTGGTAGTGTTTGTGGTAGATGCTTCTGGCTCAATGGCACTAAACCGGATGCAGTCAGCTAAAGGTGCAGTCATGCAACTTTTGACCGAAGCATATCAAAACCGCGACCAAATCGCCTTAATTCCTTTCCGGGGCGAACAAGCAGAGGTTTTATTACCTCCCACTCGTTCAATTGCCTTAGCGCGCAACCGTTTGGAAAGATTACCTTGTGGTGGCGGTTCCCCCTTAGCGCATGGTTTAACCCAAGCTGTACGCATTGGGTTAAATGCCCAAATGAGTGGTGATATTGGTCAAGTTGTGGTTGTAGCCATCACCGATGGCCGGGGTAATATACCCTTAGCCCGTTCCTTAGGCGAACCCCAGGAACCAGGAGAAAAGCCAGATATCAAAAGCGAATTATTAGAAATTGCGGCGAGAATTCGCGCTTTGGGAATACAGCTGTTAGTAATTGATACGGAGAGTAAATTTGTCTCTACAGGCTTTGCCAAAGAATTAGCGCAAACAGCCGGAGGTAAATACTATCATCTACCTAAGGCGACCGATAAAGCTATTGCGGCTATGACCAAAGGAGCGATCGCTGATTTAAAATCTAGGTAATAAATTTAAGGTTAAAAGTCAAGGGTCAAGGGTCAATGGTCAAGGGTTGATGAAATTTTGGACTTTGGACTATTGACTTTGGACTATTGACTTTGGACTATTGACTATGACCCACTAGCTACCGCTTGAGGTTGCAAATAGCTAATCAAATCTTGAATACCTTTTTGCAGATATCGCGTTACAGTCATCGGACTTGTACCGATATTTTTCGCCGCATCTTTGCGGGAAAGTTCTTTCAAAAAGACTAACTCAACAGCCATCCGGGGCTTTTCTTCTAATAAATTGATTGCACCTTGGAGTTGTTGACGTTCTTCTTCTTGTTGCTGAAGTGCGTTAGAACGAGGACAAGGTAAAGCTTCACCTAAAGTGATTTGGCAATCAACATAGTGAACAGCCGTAGCATCTAAACTTAAAGGCATCCGGTTTTGCGCCGCTAATTTAGTTTCTTGCCATTCTTGCACAGATACGCGCAATTCACGGGCAATTTCTGTGTCTTTGGGTGGGCGTCCCAAAGCAATAGCCAAGTCCTTGCGTACCTTTTGCCCTTCATTATATAGTTCTTGCCAACGCCGGGGAATTTTTAATAGAGTACTGCGATCGCGTAAAAAGTGCAGCATCTCTCCACGAATATATGGTACAGCGAAAGAACTAAACGCATATCCTTGACTGGGATCAAAACGTTCAATAGCTCTGATTAAACCAAAATAACCGATCTGTTCTAAATCTTCATAAGGTTCATTACATTGATGGCTAAATTTATGAGCCATCTTCCGCACTAAACCAGTATGTAGCTGCACAAGTTGATTACGCAGTTTAATAGAGGGATTCTGGTGGTATAAGTGTAATAACTCTATACCATCTATTCGCACAGAGGACTCACTTGCTGCCATATAAAAATTCCTTTGTTGTAACTCCTTTTCCTAAAAAAATGGAGTTGCGTATATTGTTATCAAAGCTGTCATTATTTTCCTTAGTCACCGTTGAATAAACCATCGTCGTTATACTGAACTTATCAGGGTCTCGCAGCGATTGTTCAGTATTTCTACGCATGATTTTTTATGAGTAACCCTGATTTTTTATCATCATTTAGTGCAGCTGACTTCTGTTTGATCAACCAGGATTCGCATTATTCATGGTCTTTTATCTGCTGGCAGAGAAATTATCCATTACTACAGAAAAATCTAGTAATTACACTACAGACATCTATCACAATCAGCAACAGATCAATTTCCCCTAGAGTTACCATTTTTCTGTGTCAGCAAGACCCAAGAATATGCTGTCAGTAGAAACAAGACTGTAAAATCTTTGGGTTTTATAAATGAGAAATTTTCAGCACAGAACCCTTGATTTATTTGACTGCTACATTCACAAACATGATTTATCTCGTTTGGCTGAGTGGTGATTAGCTCAGAATATTGGTAAAAATGGAACTATACAGGACGTTTCTCAGTAAAACAAGTTTTCCACATGAGCAACACCAGCAATTTTCGCGATGCTATCCGCGAGGCTAGAACTCAAGCCCTAGTAGGGCCTAATGTCATAGCTAATGCCCTACCCTATGTAGGTGGCGGTCTTGTACTTACCGCACTAGGAACCTACGGTGGTTTAGGAGTGATCCGCAATCATCCCGGACTGTTTTTCCCCACCTTTATTGGTGCAGTCATCGTTGAGTTAATTCTGTTCTTTGTCGCCCAAAATGTTGCCGAAAAAGGCAATAAAGGTCTAGCTCTTCCTTTACTGGCTACCTACAGCCTTTTATCTGGTTACACTCTCAGTGGCTTAGTCTTTGTCGCTTTGAGAACCCAAGGTGTTGGTATTCAAGGTATTGGCATAGCCGCCCTTGGTTGTGGCGTTACCTTTATTGTTGCTCGTCAAATTGGTTCCAATCTCTCGGAACAAGACGGGATGGCTTTGACAAAAACTATCTCTCTCGGCATCATTGCCTTGGTAGTTGTCTGTTTGACTCAATTTGTCTTTGCCTTATTCGGTGTCTATACGCCAACTTGGTTAGAAATCGCCATTTCCGGGTTGGGAGTATTTCTGTTTGCTGGCGCATCTGTGGTTGATTTCTATATCTTGCCACGTACTTATCGCAACGATCAGTACCTACCAGCAGCTTTATCTATGTACCTCACCTACATCAACCTATTCATCTTTATTTTGCGGCTATTAATTGCCCTCAATAGCCGCGATTAAATATCCGTAGGCACGAGATAAAAGTAAAGTTTTGTAAAAATTACCGTGGTCTAGCCTCAGCAGCCACGGTTTTTTCATGGGATGAGTGGTTGACCAACAACACCATAAATCAATACCGTTCAGTTAACGTCAAAAACCTTAAACTGCGTAGGTTGGGTTGAGGAACGAAACCCAACATTTTCGGCGATTTGTTGGGTTTCACTTCGTTCAAACGCCAGTTGCTACAACGGGGGGAACCCCCCTTCGGGGTTCGCCAGTCGCCTGCGGAGGGAAACCCTCCCGCAGCGCTGGTCTCACCGCAACGCACTGGCTCCCCAACCTATATTTATCCTTAACTGAACCGTATTGCACCATCAATATAGAGGCTGGAAACAAAGAACTTGCTCAACAACAGCTAAAATCAATAAAGCAAATAGAATTGAGAGCAAGTTCTTAACAATTAGACACGCTCTATCGTTAAGTAAGCAATATGGATGTTTTAGAACTCAAACGCGAAATCGAAACGTTGGCTTATCGCCTGGGTAAAACCCAGGACTATCTTTGACGTACCTGCACTGACAGCCAAAATTCAAGATTTAGAACAAATCTCTGCTCAACCAGAATTTTGGAACGACCAAACGACAGCCCAAGAAACATTACAAGAACTCAACGACCTTAAAGCCCACCTCCAGCAGTATCATCAATGGCAATCTAGTCTAGAAGATACGAAAGCTGTGGTTGAGTTATTAGAGTTAGAAACTGATGAAGGGCTACTGCAAGAAGCGGAATCTACTATTACTAAACTCAACCACGAACTCGATCAGTGGGAGTTACAACAATTACTTTCCGGCACCTACGATGACAAAGGGGCAGTACTGACAATTAACGCCGGTGCGGGTGGTACGGATGCTCAAGACTGGGCGTTTATGCTGATGCGAATGTATACACGCTGGGCAGAAGCTCACGGATATAAGGTGACTTTGGCAGAAGAGTCAGAAGGGGATGAAGCCGGGATTAAATCGGCGACTTTAGAAATTACCGGTCGTTATGCTTATGGTTATTTGCGATCGGAAACTGGTACACATCGTTTAGTGCGAATTTCCCCATTTAACGCCAACGGTAAACGCCAAACCAGTTTCGCTGGGGTGGAAGTTATGCCCCAAATAGATAGTTCTGTGCAGCTAGACATTCCCGAAAAGGACTTAGAAATTACTACATCCCGTTCTGGTGGTAAAGGCGGACAGAACGTCAACAAAGTCGAAACAGCCGTGCGGATTGTGCATATTCCCACTGGTTTAGCTGTGCGTTGTACAGAAGAGCGATCGCAGCTGCAAAATAAAGAGAAAGCCCTCACCCGTCTCAAAGCCAAGCTGTTAGTCATCGCCCAAGAACAACGCGCCCAAGAAATCGCCCAAATTCGCGGTGATATGGTCGAAGCTTCTTGGGGTAACCAAATCCGTAACTATGTATTTCACCCCTACCAAATGGTCAAGGATTTGCGTACCAACACAGAAACCACAGCCATTACCGATGTCATGAACGGCGACCTTGACGCCTTCATTCAAGCCTATCTGCGACAAGAAAATCAACTTGTGGAGAGTACGCCAGCTTAGGGGCTAGGGAAGGAGGACAAGGGGGACAAATGACAATTGTACAGACGCGATTCATCGCGTCTCTAACAAATGACAAATGACAAATGACAAATGACTATTGACCATTGACCATTGACGATAACTGTTACATTTATATATAAAAGAGTTTGTTATCGAATCATCATGAGCAGTTCTCCGTCAAAGGAAGCTCAACCGAGCTACGTTAAACTCGCCATGCGCAACATGGTGCGTAAAGGTGGTACTTCTGTTAAGCATTTTGTGCTTACTACTGTGGGACTTTTAGCTCTCTTCGTAGGTCTTGCTTACCTAACTCGCTGAACTTAAACCTAAACCTCGAGTTACTAGGAGACTTTGTAGCTAGTGCAAGTTGAACTAGATGTACAAGATTACTTTTATGAATCGTTCCCAGAAACAACAAAAAATTTTGGGACTAATGATAACCGCATTGCTGTGGAAACTTGGGAAGACTGGTTTAATAGCTGGCTAGAAATACTTCACCCTTATCTTCCCTCAGCACCAGGTTATGAAATCGGGTTGCGGTTCACGGATGATGTAGAAATTCAGTCACTCAATTCCCAATATCGTCACCAGGACAAACCTACAGATGTATTAGCTTTTGCTGCTTTAGAGGTGGACAGTCCTCACAATGAGGAAATGTTTGCCTCTATGCCTTTATATCTAGGGGATATTGTGGTATCTGTAGATACTGCACAGCGTCAAGCCCAACAGCAGGAGCATAGTTTGCAAACTGAATTGGCCTGGCTTGTGGCTCATGGTTTGCTGCACTTATTAGGCTGGGATCATCCTGATGAAGAAAGTTTGGTGAGAATGTTAAAACAGCAGGTAATATTGCTGAGACAAATAGGTATTTCTATTGACATAGAGTAACCTCTATTATTATTCTTTGCTACTCCTAAAACTTCCGGATAAAATTGCCTAAACCTAAATTAAGCCCTTAAAATCGGCAACACCAACAACTGTATCTACTTGATGTGAGGATCTTGAAGCCTATGTCCCAAAAAGTTTCGCCACCACCCACTAATAACCGCATACCAACACTAGTGACTAAAGAAAGAGAATTTTCTTGGCAAGTGGCGACTAATTTATTTATTAGTTTTAAGTATGCTTGGGCGGGAATTAGCTATGGTTTTAAAACTCAACGCAATTTTCGCATTCATGTAGGCGTTTGTGCTGTAGCGATCGCTCTCAGCATCATTTTACATTTATCACCTGTAGAAATCGCCATTATTGCTATAACTAGTGGTTTAGTTTTAACTTTAGAACTACTAAATACAGCATTAGAATCACTAGTTGATTTAACAGTTAAGCAAACTTACCACGAGCTAGCCAAAATTGCGAAAGATTGTGCGGCTGGTGCTGTACTTGTCTCAGCATTAGTATCGCTTTTGGTAGGTAGTATACTTATACTGCCGCCTTTGGCAACTTTAATTATCTCAGCTTTTTAAGTAAGATTGCTAACTTTGCTTATTTTCATTCGATAATTGATGACGTTTACAGCTCCAATCTGGTGACAATTAAACAAAATAATCAAATAATCTGACCAGGAGTTATTAGCTGTGATTATAGTCATCGACAATTACGACAGTTTTACTTATAATATAGTCCAATATCTTGGAGAGCTTGCCGCAGAATTTCCTGTAGCAGCAGATATTCGAGTTTTTCGCAACGATAAAATATCTGTAGACGAAATTAAAGCTTTAAATCCTGAATTTGTCGTCATTTCTCCCGGACCTGGTCGTCCAGAAGATGCGGGAATCAGTTTAGAGTTAATTGAACAGCTAGGATCTAGTTTGCCAATTTTGGGTGTCTGTTTAGGACATCAAAGCATTGGTCAGGTATTCGGTGGTAAAATCGTTTCTGCTCCTGAATTGATGCATGGCAAAACTTCTCAGGTGTCTCATACTGGGGTGGGAGTTTTCCAGGGATTAGAAAATCCTTTAACGGCTACCAGATATCACAGTCTGGTGATTGACCGCGAGACTTGCCCCGATGTGTTGGAAATCACTGCTTGGGTTGAGGATGGTACGATTATGGGAGTACGCCATCGGAACTATCCTCATATTCAAGGCGTCCAGTTTCATCCAGAGAGTGTTTTGACATCTTCAGGTAAGCAGTTGCTGCGAAACTTTCTGGAACAATTACAGTCGAGAGCGTAATTAATGAAACGACGACAGTTGATAGGCTATGCTGGGGCGGGTTTGGCTACAGCTTTTTTTACTACCTTAAGTTCTGAATTTCCATCCCAGGCCCAATCTAGCGGCTTATCAGTTCAGTGGTTGGGTCATACCTGCTTTCTGTTGACGGGTGGCGGGGTAAAGATTCTCGTCAATCCCTTTCGCACAGTCGGCTGTACTGCTGGATATCGTCCGCCAAAGGTTGCAGCAGATTTAGTGATGATTAGCAGTCAACTGCTGGATGAAGGTGCTGTAGACGGACTCCCCGGAAAGCCGAAACTAATCTATGAACCAGGGGTTTACGAATTCCAAGGAATTAAGTTTCAAGGAATTGGTATAGACCACGATCGCAAAGGTGGTAAACAATTTGGTATTAATACTGCTTGGAGTTGGAAGCAAGGCGGAATTAATATCCTACATTTAGGCGGCGCGGCTGCACCAATTTCGGTTGAGCAAAAAATTCTCATGGGTCGTCCTGATATCGCCTTTATTCCTGTGGGCGGTAGTGCTAAAGCTTATAATGCTCAGGAAGCCAAGCAAGCGGTGGAAATTTTAAATCCGAGATTGATTGTTCCTACCCATTATCGTACACAGGCAGCAGATGCGACTAAGTGTGATATTTCGCCGGTGGATGATTTTCTGAATTTGATGCAGGGTGTGACTGTACGTCGGGGTACTAGTGACAGTATTACTATTAGCTCTGGAAGTTTACCTGAAAATAGCGTAATTCAAATTTTGAGTTACAAATTTTAACTAAGTATCAACATAATTTGTAAGGGCGGGGAGACCCCGCCCCTACGATGTGGGATAATTGATTTGGTAGAATTCCCTCGATCCTGAGTTGTGTTCCGGCTCAGAATGAAACTTTTATGTAGAGATGGTATTGTGGCTTAACTCTACTCAACTTGGCTTTGTGCGATCGCTGATATTGCGTTATTAAAAACGCTACAGTCTTTGCGTGAATACCGATAAGCTAATTATTTTCTAGCAATCTAGAAGGTAACCCATTTTCTCAAGGGTGTACCATCTGGGCCGAGGACAGGATTACCATCTTCTCCTACTTGAATTGGGGAAAGTCTTTCTGTGTCTGCGATTGGAGTTCTGGTTACGGTTGTTCCGTCTGCATTTGTAATCCAAATTTCGTCCGCACCTGTAGCGTAATCGCGCCAGTAGATATCTGTTCTACCATCGTTGTTGAAGTCGCCAAATGTTGCTTGTGCGGTGGTGGAACTGGGTGCGAGGAAGGTTTCAGTGACAATTGAACCGCCATCCATCAACCAGGTGGTGTTTTCACCGGTTGTTTGATTACGCCAGAAGATATCTGTCTTACCATCGCCATTGAAGTCAGCAATGCTAGATTTCCAATTAGCATCTAGTGTTGTTAAAGAACCCTCGGTGAAGAAGATGTTATTGGGAATCAGGGAATTAGTTAACCAAACTTTGTTTTCACCTGTGGTTGTGTTGCGCCATAAGATGTCAGAACGGAAATCGCCGTTAAAGTCTCCTAAGCTGAAAGTCCAGCTGGCGTCTTGTGATTGGAGAGAATTCTTATTAACTTGAGTACCATCAAAGAACCAAGCGCTGTTTTCGCCGGTGGTGCTGCGCCAGAAGATGTCAGTGACACCGTTACCGTCGAAATCAACCATTGTTGGTGTCCAAGTAGCGTCGAGTCCCTCAAGTCTGATACCACTTTTAATGGGTTGGCTGGAGTTACTACCATCTACTAACCAAATGGCGTTTTCACCTGTGGCGTTATTCCGCCATAATATATCAGTTTTGCGATCGCCATCAAAATCGCCAATGAATGGTGACCAGTTTCCATCTAGTGGATCTAGTGAAATCAGATTTGTAAAATTGGTGCCATCCATCAATACCAGGGTATTAGCACCTGTTACTTTATTGCGTAACAAGAAGTCAGTCTTATTATCGCCATTGAAATCGCCGATTTTGTAATCTATTGAGCCAGGTGGGTTATTTGGATCGGCAGGAAAATTCCCTTTGGAGATAACAGTTGTACCATCCATCAACCAAATTTGAGTTTCGCCAGTTTGGGCATCAACCCAAATTTTATCTGTTCTACCATCACCGTTGAAATCTGGTACAATTGCGGCGCTGGTGATATAAGGATTAGGGTTTGGGTTAGCGTTAAATAAAGATTGTGATGATACTTGATTTCTATTTACTGGTTGATTTGACAGTGCTGAAGAAGAACTGGCACGGCTAAATGATGATGAAGAATTATCTTCAAAACCGTTGCTAATTTGTGCTGATTTTTCAAAAGAAAGCGCTGCCCAGCTATTTGTATCCAAATTCAATTCAGGCATGGTTTGTTTTTATAGCTTGTTGTTATCCAAGTTTTAACTTTTTCGGTTAAATATTTTCTGTGCTTTAATAACATTTGCTTAAAAAATATCTGTTTGACTTTTTCATGCTTTCATGTTTTTGCTCGTGCGAATACATATATATAAGTTGCTCTTTTCTAGCTAGCTTATTTAATTTTTTCAAGTTCCAGATAAGCATTTATGAAAATATTTTTGTTTATATCAGCATTTGTAGATAAGTCACAAAAGCCGGAAATAGCTTTAATTTAGAGGTTTTAGGCTAACAAGATAAATTTGTCTATCATCTAAAATGTAAGGTTATGCTGAATAATTACTGTTGGAAGTATGCCAAGTACAAACAGATATAGTCTGATGATTTCAGCAGCCAATTCTCAATATATATATGCTAGATAGCAGTTCAATTTTTTAGAGCATTTCCCGAATTAGTAAGGTATACTTATGGGCGCATACCTGGCGATATAATGTTGTACCTCATCTGATTGAGAAAAGCTATATAAAAATCTAAACAATTAAAAACATGACTTATTCAAAAAGTTACGCTCGTGCTTGCCAATGATTTATGATATGTATATAACAAGTTGGCATAAATATCAAAAAATGATAACTTTATGTTTCTAGACTTTAGTTTTAAATGTAAAATTATGAGATACAGATTGTCTTAATTTCATAACATGAATTTGACAAGATACAGGCAATATGTATTTGCAAATAATCGCAATATTAATCCTGAGATATAAATATCAAGCACAATGAATAACTATTAATTAAAACTGGATACATATTATTGATGTTGAGAGTGCTTGGCACTACATATAATATTTGTGATATATGCAATCTGTAGTGCGAAAAGGTTAAGATATCACCATAATTTGAAATATAAAGTAGCTATGCAAGCAGAATATCAGAAGCGTCGTCAGCAGTTGATGTCAAAACTTGGTAATGGTACGGCGATTTTTCGCAGTGCGCCAATGGCGGTGATGCATAATGATGTGGAGTACAATTATCGCCAAGACAGTGATTTTTTCTATTTGACTGGTTTTAATGAACCGCAAGCTGTAGCTGTGTTAGCACCTCATCACGCAGAGCATCAGTTTGTGTTGTTTGTTCAACCGAAGGATCGGGAAAAGGAAGTTTGGACTGGTTACCGTTGTGGAGTGGGAGCAGCGAAAGAACTGTATGGTGCTGATGAAGCTTACCCGATTACCGAACTTGATGAAAAACTACCCCAGTATTTAGAAAAAGCCGATCGCATTTTTTACCATTTGGGACGCGATCGCAATTTTAATGACAAAGTTCTCAAACATTATCAAAGTTTACTCCGCACCTATCCTAAACGAGGTACAGGGCCGATCGCTATTGAAGATACCAGCCCTATTTTAGGTAGCATGAGATTGATTAAAAGTAAAGCTGAGTTGGAATTGATGCGCCAAGCAGCTGCGATCGCTACAGAAGCGCACAGTTTAGCACAGCAAGTAACTGCACCCGGACGTTACGAGTATGAAATTCAAGCGGAAATTGAGCATATTTTTCGCTTGCGCGGAGCGATGGGGCCAGCTTATCCTTCAATAGTCGCGTCTGGTGTAAATGCTTGTGTGTTGCACTATATTGAAAACGATCGCCAAATGCAGGATGAAGATTTACTGCTGATTGATGCTGGTTGTGCCTACGGTTATTACAATTCCGATATTACCAGGACATTTCCTGTCGGTGGGAAGTTTACAGCAGAACAAAAGATATTATACGAGATTGTCTTAGAAGCACAAAAACAAGCGATCGCTCAAGTGCAACCCGGTAATACTTTCAACTCAGTTCACGATACAGCAGTGCGCGTCCTCACAGAAGGTTTAGTGGAAGTGGGTATTCTTAAGGGTGAAGTAGATAAGCTAATTGAAGAAGAAAAATATAAACCATACTATATGCACCGTACTAGCCATTGGTTAGGTTTGGATGTCCATGATGTCGGTGTGTATCAGCATGGTGATAACCCACAGATTTTACAACCAGGACAAATACTCACCGTAGAACCAGGACTTTATATAGTACCAGATACCAAACTGGCAGAAGATCAGCCAGCAACCGATCCGCGTTGGGTAGGGATTGGAATTCGCATTGAAGATGATGTGTTAGTGACTAGCACCGGACATGAGGTGTTAACTGCTGGGGTTCCTAAAGAAGTGGATCAAGTGGAGAGACGATAATAATTCTCCAAACCAGCGTTACAGGAAATATGGTAGGGTGGGCAATGCCCACCATATCTGAGTTTTTAGGACATTTCAGTTGTATAGGAATTTATGTAGGAGTTGTGAAAAGTATTTTTTTAATGGAACCGCAGAGACACAGAGAACACAGAGAGAGTAGAAAGTGGTTAACAACTTCGACCTATAATTTGAATTTTGTTTGTCTAAGTCAGTAGATATAAATAAACCAAACTATATAGCAATCCTATCTGAGTTGTGAAAATATTTTTTTAATGAACCGCCAAGAACGCCAAGGATAAGAGAAAAATACTGAGATTTGGTAAATTTTACAAATGATTGAGGATTGCTATATTACGAAACGTAAGTATATAGGACTTACGCAAAATCATGAAAAAACGAACCGCGAAGTACGCAAAGAACACGAAGTAAAGAGGGTTTGGGAGAGTTATCGCGTAAGTCCTGGTATATTTGAAACCCTTACCAATGACAAATGACAAATGACAAATGACAAATGACAAATGACAAATGACAAATGACAAATGACAGCCCTTAACAGTTATATTTAATTACGCCGACCTAGTTAACTAAGTTAAATGATATTTATTGAACTTGTATTACAAAACTTTGGCCCCTACGCGGGGAAACAGGTAATCAATCTTGACCCAAGAAATCATGAAAATTCTCGTCCCATAATTCTTTTAGGTGGGATGAATGGTGGCGGAAAAACAACTTTAATGGATGCTATTCGGTTAGCGCTTTATGGTCATCGCGCTCAATGTTCTACCCGTGGTAATTTAAGTTATAGTGATTTTCTCACGCAATGCGTTAATAGTAAGACTGACCCTGTTGAAAAAACTCGGATTGAATTAGTTTTTGAACATATTGAAAATGACCAGCCGATAAAATATCGGGTAGTGCGGACTTGGGAGAAAAATCCGCAAGATGGTAAAGACCATTTAGGGATTTTAGATGCTAATGAATGGTTAGATACGGCTTTAGTGAATATTTGGGATGAGTATATTGAAAATTTATTACCTTTAGGTATATCTAATTTATTTTTATTTGACGGCGAACAAGTTAAAGAATTAGCAGAACAGGAAACACCACCAGCAATTGTAGTCGATGCAATTAGCGGACTTTTAGGGTTAGAGTTAGCTGATAGGTTGGCTGTTGATTTAGATATTTTAGTTAATCGCAAACGCAAGGAACTGGCTGGTACTAAAGAATTAGCTAATCTGGCAGAAATTGAAGAGAAGTTACAAGGTTTACAAGAAACTTATAACCAAGAATTGCAAGCAATTACATCTTTGCAAGATGAATTAAAATCTGCGGAAATTCGGCAGCAGGAAGCTGTGAATAAATTTATTTCTGAAGGTGGGAAAATTGCCGGAGAACGCAGTCACTTAGAAAAACAAAAGAATGAAAAAACTACAGCAGCCGAGAAAGCGCGTCAGGTAATGTGCGATTTAGCGGCTGATGTTTTACCTTTAGCTTTAATTACACCTTTATTAAGTGAATCTCTGAATCAAGGAGAGGCAGAATTTCGGATTCAACAAATGCAGGTAGCTCACGATTTATTGGTAGAGAAAGAGCAGAAGTTACTGAATTTTATTAATCAATTAACTATTTCTGAGTCAGAAGTTACTCAAATTCAAGAATTTATCAAAAAAGAGAATCAAGATTTACATAACGCCGTTACCACCGAACCTTGGCTATTAGCTGATAGAGAAAGCCTGAATCAGTTAGATAATGTAATTTATCATTATCTGGGTTATGTGAAAACTCAGGCTCAAGAGAAAATTAAATTTCTCCAGTCTCAAGAAGAAGAAATTATCACTTTAGAAAGACAAATTCAAACCGCAGCTTCACCAGAAGAATATCAAAGACTGGCTGATGAATTGCAACAAGCACAACAGGAAGTTGCTGAAGCTAAGGCGGCTTATGAAGTAGCAAAACGCCGTTTAGTTGAATTAGAAACCGAGATTTACACTACTAAAAAAGACTTAGAAAGCTATACAGAGACAAGTCTAAAACGGCAAAATAAAGAACATATTATTGAATCGGCGGCGAGAGTGCAAGAAACACTCAAGGTTTTTCGCGAAAAATTAACTTTGAGAAAACTGAATAAATTAGAAGTGGAAGTAACAGAGTGCTTTCGTTACTTGCTACATAAATCTGATTTAGTTCATCGCGTTGCTATCGACAGTAATACATTTAGCCTGTCACTTTACGATTTAAAAGGTAAACCAGTCCCCAAACATCGCCTTTCTGCTGGGGAAAAACAACTATTAGCGATCGCCTTTTTGTGGGGTTTAGCACGAGTCTCCGGTCGTCGCTTGCCAGTAGCGATTGATACACCATTAGGTAGGCTCGATTCTTCTCACCGCAGTAACTTGGTAGAACGTTACTTTCCCTGCGCCAGTCATCAAGTAATTTTATTATCTACGGATACGGAAATTGGTAAAAAAGAAGTGCAAATACTGAGAGAGAATGAAGCGATCGCTCACGAATACCTTTTACAATATGACTCTGCAACTCGGCAAACAACAGTATTAGAAAATCAATACTTTTGGTAAGTAGATTATTTTACATTTGATTTGTATTTATGCCCACACTGACCGTAGAAACTCTCTGCTTAGAAGCAGGAATATTTTCAGCATCCGAGTCTCAACATTCAGAATCTCTACTTTATGGAGTTACAGACGGTAAAGCAGTTGGAACATATCTAGAGCAAAAATTTAAGCTTTATCTAAAAGAAAAATATGAGTTTTTGCAGGGTAATTCAGCAAGCGGTATAGATTTTCCCGGATTATTAGTAGATGTTAAAGTGACCAGTATTAGACAACCACAATCATCTTGTCCCTTCAAATCTGCGCGACAGAAGATTTTTGGTCTTGGTTACTCACTCATTATTTTTGTTTATGACAAAACAGACAATAGTGAAAATCGCACCGCAACTTTGAGTATCCTACACACAATTTATGTCAGTGCTGAAAAGACAGCAGATTTTCAAATGACTCGGGGAATTCGCAATATCTTAGAGAATGAGGGTAACAAAGATGATCTCATTGCTTTCATGCTAGATAAAAATCTACCTGTTGATGAAATTGAAGCAGGAAATATTGCGGATGAGATATTGATAAATCCACCAATGCAGGGATTATTGACTATTTCCAATGCCTTGCAATGGAGATTGCAATATAGCAGAGTTATCGATCGCGCTGGACAAGAAGACGGTGTAGTTGCTGTTTATAGGTTGATTTCATGACTCAAACTTTCAGGTCAAAAATAGAATATGGCGATTTTCAAACTCCTATAGAGTTAGCTGAAAAAATTTGCCATAAACTAGTTGAACTGGGTATTAAACCTGACATAATTATTGAGCCAACTTGCGGCTTAGGCAATTTTATTAAAGCCTCTGCACAAATATTTCCATCAGCAAAAAAAATTATTGGTATCGAAATCAATCAACATTATATAAATGTAATTAATAATGAAGAATTGCTTTTAGCAGACGAAAGAATTAAAGTTCAGCAAGCAGATTTTTTTCAGTTTGATTGGCAGTCAGTACTCAGAGAAAACCCAGAAAATATTTTAGTAATAGGTAACTTTCCTTGGGTTACTAACTCACGACAAGGAGTAATTCATGGTGTTAATTTACCCTTGAAAAGTAATTTTCAAAAGCTGAATGGATTAGATGCAATTACTGGCAAAAGCAATTTTGATGTTTCTGAATGGATGTTAATCCGTATAGTCCAATATTTACAAAAATGCCATGCCTATCTTGCCATGTTGTGCAAAACTTCTGTCTCAAGAAAGTTACTGAATTATATTCATGCTCAAAAAATCTCTCTAGAATATTGTGCAACTTACAAAGTAGATGCAAAAAAGTATTTTGGCGCAAATGTTGATGCTTGTTTATTATTATGTAAATTTGATTCAACTTCGCATAATTATTTTTGTGATGTTTTTAATAGCATTGAAGATAAAAATTACCAGCGAATAGGCTATCAAGACAACATTCTAGTGAAAGATGTATTGATTTTTGATAAATTAAAAGATTTATATGCTTTCAAATCAGCAGAAAAATGGCGTTCTGGTATTAAACATGATTGCTCAGATGTAATGGAGTTATCTAAAATTAATGATATTTATATAAATGGATTAGGAGAAATTGTTGATATCGAAGAAAAATTTATTTTTCCTTTAATTAAAGGTTCTGATGTAGCTCAAGGTCGAACGCGAGTTACCAATCGATATGTTGTAGTTCCTCAAAGATTTATCGGTGAGTCAACTGAATATATTAAAAATATAGCACCTAAAACCTGGAATTATTTAGAGTCTCATGCAAATTATTTAGATTCTAGAAAAAGTAAAATATATCATAATAACCCCCGCTTTTCTATATTTGGTGTCGGAAATTACACGTTTTTACCTTGGAAAATAGCAATTTGTGGATTATATAAAAAACTTAACTTCCAACTCGTTGGAACGCTCGATAATAAACCTACTATTTTTGATGATACTGTTTATTTTCTGGCTTTTGACAATGAGCAATCAGCCGTTCAAGCTTTAATTATTTTAAATTCTACCTTAGCTTCTGATTTCTACTCTTCACTGATTTTTTGGGACGAAAAACGCCCAATTAAATCTAGTATATTGAATAAATTAAATTTATCTGCCCTAGCACAGAGATTGAACCAGGTGCGATCGCTACAATAAATTAAAATGAAAAATGTCCATCATTTAAAGAATGGCTCAGACAATTTAAACATCAAAATCTACTCTATTGCCGGGTGACACTGTAAAAAGCTTGATAAATTTTAATCATGGAATCGCCAATCGAAAGAATAAAACTTTCCCAAACCGCTAAAGAGCAACTAGTCAAACTCCGTCGCAGCACCAAAATAGACCAATGGAATATATTATGCAGATGGGCTTTTTGTCGTTCTCTCGCAGAACCAACCCCACCTTCCCCTGTACCCATACCCCAAGATAGCAATGTGGAAATGTCTTGGCGCGTGTTCGGTGGCGAAATGTCAGATATCCTGCTCCTTGCACTCAAGCAAAGGTGTCACAACGACGGTTTCCCCATCGATCAAGAAACCCTTGCTAGCCAATTTCGCCTGCATTTACATCGGGGAATTGGCTACTTAGCCGGCGATCCAAATATCAAGAAAATTGAAGATTTAATTGTACTAGCGCTGAAAGATTGAAAGGATATTAGTTAACTGTTGACTGTTGAGTGTTGACTGTTGACTGAAATATTATGCCTGAAGCGTTAGACATCGAACGTCATCGAGCTGCGATCGCTCGCATTGATATCTCTCGTCCGGTACGATTGGCTATAGAATGGGCAATTCTCAATCCTGAAACTACCTTTTTTGACTACGGTTGCGGCTATGGTGGTGATGTCCAGCGCGTCGCCAATTTAGGTTACACTAGTGGCGGTTGGGACCCTTATTATTATCCTGATGCATCGATTACCTCTGCTGATGTGGTTAATTTGGGTTATGTTCTCAACGTCATCGAAGATCCCCAAGAAAGGCGAGAAAGCCTAGTTAAAGCTTGGGAACTCACCCACAAAGTTTTAATTGTCGCTGCGCAGGTTTTAATTAACGCGCCTAGCAAAACCCAAATAGCTTATAGCGATGGAATTGTCACCCGGCGCAATACATTTCAAAAATATTACCAGCAAGAAGAACTAAAAAGTTACATTGATGAGGTACTGAATGTAGATGCTGTACCTGTAGCATTAGGTGTCTACTTTGTCTTTCGCCATGAAGCCGAAAAAGAAAGTTTCAAAGCCATTCGCTTTTTTACTCGCAGTTCTACGCCCAGAGTTCGCATTCCTAGCAAGCGCTTTGAAGATTACCAGGAAATACTCGCACCATTAATGGACTTTTTCACCCAGCGTGGAAGATTACCAGTTAAGGGGGAATTGAGTAACGAACAGGAACTACTGAGTGAATTTGGTAACTTCCGCCGTGCTTTTGGCGTAGTATTACAAGCTACTGATGAGGCAGAATGGGATGCGATCGCTTATCGTCGCTCTCTGGATATTCAAGTTTACCTCGCCCTTACCCACTTTGAACAACGCCCCTCATGGCATAAACTAGCACCAGAAATCCGCTACGACATCAAAGCCTTTTTTAGTAGCTATGAAGAAGCTTGTGGTGTCGCCGATCAAAAACTCTTTAGCCTCGGTCAACCTAGAGTCATTCAAAATGCTTGCGACAAAAGTAAAATCGGTAAACATACCCGTGGCGCTTTGTATGTCCATGTTTCCGCCTTAACAGAACTTGATGCTTTACTGCGGATTTATGAAGGTTGCGCCAGCCGTACCATCGGGCGGGTAGATGGTGCTACCTTAATTAAATATTGCACCGATAAACCGCAAATTTGCTATCTCTTTTATCCAGAATTCAACACCGACCCCCACCCAGCTTTAAAAGCGAGTATCATAATTGACTTCCTCACCTTAAAAATTACTCACCGCGACTACCAAACCAGAGACAATCCACCAATATTGCATCGTAAAGAAACCTTTGTTACGCCTAACTACCCACTCTACGAACAATTTGCCCAACTTACCCAACAAGAAGAAGAATTAGGACTCCTCCAGCAGAAAAACGAAATTGGTACCCGCGAAGGTTGGGAAAAATGTCTAGCTAGCCACAAAGTAGAAATTCGCGGACATCAGGTTTATCGGAAATAGTCAGTTGTCAGTTGTCAGTTGTCAGTGGTTAAAAAGTCAACCGTCAACAGTCAACCGTCAACCATCAACAATCAACTCAACCCCAATTCCTGCTTTAACAACTCTGGGACATTTAGCGCTGTCTCTAATCCCCGGACTGTTTCCCATTGCTGTTTTTCTCCCCAAGTCATTTCTTTTAGGTTGGCTTCTGTGACATCTGCATTACTGAGAATGGCGTAGCTGAGGTTAGTATGGCTGAGGTCTGCACCATTGAGTAAAGCACCACTGAGATTGCTACCACTGAGATTTGCTTTGTTAAGATTGGCATAGCTCAGGTCAGTACCAAAAAGCATGGTATAACTTAAGTCAGCACCAGTGAGGTCAGCCTCACTCAGTAGAACACCACTAAGGTCAGCATCATTTAAGATCACTCCACTCAGGTCTACACCACTGAGATCGGCTCCTAAGAACATTGCGCCGTTGAGTTTGGCATAGTTAAGTTTAGCTCCATTTAGCTTGGCATAGCTGAGGTCAGCAGCAACTAAAATCGCATCGCTAAGATTAGTGCTAAAAAGAATAGTATCACTGAGGTTGGTACCGTTAAGAATAGCACGACTTAGATCGGCACCACTGAGGTCAGCACGACACAAGTCAGCATGGCTGAGGTTGACACTACTGAGTTTAGCTTCGCTGAGATTGGCACCGAAAACAATAGCGTGGCTGAGATTGGCATTGTTGAGATTAGCATCTTTCAGGTTACTACTACTGAGATCGGCATGGCTGAGGTGAGCATTTTTTAAGTTCGCGCTGCTGATATCCGCATGGCTGAGGTTAGCGCGGCTCAAGTCTGTGTGGCTAAAATTGGCACCACTGAGGTTGGCGCTACTGAGGTCAGCATGGCTGAGGTTGGCATTTTGCAAATTAGCACCACTGAGATTTGCATCGCCAAAGTTAGCACCACTGAGATTTGCATTAGTAAAATTCACGCCTGTTAAATTGGCATCTCCTAAGTAAGCACCACTGAGGTTGGCACCGCTAAAGTTAGCACCTGTTAAGTTGGCATTACCTAAGTAAGCGCCGCGAAAATTCCCTCCTTTGAGGAATTCACCGACAATACTAGTGAAATTACCAATTTCAATCGCATCGCTATAGTTTATTATCCGCAGTAGTTCGGAGGTGAAAAAACTTTCTGTATCTGGTTGGCTAGATGGATAAAAGTTAATTGACTGCTGAAGTTCATCTCGACCTTGGGCGTAGCGATGTAACTCCAATAGTAAAATTAATACATTCAATCCAGTATATATATCTACTTCCCTCAGTCCGATAGTTATATTTTGTGCTAACAGAGTTAACATTTTTTTCTGAGGTAAGTTATTATCAGGTGCAGCATCAAGAAACTCACCCTGACACCAGCGACGATAAAATTCCTCTAAACGTTGGAACAGGAGCAGTGGCTGAAATGTTTTCCGAGCTATGAGTAAATTTATTACCTGTTCAACTATATCTGGTGTTAAAGCTGCATGACCAAGTAGATCGTAAATCTCTTCATAAAATTGGCGCTGTTTGGGGGCTGTCACTATTTCGTTCTGAGCCGATAATAAACCATTACCGGGTTTTCCCCATTCTTCTAAGCTTTTTTGCAATTTTTGAATGAATAAAGAGTATTGTAAATTATTTTGAACATATCTAGGCTTTTTATCTAAATCTTGAGAAATTTTTGTACTAGGAAAAAGTGTTTGGGCTTTCACAGAGTTAGTCTGTGGCTTATCTGTTAACTTTTTACCCTGAGCGTAATTCCTGAAACGCTGCCAAATTTGTGATAAATATGACATTTTGTATTTTGGATTACTATTTAATTACTAATTTATGAAAAATGATTCTACAGTGTTGATGAACTCAGATGCGGCGGAAATTAATCAAATACTTGTATCGTATATGACTTTTGTAAAATAAGTGGCGATCGCCAAAGTGAAAAGTCTTTGAAGCTTAACTATTTTTCTCTGTATAAATTGAAATTGATAACGTGAGAAGTGGTGCATTTGCCAGTAATTTCCTTGGTTTAATCCAGATTGTTATACTTTTTTATCAGCAAGTTTACTAGTCTGATGTCAGAATAATACGTACTGTAAGCTACAGATACAATTGTTAGCAAAAATACTACAGGAAAACTGGCTAATAAAATTGCAGAATCGTGATGATAGCTGAAATGAAAAGTTTACTGCTGCATATCAGACAGCTAACAATATTTTTTAAATAAGCTTATGTTAGATAACAGCAAAGCCGATGGACTTTGCCAATAATGAAAAATAGCTAATGATTGTTGTCGGGGGTAGATTAGATGAATAAATTAAGTCTTTATGTAATTTTATTGTCTGGTTTGTTTTTGGGAGTAACAACTGCTAGTGCTAAGTCATCGCCTCCTAACAAAATAAACACTGAGTTACATAACCAACAAAAACAAGATAGATTTGGTGTAAATCAGACTACACCAGGAGTTATAGCGCCGTCTTCTAATGGTAAGTCAAGTTTAAAACCATTAAATAAATTAGATAATTCTGCTAAAAAACCTGCTGTACCAACATCTCAGTTATCTAATTCTAGGGGAAAAGGCGGACAGCAAGTTTGGGTAATGAATCAAAACCAACAGCTACAACAACAACCGTTTAATTGGATCGTTACTAATCCTAAAGAAGCGGGAAAACAACCGTTGTTAGTAGCGGGAAAAACTCCAGAAAAGCCTAATGAAAAACCCAATACATCGACTAAACCACCAAAGAAGGACGATCTAGAAGCTTTTGATGAAGTTACAAAAGATACAGAAAAGCAACAGGGACTATTCACCATTTATCGCCAGAAAGAAAAGAATAAAATTTATTTAGAAATTCAGCCAGAGCAACTCAATAAAAATTATTTAGCTACATCCACCTTAGAATCGGGGATTGGCGAACAGGGTATTTATAGCGGGATGCCTTTGCAGGATTTTTTATTTTATTTCAAACGGGTAGACAATAATTTACAATTTACTGTGCGGAATGTAAATTTTCGTACCAAAGACGGAGATCCCCAGGCGCGATCGCTCGCTCGGTCGTTTAGCGATTCTATACTCTACACTATCCCCATTAAAAGCATTCATCCAGAACGCAAAACCCTGCTAATTGACTTAGGAGATTTATTACTCACAGATTTAGCTGGTTTATCTTTGAGTTTGGGGATTCCTGGCGGTACAGATCAATCTTATTTTGGCAGCGCGAAAGTCTTTCCCGAAAACTTAGAAGTCCAGACAGTATTAAATTTTTCTGGTGGTGGGAGTAGCAGCAGTCGGGAAAATCCGATGCTGAATTTTGAGTCTCTAGCAGACAGTCGTGGCTTTACTTTACGCATCCACTATAGTCTTTCACAACTGCCAAATAATAAATATCAACCGCGTTTAGCAGACGATCGCGTCGGTTATTTTATCACAGCCTATCAAGACTTATCCAAAGACGATCGCGGCGATCCATTTGTCCGCTATATCAATCGCTGGAACTTGGAAAAAGAAGACCCCCAAGCACCTATATCTCGACCGAAAAAGCCGATAGTCTTTTGGATTGACAACGCTGTCCCTTATGAATACCGCGATGCGATTAAAGAAGGGATACTAATGTGGAATAAAGCATTTTTGAAAGCAGGATTCAAAGATGCGATCGAAGCTCGGCAAATGCCAGATAATGCTACATGGGACCCTGCGGATATTCGTTACAACACAATTCGCTGGATTAATACCATCGACGGCTTTTTTGCTAGGGGGCCATCCCGCGTCAATCCCTTAACTGGGGAAATTTTGGATGCAGATATTTTAGTCGATGGTAGTTTTGTCCGCGTCCTCAAAAATGAGTATCGCCAAATAGTACAACCCAACCAAGTACAAGGACGTAGTTCTTTAACAGCGTTGATGCAAAATAATACGCTGTGCGTCAATAAATTGGGCGGAAAAACCCAAAACAATCAGCAGCAGCAACAGCCAATGTTGAATCGGTTAGCTAAAATGGCTGGGGAGTCAGATTTGTGTTACGGAATCGAAGCTTCTAACCAGTTTGCTTTGGGTGCAATGGCGATGACATTGTTAGAAGACAACACCACCACTCAAGAGCAACTTAAAGAGTATATCCATCAATATCTACGTTTAATTATCGCCCATGAAGTCGGACATACCTTAGGGTTACGCCATAACTTCCGGGGTAGTAACTTGCTACCACCAGAGGAGTTAAACGATAAGCAAGTTACTAGTAATAAAGGTTTAACTGCTTCAGTTATGGATTATATTCCGCCAAATATTGCACCCCAAGGGACAAAGCAGGGCGATTATTTTCCAAGTATAGTAGGGCCTTATGATGACTGGGCGATTCAGTATGGCTATATGCCAACTCAAGCTTCAACTCCCATCGCCGAAAAGCCAATTTTAGACGAAATTGCCGATCAATCCGATCGCCCAGAGTTCAGTTACTCTACAGATGAGGATCGCTACGATCTCGATCCTACAGCTAACGCTTGGGATAATAGCGGTAACGTTCTCCGCTATGCTCAATGGCAATTAGATAATTCTCGCGTCATGTGGGATAGGCTGAACAAACGTTATCCAGTAGCAGGTGAAAGTTATAGCGATCTTAGCGATCGCTTTGGTTCAGTATTGGGTAACTATTTCCAAAATATATTTTATACCACTAAATATATTGGCGGTCAGTCTTTTTATCGCGTCCATGCGGGGGAACCTCCTAGCAAAGCAGGTATCCGTCAACGTCGGTTACCATTTGAACCTGTACCCTTAGAACAACAACGCCAAGCTTTAGAAACCTTACAAAAGTATGTATTTGCTGAGGATGCTTTTAACTTCTCACCAGAACTGCTGAATAAATTAGCCCCTTCTCGTTGGTATCATTGGGGCAGTTATCCCTTAGTTGGACGTTTAGACTACCCCATTCACGACTTGGTTTTAAACCTGCAAAGTGCGGTATTGGTAGATTTACTTTCAGGCGATCGCCTTTCTCGTCTCAAGGACATCGAACTCAAGAGTCCCCAAGGTAAAGCTTTGAGTCTGCCTGAATTATTTGATACTTTGCAAACTGGTATTTGGACAGAAGTTCTCAAACCCAAAGGCAAGCCCCTGATGATTTCTAGCCTGCGTCGCGGATTGCAGCGTGAGTACGTAAATATACTAAGCGATATTATATTACGGAAAGAATACGTACCCGAAGATGCACGTACCTTAGCCTGGTATAAAATTCGCCAACTCAACGAGAAATTAGCAGGAGTAAATTCTGAAGATGAGTATACCAAAGCCCATATTCTCGAAACACGCGATCGCATTGAGAAAATTTTGAATGCGCCGTTAAGGAGTAATTAAAAAGGGCATGGGGCATGGGGCATGGGGCATTGCTCAGGTTCCTGCCCTTGTCTTTGCTTGTACAGTAGCTTGCAAAATACCGCAGATTGCCAGTTGGTGAGGTACAGATGATTGTTGATTGTAGGGGCACTGGCACTGCCATGCCCCGAAGCGCTTACCTCATTTACCTGAAATATGCTGTATATCTAAATACCAATTTAAATAGTGTTGGCGGCACATCAATATATTCTAGAGGGCATGGCATTGCCATGCCCCTACCATTTGTCGCATTATTTTTTCAAATAAATCTAATCATTTACGATGTTGAAACAGAGGAAATTATTCTATGGCAGACTTAAACCAATACCGTGAATGTATTCGGCAATTGCTGACAGAATATGCCCAGCTTACTGCATCTAATGATGAGATAGAATCACAAACAATTTTTGATGTAGAAAAAGACCATTACCAACTAATATATATCGGTTGGCAAAATAAACGCAGAATTTTTGGCCCGGTGATGCATTTTGATATTAAAAACGGCAAAATTTGGATTCAGTGGAATGGAACTGAAGAGGATGTAGGCGAAAAGCTAGCTGCAATGGGAGTACCAAAACATGATATTGTAGTCGGATTTCATCCGCCTTATATCCGTCAGTATACAGATTATGCCGTGAGTTAAATATCTACAAATTATTGAGGCAATAAAATCTTAGTCAGAAAGCAATTTTTTCAATTAAAAAAATAGGGAGAATTGCTAGGGCACAATATTATTGTGCCCACATGTTTTAACTACTCAAAGCCTTTAAGAACCGTTGTAAACCCTTCAGTACGCTAGGCTTTTTCGCAGGTGCAGTATCGATTGCTGTTTGCGGCTGTCCTTTCATGAGGATGAGATCTAAGTCATCACCAGATGGCTTTGTCGCTAATTCCGCAATTTTTTGATACTCATCACCCTTTTCTACCCAAACTGACCACTGTCCGGGATAGCATCGAAAAACGGCAGTTTGGTCATCTACAGGGCGTAAGTAGTAGCAAGATTCGATGTTACCAATAAAACGCTGACGCACTTGTCTGGCGGCATAACCCAAGCCGACTACACCATAATCTTCTAAGCGAGGATTTAAGAAAATTACAGGGCGATCGCCAATTTCTGCCATTAACTTTTCCATTTGCGGTACTTCCACAGAAGTTGGTGCAATAAACAGAAAAATTTCATCCTCTGGTTTAATTTTGGTACTAGGCGCATTAGCTCTACCCGTACCAATATCTGTAATTTTAAATGCAGCGTCTTTCCATTGGTTGCGCGCCAAAGCTGCTGCACCCGCATCAGCAAAGAAAACCTTCAAGCCTGAACCATATTCAGCAAATACAGGCAAATAATCTTCCGCTACTAGCATAAATTTGAGTTCAGGAAACAAAAACTCAACTTGTAGGCGAGTTTGTCCATCTGCTAAGGCTGCTTGGGTAGCTACGCGAGATTGGGCGATCGCTTCTTCAAGACTCTTGGGAAGTTCACTCATAATCTGGCTCTTACTCTGGCTCGTAATTTGGTGTCTACTTTCATTGTTTCAGGATTAGCGATCTAAGTTAGCAACCCTTTGTTGCTAAATGTAGTTCAAATTTGTCACCCTGGAGCTTAAAAATTGAGTCAGTCTTGAGGATAGTTAGATATACAGCCTAGAGGCAGATTAAATCTGCCAAATTTTTGCATAAATTAATCTGGGATGTCTGTTTAAGCACCAGGATATAATCAGGCTTGGCTCAATGCCGAGCCTTTTTTTTGGATGAAGTAGCCGTCATGAATTGCTTACACCAGAACGGATGAAAAAACTTTCTTAAGAGTCAACAGTCAACAGTCAACAGTCAACAGTCAACAGTGCTAAACAGTAGTTGGTTGTAAAAAAAGCTTCTCCCAGTCAATGAAAGTCGGTCTTGTTCCTTTATTCGCCAATTCATAAATTTGTCTTGCAGTTGCTGGGATAAAAATGCATTCTACACAAGCTGATGCGACATCAATGCGGCTAGCATCACCTGCAAGTTTATCGCCTTGACCGATAACTACACCTAATTTACTATCGGTTTTGGCTTTTAAAAGACTGTTGAGGTCGTATGAGGTATAAGGGCCATCAATCAAACGTCCCGGACGGATAATAGTGTAGGGTAATCCAGAATTAGCGATCGCTTGTTCACCTTTTTGTTTCGCATCCAGCACGCCAAAACCATTGAGAATATTAAAAGGCGGCTGATCTTTACGCAAAACACCACAAGAAGACACAAACACAAATCGCTGAAGATTAGGCGGTGCGGCTGCTACTAAATTAATTACACCTTGCGCATCAACTTTTTGGGGACTGTTCTTTGCTCTAGATTCACGCAACTGCGGATCAAATAGTAGTTGCGCCCATTCAATCCAACTAGGATCGGGATCGAATTCCCATCTCCCAGAAGGAAAAGCAGTAGTACCAGTACAACAGATAATATGAGTAACATTTGTCATTGCGGCGGGTAATGTAGCGGCGTCGCGAATATCACCAACAGCAATTTCCACGCGATCGTTAAACATCTTTTGGGCTTTTGCAGGATTCCTTGTGAGAATGCGAACCCCTAAGCCTTTCTCTAGTAGTTCACCTACTACTAATTGTCCTACACCACCAGTAGCACCAGCAACCAGCACCAAATCTTTAACTGAAGAAGTCATAATAGCCCTTAATATCTTTATCTACTGCTTAATTTAATTAAAAATGCTGTGCTTGCCATCGCTCCCAAGGCATTACTCAAGCATTATTAAATTATTTCATTCAAACTATTTCAATTCTTAGCCCCCTCCTCGCTTGCGGGGAACTCGGGGCCCCCACTCTGTGGGGATTAGGGGCAGGGGTTGGGGGTGGGGTTCTACCGACTTTGCAGCTCATGCACAATCTTTACCAACGTCTCATCAATTGAATTCAAAACATCCTCATTTTTCAACCTCATCACCTTTAACCCAAGACTTTCCAAAAATTCTTGACGAATTGCATCTTCTTGTTGGGTATATTCGTGAATTCCACCATCAACTTCAATAATCAAATGCGCTTGTTGACAGTAAAAATCCACAATAAAGCGATCGATTACATGCTGACGGCGAAACTTAAAACCTAGTAGTTGCTTAGATCTCAACTTCTGCCATAGTTTCTTTTCTGCAAGTGTCGGTTCGCGCCGCATCTGTCGTGCTAATGGCTTGAGTTTTTCCCAAAGTTTTGGTGGTGCTTGCCAAGGAACCCCACCCCCTAACCCCTGCCCCTAATCCCCACAGAGTGGGGGCCCCGAGTTCCCCGCAAGCGAGGAGGGGGAATCGAAATTGGAATTTGATTGTTGGCTTTGAGACATTTATTTTTGCCTAATTTTTTTCTTTGTCTATTGAGTTTTCCCAATCTTCGTGCTGCTAAAACTAGAACTACTCTGCTCCATGAATCAACTTGCGGCTTTACTCTATAAAATCCATTGATTAATGACTCATGTTTAAAAATATTGACTTTTATTCTCAAAAGTTTTAGATTGCTTTAAGGATTTACTTGCAACTATTTTGCAAAATTTTTGAGAAAAGTTCTTAATGGAGAGTGAGCAATGAGTGTGAGGAAAAAGGGCTTGTTGGCTGCTGGGGCTGCACTAACTGCCCTTGCAGGTTTTGCAGTCAGCACTTTTGGTGGATTAGAACCAATTACTGCTAATTCAACTATTAGTCAACAAGTTAATCAACAAGCACCTACTTTGCTTGCCCAAAGACAAAACATCACTTCTTTAACAGTAGTTTTCCCTAGTAGATCTGATTCCACTGATTTGCAAAATAAAGCCAATGCTGTAGGCGCGTTTTTATCTAAAGAATTGGGAATCCCAGTTAAAGCACAAGTGGGTGATGATACAGCTGCGGTGGAAGCATTAAGAGCAAATCGTGCTGATGTCGCTTTCTTGAGTAGCCGTCCGGCGTTGAAAGCAGAACAATTAGCTAATGCTCGTTTGTATTTAGCTGAAGTGCGCGATAACTATTCCGGAAGATACACCTATAGCTCAGTATTTGTAGTTCCCAAAAATAGCCCTTTAAAAAGTAGAAACAACGCCAAAGGCACCCTAGAACAACTACGCGGTAAAAGAATGGCGTTTACTTCTCCTACTTCTGGTTCCGGGTTTATTTTCCCCACTAGTGAATTAGTTAAACAGGGATTTGTCCCCGATAAAGACCGCTTAAATGGGTTCTTCGGTCAAGTTAGCTATGGTGGTAATTACAGCAAAGCACTGCAAGCTGTACTGCGAGGACAAGCAGATGTAGCTGCTGTATCAGAATATGCGCTAAATCCTCCGTACATTACCGCAGAAGAAAAAAATCAGTTGCGCGTACTGCATAGAATTGCTGGCGTACCTGCTCACGGTATCGCCATTGATGATGATGTTCCCGCACCCATGCGCGAAAAAATTATTAATGCCCTACTCAAGTTAAATCAATCACAAAACAATCAGCTACTACGTAACTTATATAACTCTACAGAATTGGTGAGAGTAGATCACAATCGTCACCTAGCACCAGTACGGAATGCACTGGCAAGTATTGGTATTGAACCGTAGTTGATAAAGGGCATGAGGCAGAGAGGGACAAGGGAAGGAGGACAAAAACAATTGTAGAGACGCGATTAATCGCGTCTCTACCCAATGCCCAATGCCCCTGCCCCTGCCCCATGCCCATTTTGATAACCTTACATACTGGTGGAATTAATTTAGGGATGAACGATTATGTAATTGAGTGCCATAACTTAGAGACAGCTTATGTAAATTCTCTCAATCGCCCGATTCTTAATGGCATTAATTGTCAAATTAATCGGGGCGAATTTGTCGTCTTATTAGGACTAAATGGCGCTGGTAAATCTACCCTACTGCGATCGCTTGTAGGATTAGTACCGTTAGTTAAGGGTGAAATTCAAATTAATGGTGTGACAATGACACCCCGCACATTACCAGCAATCCGGCGTGATGTGTCGATGCTATTTCAAGGTGGCGGGTTAATTCGCCAGTTATCTGCTATCGAAAATGTGCTTTGTGGACGCTTGGGTACAAAGACAACTTGGCAAACTTTATTTGGTTTTGGGCGACGCGATCGCCTTTTGGCATTAGATTTATTAGAACAGTTGGGTTTAAAAGAATTCGCTGAACAAAAAACCAGCCAACTCAGTGGGGGACAACAGCAACGAGTGGCGATCGCTCGTGCTTTAATTCAATCACCACAAATTCTCTTAGCTGATGAACCCATCACCGGCTTGGATGTCATCGCTTGTCAACAAGTGATGCAGACTTTATCAGAATTGCATTCTCAACAAGGCATGACAATTGTCACGGTATTGCACGATCTAGGGATTGCAGCAGAATATGCTCAAAGAGCGATCGTAGTCGATGCTGGATGTATTGTTTATGACGGTGCTTGCGACAACCTGCAAGCAAAATTTTCCCAATTATCCCAAGTGTAAAGTATAAGCGCGTAAATACCCATTATGAATTACTTATTTAATTCCCATCCTCTCCGGCGCTACCCTTGGGTAAGTTTTTTAATTTTTCTGTTAATAGCCGTTGTCGTTTATAGTTGGGCATTACAAGGACTCAAAGTCGATTTTGCCTTAGTTTCTAACAGCTGGCCTTATATAACTGACTTTATATCCCGATTATTCCCACCAGATACAACAGTTTTAGATATAGCAATTCAAGCGCTAATTGAAACTGTACAAATGTCACTGTGGGGAACTACTATCGGTGCCATTATTTCCGTACCAATTGCTGTAGCTAGTGCCAACAATGTAGCCCCAAAATGGTTGCAATGGTTAGCCAATTTACTACAAAATACTGTTCGTTCCGTCCCTTCAATTATTCTGGGGTTAATTTTTGTCGCCGCTACAGGATTAGGCGCACCAGCAGGGACTTTAGCCTTAGGAATTTATACTATCGGCTACCTGGCTAAATTTTATCAACAGGCGATTGAGTCCGTGAATTCGCGCTCCATAGAATCTTTAGAAGTCATCGGTGCATCTAAATTACAAATTGCCCAATATGGAATTTTGCCTCAAGTACTACCTTTGGGATTAGGTTATACATTTTGGATGTTTGAATATAATATCCGTGCTGCTTCTGTGTTGGGTGTCGTCGGTGCAGGTGGTATTGGCTTTCAGTTGAAAAGTTACATTGACGGTTTTGAGTACAACAAAGCTACAACCATGATGCTTGTACTTTTAGTAGTCGTCACAGTTATCGATGCGTTTAGTAGCCAGTTACGCCGCCGTCTTGATTCTATGTAGTTCTATTTGATGTGTGAACAAAAGGGACAAGGGAGACAAGGGAGACAAGGAGGAAAAACAAATGACTATCGACTATTGAGCAATGCCCAATGCCCAATGCCCAATGCCTATTTTTACGGCTTGTCTATTGTTTTTTCAAATCGTTATTACTTCCAGCATTGATTTTTAAAAGTACTAGTTTTGCAAATATTTTGCAAAAAATTTGCAAAACTATAGTACCCAAAATAAAAAGGAAACACTAAAAAATTTCTTGTAATATATTCTCATTAACGAGTGGCAATTCCACTAGCTATAGATTGTATTGGAATAGGTACTTCTGTTACTTCTTCTAACTGGCGTTCTGTATTGCGATCGCCAAAATGTTTATCTATGACTTTGGGGACTTGTGCGGCACTAATGCGAGTGTAGCGGGTTTTATCGGGCATAACTACGTTAGGGCCTGCTTTGCAGTTTTTCATACAGCCAGTACCTTTGATGGTAACTTGGTCTTCTAAACCGCGATCGCTTAAAGCAGCTTCCAACGCCTGACAAACTCCCTTACCACCGCGTTTCATACAGTCAGATTTTTGACATACCAAAATCGTACTTTTACCTTTACTTGGCTTGGCGTTATCTTGGGTAATTGATGAAGGTTTCGCTTGGTGAGAGATAGGTGAAGGAATACCCATCTGTGTAATTTTCTCATTTGCCGTATCTTGTCGCGCTGCCATCACCCGTTCAGCTTTAAATGTGACTTCACCCGATGATAATTTGTGCTTTTTCTTACCTACAATTTGCAGCCAAGTACCTCGCGGTAAGCGCAAATCAAAAGCAAATCTTAAATGTTTCGCTAATTTTATATAACATTCGCCCTCAGCCGTCCATATCTGCAAGCCTTTAAGCTTATACCCATCTTTAATCACAAAATCCATAAACCTGCCCTCAAGGCAAAAATCTGATATTTGCTGATTGTGGTATTCACTCATGTCTTTGTACCTAATTATATTTATTGGGACATAGTATTCAGAGAGAAAGTCTTAGCGGTAGGGACTTTGCCAGCATTTTTCCAGACTCCAAATTAAGTCTTGACGCGCAAGTGTAAATTGACGCATCAAGCACCAAAGTTGAATAGCCGCTAGAGAATTGCTAATTTCAACTTTCAACGGCTGATTAGGCTCACACCAACAAGGAATATCTAGTTCTTGTAAACGTTGATACACCTGCCAGCGATCTACCCAATTCACCTCTAAAACATGCTTGCTTTCGACTTGTGAGCTAGACGGTTTCAAGAAATGTACCCTCAAAGTGCAACAAACTTGCAGTAACTACCGCGCTTTAATTCGCTGCTGTTTCCCATTTTGGGGACTTCAGCTTTATAAACCAGCATAACCTAAGTGCAAACAATTCTCATTTATTTTAGATAAGAATCTCAAATACTTGCAATGATCTCCCATCAAAGGGGCAGGGGAAAAGGAGGAAAAATGACGACTGTAGGGGCGGGTTTACCGACATTGGTGTCCAATTAACGCGAAACCCTTGCCAAGAATCGAATCGATGAGCGAATTTCATCGCCTATCATCAATATCCGCGTTACCCCACCCCAGTTTTATCTAAAGCCAAAACTTCCCCTCCCCGTTAACGGGGAGGGGTAAAAGGCTTGTGAGGTAAGCGTTTGAACTTAAGTTGACAGCAATGGTTTACCGATATCCTCGTTTATTAACAAAGATCCAAAGAAACCCGCTTCTACTGCACTAATGACTAATGACTATTGACTATTGATACACTTCACGAAATGAAGAATGTTAATGAGAAAAATTTAAAATACCATCAAATTAATTAGAATTGCGTTTAATTTTTAGAGTGTTAATATGTAGAAATTCAGCAGTTAAACTTAACTGATAGAAGCGAGGAGAACCATGTCTGAAACCACAACAGTGTTACGAAACTTTGGTGATGTTTATGACAATCCTGTCTTATTAGATCGCAGTGTAACTGCACCTGTTACAGAAGGATTTAACGTTGTTTTAGCTAGTTTTCAAGCACTTTCTTTGCAATATCAAAAACATCATTTTGTAGTTGAAGGTGCAGAATTTTACTCATTACATGAGTTTTTTAATGACAGCTACAAAGATATCCAAGATCATATTCATGAAATTGGCGAGCGCTTAGATGGATTAGGTGGTGTACCAGTTGCTACCTTCAGCAAATTGGCAGAATTAACTTGTTTTACGCAAGAGCCAGATGGCGTATATTCTTCGCGTCAAATGGTAGAAAATGACCTAGCCGCAGAACAAGCTATTATTGGTGTAATTCGTCGCCAAGCTGCTCAGGCAGAGAGTTTGGGCGACCGGGGTACACGCTATCTCTACGAAAAAATCCTGTTAAAAACTGAAGAACGGGCTTATCATTTGTCCCACTTCCTCGCTAAAGACAGCTTAACCTTGGGTTTTGTCCAACCTGCGCAAAACTAAAACTCTCATAATTTCGATAAGTTGCTTTTAACAGCATAAAAACTAGGCAGAAATAAGTCTTAAGAAAATATTAAATTTTGCAGAGAGTAGGCTAACTACATCTCTGCAATTTTTAATGATTAATGTATACCAATTAACAAAATATTGAAGATTATAAAATATTCTTTATTAGCTACTTAGCAATATTTTTATTTAATGTTACCGTAATTTAATTACTTATCAACTATATATTATGTACAAACTTCAGAATCTTTTGCTAAAAATTGTCATTTTCAATAAAAATTAGTCATTAGTCATTGGTCAATAGTCAATAGTCAGTAGGGGCGGGTTTATTTGGATCTTTGTTAATAAATGAGGATATTGGTGAACCCGCCCCTACAGTCGTCATTTGTCCCCCTTCCCTTGTCCCCCTACCCCCTACCCCCCCCACTCTGTCATCAAACTTAGAAAACTTGATAATAAAAGGCGTGACCAGGGATAAACAATCTTAAAATAATCAGGATTTGTATTCTCGTACTCCATCCCAAAGACTATGCCCCGCCGTCAAGATCTCCGGAAGATACTGCTTTTAGGTTCTGGCCCGATTGTAATTGGACAAGCCTGTGAATTTGACTATTCTGGTACTCAAGCTTGTAAGGCTTTACGTGAAGAAGGTTATGAAGTGGTGCTGGTGAATTCTAACCCAGCAACTATCATGACCGATCCGGAAACAGCCGATCGCACTTATATTGAACCGCTAACACCGGAATTAGTCGCTAAAGTTATCGCTAAAGAGCGCCCTGACGCTTTACTACCCACTATGGGCGGACAAACCGCTTTAAACATCGCCGTAGCTTTGGCGAAAAATGGTGTTTTAGACGAGTATGGCGTGGAGTTAATTGGCGCTAAACTCCCAGCGATTGAAAAAGCTGAAGATAGAAAACTCTTCAATGATGCAATGGCGAAAATTGGGGTGCATGTCTGTCCTAGCGGGACAGCTTCATCTTTAGAAGAAGCCAAAGCGATCGCTCGTCGCATTGGGACTTATCCTTTAATTATCCGTCCTGCTTTCACAATGGGTGGTACGGGTGGCGGTATTGCTTACAACCAAGAAGAATTTGAAGAAATGGCGCAGGTTGGTATCGATGCTAGCCCAGTTTCCCAAATTCTCATTGACCAATCTTTACTCGGTTGGAAAGAGTATGAATTAGAAGTAATGCGAGATTTAGCAGATAACGTGGTAATTATCTGCTCCATCGAAAACTTTGACCCGATGGGTATCCACACCGGCGACTCAATTACCGTAGCACCAGCCCAAACCCTCACCGATAAAGAATATCAACGCCTGCGGGATATGGCAATTAAAATCATCCGCGAGATAGGTGTGGAAACTGGCGGTTCTAATATCCAGTTTGCCGTGAATCCGGTTAACGGGGATGTTGTTGTCATTGAAATGAACCCCCGTGTATCTCGCAGTTCCGCCCTGGCTTCTAAAGCCACTGGCTTTCCCATTGCCAAAATGGCGGCGAAGTTAGCTGTGGGCTATACCTTGGATGAAATTAGAAACGATATCACCAAGCAAACCCCGGCATCCTTTGAACCGACAATTGACTATGTAGTTACCAAAATCCCCCGGTTTGCGTTTGAAAAATTCCCCGGTTCGGAAGCGGTGTTAACTACGCAAATGAAGTCCGTCGGTGAAGCCATGTCCATCGGGCGGACTTTCAACGAATCATTTCAAAAAGCCCTGCGTTCCTTAGAAACCGGACGCGCTGGCTGGGGTTGCGACAAAGCCGAGAAATTACCCAGTGGCGAACAAATTCGCGCTCAATTACGCACGCCGAACCCTGAGCGGATTTTTGCTTTGCGTCATGCTTTATTACTGGGGCTAACTAATGACGAAATCTATGAACTGACAGGAATCGATCCTTGGTTTCTCGATAAATTGCAACAAATCCTCGAAGTTGAGAAATTCCTCAAACGCACGCCGTTGCAGCAATTGACAAAAGAACAGATGTATGGTGTGAAACGTGAGGGATTTAGCGATCGCCAAATTGCCTTTGCCACCAAAACCACCGAAGATGAAGTGCGGACATATCGCCAACAATTAGGAGTCATCCCGGTTTACAAAACTGTAGATACCTGCGCCGCCGAATTTGAAGCGTTTACGCCTTATTACTATTCCACCTACGAAGACGAAACGGAAGTTTTACCCACCACCAAGCCAAAAGTGATGATTTTAGGTGGAGGCCCCAACCGCATCGGCCAGGGAATTGAGTTTGATTACTGCTGTTGTCACGCCGCCTATGCCCTCAAAGGTGCTGGATATGAGACGATTATGGTCAACTCTAACCCAGAGACAGTCTCTACAGATTATGACACCAGCGATCGCCTGTACTTTGAGCCGCTAACCAAAGAAGATGTCCTCAACATCATCGAAGCTGAAAACCCTGTAGGCATTATTGTCCAATTTGGCGGACAGACACCCTTGAAATTAGCTGTACCTTTACAAAAGTATTTGCAGCAATTAGAAGCCGGGGAAAATTCTGTCATTCCCCAAATTTGGGGAACATCGCCCGATTCTATCGATATGGCTGAAGATAGGGAAAGATTTGAGAAAATTCTCAACCAATTAAATATTGCTCAACCACCCAACGGAACCGCCCGCAATTACGAAGACGCGCTGATTGTCGCTAAACGCATTGGTTATCCCGTGGTAGTGCGTCCCAGCTATGTATTGGGAGGAAGGGCGATGGAAATCGTCTACTCCGATACAGAATTAGAACGCTACATGACCTTTGCAGTACAGGTAGAACCAGATCACCCGATTTTGATTGATAAATTCTTAGAAAATGCCATCGAAGTTGATGTAGATGCGATCGCCGACCACACTGGCCGCGTTGTGATTGGTGGTATTATGGAACACATCGAACAGGCGGGGATTCATTCTGGTGATTCTGCTTGCTCCTTACCTTCCATTTCCCTTCCCCCAGCAGTGCTAAATCAAATTCGCACTTGGACAGTACAACTAGCACAGGCGCTTTCAGTAGTCGGGCTGATGAACATTCAGTTTGCTGTTGTTGGTGCTAGTAGCTACTCGCCGCAAATTTACATTCTTGAAGCCAACCCCCGCGCCTCTCGGACTGTACCGTTTGTGTCTAAAGCCACTGGTGTGCAGTTGGCAAAACTAGCATCCTTAATTATGTCCGGTAAAACCTTAGAAGAGCTAGGCTTTACCCAAGAAGTAATTCCCCGTCACATAGCAGTGAAAGAAGCCGTACTGCCATTTAATAAATTCCCCGGTACCGATACCATATTGGGGCCAGAAATGCGCTCCACAGGTGAAGTTATGGGAATTGACAGCGACTTTGGCCGCGCCTATGCCAAAGCCGAAATTGGTGCGGGGGAACGGTTACCCTTATCAGGAACCGTCTTCGTCTCCATGAACGATCGCGATAAAGCCCCAGCAGTTAACGTCATCAAAGAATTTATCGATCTAGGCTTTACGGTAATGGCGACATTTGGGACACGCAAAGTCCTGCAGGAACATGGCTTAGATGTGGAATTAGTCCTAAAACTCCATGAAGGGCGTCCCCACGTTCTCGACGCTATCAAAAACCAGAAAATCCAACTTATTATCAACACTCCATCGGGAGAAGAAGCCCATACTGATGCTAGGTTAATCCGCCGCACAGCCTTGGCTTACAAAATCCCCATCATCACCACCATCGCCGGTGCCAAAGCCACCGTCGCCGCCATTCGTTCTCTGCAATCTACCACTTTAGATGTAAAAGTCCTGCAAGATTATTGTGCTTAAGTAGGGCATAGGGCATGGGGCATGGGGCATGGGGAGTCAACAGTCAACAGTCAACAGTCAACAGTCAATTGTTCCCTAACCCCTAGCCCCTAGTCCCTAACCCCTAACCCCTAACCCCCAGCCCCTAGCAAAAATTAAGCAATTGTTATAGATGATTCTTTATAGAAACCATTGAGTTATTTTAAGAAATATGAGAAATAGTCACTGCCGTCAGCAAAACCTATTCTGAGCTACTAAACCCTATCTAAATATATGACTGCCTTACATCAACTGAAACCGCCTGTAACATCGAGGCAAATCAATGATCCGATTTCTCTCATAAATGTTACAATTATTAATGATGAAATAATCCAAAAAATGTACTACTCATTACGGTTTATCTAACTCTAGATACTTGTGCAACCTGGTGAATAACTGTAACGTCTAGAACAGTTAAGCACCAAATTGAATTAATATGACCAGCCGAGCTTCTCGGACAAGTAAATCGCCAACTATAGCCTGGGTTCTCCTTTCAACTGGGTAGCACCCTAGCAAAGCATCTATCACTTAATCACCCCACTGTCAAATCCAATAATTAGCAATGAGTAGCGCCATGAAGACCGCTCAGACAGCCACGGACCTCGTGCGGACTTACCTGCGTGAGATTGGCCGTGTGCCACTCCTGACCCACGAAGAAGAGATTTTTTATGGCAAACAGGTGCAGCGTTCAACTGCTTTGCATGATTTAAGAGAGGAGCTAGCCACCCAGTTAGGTCATCAACCAACCTTAGAAGAATGGGCAAAAGCATCACAGTTAGAATTGGCTGAGTTAAACGAAGCGATCGCTGATGGTGAATATGCCAAGCGAAAGATGGTAGAAGCTAACTTGCGGCTGGTAGTATCTGTTGCCAAAAAGTATATTAAGCGTAACGTCGATCTACTTGACTTGATTCAAGAAGGTAGTATCGGGATGCAACGCGGGGTAGAGAAATTTGACCCCACAAAAGGCTATAGATTTTCAACTTATGCTTATTGGTGGATTAGACAAGCGATTACAAGAGCGATCGCGGAAAAAGCGCGGACAATTCGCTTACCAATCCACATCACCGAAAAACTTAATAAAATTAAAAAAGCCCAGCGACAATTATCGCAAAAACTAGGACGAGCGCCTTCGGCTGGTGAACTAGCGCAAGAATTAGATTTGACACCGAAACAGGTAAGAGAATACCTCGAAAAAGCCCGTCTACCCCTATCCCTTGATTTGCGCTTGGGAGACAATTATGATACAGAACTCGGAGAAATGCTAGAAGATCCCGGTGCTTCTCCAGAAGAGTTTGTCATGCAATCTTCCCTATCCAACGACTTAGAACGCTTGATGGGAGATCTCACACCCCAACAGAAAGAAGTAATCACTCTCCGCTTTGGCTTAATGGATGGACAAGCTTTAACATTAGCGAGAATTGGCGAAATCCTCAACATTAGCCGCGAACGAGTCAGACAAATTGAACGGGAAGCCTTAACCAAACTGCGCAAATCTAAAGCCAACATGGATGAGTATTTGGCGAGTTAGTCATTTGTCAGAGACGCGATTAATCGCGTCTGTACAATTAATTTTCAATTATTATCTGTCTTCTCTCACAAAGCCTGAGCTGAGTCTGTCTTAGCTCAGGCTTTGCGCTTTATTATATGACCTATGCCCAATGCCCCATGCCCAATGCCCCATGCCCAATGCCCTATGCCCAATAGGTGAGAAAACACCAATCCTTTTGGTACGGTTACACCGACTGACTATAAATATATAACTTGTTACATTAGTTGACAGGAACAGGAAAGCACTAGCTAAGGTCAATTAAGGGTAGGCGTTGATTTGGAACCTTCATCAACACCGCAGCTAGTAGTATTAGTCAAGGAGTTGAAACGTGAGTAACCCATCCAATCGAGTCTCAGAATTTTTTAACAGTGAGTCAGAAACCAACGATACACTCTGGCAATATGTTAAGTCTTTGAGTCCAGAGACAGTTTCCCAGCTATCTAAACCGACTTCTGGAGAAGTGCTTCAGGTAATGGAACGCAATATTGTGGGGCTATTGGGTAATCTCCCTTCAGAACACTTTGGCGTTACCATCACTACTAGTAGAGAAAGTCTCGGTCGGCTTTTGGCTTCGGCAATGATTAGCGGTTACTTTTTGCGTAACGCTGAACAAAGAATGAATTTTGAAATGGTCTTACAAGGCACAGAAACCAACGATAGCGAAATTGAATAACAATGCTGTTGAGTTTATTTATAGACTCAGCCAAGCTGATATCAGTGACAAATATTTCTCTGCAAAATCCTAATCTCCTCCTCATAATTTACCCCTAACTCATGGATGAAAATAAAATCAATGGTTGGGGGTTAATCATATTAAAACTAGCATCCGGCAAGAAAATACTCATTATCAAGAATTAAAGTAACAACAATAGGTAGAATAAGTAGGCAAATCTACTCGGCAGATATAGATACTTTGCCGGGTTACAGCGAATTGCAAGTTGGTGAGGTAAAGATAATCGTTGATTGTAGGGGCATTGGCACTGCCATGCCCCAAAGTGCGTACCTCATTTACCTGAAATATGCTGTAGGTTTTTGAAATGCATGTATTAAGGACTTCAGTCCTGACTAAAAATACATAAACACGCAGCCCTACTAATTTTTAATTTCCCCATTAACTATGAGTGAAACCATTTTTCTCCTACCCCACAAAATTATCGGTGTAGCTGTAATTTGGAATGACCAAGAGCAAATTTTAATCGATCGTCGGCGTGCTGGGGGAGCAATGGGAGGTTTATGGGAATTCCCAGGCGGAAAAATCGAGCCTGGTGAAACTATAGAAGAATGTATTCAACGGGAAATTTATGAAGAACTGGGAATAGAAATTGCTGTAGGCGAACATCTCATTACCATTGACCACACTTATACAGAGTTGCGCGTTACTCTGACAGTACATCACTGTCGCCATCTATCAGGTGTTCCCCAAGCCATAGAATGTGACGAAATTCGCTGGGTAAGTCTAGCAGAATTAGAAAATTTTGCTTTCCCCAAAGCCAATGTGGAAATTATCGCCGCGCTGAAGCAGGGTGTAGGGGCTAGAGGATGAGGCTGGGGGGCAGGGAGCAGGGAGCGGGGGGACAAGGAGGACAAAGAATTTTAGATTCTAGATTTGTGATAGCGCAGCGTTAGCGAGTATACGAGCGTCTTTTGGATTCCAATCTAAAATTTAAAATCCAAAATCCAAAATTGTTTCAATGCCCCATGCCCAATACCCAATGCCCAAGTAACGATGTATTAACTGTATCTGGTTACGACGCGCAATTTTTTAAAATAAACCCAGAGACTTTGATATAAGGTGTTAGTAAACAAATGCCGAAAACAGTTGCCGACGTAATGAGCCACGATCCAGTTGTTGTTCGCTCAGAAACTCCACTGAAGGAAGCCATTCAAATTCTGGCAGAAAGACGCATTAGCGGTCTACCTGTTGTAGATGATGTTGGTAAATTGGTAGGCATTATCTCAGAAACAGATCTGATGTGGCAAGAAACAGGTGTGACTCCTCCGGCTTACATCATGTTTCTCGATAGTGTGATCTATTTACAAAATCCCGGTGATTATGAACGTGACTTGCACAAAGCACTAGGACAAACTGTCGGGGATGTGATGAGCAAAAATCCAATTACCATTACCCCTGATAAAACTTTAAAAGAAGCAGCCAAAATCATGCACGATCGCAGCGTTCACCGTCTACCGGTACTTGACAGCGCGGGTCAAGTAATTGGTATCCTCACCCGTGGTGACATTATTCGCGCAATGGCTGCAAGTCAAGATTAGTCAACAGTCAATAGTCAACAGTCAATAGTCAATAGTCAACAGTCAACAGTCAACAGTCAACAGTCAACAGTCAACAGTCAACAATTTCTTGACAAATGACCAATGACTAATGACAAATGACTATTTTAAACATTTAGAAAAGTTAGGATAATTAAATGAGTATTACTCCTGAGTCGGTGAAGCAATTGCTCGGTTCTGAGGATTTGGGCGATCGCTTACGAGCTGTGAATCAAATCCGCGAATTAGAACCAGCGATCGCTTTTGAGTTAATTCAAACTGCGGTTGGTGATAGCAATGCTCGTGTCCGTTACTCAGCAGTTAGTCAGCTTGATGTACTCGGCACGCAAGATTTACAGTTATCATTGAATATTCTCCGGGAACTACTCAACGATCCCGAACCTGATGTACAAGCAGCCGCAGCCGATTGTTTAGGTGCGCTTAAGCTAGAAGAAGCTTTTGATGATTTGCAGCAACTTTACAACACTACCCCTGAATGGTTGGTGAAATTCAGTATCATTGCTACCTTGGGTGAGTTAGGCGATCCGCGCGGTTTTGACTTGCTCAAGCTGGCACTGGATACGGAGAATGATTTAATTAAAACTGCGGCGATTAGTTCTTTTGGCGAGTTGGGAAATCTCGATGCTGTACCACTGTTAACACCCTACGCACAAAATCCTGATTGGCAAGTACGTTATAGAGTTTTGCTAGCTTTGAGCCGCTTGGGTGGCGCAGATGCTAAAGCTGTTTTAGAGACTTTGGCAAATGATGAAGTAGAAGCGATCGCTAATGAAGCGAAAAATTCTTTGCAGTCAGTTTAATGTTGAATAAACTTGTCTAAAAGCTGACATCAACATCTTTAAGGGTACAAAAATTTGTGCCCTTATTCTATAGGTAAGTTCAAATTAAAAAGTACGTCAGTAAAAAAAATTGTAGCAATTTCTTCAGGAATTACTACGAGTACAAGGCTATTTTTTCTGTAATGAATTCTATCTGGTTGATAAATCTCCAGAAATAGCTTGAGCCTTACGAAGTCTAGACGCAGCAATGAATGTACCAAATAAACCTAAGCCTAGCATGGTGCTGGGTTCAGGAACGCTAACTGGTTCAGCAGTCAAAGTTAATTGGTAAGTGCTTCTAGTTCCAGAAAGAGAAGCTGTGACAAATCCTGTCGCCACAGTTTTTCCATCAAAGTTAAATTTTCCTGTAATCCCATCTAAGGTTACGTCGCTAATATTAGTAGACGATGTGCGAGTTCTTGTGATTACAGCATCATCTAGATCGAACGTCAGCACAGCAGTAGTACTATTCAGGGTTCTTGTACCAAAATTAATGAATGGAAATACATTTCCAGTACTGTATGTAGCTCTTGTGATTTTTGAAATTGATGGTAGATTGGTTATCTTAGTGAGTTTAAGAGTGTTAATGGTAATCCCTTTGATCGGGGTTGTAACTGAATCTAAATTTGGCGAGAAATTTGCAAAATCACCTTCAGTATCAACTCCGTCAACATCGACAAATGTAATGCTAGTGCTGCTTGGGTTGATGCCATCACTAGGAACAATAGATGTACCATTAAGGCCAATACTTCCTTTGAGAATTGCAGCTTGAGCAGAACCAGCAGAGGTAAACACCCCAGCTGTAACTATAGGAATTGCAGCTGTCGCAGCCAACGTTGCGGTGATTACTCGAGATTTAATAGCAAACATTGTTATTGAAAGCTCCTATCAAAGAATTTACTAGACTGCAAAACCAGAGTATTATTACCCTCTCTATCATTAGTGGCTTATAGGTTGGTGCTTTTACACAGTTACATAAGCAAATCAGGATATACAAGGATTACCTATGCAAATTGTGTAAAATCTTTATGATTATAAAGTGTTGTCTCTGAATTGGCAAAAGTTAAGAGTATTTTAAATTACCGATGAATCATGAATTTGTCGAGTAGGCAAAAACTGGGCAATGGATCTGCAGATGAATGATTGAATTTTCACGCCATTATCCCTAAAATATCAGATTCCTAACTTCTATCAGAAGTCAGAAATCTAGCAAACCAGCAAAACTAATACCATAAACATAAAAAAAATCGTAGTAATCATTACAATAATTACTACGATTTAACAGCTATAACACTTATTGCTAACCGAGTCTATTTAAATTATTTTGACACATTACTAAGCTTGATAATAAATTTACCTCCTTAATTTTTGACAATTTATATTTCAGTTAATTTCTCAGAACTAACTTGAGTTTTGTCACGGAAAGATACACCCATTAAAAATAAGATACACCCATGAAATACCAGCAGATAAAAGGTTTTATTAGAAAATAAAATCAGAGGTATAAGAATTAGCCTCTTTCAACCCAGGTGCTGATGAATTTGTTATGTCTATAGAATTACATAGACCTTTACTGTGACGCAAGGTATAACTATTTAACTTGATAGAATCTTCATGACTTTCATAGTGTTATCCCTGATAAGTAAGAGTTAAATTTCCTTAGAAGACAACATTTTGCGACTCATGATAGTTACTCATAACACAAGATTTGATTTTAAAGATTTATACACAATTTTGCTAATGAAATAGACTAATTTCCTAAAATTGAAATTGTGATTTTTAAATAAAGTATATTTAATGTTTATATCAAATCAAAATTAAGAAATGATAAGTAAAAATTAAAGTCTAAGTCTATTTAGGGGCTAGGGAATAAGGAAGAGAAATTTGCATATTTGGTTGTGGGACTTTTTCGTGAAGGGCTAACTAGGAAATACTTGCGGCCAAGTTGTCACTAGGAAGACAATAACTGCAGCGATCGCTAAAATACCTTGGAGTAAATTTCCGACTACTGTACCGACAACAATACCGATACCGGCTTTGATAGCAGTTCCTAATTGGCGTTGGTAAAGGTATTCACCGATAATTGCACCTAATAATGGCCCTATTAAAATACCTAATAGAGGCCCGCCAAATGGTAAAGCTGGTAATAAGCCAAAAAATCCTAACAGTAAACCGACAAATGCGCCTATTTGTCCCCATTTACTAGCACCGGCTTGTTTTGCACCTATATACCCAGCTAAAAAATCTACGCCAATACTCAGCAGCAAGACAATAATAGTCACAATTAGCGGTATTTTAATTGCAGCAAAAGAACTGCTGACAAATCCCCAAATAATAATTGCAATTAAGATTAAACTGGTTCCAGGAATCGCAGGAACTACAGCGCCGATGATACCGACAATCATGACTGCAACCAGTAACCAATAAATAATTTGCATAAATTTTTAATTTTCCAATTTAATTGTTTAATTTAACTGTCTGATGCGACTTGCAAAGAAGAACTAAGAGTGACAGCTAATTTATCAGCAATTCCTGCTACCCAATTTTCATCTTGTTTGGTGTAACTGCGAGGTGCATTTGCTCCTAAAATTAATACGCCTTCATTACCAATTGGTTGACAAATTACCCCTTGAGTGTTTTCAGGCAAATAATCAAATTCAATTCGCCCTGGATAGACTTTTAATGCAACTAAATAAACTGGCTTTTTGGTTTCTAATACCCTTTTTAAAATTGGCCCTGGTACTACTTCCGATTTAGGAGCCAGAATACCGCGACGTAACAAAACCTTACCTTGATAAAAAACTACCAGCGATCGCGTGACGGTGTTAGTTAATAATAAATGTGATGCCCAAGCTAGTTCTGTTTTCACGGCTTCTGGTAAATCGTCAGCTAATACAAAACCTTCCTCCCCAATCAGTTGTACAGTTTCAGGCGATCGCGGTTGTACTTGCTGCCAAATTAAACCCGTTAAAATTAACACAGCACTCAAAATCACACCCAGCACATCCCCCCGCGCTTGGGATTCTGTCAGTTCTGGTGTCAATAAACGATTAATTAGCAATAGTACCGCGCCTAAACAACCAACTACTATTGGTAGACGGCGTAAAACTAGATTGGGATCGGTTTTTGTCATTAGTCAGAGACGCGATGAATCGCGTCTGTACAATTGTTATTTGTCAGAGACGCGATGAACCCTTGTCTGTACAATTATCATTTGTCTCCCTTGTCTCCCTTGTCTCCCTTGTCCCTTCTTCATTCCTCCCCTGGTTCAATTATCCGTTGAAATAAATAGCCAGTTCCCCTGGCGGTGAGGATTAATTCTGGGTTGCTGGGATCGTCTTCTAATTTTGCTCGCAGACGGGAGATATGTACGTCTACTACGCGGGTGTCTACATGACGTTCTGGCGTATAACCCCACACTTCTTGCAAAATTTCCGAACGGGAAAAGGCTTCGCCGGAGCGGCTGACTAATAATTCTAGTAAGCTAAACTCCATACCAGTTAAGCGAATGCGCTCGTCGCCTTTGTAAACTTGTCGCTTATTTGTATCAATTTTGATATTAGCAACATGGATCACCCCAGAACTAGGAATTCCCGAAGCACTGGTTTTGTCTACCCGTCTGAGTACAGAGCGAATCCGCGCTTCTAACTCTTTGGGGGAGAACGGCTTAACTACATAGTCATCTGCGCCTAACTCTAATCCGGTGATGCGATCGGCTACGTCCCCTAAGGCTGTTAGCATAATAATAGGGACATCTGACTCCTTGCGTAGTTCTTGGCATACGCCGTAGCCATCGAGTTTTGGCATCATAACATCCAAAACTACTAAATCGGGGTCAGCTTTGCGAAAAGTTTCTAAAGCTTCTTCTCCATCACCCGCAGTCACTACATCGTAGCCAATCATCGAAAGGCGCGTTTCCAAAATCCGGCGAATGCTGGCTTCGTCGTCTACCACCAGGATTTTTTCTTTATGACTTTCCAAGTTTCTCAACGCTCCTTAACTAAAATTTTTGATGATTAATTTTTAATACCATAATATTAAGATATCATTCCATCAATTACATGAAAAAAAGCTGTAACTACTACTATTATTGAACTTTTCTTTTCTCCAAGAATTAAGGAAAAATTAAGATTATTTAACTAGATTTAAGAATGGCAAAGTCCAAGACCTTTTACATTTGTAACGACTGTGGAGCAGAATCTTCTCAATGGTTTGGTAGGTGTCCTGCTTGCGGCACTTACAATTCCTTAGAAGAGCAAATTTCTATCCAATCATCAGTTGATATACCCAGCCGGGGGGGTGTGAGTGGTTGGCAATCAGCACAAAATAATGGCAAATCTCATGCTAAACCAGCCAAACCACGCTCTTCTTTAACATTCGATCAAATTAGCGATCGCCAAATTGCGCGTTGGGAATCTGGCTATGGCGAATTAGATCGGGTTTTGGGCGGTGGGGTGGTTCCTGGTTCGATGGTGCTAATTGGTGGCGATCCGGGAATTGGCAAATCTACTTTACTGTTGCAAGTCTCAAATCAATTAGCGCAGAGATACCGCATCCTTTATGTCACAGGCGAAGAATCTGGTCAACAGGTAAAATTAAGAGCGTCCCGCTTGGGAGTATCAAAAAGCGTCAATGTTGTAGGCGATGAAAATACAGTTGTAGAGGAAGTAACACCTGTTCCCATAGATCCTAAAAGTGAAGTCATACCTGTTTCTATAGACCCTAAAAGTATAAACCCTGACAGTATAGGTGCAGATTTATATATATTGCCAGAAACCGATTTAGAAGAAATTCTCCGGGAAATAGACTCCCTAAAACCAAATGTGGCAGTAATTGATAGTATTCAAACAGTGTTCTTTCCAGCACTGACATCTGCACCGGGTTCCGTAGCCCAGGTACGGGAATGTACGGCGGCACTGATGAAAGTCGCCAAGCATGAAGATGTGACAATGTTAATTGTGGGACACGTAACTAAAGAAGGCGCGATCGCGGGGCCGAAAGTTTTAGAACACTTAGTAGATACGGTGTTGTACTTTGAAGGCGATCGCTTTGCCTCCCATCGGTTATTACGGACAGTAAAAAACCGCTTCGGTGCAACTCACGAAATCGGTATTTTTGAGATGGTATCTCATGGATTGCGTGAAGTTCCTAACCCCTCCGAGCTATTTTTAGGTAATCGTGACGATCCCGCGCCTGGTACGGCGATTGTTGTCGCTTGCGAAGGTACTCGCCCCATCGTTGTGGAATTGCAAGCTTTGGTAAGCCCTACTAGCTACCCCTCACCCCGACGCGCCGCTACAGGGATAGACTATAACCGCCTCGTGCAAATTTTAGCAGTGTTAGAAAAACGGGTAGGAATTCCCATGTCGAAGCTAGATTCCTACGTCGCCTCGGCTGGTGGCTTGAACGTCGAAGAACCAGCCGTAGATTTAGGAATTGCGATCGCTATTGTTGCCAGTTTCCGCGATCGCATCGTCGATCCAGGTACAGTTTTAATTGGTGAAGTCGGGTTAGGGGGACAAGTGCGATCGGTTTCCCAGATGGAACTGCGGTTAAAAGAAGCGGCGAAGTTGGGATTTAAAAGAGCGATCGTTCCCAAAGGAACAAAATTTCCCGATCTTAATATCGAGATTTTACCAGTTTCCAAAGTAATCGATGCAATTATCGCCGCTATCCCCCATCAAGAACTCACGGAAGAAGATTTAGAACCCGATGAAGAATAACCCCACCCCAACCCCTCCCCGCAAGCGAGGAGGGGCTAAATTGCTCACAGATAACCCCCATCTACCTTAGATCCCCGATTTTTTCAAAAAGTCGGGCATCTGGGGGGATCTGGACAGCACAATAAAACCTAACAATCCCGAAATCCCGCCGTCACCATAGAATGGTGCGGCTAATCAAACAGAGCTTACCTTTGTGGACTGTTTTTAGCCCACAAAGGTGGGCTTTATAAGGATAGCCCCAGGCTTCCAGCCTGAGGGCGGTATGTCGGGGATGCAACAGATTAATCCACATTTGCCATTGTGTTGTCACGCAGTGCAACGCACCGCCAAGTATCAAAGCCTATGCCAAAATAAAATATCAGTGAAATTACAGTCTTGACCAATGGCGTGGAATCCAGGACAGCAGTTATTTGGTAGTCGCTACATCATCGAGAGAAAATTGGGCGAAGGTGGAGTCGGTTAATTCCATAGCCATCAGTAGTGATGGGCAAATTCTCGCTACTGGTAGTGGGGACAAGACGATCAAACTGTGGGAAATATCAACAGGTAAAGAAATTCACAGCCTGACTCATTTTGACCCAGTTTTTTCTGTCGCCTTTACCCCCAATGGAGATGGGCTAGCTGCGGGAGACTCTAGCGGAAATATCAAGATATGGCGATCGCAGCTAGTTGGGCAATAACAGCGTCAAAATATTATTAGAACTAGCGAACAATAAACACAATATGAAAGCATACGAATTCCCAGCTAATGTCACTGATGAAGGCAAAATAGAATTACCTAATGCTGTTTTACAAAAGTTAGCAAATAATCAGCAGGTAAAAGTAATTATTCTCGTCAATGAACCCACAGAAGAAGAACAAGAAGAAGCAGCTTGGCATCGTCTTGCAGCCGAACAATTACTAAAAGGCTACAGCGAAGATGATGCTATCTACGACACGATTTAATCAATGCAAAATTATCAATCTGGTTCTGTTATATTGCTCAAACTGCCATTTTCTGATGCAGTAACATTCAAACTTCGCCCAGTATTAGTACTTTTAGATACCGGAGATGATGATGTTATTGTGGCGCGGATTACCAGTCAAATCACTCACACTGCTTTTGATGTTGAAATTATCGAATGGCAACAAGCAGGTTTAATGCGTCCTTCGGTAGTGAGATTGCATAAGATAAACACAGTAGAAAAGCGTCTATTAGAACGTCAATTAGGAACTTTACAACCAAATGATTGGGAAAAAGTGTGTCAGCACATCTCTCAAATATGGTCTTCTATTCAATAGAAGCCTTTCTGACTCTCATTATGATATAGCGGTGCGGTTGATTGATGATGCTACTAAAGAAATTGTCCGCAAACGCACTAATTATCAGTCTCAGATCCCCGACTTCTTCAAGAAGTCAGGGATCTTTTTGTTTGTGATACCTCGCTAATTATCAGCCTTGGTGCCACGATCGCTCAATTAGCTTTGATATCCTTGGGTTGTTGCTGAGATAAACTGTATTGCTCTACAAAAATATCAGGCGTTAGCTTAACTTACCCTAGCTATGGTTCTTTAGGGAACATCAACAAATAAATTATCCCGCTTGTAGGGGCACGGCACCGATATTTTATCGTTATCACCGAAAGTCTGTGGATGCCGTGCCCCTACCGATATGGTTGTTTTTTCATGATAATTCCTTTAAAGAGCAACTGTTTAGTTCTAAACACAAAAATTTTCACTAGAAACGAAAACGTTCTCACTTCAACCCAAAACGTTCTTTTTTCAAACCAAAACATTCTCACCTAAAACGAAAACGTTCTCGTTTCAACCCAAAACATTCTCGTTCCAAACCAGAACATTCTCACTTAAAACCGCAAAATTTAACCCTCTGACTCGGAGTTTTTCACTTAAAACTAAAACACCCAAGTTCAGAAGCTCAAAGTTTATGTTTTTATCTAAAAACGTCAATTTATAGCCTTTCCTAACCACATGAGTTACATCATAGCCCCCTCCTCGCTGGCGGGGAGGGGGTTGGGGGTGGGGTTCTTATTCCTCACCAATGACGATAAATGCTCTACTTCATCAAATTACGAGGTTTGCGGTTGCACTTTTTTCGCTTTCCGGGCAAATCTTCGCCCCAAATCATCAACCATCGAATCTAAACCAGCGCCTTTACCACTAGCCTTGGCATAGTTATATACCAGCAAACCCGCCGCATAAGCTTCACTGCCAACAGCCACAGAAGTATCATCCACCAGTTCTTGCAATTGTGTCAACGACAGCAAAATTGGATACAAAGCCTCAAATAATTCAATATCTCGCCGCATTTCATCCACATCAAAAGAACGCGGTAAAAAATCAGGATTTTGTGCAGCTATTTCCAACGCCTTACTCACAAACGCCCGACTCTTATCCCCCAGCTTGGGTAAAGCTTTACGTTCCTCAGTAGACAAATCAATCAAAAACGGTAACTTTTGCCGAATCGTACCTATAGCTTCCATTACCGCTTCCCTATCTGCTGCGGTAAGTTTTGCGCTGACTTGAGTATCTGCCATCTTTCATACACCTTGATTAGGACTAAATTTCAGTATTCCCCAAGATATTTAGGCAAATATAGTTGTTTATCACTAATTGCGACAAAAATTTTTATACTAGTGCCTAAGTGATATCTCAGAATCACCAGCCTGAGACAAGTTTCGCAATGCAAGTCAGTGGCGTTTGACACAATGAATCCCAAAACATAGAGATACAGATTATTTCAGTACGCAGGTAGGGACACCTGTGTCAACTTAACGCGAAACCCTGTTATCGCAAGGAACTGAAGTTCCTTGCTAATAGCCAAAGTCATCTCAAGATGACTAAATATCCTTAAAGTCTTGAGTCTACTTCAGTAGACTTGGGCTATGAGCCTGAGAATTCATTCTCAGGCGGGTGACAAAGCTAATACCATTTCACAAAAAATATGATGTGGATGTAGGTTGGGTTGAGGAACGAAACCCAACACCCCAAAGTCCTGTAATTGTTGGGTTTCACTCCGTTCAAACGCCAGTCGCTACAACGGGGGGAACCCCCGCAATGCACTGGCTCCCCAACCTACGCATCTGTCTCATTTTTTTCTGCAATTGGTATAAGAACTAAAACAGAGGCTATTTTTAGCTTAAGTTGACACCAATGGGCAGTGCCATGCACCTACAATCAACGATTATCTGTACTTCACCAACTTGCAATCTGCTGTAATAGCCCTAGCGAGAATAAAGGTATTAAATCTATGCAATGCGTTATTTGTAAATACGGTAATACTCAACCTGGATTTGTCACAGTAACTTTAGAACGAGATCATACCATCATTATTCTCAAAGGTGTGCCAGCAGAAGTTTGTAATAATTGTGGTGAATATTATTTAGATACTGCTGTTACTGAACAAGTTTTACAACGTGCTGAAGTCGAAATTTTGCGATATGCTGCCTAATATTATATTGCGAAGCTTAACTTATACTAATACTCACAAAGCTTAATCTGTAGCTTATTTCTTGACAACTTATGACCACATTCCCCAAATATATCCCCCAATCCGATCCGCCTCTTCCGCCTTGGGAAACCCTACCCACAATGTATGATTTACCCAGCGATAACCCAGAGGAGCCAGGTTTGCCAGACTATTTTCACTTTTTACAACCCTTACTTTTATATTTAACTTTTCAACCAATAAACTGGAATCCCGAACTAGTTTTCAGCGCTGCTGACCTCAATCTTTATTACGATCTTCAACATCCTTTATGGTACAAACGCCCAGATTGGTTTGGTGTTGTCGGCGTGCAAAAACAATATCAAGGTGAGGATTTGCGTTTAAGTTATGTGACTTGGCAAGAACCAGCCAATCCGTTTGTAATTGTGGAATTATTATCTCCTGGAACAGAAGATGAAGATTTAGGTAATAAACAAAATGCCACAGATAAACCTCCTACTAAATGGGAAGTTTACGAACGAATTTTACGAGTTCCCTACTATATTGTTTTTAGTCGTTACACAGATGAACTGAGAGCATTTCAATTAGTAGGCGGTCATTATGAACCGATGAATTTAACTGATGGACGCTTACTCATGCCAGAAATCGAATTAAGTTTAGGCTTATGGCAAGGTTCATTTCGAGATATTGAAAGATTGTGGTTAAGGTGGTTCACTTTAGCCGGAGAATTGATTCCTGAACCCGCAGAAGAAGCGGCTGCAGCTAATGAACGAGCTATGATTGCAGAACAAGAAGCTGAACAAGCAAAAAGAAAAGCAGCACAATTAGCTGAACGTTTGCGGCAATTAGGGGTGAATCCTGATGATTTAGAAGAATTATTGTAATTTTAAATAACTTAATAGACCTGTAGATAGAATTGCGATCGCCTGAAAATTGTCACAATAAATGACGACAACTGTTATTTTGAGACAATCAATCCTATGGCATTTGGTATTGGCGATTTATTCTGGATTTTCCTTCTCTTCTCTTCCCTACAACCCATCTGGCAAAAGCGTCAAATTGAATATCGTCGTTTACGTGCTTTACAAGAATTTGAGCGAGAACGTAACAGCCGAGTAATTTTTCTCATTCACCGTCAAGAGTCTATCAGTTTACTAGGCATACCCCTATCACGCTACATTACCATTGAAGACTCAGAACAAATACTACGGGCAATTCGCCTCACTCCCCCAGAAGTTCCCATTGACTTAATTTTGCATACTCCCGGCGGTTTAGTTTTAGCTACCGAACAAATCGCTAGAGCATTAATTCGCCATCCGTCAAAAGTCACCGTGTTTGTACCTCACTACGCTATGAGTGGTGGCACAATGCTAGCGCTAGCTGCTGATGAAATAGTCATGGATGCCAATGCTGTCTTAGGGCCAGTCGATCCCCAATTAGGTAACTTCCCCGCAGCAAGTATCCTCAAGGTGGTAAAAGATAAACCCATCGGTGAAATTGATGACCAAACTTTAATCATGGCAGACTTGTCAGCTAAAGCCATTCAACAAGTACAGCGCTTTGTGCGGACTTTACTCAAAGACAGTATTCCTAAACAAAAAGTCAGCCCAGAAAATATTGAACCAATTATTGAAGCTTTAACAACAGGGCGTGTCACCCACGACTACCCCATTACCGTAGAGGAAGCAACAGAAATGGGGCTACCCGTTACGGTTGGATTGCCCCATTCTATTTATGAACTCATGGATCTGTATCCTCAACCACAAGGAGGTAGACCCACAGTTCAGTATATTCCCATGCCTTATGATGACCGTCGGCCAATGTTACCATCACCTAAAGGTAGACCTTTAGAAGAACCAACTCAAAAAAGTTGAAATTGGTCAAGTAGAAAAAAGTCTAGCGTGTAGGTGAAGATGTTGGTGATGGGGATGCTGTCGGCGATGGTGATGGCGATGGCGATGGTGATGGCGATGGGGATGGCGATGGTGATGGCGATGGCGATGGTGATGGCGATGGGGATGGCGATGGTGATGGGGATGGTGATGGCGATGGCGATGGTGATGGCGATGGGGATGGGGATGGTGATGGCGTTGTCGTCCTTGGTTTAGTAGTTGGTTTAGCCGTCGGTGTAGGCGATGGCTTAGGTTCCGCACCACCGATAGCTGACTTAGCCTCTGCATTCAGCTTTTGACGGAATACTAAATCAGCAATCCCGGTTTCTTTTAACTGGAATTTTTTCTGAGCTTCCTTTACCGCCGCTTCTGTTTGAGGCCCATAAAATTGATCGCGGGGTAGGGGTTTTGTCGGCTTCACTACTACATTTAAATTTGCTTGCAAAATTTGCATTATCTGCGCCGCCCAATCTTGAGTTTTTGGCCCGGCTATCCCATCCACACCTAACTTGTAACCCTTCTGAAATTCACGGATTGCTTGTTTTGCTTCGTTATCCGTCAGGGGTGAATTGTTTACAGTTATCTTATAGCCCAGACCATGCAACACAGAACGAAATTCTTGTGGGGTATAGTTACGCTGACGCGCAGCAAAAGAAGCACTAGAAGACACCACAGTTGCAGTTACAAGGCAAGCGGTCACAATGCTAATACTTGATTTTCCAAAGCCACACCACATAAATTGAAACTCCTTTGGTTGAAATCAGCCGAATCTAAGAGGCGTACAGATGCATTTTAAGTTTCTTTAACATCTGTTTTGATTATGATTAATGATTTTTGATTAAAAATACTTTGATAGGTTAATTTATTTAATAAATTATGAATATATTTTCATCCTTCGTTAGAAATATTTTTTAACAGTTGCGCTGAACTCTAAAAAGTCCTAAAACTATAGAAGTTAAAAACTTATACACAATTAAAGTATAAATAATTACTTAAAAATGGTAGATTCCAAACCTTTAAAGCGATCGCAACTGTATTTTGAAAGATTGATGGCAATTACCGCCACTGTAAATTTATGCTTAGTTTTGTTTAATTTAAGTTACGTACCTTGGCGTGATTTTTATTTACGAAAATTACCGCAAATTACCCAAATTTACGACCCCATTAAGGGAATTGAACCCCATCGAGAAACCAATAATTATCTTAAAGCCGTAGACGCATTAGAAGAACAGGTAAGCCAGACAGGATTACAGTCACCCCAGGTAAAAGCCAAGCTAGAAGAAATTAGCAGTCTGAGCATCGAGATAATTGAAAGTAATCCCTTTGCTGGGGTGGGTAAAAGTGGTACCTTAGAAAAAATCAAAAACCGAATGCGCGATCGCGTCGGTCAAGAATCGGCCAAACAAGCATTTAGAACTTTTTGGAGTCAGGCTTATTTATCGCAAAAGGGTTGGAATTCTGAAATTACTTTTTTCAAGCAAAATCTTCGTCCCTTAATAGCCACAAACTACTATCGCCGCATTGGCGAAGATGGAGATTTACTGGATAATTTTTGGCTAATTGACATACCCTTTATCGGTTTATTTGCTTTCGAGTTATTAGTCCGCAGCTTTTTGATCAAACGCAGTCATCCAGGTTTTAACTGGTTAGATGCTGTATTGTGGCGTTGGTACGATTTATTATTATTGCTACCATTTTGGCGATGGTTGCGAGCGATCCCCGTAGTAATTCGTCTCGATCAAGCGCGGTTAGTAAATTTACGTCCAGTGTGGCGACAAATTAATCAAGGAATCGTCGCCAATTTTGCCGAAGAAATCACAGAAATTGTCATAATTAGGGTAATTAACCAAATTCAGGGATCGATTCAGCGAGGTGAATTTACAAATTGGCTCAAACAACAAGAGAATTTACGTCCATATATAGATATAAATAATGTTAATGAGATAGAAGCGATCGCCGGAATTTTAGTTCAAACCGTCGTTTACCAAGTATTACCGCAAATTCAACCAGAAATTACCGCCATTTTACGCCACAACATCAACACAGCCTTTCAGCAAGTACCCATGTACCGTAACTTGCAAACACTCCCCGGCGTAGGACAAACCCAAACCCAACTCAGCGAGCAACTAGCCACCCAAATCACCACTAGTTTATATAATGCCCTAGTCAGCGCCGTCGAAGATCCCGTTGGCGCAAAACTCACCAGCAAACTTGTAGAACGCTTCAGCCAAGCCTTAGGTTCAGAAATCCAGAAAAAACAAGTACTTACAGAACTGCAAAGTTTGCTATTCGACTTTTTAGAAGAAGTCAAACTCAACTATGTTCAGCGCCTATCCCAAGAAGACATAGACCAAATCGTCGAGCAAACCAGACAACTACGTACCAGAGTTCCATTCCCCCCAGCAGTAGAAAGTAGCGCCCTAGCTAGGCGAGATCGGTAAGGGAACAGGGAAGGGAGACAAGGGGGACAAGGAGGACAAGGGGGACAAGGAAGACAAATGACCATTGACCATTGACCATTGACTATTGACTATTGACTACCTTCAAAAGAAATGCGCTAAACTCAGATCAGAGTCGAACTTTTTTGAGTTCGGCACAAGACTTCTTGGAAGATATCCCTATCGCAGGAAGTGGGTCGAAGCCCACTTTTTTTATTGGATTTTTGCATGACTCATCCCTTAGTCCCACAAATTATTGAATTGGCGACACCAGTAGCGGAAGAACTGGGATTAGAAATTGTTGGCGTGGTTTTTCATACTAACCAACGTCCACCAATTTTACGGGTAGATATTCGTAATCCCCAGCAAGATACTGGATTAGATGATTGCGAACGCATGAGCCGTGCTTTAGAAGCTTCCTTAGATGCGGTGGAGATTATTCCAGATACTTATGTCTTGGAAGTGTCTAGTCCTGGTATTTCGCGACAACTGGCGACAGACAGGGAATTTATTTCTTTCAAAGGATTTCCTGTAATCGTTTCCACTTCTCCACCCCACGACGGACAGCAAGAGTGGACAGGTCAGTTGATTCGCCGGGATGAGCAAACGGTTTATTTAAACCAAAAAGGTCGTGTAGTCGAAATTCCCCGTACTCTCATCACTAGGGTACAGCTGGACGAACGCCGATAACCAAGGGGCTAGAGGCTAGAGGCTAGAGGCTAGAGGCTAGAGGCTAGAGGCTAGGGACTAGAGTAAATGTTTTCTCTAATCCTTAGTCTCTTATGTGTAGTTGTTACTACATATTATCTAGTCTCTAATCTCTATTCTCTCATCCCTAGCCCCTAGTCCCTAATCCCTAGTCCCTATCCCCTATTCCTTAATTTTTAAAGGAGATTATTTTATGTCAATGGTTAGTTTACCTGGATTAAAAGATTTAATTGAAAGTATTAGTCGCGAACGCAATTTACCTCGGCTGGCAGTGCAATCAGCAATTAGAGAAGCCTTACTTAAAGGTTACGAACGCTACCGTCGTGCCCAAAATTTAGAGCGCAAACAATTTGATGAAGATTACTTTGATAACTTTGAAGTTGAACTAGATATTGAAGGTGAAGGTTTTCGCGTTCTGTCTACAAAAACTATAGTTGAGGAAGTTAGTAATACCGATCATCAAATATCCTTAGATGAAGTGCAACAAGTAGCACCAGAAGCTCAGTTAGGCGATTCTGTAGTTTTAGATGTCACCCCAGACCAAGGTGAATTTGGGCGGATGGCGGCGATGCAAACCAAGCAAGTATTGGCGCAAAAATTGCGGGATCAACAGCGCCAGATGGTGCAAGAAGAATTCCAAGACTTAGAAAGTACAGTTTTACAAGCCAGAGTTTTGCGGTTTGAGCGTCAATCAGTAATTTTGGCGGTGAGTAGCGGTTTTGGTCAACCAGAAGTAGAAGCGGAATTACCAAAACGCGAACAATTACCTAATGATAATTACCGAGCCAACGCTACATTTAAGGTATATCTGAAAAAAGTTTCTCAAGGACAGCAAAGAGGCCCGCAATTATTAGTATCCCGTGCTGATGCGGGTTTAGTAGTTTATTTATTCGCTAACGAAGTCCCCGAAATTGAAGATGAAGTTGTGCGGATTGTCGCCGTAGCCAGAGAAGCTAATCCCCCTTCCCGTTACGTAGGTCCTCGGACTAAAATTGCTGTTGATACCCTCGATCGCGATGTCGATCCAGTCGGTGCTTGTATCGGCGCACGGGGATCGCGGATTCAAGTGGTAGTTAATGAATTACGAGGTGAAAAAATCGATGTCATTCGCTGGTCTCCAGACCCAGCCACCTACATTGCCAATGCCCTCAGTCCAGCCAGGGTAGATGAAGTACGCCTCATGGACCCAGAAACTCGGCAAACCCATGTACTAGTAGCTGAAGACCAACTCAGCTTGGCAATTGGTAAAGAAGGGCAAAACGTCCGATTAGCAGCACGTTTAACTGGTTGGAAGATTGACATCAAAGATAAAGCAAAATACGACCATGCTGCAGAAGATGCTAAATTCCTGGCATCTCGTGCTAAATATCAAGCAGAACAAGAAGAATTAGAGGATGAAGAAGAATTAGAAGAACTAGAAGAACTAGAAGAACTAGAAGAATTAGAAGAATTAGAAGAACTAGAAGATGATGAAAATCAGGAAGAATTAGAATTAGAAGATGACTCTTTTGATAAAAATGATGACGAGTAGTTTAGTAATTTTATGGAGTTTTGGTAAGATTCTTTACAGGAAGTTTATAGAAATTACCTGACATTTAGCAACCTTGGTAAAAGCAAAAATAGATGGGCAACCTCTATTTTTTAACCAAACTGCTAAAGTGAGGTAGCACAAAATAAATGAAACCAAATTATCGGCGATGTATAAGTTGTCGCCGAGTAGCACTAAAAGAAGAGTTTTGGCGGATTGTCCGCGTCTTTGAGTCGAGAACGGTACAATTAGATGAGGGCATGGGGCGTTCTGCCTATATATGCCCGCAAACTAGCTGCCTACAAGCGGCTCAGAAAAAAAATCGACTAGGGCGATCGCTACATGCAACAGTGCCAGAAACACTGTACCAGACATTGTGGCAGCGTCTAGCCAAAAGCAATCACCAGTCATCAAATTCTAGTTAAAGAAATTTGTGACGGTAATCTCTAGTGAGTTTTGCTAATAGCCGAACTTAGGCTAGCAACATCGTCTCTCTAGAATGCTTGGGTTAGTGCCAAAATAGTAAAGGGGTGTAGTTGAGAAACGGCTCTCATACAATCTGGTGAGAGGTGGAGCAATACTCCCAACAAGTTTTACTCGATTGTGTTGTGGAAGACTCAGAATCAGCAAAACAAAAAACTACAGAATGGCAAACTGGTAGCGCTATTGCGCGGTTCGGCGTCAACCATCATTTTGGGTGGGGATGCCAAGATTAACCGAGACATCTCTCTTTCCTTATTGGAGGCACGGCAAAAATCTAAACGGCAACCAAAAAACAGTAATCAAAGGATGGAGATGTCACAAACCAGGCAACCATCCGCTAAAACTGTAAATTAAAGGGGAAGAGTGCATGAACAACGGCAAAGTTAGAATCTATGACTTATCAAAGGAATTAAATTTGGATAACAAAGAGCTATTAGCAATATGCGACCAGCTCAACATCGCGGTCAAAAGCCATAGCAGTACAATTTCAGACTCAGAAGCCGAACGCATTCGTTCAGCTGCGGAAAAACTCGCAACTACGAGTAGTTCGGCAAAAAAAGAAAATATATCCAATCATCCCAACAGTTCACAAGCTGGCTCGAAAAATCGACCAGCCGCACCCCACAAACAACAAATTTTGGAAATTCGTAAACCCAAAATATTGAGAAATCCTACATCCAACGCCCCAGAGGCGTCAGTTGCAATCAATAACCAACTTGCTTCTTCTGAAGCTAATCCTCCCTCTCCTCCCAAGCCTTTTGCCACACCAGTCTCGCCCATGCAGCCGACGGCACCAACTCGACCTGTACCCCGGAATGTGTCTGAGACCCCACAGCAACCAGCTGTCACAGACGCAGATCGCAAGCCTCAACCTCAGCCGACAGAAAAAATAGCAGCAGAAAAACCGGAAAAACCGGAAAGGCAAGAAAAACCAAATACATCGCGGCCTAGACCAGAAAAACCGCAAAAACCACAACTAGCAGCCCCGCCCGCTCGACCTGTGGCTGAAGCAGCAGTAGCGCCGGAGTCGCTGACTCAAGCAGATAAACCGATCCTCAAGCGCGAACGTCAGCAACGGCGGGATGAAGACCGGGAGCAAATTAAGCCCAAGGCAGGAAAGCCAGCAACCGATCAATCTCCTCAGTCTTTGCCCCAAAAACAGTCTCGTCCAACGCCAGCACCAGTCAAGCCGGAAAATAGAGGCAATCGACCACCAGGCGCACCGGGACAATTTGGCGATGCACCATCACGACCCAGTAAACCAGTACGTCCTAGTGAAGCTGTAGCAGCGATGCCAGTGGCTACCCCACCCAGACCGATGCAAGGCGGTGGCGGTAAAGCAGCAGCTATCGTTGATGAAGTAGTGCCACCAGATCTGCTGGACTTAAAACGTCCCACTCCACCCCGTCCGGCAAAAGGTGGTAAAAAGTGGCAAGAAGAAGAAATTATTGACGAAATCAAGGAAAAATCAGGGAAGGCAGGCGTTAAAGGCAAGCGCATCAAGCCAGTCCTTGATGATGATTTTGAAGATGAAGATTTACTAGATGAAGAAGGGCTGGAAATACCAGCTACTGTCCAAGTAAGCTTGTCAATTGCTCGTCCGCCCAAGCCAAAGGCAGCTAGACCGACACAGCAACCAGCTGTAGCGATCGCCGGCCCCACAACCAGAGGCAAAAAAGCTCCTGCTAACCGCGACCAAAATCGCCGCCAAGAGAATGTAGAAGTCAAGCGCGAGCGACCAGCTAAAGTTGTGGTCACAGGGCCCTTGACAGTGCAAGAACTGGCAGACCTTCTGGTTGTCGCCGATACAGAGATTGTGAAAATCCTGTTCATGAAAGGCATGGCAGTGAGTATCACCCAAAATCTCGATATTCCTACCATTACTTTGGTAGCCAAAGAGCTAGAAGTAGAAGTGGAAACTGCTGAACCAGAAGCAGAAGCCCGCAAAGTTACAGAAATGCTCGATTTGGCAGACATGGAAAATCTCCATCGTCGTCCGCCAGTAGTGACAATCATGGGTCACGTAGACCACGGTAAAACTACCCTCCTGGATTCCATTCGCAAAACCAAAGTGGCAGCAGGCGAAGCAGGCGGGATTACCCAGCACATCGGTGCTTACCATGTTGACATCGAACATGAAGGTCAGCCACATCAAATTGTCTTCCTGGATACTCCCGGTCACGAAGCCTTTACGGCAATGCGGGCTAGGGGTGCTAGGGTCACAGATATTGCCGTGTTGGTAGTAGCTGCTGATGATGGCGTGCGTCCCCAAACTATCGAAGCGATTAGCCATGCTCAAGCGGCGGAAGTGCCCATTGTTGTAGCAATTAACAAGATTGACAAAGAAGGCGCACAACCAGAGCGGGTGAAACAAGAATTAACTAACTATGGTCTCACCGCCGAAGATTGGGGTGGTGAAACAATCATGGTACCTGTGAGTGCCATCAAGGGCGAAAACCTGGATACACTCCTAGAAATGATTCTGTTGGTGGCAGAAGTTGGCGAATTATCTGCTAACCCAGATCGTCCAGCGAAAGGCACCGTCATTGAAGCTCATTTGGATAAGGCTAAGGGAGCAGTTGCTACCTTGTTGATCCAAAATGGTACGCTCAAGGTGGGCGATATGTTAGTCGCAGGCTCGGCATTTGGTAAAGTCCGGGCAATGGTTGATGACCGAGGTAAGAGAGTTGAAGCTGGTAGCCCTTCCTTTGCAGTGGAAGTGCTAGGTTTAAGCGACGTTCCCGCTGCAGGTGATGAATTTGAGGTCTTCGAGAACGAGAAAGAAGCTCGTGCCTTAGCAAGCGATCGCGCCGACAAACAGCGTCAATCTCGCTTACTCCAAGGTCGCGTTACCTTAACAACCCTATCGGCCCAAGCACAAGAAGGCGAGCTAAAAGAACTCAACTTAATCCTCAAAGCCGATGTCCAAGGTTCAGTGGAAGCTATTGTGGGATCGCTCAGACAAATCCCACAAAACGAAGTCCAAATTCGGATGCTATTAGCTACGGCTGGCGAAATCACCGAAACAGATATCGATTTAGCTGCTGCTAGTAACGCCGTCATTATTGGCTTCAACACCACCTACGCTAGTGGCGCTAGACAAGCCGCCGATGAAGCGGGTGTAGATGTCCGGGAATACAACATTATCTACAAACTCCTAGAAGATATTCAAGGAGCCTTAGAAGGTTTGTTAGAACCGGAATTGGTCGAAGAACCTTTAGGTCAAACCGAAGTGCGTGCCGTTTTCCCAGTTGGTCGCGGAGCTGTGGCTGGTTGTTACGTACAATCTGGCAAACTCGTCCGCAACTGCAAACTGCGGGTACGTCGCGGCGGTAAGGTAGTTTACGAAGGCGTTCTTGATTCCCTCAAACGGATGAAAGAAGATGCTCGCGAAGTCAATGCCGGTTATGAATGCGGTATTGGCATAGATAAATTCCATGATTGGGCTGAAGGTGACATCATCGAAGCTTATCAAATGGTTACCAAGCGTCGCACGCTGACATTGACAAAGTAGTGTTGAGTCTACTAGTGCTGAGTTCTAAGTCAAGTTGTGAGTTTTGAGTTCATTCTCAAAATTCCAACTGCTAACTTACAACTCAGCACTGATGACTTACAAGGCATAAATGTAAATATGGCCTCATTTCGCTCTGAACCGATTTTGTGGATTCATCTCGCCGGTTTGGCGACTCTGCCGATTTTTTTGTTTTTGTGTGTGTTGTTTCTATCCATAGGCGAGCCAGTCTTACCCGTATGGATGGAACTCTTTTTAGTAGCTGCCATCGGCGTTTTACCACTGCTGTGGATGCAATTAAGTCGTCCTTTTTACATATTCGCTATTTTGGGCATTGCTCTCAAGCCAGAAAATCTGACTGAAGAGCAACGCAAGATGCTTTGTTTAATTAATACAAATTTAAATCGCTTTTTGGCCGTTTTAGCCGCAATATTATTAGTAGGGGTGCTGTGGCAGATATATCAAATTACTCCACTGGTAGCAAACATTGCTAGTTTTCTACCCCAATGGCGGAGTGTGGGATTACTGCTCGCTGCTTTAGCTTTTTTAGCCAGCAATTTGTTTTTGCAAATTCCCGTGAGTGTAGCTAGACTTTTGGTGACGAATGACACAGAATTTGCAGCCATAAAACCATTACCTTTAGAAAAGATTCAGCAGGATTTCACCATCGTAGGGGTACGGGTTAATCAAATATTGCCCCAGTTATTTCACTCCCTATGGGGAAGGAAAAAAAGCACAGAACCACCCCAAGCAGAAAACTCCGATGAAGGTTAGGCAGATTTAAACTGTCTCCTGCGGAGAGTTGTCTGAAAATGAGAACTGCGCTAAATTTTGAAGTAAAACCAAGGAATGAGAAATTATGGCTCAAATTCCCACCTCTAGCGATCGCCAATTTACTGATGATAGTGAAATTTGGCACAGCCTGAAATACGCGATCGCCGCTAGTTCTGGCTTCCAACGCTGGCAATTAGAACATCATGTACAATTACAAGGGCTACGTTTAGAACAACAAGTACAGCGCTATTTGCGGGAAACTTTAGAAACACTGGCTTACTAATTGACACTCCCCTGCCTTTACGACTTAGTATCGCTTCGCTCACTAAGTCGTAAAGGCAGGGGATTCTTCTTTCATCCTGGCTACTTGCTCTACCAGGCTTGCACCAAGTAGCACAGAAGTTGCCAGTCCAGAAGCGTTACTTTGCTTGTGTCCCAAGCTAGCTTTTGCCCTGCGGGTTCAACAGTCCACTCGGCGGTAGAGCTGTACGTGTAGCTTGACTCACAAGAACAATCGTGATCTGGGGTAGCGCAGAAACTCCTATCCATCCGTTGCATTTTCTAATAATTTATGCGTAGTATTGAGAACAATTTGGGCTGAACCTATAAAAAAATCACGATCAATTGTTTTTGGTAAATCGCTAGGTTGATGATAGTTAGCATTACGTAAATTAGCCGTATCTGTGACTAGTACAGCACCTATATCTTGATACCAAAATGGTGCATGATCGCTGCGTAGGGTGTCTGGTGCTAATAATCCTTTCAAGGGAATAGGTAATGTTAAAATTGATGGGAAATTCGCATCATTTTTATTTAAGGCTGTCGCTGGATGAGACTGGGAATTTTCAAAAGCATTCAGCAAAGGTAAATGTTCTGTATCGCCTACTACTACTAAAAAGTCACCTTGATCGCTGGGTGGTTTAACTGGTAATGCTGTAGGGTACTGCTGACAACCGACTGTGTAACAGGCATAACCTACCATATCCATAACGATCGCACTCTGGAGATTTTTTAACCTGGCTTTTTGGCTGACAAAAGCTTTACTACCCAAAAGTCCAGCTTCTTCTAAATCAAAAAACGCTAGCTGTAATGTTCTAGGAGTAGCAGTAGAACCGAGAACTCTAGCAACTTCCAGCATCACAGCCAATCCACTGGCATTATCATCAGCCCCAGGAGAACCAGCAACGGTATCATAATGGGCACCTACTAAAATTGCACCAGCTTGTTCGTTAGTTCCCTGGCGTTCAGCAAAGATATTTACACCGTTAGGAAACTTTTGTAATTGGGGTTTCCAGCCGAATTTTTGCAGTTCAGTTGTAATATAAGTACGAGTACGCGATCGCTCATCCTTGGTATAACGCTGAAAATTAAGCTTTTGTATATGGGTAAATAAATTTTGTGCCGACAACTGCAAATCTTTAGCTATTGGTACAGGTAACTCGGATGGGGTATTTTGATTAGGGCTACTCTGTGCAATTATCGGTGAAGGAGGCTGTTGCAATAACTGATTATTGGCAGTACCTCTAGTACCAACAACCACAACTACCACTAGGAGTAAAAGCGCCAGCCATATCAATTTTTTCATGCGATCGCTCTTATGCATCTTAGACTTAAAAATAGCGCAAACAGCAAGTTTGACAGCTAGTCTTTTGACAGAGTGACTAATTTCCCGTAAAGTTCCGCACTATAAAAGCAAATTATTTTTACCTTTTTTCACCCAAAACTCAGCACCAAGGACTCAGGAATTTATTTATGATTGATTTATTACTCATGACAATCCTGGGGTTTTTGGGTAGTTTTGGGCATTGTTTTGGCATGTGCGGCCCTTTAACTATGGCTTTTTCCTTACCGCACCAAGAAAAAACCCGTGATTGGCGACAGCAATTAAAATTTCACATCCTACTGAACTTAGGACGGATGTTGAGCTATACCCTAGTTGGTGCTGGGATTGGCGCATTAGGTTCAGCCTTGATCGAAGGGGGACAGTTAGCAGGTATTGGTAGCGATTTACGGCGTTGGATTGCTATTTTTACGGGTTTATTATTAATTTGGTTTGGCTTAGGACAAATTAATCCCAATTTACTCCCCAAAATTCCTGTTTTACACCCCTTATTACAAGGAAAATTACACAATCTTCTGAGTAAAGAAATGGTCAACATTTCCTTACAAAGCAAATGGTGGACACCCGCACTATTAGGAATGACGTGGGGTTTAATGCCTTGTGGGTTCTTATATGCTGCCCAAATAAAAGCTGCGGAAACTGGTAATTTATGGATAGGTGCGGTAACTATGCTCGCTTTTGGACTGGGAACCCTACCAATTATGTTAGGTGTGGGTGTTTCTGCTTCCCTAGTCAGTCAAGATAAGCGCAGTCAATTATTCCGCTTGGGTGGTTGGGTAACTCTCGCCATTGGAGCCATTACTGTGTTGCGAACCGGCGACATAATGGTCGATTACACCGGACACGCCGCCTTATTCTGCTTAATTTTAGCCCTAATCGCTCGCCCCATTAGTGGAATTTGGGCAGCACCTTTGCGTTATCGTCGAGCTTTAGGTGTGGGAGCTTTTGTGTTATCTGTAGCGCACACTCTCCACATGATAGAACATTCCTTAGAATGGAATTTTGCTGCCTTTTGGTTTCTGCGTCCAGAATATCAATGGAGTATGGGCGCTGGTGCGGTAGCATTAATCTTGATGACTCCTGCTGCTTTGACTAGTTTTGATTTCTGGCAAAAATCTTTAGGTAAGCGTTGGCGACAGATTCATCTATTGAGCGTACCTGCTTTACTCTTGGTTGTAATTCATGCGATCGTTATGGGTTCACATTACCTGGGTTCTGCACAATTAAATGAGGGGAATAAACTAGCAACCGCACTCTTGGGTTTTTTCACCCTCTGTGTGTTAATGCTGAGATCGCGCTATGTTTGGTCAAGGTTGTCCATAGCTAAATTTTATGTTCCGCCCAGTAAGTCGCGCTAAATTTGGTATACCTGTAGTTTTTTTATTACTCCTAGCAGTAAATCATCCTAGCTCTACCTCTGCCCATACAGTAAAAATCGCCGCAGATGTTGGTGCTACCCTCCATATTGAACCGAATGATAATCCTCAAGCTGGTAAACCTGCACAAGCTTGGTTTGCACTAACTCGTAAAGGTGGAAAAGCGATCGCTCTCAAAGATTGTAATTGTCAGTTAGCAATTTACGCCCAACCCCACACAGCCGGAGAACCGCCACTATTAGAACCTTCCTTGCAAGCCATCACCGCCGAAAAGTATCAAGGGACACCAGGCGCAGAGATTACATTTCCCAAACCCGGAGCCTATCAGCTAGTACTGAAAGGTAAACCCATAGCTGGGGGGAATTTTTCACCCTTTGAGTTAAAGTTTGATGTTACCGTTGCTGCAAGTGCGGCTAATGTATCACGAAGCTCGCCAGAAGTCAACAAAGAAAATGATAAAAATGTAGCCCAGCCTCAATCTTCATCATTTTCATTGTGGGCGATCGCCGCCGGCATCTTTGCCAGCTTAGGGATTGTGTTAGCTGTAATGCAACGGCGGAAGAGGTAGGGAGGAGGCAGGGGGGCAGGGAGCAGGGAGCAGGGGGGACAAAGAGGACAAGGAAGACAATTGTAGAGACGCGATTCATCGCGTCTGCCCAATGCCCAATGCCCAATGCCCCATGCCCCATACCCTTATTTATGCCTCTTTTGATGCCAATCCCAGGCGTGTTGCACGATTTCTTTGATACCGGGGTATTTGGGTTGCCAACCGAGGATTTCCCTAGCTTTCTCGGCGCTACCAATCAAAGAAGGTGGATCTCCGGGACGGCGATCGCATTCGGTGATGGGTATATTTAATCCTGTTACCGCCGCCGCCGCCGCAATGACTTCTCTGACGGAGAAACCTAAAGCATTACCGAGGTTGAAAACTTCGCTATTACCGCCTTGTAACAAGTACTCTAATCCAGAAATATGGGCATCGGCTAAGTCGCTCACGTGAATATAATCTCGAATACAAGTACCGTCAGGTGTCGCATAATCAGTACCGAAAATCGAAATCGATTCACGTTTACCTAACGCTGTCAGCAATATCAACGGAATTAAATGGGTTTCTGGGTTGTGATCTTCACCGAGTAAACCAGTGGGATCGGCTCCGGCGGCGTTGAAGTAGCGGAAACGCACTGATTTTAAACCATAGGCAACATCGAAATCTGAGAGAATCCGCTCGACCATTAACTTACTAGCGCCGTAAGGGTTAATGGGATTTTGGGGATGATTTTCGGGAATGGGTACAACATCCGGTACACCGTAAGTTGCACAAGTTGAGGAAAATACAAATTTCTTAATAGACGCTGCCAGCATAGCTTCTAACAGCACCAGAGTACCCACAACATTGTTGCGGTAGTATTTTGCTGGATCTGTCACTGATTCGCCTACGTAGGCATAAGCAGAGAAGTGCATGACAGCATCAAACTGGTGAGTTTGAAATAATTTATCCAGCATTGGGCGATCGGCAGTGTCACCAACTACCAGTTCCACTTGCAGAGCTTGCTCTACTAAGTCACGATGTCCGTACACCAGATTATCGAGAATAACTACCTCATAACCCGCTCGTTTCAAGGCTAGGACTGTATGAGAGCCGATATAACCAGCTCCTCCGGTTACCAAAATTTTCGGTTTTGCAGACGACATATTTGTACCTGTTGAGTTATAACTACTCAATTAATTTAATTTACTGGTGCTACATTACTCATCTATAAAATTTTAAATAATAGTCCCAGTGTCAGGAAATTGCACTAAAATCACTACGACGGTAGTCTTTGGGTGTGAGGTATGAGGTATTTTAAGTCAGGTAACAGTACGATTACAATTTGACGAGAAAATAAATCCGCTGCCCGAAACCTCAAGGCTAACCCTTCAGGATTCGCATTTTGCTTTGTACCGGGAAACCGAATCTAAAGCAATAGTTCACCGCATCGGAAAATTTGAGAGTTAATTTACTATGTTTCTACTCCTAAGCCGGGTATTACTGTGGCTGTTAATTGGCACTGTTGTATACTCTTTTTTCCAAAGATTTTATCCAACAGGAAGTTTTGTCGGACGATTAGTCATAGTTATTATGTTGATCGTCCTAGCGCTGGCCTTCATTAATCCTAACGAACCAGCAGTAGCTTCTTTGTGGAGGTTGATATCATTTCCGCTCAAACCACTGGGAGCATCGGTGTTGATGTTAATTTTTGCTGCCCAAAGAATCAAGGGGGGTGGGATAGATAAGCCAGGAGGATACTTACTAGGTTGGGCACTGACAATTTTATTGTTAGCTAGTACACCTGCGATCGCTTATTTTCTGGTGCGATCGCCAATAGCCACAACAGCAAGTTACCCTGTTGAGAATGTCAGATTGGCTGCTGGTTATCAACTGGCTCCCACATCCGAGACTTTAGTGGCTTCGCTTCCCCAAGCAAACGCTAATGTCTCCGATGTCATCGCGATGAATCCACTGGGTATCAAAGTTCCGCCTTACTTATTGCAAAATCCTCAAGAAATTAGAACCAGAGGATTGCGACTGGAAGATTTTGTCCCCAGTGCGGAAACTTTGCAAGTGACAACGAACGCTTGGGAAAGTTATCTCAACCAAATTTACTTCTTCTTGCGCGGTCGTCAATCATAAAGTCTAAAAATTAAAAATTATAAGGCCAAGCACTATGTCTTGGTGGCTGGCCTTTTTCCCCAATCATTTCTGCCACAATAAAAGGAGGGTAAATTTACTTGCAAGGGTCATTTGTCAGAGACGCGATTCATCGCGTCTGTACAATTGTCATTTGTCGATTCCTTGCGTCCTCATTTCTCTGCGTCCCCGCTTTTTCTGAATGGTACAATCTCGACGACTGGCTAAACTCGGTGCTTACATGCGTCCCCATTGGCGGGAAGCTGTATTAGGTATTTTGGCTTTGTTAACTGTCAATGGATTAGGCGTTTATATTCCTTTGCTAATTCGCGCTTGCGTTGACAAACTATCATCAACTTTTAGCTGGAATGAAGTTTTACATTACGTAGTCATTATCGTCTTGCTCAGTTCAGCCATGTTGCTCATCCGTATGGCTTCGCGGATTTGGCTATTTGGAGTGGGGCGAGAGGTAGAATTTGATTTAAAACAAAGGATTTTTACACATTTACTCAAGCTAGAGCCTGCTTACTTTGCTACTAATACTATTGGCGATTTAATTAGTAGGGCGACTAGCGATGTAGACAATATCAAACGGTTATTAGGTTTTGCGGTTCTGAGTTTAGCTAATACATTGTTTGCCTATGTGTTAACACTGCCAGTGATGTTGTCAATTAGTGTAGATTTGACCTTAGCTTCTCTGGCAGTATATCCTTTGATGTTTCTGTTGGTACATTTATTTAGCGATCGCCTCCGCAACCAACAAAAACTAGTCCAAGAGCAACTTTCGGATATTAGCGAACTCATCCAAGAAGATATTAGCGGTATTGCTTTAATTAAAATTTACGCCCAAGAAGAAAACGAGCGTCGCGCCTTTGCTCAGAAAAATGAAAATTTATTAACAGCTAATTTGGAATTAGCCAAAAGCCGCAACACATTATTTCCTTTAATTGGTGGTTTAGCCAATATCAGCTCCCTGATAATTATCTGGCTAGGCGCTACCAGAATTTCGGCAGGAACTCTAGCGGTTGGCGATTTCTTAGCACTACTGATTTATGTAGAACGGTTAGTTTTTCCCACAGCTTTATTAGGCTTTACCATCAGCGCTTATCAACGTGGTGAAGTAAGTATCGATCGCTTAGAGTCGATTCTCTCAGTTGAACCAAAAATTCAAGACGCTAGCGATGTCATTCATCTAGCTAACAGTGAAGTTAAAGGTAAGCTAACAGCGAAAAATTTTAGTTACACTTATCCCGGCGCTACAAACCCCGCTTTAGATGGCATCAACTTTACAATTAATCCTGGGGAAACTGTAGCGATTGTTGGCGCTATTGGTTCGGGGAAATCGACTTTAGCGAATGCGTTACCGCGTTTATTAGAAATTGCATCGGGACAGCTATTTTTAGATGATTTAGATATTACCAAAATAGCTTTAGCAGATTTGCGTGGTGCGATCGCTTATGTTCCTCAAGATAGCTTTCTCTTTAGTACCACCATTAAAAATAATATCCGCTATGCTGACCCCATTAGAGAGCAGCCAGATATCGAAATAGTAGCCCAGCAAGCCCAAATTCACGCAGAAATCAGCAATTTTCCCCAACAGTACGAAACTATAGTAGGCGAACGCGGAATTACTCTTTCTGGCGGACAGCGTCAGCGCACAGCTTTGGCTAGAGGAATGTTGGTAGATGCTCCCGTCTTAATTTTGGATGATGCTCTCTCTAGTGTAGATAATCAAACAGCTACACAAATTCTCAAGAATTTATCTACTGGTACTGATAAAAAAACAGTGGTTTTTATCACCCACCAACTCTCTGCTGCTGCAGCTGCTGACCGTATTTTTGTCATGGATAAAGGTAAAATTGTCCAGACTGGAAACCATTTAGAACTCGTACAGCAACGCGGTTTGTACAGAGATTTATGGAGTCAACATCAGATAGAAGAATTACTTCGTTAGGGTTTACTTAGTAGAGACAATTTTTTGTCATGCGAGTATAATTTGTCAAGCAAGTAAGCAGACAAATTATACTCAATAAATCCTTATGTGGGAATTTTTACCTAACTTCTTTGTTGATAATGCATTTATTCCACATGGACACTGCTACCTCTGGAAACCAGAGTTAGTATCGCTACATATCCTCTCAGATTCTTTGATTGCTTTAGCTTATTTTTCCATTCCTATAGCGCTAATTTATTTTGTCCGCAAGCGAGAGGATTTACCTTTTAAATCGATTATGTTGTTGTTTGGCGCGTTTATTATTTCCTGCGGTACAACACACTTAATGGAAATATGGACGCTTTGGCATCCTGTTTACTGGTTCTCTGGTTTAATTAAAGCAATTACAGCTTTTATTTCCGTTTATACAGCAATTGTACTATTACCAATAATACCGCAAGCTCTAGCTTTACCTAGTCCAGCACAACTAGAACAAGCCAACAATCAACTAAAACTTGCATTACAAGAACTAGCAAATACCCAAGCACAACTAATTCATACAGAAAAAATGTCAACTTTAGGACAATTAGTTGGGGGTATTGTGTATGAAATGAATAACCCAATGAATTTTATTTATGGCAATACTAAATTAGCTCAAGAATATGCCGGAAATTTATTAGCTTTAGTTTCACTTTATGAGAATAATTATGTCAATCCAGTAGCAGAAATTCAGAATTTTAGTGAAGAAATTGACCTAAATTTTATTAAAGAAGACTTACCAAAAATTTTATCCTCCATGCAAATCGGAGCCGATCGCATTCAGAAACTTATTTTAGGATTGCGAAATTTCTCGCGGATCGATGAAGCTAATCTTAAAGAAGTTGATATTCATGAAGGTATTGATAGCTCACTCCTAATTTTGCAAAATCGCTTAAAGGGTAAAGCCGATAGTGCTGATATTGAAACGATTAAAGATTATGGTAAATTACCGAAAGTCGAATGTTATCCTGGGCAACTCAACCAAGTATTTATATATATACTAAATAATGCCATTTCTCGGCTGAAAGAGTCAGCAATTAAGCCGCAAATTCGCATTCATACATCAGTTTTAGCAGAGAGTCATCAAGTAATAATTAAGATTACTGATAATGGTTTTATAGTCAAGGAAGATACAAGAGAAAAAATACTTGATTCTTTATTTAGCAATAAATCTCTGGGTGAAAATGTAGGTATGTCTATTAGCAGACAGATTATTGCTCAACATAATGGTCAGTTAGAAGTTATGCCTATATTACCTGAAGGCTTAGAAATTAAAATTTCAATTCCTATCAAAATGAAATCTGCTGACTTAGCAAGTAATAGACCATTGGATAAAATATTTAGTGATAGATTAACTATTATTTAGGGTTTAAACAACTCCAGTAATTTCACGTATTTTTCAATATCGAGAATAAAGATAGTGTTAGTTTTTTGAGACAGTTGGGTAGCATAAGTTATCAAAAAAACTTATTTGCTATAAATCGATGCTAACAATTGACTTACCAACATCTGGAAACGAGATAAAACATCGTCATACTGTGGCGATCGCATCTTTGGCTACAATTAGCTTATTGGCTTCCTTAAGTGGATTTCACGGACATCCGGCTATTTCTAATTCTTGGGAAGGCTTGCTTTGGGGAATAGCCGATCCCGCAATCGACTTAAATCGTCTCGCTAGCCTTGTCGCCATTGGCTTACTTTCTGCGGCGATACTGCGTGGCGCTTTCATGGCTGCATCTTTTGGCGCAGCAGCAGCCTTTGGGATGGTAATACATTTATTTCATCTAAATTTACCAGGTGCAGAAATCGGCTTGGCGATTTCCACAATTATCTTTAGTGCCATACTGCTGATAGAAAACAAACCGAATTGGATTGTCATCTCCGTATTAGGCGCGATCGCCGGTTTATTACATGGTTATGTTGGGGTAGAATCTGTTGTCAACACGGGAATCCTACCCTTAGTCATTTATGTGATGGGTTTTGCCTTAACTCAATGTGCCGTGCTAATGAGTGTCAGAGAAATTTACTCAATATTGCCCAACAAAATCACCTTTGCTGGTTTAGCCTTTTTTGCGATCGGTATAGTATTTTTCGGCAATGCAATTCACCTAATTTAAATTTTTCCCGTGTATTTAACGCTCCTCACACTAATTTTCTGGATTGAAATCCTCACTATAAATTTAATATCAATTCAAATCATTCTTGAGGGCACAACATTGTTGTGCCCCTAATTTTGTTGCATAATTCTTTACAATTTCTGTCATCAATCACCAGAAATTTCTTCCCTAACTATAGTGGTCTATCGCATTAAATATGATTGGTAAAAAACGAACCGCAAAGACGCGAAGTCCGCGTTCGACGAAGTCGTTCCCGAAGGGTAGGAAGAGAAAAGAAGAAGAAACTTACCCCTCGAAATTTTTGCGATGAACCACTAGCCCCTAACCCCTAACCTAACAATTCCTCAATCTTCCCTGGAGTCAATTCCTGTACATTACTGAAAACTACCGCCGCACCAGCTTGACGTAATGTTTCAGCATAAGCATCCCGACGCGCTGCTGTTTCTTGTACGTGAGGTGGTAAAACGCCAACACCAACCCAAAGACGCTGTGGATGTAAATCCCGTGCTTTGGTGACTGTATACATATCAGCTACCGTATCCCCAACATAAAATACAGGTGCTAAATTTTCTGAGCCATTTTCTAATATTTCCACAGTCGCAAACAGTCCTGTAGGATCTGGTTTACCTGGTGCATCTTCCATCGCAATTAATACTGGAGCCTTTAAGCCAAGACGCTTTTCTAAAATATAGTTAGCAGAACCACGAGTAGCACCGCTAAAAAATCCCCAAGCAATATTAGCTTGTGTAAGTGCTTCTAAGTAACTTGCTTGCAATAATAAAGGTTCGTCGCAAATATAACCAGTAAAATTGTTAGGGTCAGTACCTCGATAACGAGATTGAAAGAAAGCCACAATAGAATTGTAGTCAAGTTGTATTTGAGTGCGAGACTGTCCTTGAGATTCAAAATAACGATAAGTTAATTCTTGGGATGCTTCCCAATCGTTATTCCAAACCCCTTCGGATTTTAACTGGTCAATATCAATTGGTGTCGGACGATAAGCTTGATTGGTAAAATATTCAACAGTATCTGCGATCGCACGCCGATAAGAACCGCTAACATCACGAATCACGCCATCAATATCAAAAACTGCGATCGCTTTTAGTGAATTTAGGTTTGTCATAATTTGGGGCATTGGGCATTGGGCATTGGGCATTGGGCATTGGGCATTGGAAATACAGCGAATTGCAAGTTGCTGAGGTACAGATAATCGTTGATTGTAGGGGCATTGGCACTGCCATGCCCCTAAGCGCGTACCTCATTTACCTGAAATATGCTGTAAATTGCTTGCCCATTTGTCTTTTAGAGAAATTATCCCATTGCTTGATAATTCGCCAAACTCCATTCGCCCACTTCTGTGCCAGCCGATAAACTTCTAAATCTTCAAAATCAAGTCTTCTCACATAACTAAAATAATATTTGTAATTCCCATGCCCCATGCCCTATGCCCAAGAACTATTTACCCATCTGACATGGTATTGGGTTAAAATAAGCGATCGCGAAGTTAGTAAGTACTGCTTGGATATTTCCGGAGGTTTGATTGACCAAGTTTATTTTGAAAATTCTTTGGCTAGATGAGAACGTTGCTCTTGCAGTCGATCAAGTGGTTGGTAAAGGCACAAGTCCCTTAACCAAATATTTCTTCTGGCCCAGAAATGATGCTTGGGAAGAGTTAAAGAAGGAATTAGAGTCTAAACACTGGATTAGCGATTTAGATCGGGTTGAGTTACTCAACAAAGCCACAGAAGTAATCAACTACTGGCAAGAAGAAGGCAGAAACCGCCCAATGGCAGAAGCACAGTTGAAATTTCCCGAAGTTGCCTTCACAGGTAGCGCCTGATATTTCTCCTTTAGCTTTCCTGTTGTGCAAGTTGCCACAATTTGATGGTTTTATCCTTGCTAGCACTAGCAATTAATTGTGCAACTTGACTGACAGCAACGGTAGATACAGAATCTGCATGGCCTGAGAGAGTAGCGATTTCTTTTGCTGTGCTAACTTGCCAGAGTTTAACAGTGCGATCGCGACTGGCACTAATCAACATTGTGCCATCAATCGTAAAAGCCACTGCTACAACAGACCAAGAATGGCCTAACAGTGTGGTAATTACCTGACCAGTGTTTACCTGCCATAATTTAATTGTGTTATCGTCGCTACCCGTCGCTAAAATTTTTCCATCGGGACTAAATGCGACTGTTAAAACCGCCCATGCATGACCTGAAAGGGTTCCTAACAAGGTGCAATTTGGGCGGTTTTTAAATTCTTTAGTTGTTTGGTTGGATGCTAAAAGTACATTATTATTAAGTAATTTCCACAAGCGAACAGTGCGATCGAGGCTAGCACTAGCTAAAATTTGTCCTTGGGGACTAAATGCAACTGAATTAACCTGTAATTGATGTCCGCTAAGAGTAGAAATCGCTTCCCCAGTATTTACATCCCAGAGTTTGATAGTCTTATCCCAGCTACCACTGGCGAGAATTTTCCCATCAGGACTAAAAGCCACGGATTTTACAGCGTGTGAATGTCCTAATAAAGTGCAAATTTCCTCAGATGTACTAATATCCCACAATTTAATTGTGCGATCGTCGCTAGCAGATGCCAATATTTTGCCATCAGGACTGAAATTAAGTGATTTTACAGCGTGTGTATGTCCTGATAGGGTAGTTAATACCTTTTGGCTGCTTAAATCCCATAATTTGATGATTTTCTCATCACCACTGGCTAAAATTTTGCCATCAGGACTAAAAGCTAGGGAATGAATCTCAGTATTTACGTTACCAATTCCCTGTAGGGTGTGTATGCACTCCCATAACGGCTGAGAAGGCTGGGAAGCGCCCAGAGATGGAGATGAACGCGAATCGATTCCCATTGCTAGCATAACTTCATCAGCCGATTGAAAGCGATCGCGAATAGACTTATGCAGCAGTTTAGTAAGAACTTTAGTCAGGCGGTTGCTTACCGTAGTGCTAAGATACTCTTGCCAAACCCAGCAATCATTAGCGACATCGTATAAATCAAATGGTGAAATCTGAGTCATCAGGTGAATACAAGTGACACCTAAGCTGTACAAATCGCTAGCAAAAACAGCCTTTTCCCTTGTTTGTTCTGGTGCAATATATTCAGGACTACCAATACAATCTTGACTAATAAATTGGTTAATTTCGCTAAAAATTTGAGTTGCAGCAAAATCAACTAAGACAAATTTTTTTGAGTCCGTAAAAATTATATTTTCTGGTTTAATATTGCAGTGAATAATTTGGCGATCGTGAATCAATTTGATAACTGGTAATATATCCGTTAACATCTGCAAAATTTGATTTTCATTCAAAGCACCTTCTGATTCTAAAAGAGTTGCTAAATTACTACCAGCAATAAACTCTTGTACTAAATAGCAATATTGCTCATCTTGAAAATATGCAATTAAAGATGGAATTTGTGGATGCTGACACAGTATTTTTAACTGTTGTGTTTTGTATATAAAGCTTTTTGGTGTTTGATTGCGTTGCGAGAATTGTTGCACCACACAAGGAACTGGGGGAAATTGATTCTCATCTACAGCCAGGTAGGTTTTGCAGAATCCCCCTTTACTAATTAACTGAATTAAACGATAACGGTCTTGTATTAGCAAACTTTTACTACCAAAATAATCCGTTATACCAATTTTCTATGAAGATGCATATATTAGCCTGCAAAGGCAGGCTTTGTTTGTTTAGCCCCACCCTTGAGGGTGAGGGCGTTAATATGCAGCCTCACATAGAATTGGTATTAGATTAGATCTAACATAAATATATAGCTCAATATATAGTTGTATATATCCTTAACTTTGATGATTTTGTAGTCAGCACTTTACCGCTTTATAACCCAGCCAACACAAGAAACCCGAATTATGGTTACCACAACCAGCACAGCCGCAGAAACTAGAGTCTTACTTGAAAACATCAGTTGGCAGACATTTAAAATTATGCTATCTGAAATGGGTACAGATCGAAAAAATAAACTTGCCTATGATAATGGAATAATAGAAATTATGACTCCATTAATGCCGCACGAGAATTCAAATCGGCTGATTGAAGTGTTTGTTGGTGTATTGTGTGAAGAATTTGGATTAGAAATTAAAAGGTGTGGATCTCTCACATTAATTAGAGATGATTTAGAACGTGGCGGAGAACCAGATAGTAGCTACTATATCCAAAATGAATTTTTAGTCAGAAATAAAGAAAATATAGATTTAGCCTCCGATCCACCTCCAGACATTGTATTAGAAGTAGAATATTCCAAACCTAAAATAGACAAGTTACAGCTTTATGCTGCAATGAAAATTCCTGAATTTTGGCGTTACAACGGCACTGTATTGAGAATTTATCAGCTAGAAGCAGAAAAGTATTTAGAAGTAGAATTTAGTCCTACTTTTACATATATAGCGATAAAGGAAATACCTCGATTTATACAAGCAAGTAAACAAAATGGAGAGATTGCTACAACCCGTGCTTTCCGTACTTGGGTTAAGGAACAAATGTCTAATTACTAACGCCGTAATTATTAAATATTTTTTATCTAAAAAGTTTGATTCATCCCACGCTTTACTTTGGGTAAAACCTGGAATGAATCAAAGAATAAGTTCAGAAAACTTATTTATTGGCGATGATGTACCCTGCTGAAGTTATTAAGCTATTTTGCCTAAAATTAACTCAAATTTTGAGTTAGAGGTAGCTTATTAACAGAAATTAAGCAATCAGCTTATTTATTCTTGTGGCTTTGTTTACCTGCTTTAGAATGTTGCTCTGATGTACCACCACGAGTGCTGGTTTCTTCACTATCATCATTCTCTTCATCATCGCTCTCATTATTTTGCTTGCTCTTGCTGCCTTTATGAGAACTCTTACCACCTTTGCTACCAATTTCAGCCATGTGTTCTCTATCTTGGCTTACAGCTTCTCCGCCTTTGCGGCCAGCTTCGCGAGCCTCTTCAGATGTAAACTCGTGAGCAGTACCTTTTTCATGAGCCGCATGTCCGCCTTTACTGGCGATTTCACGCTGCTTATCTTCGTCCATAGAAGCAAAGCCACGCTTACTTGTGTCTGCCATTTTAGAACTCCTTGTAGCTAACTAAAGCTGTAAAAATTTTTAACAAGTTGAAACCTAATTGGTTTCTTGTGTCAAATAATCTTGTTTTAAGTTAGCTACTTAACTCAGTTAGATTCATGTCTCCTTGGGGTGAATAATTGAAGACTGAACATAACTACAGATATATGCTCATAAGTAGAAGCACTGAGATGATATTTTGTCTAGGTCTTGTGGCGATTGAAAATTAAAATTTATAGATGCTTATTTAGTTATTTTATGTTAGTAAGCAAGGAGAATTTTGCAGAGCTTGCTTACTCTTGCTTACTAATATTTGGACGAAAAATTTTGATAATTGGATTTGCCAGCGAGAGAAGATAGATTGCACAGTGCGATCGCTCTACTAACACAGCGAAAATTGACTTAACAGTGCAGCTGCGCAATCTCAGGCTCTTCAGCGCTTATTGGGAAAAAAACCCAGCTACTAGCAACGGTAAAAGTATCAGAACAGAGACAATGAGAACTAGCGTACCTGGATCGATGTTTAAAATGTTCTTATCGGGTTCTGGCATATCGCACCTTTGTACAAATTAGGTGAATACACTCAGCCTAAACTATTTTTACCCCTCGATTCCAGCAATATTTAAATCTACTTAACTGTACTTAACTCTACTTAACCAAGGAGAATACAGAATTTGGTCTTTTAACTTTGGCTATATTGCGCCGAATTGCTGGCTGATTCGCCATTGAATAACCCATAAAGAGAATATTTTGTCGTTCTTTAGCAGGAAACGAAACAGTATGAATTATGCCATCTTGCTTCCACATCAAGGAAGAAAAAGGTAGCTTGGGATTTTGCTCATTTCCATCTAAAAAGTAGCCTTGAATATTCTTAGCTAGTGAAATTTCATCACCTTTAGCTTTATGTTTAGCAAACTCGTACAGCGCACTCACAGAATTAGGATTATCCGTGCTAAACGTTCCGACTAAACAAGGTGTAGTCGCAGCTTCACAATTAAACAAACCGACAATTAAACCGCGAGGACTAGGAAAAACGCGCACAGTTAGTTTACTCAGCAAATCGCGCTCGCTTCCATCACCTAAGCGGATGTGTTCTGGTAAGCGCATTCCATAGCCAGCAGGAATATTTTCCTGAATTTCTGGTAATTGAGCCGTAAAAACTTCCGAGGGGAGAGCAGTAGCGGGAAATGTACTGCCCAAAACAGCTAGAACAACTGGTAAAGTAACAAAATTACGACGCAGCATGTTTTAACCATTTTTCTAAGTGGATAATTCAACATAAATGAAAAAATGGTTAAAAGGCTTTAGAAAAATTACCGATTAATTTCTATCAAAACAACACAATCAATATTTACCCATAGACTAGTTGAAAATAAGGAGATTGTTGACTGTTGACTGTTGACTGTGCTTACTTAGTTACATCCTGAACAACTGACAACTGACAACTGACAACTGACAACTGACAAATTTAAAAATCTACCCCTCGCTTGAGTTCTACACCATGATTTGCATAGTGTTTATGACAATAAACTTCGGAGTGAATGCTAGCTAAATCAAAGTATGAAGGCTGATTTTGACAGCGACCGGTGATAATGACTTCTGTATCGCGGGGTTTACGGAGTAAGGCTTGAACGATAGGTTCTACGGGAAGCAATTCTAAGTCAACTGTCGGATTGAGTTCATCTAAAATGATAGTTTTATACAATCCAGAAGCGATCGCAGTTTTGGCAATTTCCCAACCTCTCTCGGCTTCTACATAATCTAATTCTTGCCGAGAATTACGCCAAACGATCGCATCTCGCCCACAACGTTGATGATCGACTACTTCAGGGTATGATTGCTGCAAGGCCGCGATCGCTGCATCTTCTGTGTAACCGCTACCGCCTTTGAGCCATTGCATAATCATCACTCTAGTAGAACCAGGATGATTTATACCTCTACCAATTGCTTGTAAAGCTTTACCTAATGCACTTGTAGATTTCCCCTTACCCGCTCCAGTGTAAATTTCAATACCATCAATCAACAGTGCTTTTGCTGTTGGGTGATCTTGCGGCTTCATTTCTGAGTGTAAATCAGCAATATCTAGTAGCTTTTGCGGAGCAGCTCTTCCAGTGGCGATAATTTCTAAATCTTGGGGTTTAGATTTAAGTGTTGCTACCACATCATCCACTGGGAGCAAACCTAAATCTAGAACTGGGTTAATTTCGTCTAAAACCACTACTGAATACAACCCAGAGGCGATCGCACCTTTGGCTACATCCCACCCTCTAGCAGCTTCCACACAGTCAAAGGCGGTGATTTCATCCGGGCCAAAAAATTCCGCTCTCCCAGTGCGAACTTGGTCGATTAAATGGGGAAAACCTCGCTGTAAAGCTGCAATTGCGCCATCTTCATCGTAATCACGCTCAGGCCCTTTCAAAAATCTTAATAATAAGACACGGTTTGCATGACTAGGTGTATTAATTCCTAAACCAATCGAGCGCAAAACCACACCTAAAGCTGCTTGGGATTTTCCTTTACCAGCACCATCATAAACGTGAATTTGACCAGTAAGCCGTTCAGGACGCACTTGCGCCGTGCGAATACCGATACCGTTCCTTGTCATCTCTCAAAAAGCTGTATTGTAACAGTTTTTAATCTTAACGAAAGTCTTGTACTCTCAGGTAGAGCAGCTATCATAGCACTTTACATAAGTAGAGCAGTGGAATTATTAGTCATTGGTATGGGTTTCAAGCTATTTACGTTTCGTAACATAGTTTGGTGCAATTACCGACTTACGTACATGATTCTGGAACATGTATGAGATAATTTCCCCCATCACTGTGGTTGTGCCAGTTATACTCTCTAAAGTTAACCGTTACAGTTAAACCTTTATGTTTGATTTGAATTTGTTTGAAAATTGGGACTTTCCTCGAGTTTTGCCAGTAGGCGCGATTTTATTTGATTTATTATTTATCCTGATGGCTATCTCGATTGAGGCTTATTGTTTCAATAGTAGATTAAATTTTGACAAGAAAACTAGTATTTTTTACGCTATTTCTATCAATCTTTTTTCTAGCGTTGTTGGTTGGGTAGTATTTTTCAGTCTTCAGCCGATATTGCCATTGCAAATCAAATCAGAATTAATTAACTTTGTATTTTTCAATAGCCTGAAGTCTAGCAATACCCAATCATTAGTAATTTTGACTGCGTTTATTATTTTCTTCGGTACATTTATAGTTAAATTATTTCTCTTAAGAGGATTTACATTAATCCTCAGTGAAGACTTGGGTAAGAAGAAATCACCAGAAATCACGCCAAACCAAGAGCGGCAAAGATGGCGTCATCTCAATAGAAATAAATTCATTAGTAATCGCTTAGTTTCTACTATGTTAATTGCTAATTCTTTAAGCTATAGTGCGATAACTCTGGTTTTATTGTTCCGGATGAAATAGTAAGAATTTTAGGGAATTGGTATAGATAAAGAAATAGCGATCGCTTAACAATTTAGAGGTGCTGTAAACTATGAACACATTATTTAAAGACTTATTGGGTTTAACCAATTTTATTTCTGATGTTTATGCAGGAATTAAAAAATTCTTTATTCCTGAAAGAGCTTATTCTTGGCAAACATTACTCTATCTAAGTATCTTCTCTTGGGCAATATCATACTTTGCCACTGGCGCTATCCGAGATACTATTGCATTTTTTGGTTGGTTATTTCTCATCGCAGGTACAGCTTGGTATACTACCGATGATCCAGCCAGAATCCCTGGGACTTATATGCCTGTAGGTGCAGTCATCACAGGATTTTTAGTCAGTGTTTTTGCCTTTGGTCACAGCGATAGGAATGTACTCACAACGAATACAATTGTTTATTGGCCGACAATCTCCGCATTAATTACTGCTATACCAGAGTTTTTTGAAGGTAGCGGTACTGATGCCAAAACTCAACTTCCTAAACCAGAAGATAGACAAAAAATTGTGGTTTTAGTTGCTAGCTCAATGTTGCTCAGTTGCTGGATTCAATTTTATTTTGTTGTGAATAACTGGGTAGCAGAATATCCTAGTTTATTATCAGATAATTTTCAACGCAGTACCTTTGTAATTAGAACTGAGCCACCACTAAAGATTTCTCCCAATGGTGCAGCAATTTTGAAAGAAATGCAACCCAGAATTGAAAGATCCATAGAGAAACAATCTTGGTCACAAGTAGAAAGATGGCTGCAAAATGCTAACGCGAATATCGCCAACCTGGGACAGAAAGTTCTGGACAATAAGCGCCTAAAAGATAAAGAAGAGAAGAATTTATGGCGGATTGAACCTAGAATTACAAATCCCAATCCGCGTAAAAAAGACGAATATAATCTAGATATACTCAGCATTTGGACTGGGCCTAGTTCCGACCCACGAGGCTATTATTTAAGACAGTCCTGTCAAATTCGCCCAATTGCAGAATCTAAGAATAGATCAACTACTCAAAAGTCAGAGCAAACTTCCCTAATTGCGGAAATTGAGTGCGGCCCTATTAGTAAACCAATTATTGGGTTACCTCCTGCTCAACGCTAAACTATAGTTTGTCAACAGTTAACAGTCAATAGTCAATAGTCAACAGTCAACAGTCAACAGTCAACAGTCAACAGTCTGATATTCTCGATTGTTTCTTTATCGGGAAGAGTACGTTTATTTCTAATTTGCTGTAATAGTCTGCTGATTGTCTCTAACCGAGAATTCCGGTAGAGACAATTTTTCATTCTTTATTTAAAATTTTGGCGTAGATGTGTTTTGGGTACCAATGGTCATTAGTCAGAGACGCGATTCATCGCGTCTGTACAATTATCCTCCTTGTCCTCCTTGTCCTCCTTGTCCCCCTTTTCCCCCTTTTCCCCCTAGACCCTAACCCCTAGCCTCTAGCCTCTAGCCCCTAATAATATGATGAATTTCAGCAGAATCTTTGTAATGGCGAGTAATGTATTCCAGGAAGTGATACGCGATCGCATTTTATATATTATCGGTTTTTATACGCTCATTCTCGCCGCCGCAATGCGCATACTTCCAGAAATTGCAGCTAGTACTGAAGGCAAAATCTTCTTAGATTTTGGCATAGCTTTAATGGGCGTTATCGGTTTAATCGTTTCTGTGTTTGTCGGTACAGGACTCATCAACAAAGAAATCGAGAAACGCACCGTTTTAGTATTGATTGCTAAACCCATCAGTCGCAGTGAGTTTATTACTGGTAAATATTTCGGTTTATCGGCTGTGCTAGCTGTACTCGTCACGACTATGACGGTGATTTACTTAGGATTTCTCCAAATAGCACATATTCCCTATGGGATAGCTAGTATTTTAATTGCTGTACTGTTTTTATTTCTGCAAATATCTTTAATTAATGCTGTCGCTATCAGCTTCGGTTCATTTACCAGTTCTTTGTTAGCGGTAATTTTAACCTTTGCTGTTTATTTAATGGGGAATATCTCCCAAGATTTATTAAAATTTGGTCGTCTCAGCCAGAATCCTGGTATTGAAAATTTAACTCAAGCTTTGTATTTAATCTTGCCCGATTTATCGAGATTAGATTTAAAAAATCAAGCAGTTTACGGTTTGCAAGCATTACCTAGCGCACCTACATTAATTGCTAATGCTGGTTATGGTTTACTTTACAGTTCCATGCTGTTAGCGATCGCTATTTTGATATTCTCACGCCGTGAGTTTTAATTATAGGCTAAGTAGCCAGGACTTTAGTCTTGGCTACAAACTGATGCACCCATAATTTAGATAATTCCTTAAATAAACGCTATTTGCGGTTCCTGAATTGTACCGTCAGGCATAATTGCGTCCCGCAGTTTGGTATAAATTATTTTTGTTCCCCAAAGCCTAGCTTCAGTTAAATTAGCCGATGTTAAATTAGCCCATGTCAGGTCTGCACCAATTAAATTAGCATCAGTTAAATCTGCTTCTAATAAAATTGCACCACATAGCTTTGCGCCTGCTAAATTAGCGCGGATTAATTTGGCTTCAATTAAAGATGCTTCAATTAAACAGGCTTCACTGAGGTCAGCTTCGCTTAAATCAACGGCACACAAGGAAGCTCTAGAAAAATTAGTACCACAAAATTGCGATCGCCATAAAACTGCTCCACATAAATTCGCTTGGGTTAAATCGGCATCAATTAAATTCGCTTCTGATACCACAGCTTGCATTAAATTAGCCTCGCGCAGGTTAGCACCAGTGAGCATAGAACCAGACAGATTAGCACCACGCAAATCTGCTCCTAAAAAGTTAACACCACTTAAATCCACTGCTCTCAGGTCAATTCCGCTTAAGTCGCATCCGCTAAAATCCCTACTTTGACTAAATATTAAGTCCTGTTTGTCAGCATAATTTCTCATGGTATTACCTCAAGGTGTAAATTATGGCAACAGTCTATTGTGTAAGTTACTGTATATCGAGATTACACCCGAAAACCAGATATTTAGCAGATTAAATCGATAATAATTTCTGCAAAGATTCACCAAAAGCCCAAAAACAGGTTTTCAAGCCGTTTTTTAAACAAAAATTGCTGACATAAGTCAGGGAAATTTAATATATAAAAAATTGTTATTTAAGTTACAAGGTATTGGGCATGGGGCATGGGGCATTGGGCATTGAAACAATTTTGGATTTTGGATTTTAGATTTTAGATTGAAATCCAAAATCGCAAATCTAAAATCTAAAATTTCTTGTCCTCCTTGTCCCCCTTATCCCCCTCACCACTCCCAGTCTTACTCCCTAAATTCTCCACGAGCGTCCACAACAACCCAAATGTGTTACCCTAGTATGGCTCATTAATCTCGCACATCCAGGAGTTCGGGTGTTTCCCAATTGAGAAATACGCCTGGGTGGAGGTTTAACCCGAATCGGAGTAAGAATATATGCCAGTCGTTTCATTGGCTCAGATGATGGAGTCAGGGGTTCACTTTGGGCATCAGACCCGCCGTTGGAACCCAAAAATGTCTCCGTACATTTATACTTCCCGCAATGGTGTACATATTATCGACTTGGTGCAAACTGCCCAGTTGATGGAAGATGCATATGCTTATATGCGTACACAGGCGGAACAAGGTAAGAAATTCCTCTTTGTCGGTACCAAGCGACAAGCAGCAGGAATCATTGCCCAAGAAGCTAGTCGTTGTGGTTCCCACTACATCAACCAACGTTGGTTGGGTGGAATGCTCACCAACTGGGCAACTATTAAAACCCGTGTAGACCGTCTCAAAGATTTGGAACGCCGCGAAGAAAGCGGAGCATTGGACTTGTTGCCGAAAAAAGAAGCTTCAATGTTACGCCGGGAAATGGCGAAGCTACAAAAATATTTGGGCGGGATTAAAACCATGCGGAAAGTTCCCGATGTGGTGGTAATTGTAGACCAACGCCGGGAGTATAACGCAGTTCAAGAATGTCAAAAATTGGGAATTCCCATTGTATCGATGTTAGATACAAACTGTGACCCCGATGTCGTAGATATTCCCATCCCAGCAAATGACGACGCTATCAGATCTATTAAGCTGATCGTCGGTAAATTAGCGGATGCGATTTATGAAGGTCGTCATGGTCAGTTGGATGCTGAAGAGGATTATGACGATTACGAAGGCGCTGAAGAAGACTATGACTATGACGACACTGAGTTGTCTGGTACATACGCAAGCGATGACGAAGACGAAGAATAATTAGTTAAAGAATGAAGTATGAAAGGTTAAAAATAAAATTTCATACTTCATTACTTGACAATTGATCGTTTTTTGATCCCCAGCCCTGAGTAAGATAGAAATACTCAACACCCGTGAGCGATTACAACTCGAGGTCAACTAGGAATTGAGGCAACATGGCGGCAATATCTGCAAAACTAGTCCAAGAGCTACGCCAAAAAACCAATGCTGGCATGATGGACTGCAAAAAAGCACTAACAGAAACTGATGGCGATATCGAAAAAGCCATAGATTGGTTGCGGCAAAAGGGCATCGCTAAAGGTGGTACAAAAGGCGATCGCGTTGCAGCTGAAGGTCTAGTAGACACTTACATAGAATCAAGTTCTCAAGTAGGTGTACTGATAGAAGTCAACTGCCAAACCGATTTTGTTGCCCGTAACGATGCTTTTAAGGCTTTAGTGAAAAATCTGGCAAAACAAGCGATCGCAGCTGATAGCGTTGAAGCTTTATTACCTCAACCCTACATTGAAGATGCAAGTGTAACTGTCGATGAATTCATTAAGCAAACTATTACCCAGCTTGGTGAAAATATCCAAGTACGCCGTTTTGTCAATTTTTCCATCGCCGAAGGCAAATCCGGTATAGTAGACAGCTATATTCACACTGGTGGTCGAGTTGGTGTATTAGTTGAAGTAGAATCTGAAACTAATGCAGTAGTTGGCAATGAAGAGTTCCAAACTTTAGCGCGGAACACTGCCATGCAAATAGCTGCTTGCCCCAACGTGGAATTTGTCAGTGTCAGCGAAATCCCGGCTGAAGTTGCTGAAAAAGAAAAAGAAGTAGAATTGGGGCGGGACGATTTAGCTAACAAGCCACAGAACGTCAAAGAAAAGATTGTTCAAGGACGGATTGAAAAACGTCTTAAAGAATTGGCTTTGCTAGATCAGCCTTTCATTCGCGATCAAAGCATTTCTGTGGAAGACTTGGTGAAGCAAGTTAAGTCTAAACTGGGTCAAGACATCACAATTAAACGCTTTGTGCGCTATGTACTAGGTGAAGGCATTGAAAAGAAAGAAAGCAACTTTGCTGACGAAGTCGCTGCTCAAATAGGTGCTAAATAATTTAGTCATTCTTACAAAGTTGAGGCAGTCCGTTGGCGGGGTTCCCCCGCTTAAAGGAACTGCCGTCTGAGCGCCGGAAGTCGGCGCTCAGACTTTGCGCTTTGTCATTAGTCATTTGTCATTTGTTATTAGTATTAACAACAAATGACTAAAGATAAATAGCTTGTTAAAATACAGGTCAAGCAGACTCTGCTGACCTGTATTTTTTTTTGAGAATTTTTATTTTGATAAATTCCGAGTTAATACTTTAGTCCTAAACAATTTAGGGCTACAGTTTCGACTGCAATTAACAATTCAAAATTCAAAAATAACAAATGACTAATGACCAATGACAATTGTACAGACGCGATTCATCGCGTCTCTCATGACCAATGATAAACCACTCCTCATATCTACTGATGGGATTTTTGGCGATCGCCTTCTTCAACTATCCCGCAGTAGCCCAAATTACTCAAGATAATACTCTAGGAACAGAAAGTTCAGTAATTACACCCAACGTCATTATCAAAGGAGCGGCTGCTGACCGCATAGATGGTGGCGCAATCCGCGACACCAATTTATTTCACAGTTTTCAAGAATTTAATATTGAAGAGGGCAAAACAGTTTATTTTGCCAATCCTACGGGAATTACTCAGATTTTTAGCCGGATAACGGGCAGTAATTCCTCAAATATTCTCGGCACTTTAGGCATAGATGGCAATGCAAATTTATTCTTAATCAATCCCAATGGTATAGTTTTTGGGCGCAATGCCAAATTAGATATTAACGGCTCATTTATAGCAAGTACAGCTACTAGCGTCAAATTTGCTGATGGTTATCAATTCAATACTGCTGTATCTTCCACAAAACCACTGTTAACTGTCAGCACTCCCATTGGTTTACAATTTGGGGCGAATCCTGGAAGTATCGTTAATCGTGCAGTTAATGGTTTGGAAGTTCAGCCAGAAAAAACTTTAGCTTTGGTGGGTGGTGATGTGATTCTCGAAGCGGGAATTGTCCGCGCAATTGATGGACGAATTGAGTTAGGAAGTGTTGCGGGTAATAGTTTAGTAAATCTCACACCAATAGTAACTGGCTATAGTCTTGGTTATCAAGGCGTGCAAGAATTCCAAAATATTTCTCTGTCACAACAAGCTAACGTTGTCACCAGTGGTAACACTGGCGGTTACATTCAAGTACAAAGCCGTCGTTTGCAGATGAGCGATGGTTCTAAAATTCAAATCAATACCTTAGGAACAGGAACAGATAGCAGTTTGACTGTGAATGCTACCGATTCTATAGAAGTAATAGGATCTGCAATTAATGGTCAAAATCTTAGCAGTATAGGCACTACGACTAATAGCACTGGGGATGGAGCTTCTTTAATTATTAATACTCCTGTGTTAAAAATTCGCGATGGGGCACAGGTTTATACTTTCACCAATAGGCCAGGAAAAGGCGGAAATTTGACCGTTAATGCGCCTAATTCTGTAGAATTAAGCGGCATAGGTCTGTATCCTAGCGTTTTGATAGCTGTGACTCAAGGGCCGGGAAATGCCGGGACATTGACGATTAATACTCCTGTGTTGTTGATTCGTGATGGTGCAGAAGCTTCATCTAGCACCATATCAGATGGTCGCGGAGGAAATGTCATTGTCAATGCTTCGGAATTAATTCAAGTAATTGGTGTTTCCGCCAATAATAAGCCTAGTGCATTAATCGCTGTGACTCAAGGTCAAGGCGATGCAGGTTCCTTAACCATTAATACTCCGGTGTTACAAGTCTTGGATGGCGCGCAGGTTTCATCTTCAACTCGTTACTTCGGTAAAGGGGGAAATTTAACTGTAAATGCGACAAAATTAGTCCAAGCCAGGGGAACAGCAGCTAATGGTCAATCTGCTGTCTTAGTTTCGCAAACTGAAGGTAAAGGTGATGCAGGTTCTTTAACAATTAATACGCCTGTCTTTCAAATTTTAGATGGGGCGCAGGTGGGATCTGGTACTTTTGGGGCGGGTAAGGGCGGAAGTTCGACTATCAATGCTACTGAATTAGTCCAAATTCGTGGGACTACACCTAACAATCAGCGTTCCAGTGGCTTATTCGCTTCCACCAGACAAACAGGTGATGCGGGTTCTTTAACAATTAACACTCCTGTATTGCAAATTTTAGATGGGGCGCTAATTTCTGCTAGCACTTTCGGTTCTGGGAGGGGAGGAACTGTAGCAGTTAATGCTTATAAATCTGTAGAAGTAATTGGTACTTCCGCTAATGGTTTAAATCCTAGCAAAATAGACGTACAAGCTAACCGTAGAGCTACGGGAGACGCTGGCGCTTTAACTATCACCGCCCCTGTGTTACTGGTTCGGGATGGCGGACAAATTTCCACTAACACCTTTGGTTTGGGAAAAGCGGGAACTTTAACGATTAATGCTTCCCAATTAGTGCAACTTACAGGAACCTCAGCCAATCAACAAATTTCTAGCGGTTTGTTTGCACAAACTGAAAATCAAGGCGATGGGGGTTCTTTGACGATTCAAACTCCTGAGTTACTAATATCACAGGGAGCGCAGGCTACAGTTGGTAGTAAAGGCGAAGGAATTGCAGGTAATTTGAGCATTACCGCCGATAAAATCAGGCTGGATAATAGCAAGATTACAGCCCAAACTCGCTCGACAAATGGCGGTAATATCACTTTAGATATCAAAGAATTTCTATTACTGCGCCACAATAGCCAAATCTCGACAACTGCGGGAACTGCAAATGCTGGCGGCGATGGTGGAAACATTACGATTCAGGCTCCGTTTATTGTCAGCGTTGCGCAAGAAAATAGCGATATCACCGCCGATGCTTTTCAAGGTCGAGGGGGAAAGATTAATATTTCTACCCAAGGCGTTTTTGGGTTGCAGTTTCGCGAACGACAAACTGATTTAAGTGATATCACTGCTAGTTCACAATTTGGGGTTGCGGGTGTTGTCGAAATCAGCAATGCGGATGTAGATCCTTCTCAAGGCTTGACAGAATTACCCAAAGATGTTGTGAATGTGGCGGGCTTAATTAATCAAAATCTTTGTGTAGCTGCGAGTCAGGGTAGCGAATTTATTGTTACAGGTCGTGGTGGTTTACCTGCTTCACCCCGCGAAGTCTTAAACCCAGACGCAGCTTGGGAAGATTGGCGATTAGTACAACCAGAGAATTTACCAACATCAGCAGCTATTAATAGCCATCAGCAACACCATCAATTAGATAATGCAGCGAAAATTGTTGAGGCTCAAGGTTGGGTGAAAGGGGTGGATGGTGCGGTGAATTTGATTGCTGAACCTGTGGTAGTTACACCTAAAGGTAATTGGTTAAATGTTCCCGATTGTCAAGGGTTGAGGGAAAAAGCATGAAGTTTTGGCGGTTGATATTAATTGCTGGTTTGAGTTTGCTACTTAGCTTAGGTACCTCAACTTTATTTTCGGTGAAGGCTGAAGATTCTGCGATCGCACTTTTGCAACAGGGTAAAAAATATTATGATGCTCAACAGTTTGCCCAAGCTGCGCAAACACTACAACAGGCGTTAAAGATTTCCCAAAATACCAAAGATATCCTTCAGCAAGCCCAAGCTTTAACTTTTACATCTTTAGCCCAGCAAAAACTAGGACAATGGCAACCAGCACAAGCAGCGATTAATCAAAGTTTGTCATTATTAAAAGATTTATCACCCAGCCCCCAGGTTAATCAAGCCCGCGCCCAAGCAGAGAATGCGCAAGCACATTTACAACTAGCCACAGGTAACGGAGAAGCAGCTTTAGCAGCTTGGGAGAATGCAGAATTATTATATAGTCAAGCAAGCGATCGCACTGGCGTTATGGGTAGCCAGATGAATCAAGCTTTAGCGATGCAATCTTTAGGGCTGTATCGTCGCGCTAGCAAGATTTTAACGCAGCTAGAACAACAAATTAATCAACAACCAGATTCTGAGTTTAAGGTAACTGGCTTGCTCAATTTGGGCAATATTTACCGCCAAGTTAGGGATTTAGAACAGTCTCACAAAATTTTACAGACTAGTTTAGCGATCGCGCAACGAGTTGGTTTACCCCAAGCCGAAAGTCAAGTTTTACTCGCTTTAGGTAATACTGAGGTAGCTTTAGCTAGAAGAGCAAAAGCAGTTCAAGATACAGAAATTATTCAGCAATATATCAAACAAGCCTTAAATCGCTATCAACAAGCAGACCAAGTTACCACTTCACAATTAATCAAAGCTCAAGTCAAGCTTAATCAATTTGCTGTCTTAATTGAAAGCCAAGATTTTTCATCTATTACTCATTTAGTCCCAGAAATTACTGCTGCTCTCCAACAATTACCTCCTAGCCGCTCTGCTATTTATGCTCGTGTAAACTTTGCCCAAAACCTGATTAAATTCAATCCTGATTATTCGGAAATTCAGCGCATATTAAATACCGCAATTACCCAATCACAAAATTTAGCAGATCAACGAGCAGAATCATACGCTCTTGGTATTTTTGGCGAATTATATGAAAAAATATCTGCATGGGAAAAGGCACAAAAATTTACCCAATCTGCCTTAATAATTGCCCAAGCAAGTAATGCATCAGATATTGCTTATCAATGGCAATGGCAAATGGGCAGAATTCTCCAAAATCAGGCAGAAAAAACCAAAAATAACCGCGAAGCCAACCCCGAAGCCATTAAATATTACACCCAAGCTTTTAATACTCTCAAGGATTTACGTAGCGATTTAGTCGCTCTCAATCCAGAAATTCAATTTTCTTTTCGCGAAACTGTAGAACCTGTATACAGACAATTAGTTGATTTATTCTTGCGTTCTTCTGAACCCAGTCGAGAAGATTTGAAACAAGCGCGTAATATTATGGAAGCTCTACAATTAGCTGAATTAGATAATTTCTTTGGCGATTCTTGCGCTAAACCAGTAGCAGTAAATATTGATAATTTAGACCCTAACGCCGCAGTTGTTTATCCCATTATTTTACCAGATAGATTAGAAGTAATTATTAAATTACCTGGTGTTGATAATTTACGTCACTATGCCAATCAAAATGTTTCGCAAACTCAAGTAGATGAAACAGTTAACCAACTGCGACAATCTGCAGAAAAAATAACTAGCAGCCTTTTTCGCTTTAAAAAACAATCTCAACAATTATATAACTGGTTAATTAAACCATTTGAAACCGAATTAGAAATCACCAGCAATCGCGAACAAAGCCAAATTAAAAACTTAGTATTTATTTTAGATGGTTCGCTGCGAAACTTACCCATGTCTATGCTTTATGGTGGAAAAAAATATTTAATAGAAAGATATGCAGTCAGCGTTACTTCTGGGTTGCAATTACTAGAACCAAAACCTTTAAAAAGAGAAAATTTAAATGTTTTAATTGCTGGTGCTACTGATGCTCCTAGTTTCCAAAAAGCAGGTTTAGGAACGATAGAGAGTGTCGCCTTAGAATTAACAGGAATAAAACAAAGAGTTCCCCATAGCCAAATTCTAGAAAATAAAAAATTTATTCAAGAGAATATCCGGCAAGAAATTAATTCCCGTCCTTTTAATGTTGTTCACTTAGCAACTCACGGTAAATTTAGTTCTAATCCAGAAGAAACTTATATTTTAGATTGGCAAGCCCAAATTCGCGTTAAAGATTTAAATGAATTACTACGTTTAGATTATTCCAGAATGCACAAGCCAATTGAATTACTAATTCTCAGCGCTTGTGAAACAGCAAGAGGTGATAATCGCGCTGCTTTAGGATTAGCAGGAATAGCAATTAGCGCTGGCGCGCGCAGTACTCTGGCAGCAGTTTGGCAAGTTAACGATGCTTCCACGGCTGAATTTATGATTAGGTTTTACCAGGAACTTAATAAACCTCAAATTACTAAAGCAGAAGCATTGCGTAATGTGCAATTAGCTTTTCTCCACCAATTTCCTAATACAAATTTTCATCGTCCCTATCATTGGGCATCTTTTATTTTGGTAGGGAATTGGTTGTAATCAGTAAAAGCGATGTAAATCTAAATAGCTGATGAAGGCTGTCAATAGTCAATAGTCAATAGTCAAAGATATAGACTTAAAAAACTCAGCGTACCTTTGCGTTAACCTCAGCGTACCTTTGCGTTAAAAAAAGCATACCTTTGTACAAATGAATTTAATCACATTACTCTACCCCAAAAACAGTTATTGCCAATTGCCTACTAATACATAAGGTGCCCAATAATATGGATGGGGAGGAAGATTTTTTAACTCAGGAAAAGTTGGATTCGATTTTAAAGACTCTAAAAGCGATAATTGAGCCTTTCTTAGCGCTTCTATTTGTTTAGTTCCTGGCTGCTTTAAGTGTTGGTAAAATTCACCCATAAATACTGCTGTAGAAGTATCACCCACAGGCCAAAGACTTGCAAGAGTACTGCGAGCGCCTGAACGCACAGCCATACCAGCTAAACCTAAAACAGCGCGTTCGTCACCAGTAGCGGTTTCACATGCACTCAGCACTAATAGTTCTACTGTTGTACCTGTTTCCTTTAACAAATTACTCAATTCATCAATACTAATACTTTGACCATCGCCGGTAATAATAAAATTACGCTGGGGATTTGAACTAAATAATCCATGTGTTGCTAAGTGAACTACTGGGTAATTCTGTTGTAAATTTTTCTGAATTGTTTTAGCAGTAAACTCTTGATTGAGTAACTTCTGGGAACCAGGAAAAGTTTGTTTAATTTGCTCTAATTCCTTGGGTACGTTAACTAGTGCAGCAAAAAATTCGCCTTGAACTTTTATTTGTTCGCTGACTCCCGCCGCTAATACTTTTAATTTTTGTCTTTGCAGTTTTTGTGGTGAAATTAATTGCAAACTAGGAACCAGAGCAACGCTATATTTTTCAATGAGATATTTTTGTCCATCATACAGGGCTGCTATGGGTACTCGCTGCAATCTGCCATTTAACACGAAGACTAAATTTTGAATTTGGTTGCTGTTTAACTGATTCTCGAAAGGTTTAATTAACCAGTTATAAACTTCTGCAAAAATTGGTAACAGTGTCTCAATATTTTCTTTTAATTCTCTGGGATTCGGGTTAGATGTGGAGAAAATATTCCGGGCAGAGTTATTAATACTACTGTTATCTAAATAATCATAAAGTCGGTCTAAAGTCTCATTAACTGCTGATTCTTGAATGGGAATTTTTACTTCTTGTAAGGGTTTTCCAGCTAAAGAAAGAATGACTTCTATCCTATCTGGTAACACAATAGGATAAATAACGGCAGCAGAAGGGTCAATATTATCAATTTGTACGGCTACATTTGTAGTCTCAGAACAAGGATCTTGAAAGAAGTTATCTAATTCAGCTAATTGTAGAGATTCGATCACTCTCCGCGCTAATTCTAAACGATCTTGCGCTTTTTTCGTCTCAGCTTTTTGCCGATTAAGGTTAGGATTGGGAACAATGAGGTAGTTTAATTCCTCATTGCTCAAATTTGATTTCAAGAGCAAATCAACTAATTCTATATAGACAGGTTTAACTTCTTGGATAAAGTCAAATTGAACGTCTTGGTTGTTAGCATTTAAATCGCTACGTAGAGATTGCAGTGTATTAAATGCGGCGGTGTAAGCTGCGACCGCGCCTTTGGAATTGCCCTGTTTTCTAAGTAAACCGCCTAATTGCGATTGCCATAAATAAGTAATTTCTCTAGCGTCGCCAGTAATATTTTGCTCTTGGGATAACATCAGCGCTTGCTGCGTCAGCTGAGTTGCTTGAGTTAATTCACCTTGTTGGCGGTAAAATTTCCCTAAATAGCCAAGGGCGTAGGTTTCGGCTCGTTTATCTTGTAAAGTCCGCGCCTGTTGTAGTGCATTCTTGAGTAAAGATTCTACCTCTGATGTTTGGTTGCTGTGCAGCAAAGATTCAGCATAGTTAATCTGAGCATAAATTCCCGCACGATTGGGTGTCAAAGTCGCCAACTGAGAAGGAATTTGATTTTGCAATGTTTGCGCATCTTGGCTCAACTGCGATTGTAACTGCGAGTTAAAATCTTGAGCGCGTTGAATTAATTTCGCTTCCGAAAATCTCTTCCAAGAAGCAATACGGCGGTTAGTTTGTTCGTTCCACCATTCTTGGGTTTCTCGTAATAGCTGAAAATAATTGAGTTGGGCTTGAACTTTGGGAATGGCTGGCGCTGAAGCTATATTTACTGCTTGCTGATAGTAGTTAAACGCTTTTTGGTAAGGTGCTAGGGCATCAATAACAGATTTGCGATCAATAATTTCTGTAACTAGATCATAATCCCAGCGATCGCGGATTTGGTTACCTAATGCTCGTTCGGTATTCCCTAAACTCAATAGCACAGCGCTTTTTGCTGGCGATTCCGGAAGCGACGATAAACTTAACTGCAAAATTTCCTGGGATTTTTGCAATAAACCTTGTCTGCGCAGTACATCACCCAAACTCTGTAAACCAATAGCTTGAGTGCGAGTCAATGAATCGGGTTTTTGAGTCAGATTTTTTTGTAGTTGCTCGATTTGGCTAGCGCTACAGTTAGGATTAGGAATCGCAAAAACTTGAAGTAAAGTCTTGCAGGCTTTGGGATACAGCCCTAAATCTTGTAAAGCTTGAGATTTATTAATTAGGCTTTTCGTCATCCCTTCGCGATCGCCTATTTTCTCATAAGACTCAGCCGCTTGTTGCCATAACTGCGCTGCTGCTTCCAAATCTCCAGCATTGTAGCGCCGTTCCCCATCTCTAGCTAACTCCAAAGCGCCAGCGTCAGCATTCTGCTGCGGACAAGGAGACGCTGAAGAACAGCTTTGATTAGATAAAGCTTGTAAATTAAGAGAATGCGACCTAACGGGGATAGTAATAGTGGATAACAGTCCCAATAAGCCAGAAAAAATCAATATTAATAAACGACGGTATTTTTTATAAATCATTTTAGTTAATAGTCAGTTGTCAGTTGTCAGTTGTCATTGGTTAGAGACGCGATGAACCTTTGTCTGTACAATTGTCATTTGTCCTCCTTTTCCCTCTTATTCCCTAGCCCCTAGCTCCTAGCCCCTAACCCCTAACCCCTCAAAACGCTTTATACTCCAACTGAAAATACAAACCATTGTCTTGCCATGTCCGCTTGTCGGTATCAAGATTTATCAGTGGTATACCCCAGTCAAAGCGGGCGGTGAATTGATCGCCCATTTGCCAAAGTAGCCCTAATCCTGTACCTGCTAGGGTATTAGTGTTGGGATTGTCTCTGCCTGTATTCCAAACAGTGCCAAAGTCGATAAATGGAGCGATTTGCAAAGTTCCTTTAATTTCTGGGAAGTTGGCGATGGGTAATCGCAGTTCTGCAGAAGCAAAAAAGCCATTATCGCTGAGTAATGCATCTTGGCGATAACCTCTTACTGTTCCTTGACCGCCTAGACTAAACTGTTCGAGGGAAAGTAGAGAAGTAGTGGCTAATTGCAGGTTAGAACGCAATAACAAAGTCGGCGCGATCGCATTTTGGGTATTTGGCTGACTCAGAAGGCGCAAATAAATCATTTGTCCCCGCCAGAGAAAATAACGGCTGTCTGGTTCGCTGCTATTAACTGTGGCGTTAAAGGCTCCAATTCCTAAGTTAAATTCCGAACGGGCAGCGAAAACTTCTTGGCGACTCCGTTGTAGCCATTCCTGAGCAAAACTTAATTCTGTTAACCTAGTTTCTCCTTGGTTGTCAGCGCCAGGAAATAAGGGAAATTCTACGCCTTGAATGGAAGAATTACTTTCCCTTCTCGCGGCGGTTAAACTTAATGTGAGTTCTTGGCTAATATCTGGCGTAGCTCTTTGGATAATCGGTTGACGAAAAGATAACTCAAACTCACGGGAATCTACCTCAATATCTAAATCATTAAATGGTGGTTCAATAATCCGGTTATCGCTAATGCGATAGTTAAAACCTATACTGCCATTGCGGGCATTTATCGGTAAAGTATAACCACCTTCAAAGCTATTGCTACCATCGGTGTTTTTATAAGTAAAATTAAAGCGATCGCCTATTCCGAAAAGGCTATCTTCGGATAAAGCGATACTCCGCTCTAAACTGCCAACGCTGGGGTTACGGTTGTTATTTAAATTCAGTTGAGCGCTAAAGGTTTTCGCCGCCTTGACTGTAACTGTGAGCGAATTTACACCCGGACGAGTACCCGCAGTAAGTTCTGCATCTAAGCTTTCAATTAGGGGATTGAGTTGCAAAAGTTGCAACGCTTCCTGGAGACTGTTAATATTAAGTGGTGTATGAGTAGCGATCGCAATGCGACTGCGAACATAATCAGGGTTCAACCGTCCTTTGGTGACGTTAACCTGAATATCCGATAAACTGCCTTCTACTACCTGAACTTTAACAGTCCCACCGCGAAATTCTTGGGCGGGGATGTAAGCACCAGAGGTAATATAGCCCTTTTGCACATAGAATTCAGTGATTTGATTAGCCGCTCTCAGCAGTTGTGCAAAAGTGATTGGTTTGCCAGTAAAATTAGCGATCGCTGAATTTAACTGTTCTTGACTAAATGCTGTATTCCCCACAAATTCAAACCTCTGCACCGTAATAGTTCCGGGAATATCCAAAACTTCATCCGGGGTTGGTGGTGGCGTCGGTTGTACTTGAATTGGTGGATTTGTTGGTGGTAGGGGATTAGGCGGAATTTGTTCCGGTGGCTTAGGGGTAACCGGATTAATTGACTGGGCGGAAGCAGAGTTTATCTGATACAGCAGATGCAACAATAGCATCAAGCTCACACAAGGAGATAAATAACTTCTCTGTCGCCAAACATGAGTTCTCAAAATACTTTTTCGACTATTATCTTGCATTCTCCTCTGCAACTCTGCGAATCTGCCTGATATAAAAAATTTACTTTATTTCTGGGAAAATACACCTAAAATCCTCACATCTAAATACACAATGTCATTAATTCCTAGCGACTTGGCTGGTAAAACACTCTGCGAAACTTCGCGCTAACCTCCGCGTGCCTTTGCGTTTAAAAACTCATCAACTCACCCAAAGCGATACTAACTAAATAAACAATGTCATTAATTCCTAGCGAATTGGCTAGTAAAACACTCTGCGAAACTTCGCGTTAACCTCCGCGTGCCTTTGCGTTTAAAAACTCATCAACTCACCCAAAACGATATTAACTAAGCCGATAATTGCACATAACTATCTTAAGAAAGCTACATAAGCGTGAAACCCTTACTGACAATCAGGTGAACTTAACCCAGAATTATAAGGACTCGAATTAGGCGATTGACTAGCAAGAACCACCACACCTTGCTTATTCACATACCAACCTCTAGCCGGTAATGGTAATTGGGAAGTAGACTGCACCTCTGTAGCCGCCCTAGCAGCAGGCTCAAAACTAAATAAAGCACCACTACTTAGCTGTTCGCTAGGACGAGGCGGTAAACCACCCCGCCCAGTAATAGTAAATTCGCTGCGATTTTGACTAGTAGTCGCCCGACAAGCTTGTGCTACCACTTGTTCCGGTTTTGCTACTTCTTGGGGTATTTCCACAACTTCAAAATTACTTTCCACTTCTGGAGTTGTGACACTGATTTGTCCAGCAATACCTAATTGAGAACTAGCGCTAATTTGACAAGTCGGACAGGTAAATAATCCTCTGGTGTTGATGCTAATATTACCACCTCTACCCGCAACAGCATCGGCTGTAATCTTACTTCCTTCCAACAACGCCACAAAGTTAGCAGGGCTAAAGCCTGTAATCGTGATGTTACCTCCGTTACCAGTACCACCAGCCGTGGCAGATATTTGGCTGTTATGGCGCATGAGTAAAGAACCTGTTTGCAGGGAGATGTTACCACCTTCACCAGAGGTAGTAGCAGCAGAGATAGTGCCTTGATTATCTAAGAAGATGGAGTTAGCCACCACTTGCATATTCCCAGCATTACCGCTACCTAAACTTTGTACGTCAATTTTTGCCCCATCCCGCACAATTAATCTATTAGTAGAAATTCTGATATCGCCGGAAGCGCCTGTAGCTATTAGTTCTGGTAATGTTGCTCGACCAGCCGCCGCCGATATCCCACCTAATGTCAAATCCCCGACAGTCTTACCGCTCAGTTCAATAGATTCAGAAGCGTTGACAGTTAAAGTTCCCCCAATCCCCGCACCCAAAGTCGCAGTTGATACATCTGCTCCTTCGCTGAGAATTAATTTTTTAGTATTAATCGTTACATCGCCTGATCGGGCAGCGCTAAAACCTGTGGTTCCCAAACCACTAGGAAATCTTGGATCTGGTAAGACTCCGGCAATTTCTACAGATTCGCTGGCATTAACAATAACATTGCCTCCAGGCCCCCCAAAGGGAATGACGCCAGCCGGGGTAGAAGTTCCTGTATTACTGCCAATTACCCCTGCTTCTACAAATAGTTTGCCAGTGTCAATTCGCAAATCGCCGCCCCTTGCCGTACCAAAGGTACTATTGGTGTAGATTCCAGTTAACAGCGCCGCCCCTATTGGTGTTCTTTGGATCTGAACGCTATCAGTTGCGTTAATGTCAATACTTCCACCTAAACCATTACCGAAGGTAGCACTGACAAAGGTAGCGCCATCCTGTAACAATAATTGTTTGGTATCAATTTTGATATCACCTGCCGTACCTGTACTACCGATGACATTTCCTGTTTGAATGGCAGAACCATTTAAGTCAATTAGATCGGAGGCAAAAACATTTAGGTTTCCCCCCACACCTCGAGAAAAGGTGAGATCGGCTATGATACCTCCGTTACGCATAATTAAGGAGGGAGTCTGAAGATTGAGGTTACCGGAACTACCTGCACCGGAATTGCTCATAAAAATGCCAGTTCCGCGATCGCTCGGCTTCAGTGAACCCAACAGCGCTCCGACTTGAAAAGTTCCTTGCATTTCGGCAAATCCAGTACCGACTATTTCTACTGAGTCGGTAGCGCGGATATTAATATCTCCGCCGGTTCCATCGCCAAATGTTGACGCCGATAAAAAAGCGCGATCGCTAATTGTCAACTTACCCGTATCAATTATTAAATTTCCACCAGATCCGGCACCTTTATTGTCTGCCGCGATCGTACCTCCACTACTGAGCAAAATCGAGCCAGCATTGATCCGTAAGGTGCCAGCATCCCCGTTACCATCATTTCTGACAGTCAATTGCGCCCCATCCGTGACAGTCAATTTCCCCGTGTTAATTGTTATGTCTCCAGAATCACCACTGGGTATAGCAGGCACTCGCAACAACTGTTGTAAAGTCTCATCGACAATGTTAGCGGAGGAGATTATCAAACTGGGATTCACCGAGCCAGGAACTGTACCACTCACCTCTACAGCATCCGTAGCATTAATTGTCACGCTACCAGCCATCCCGCTTGCTAAGGTAGAAGCATCCACTCTGCCCCCATCTTTCACCACCAAACGCTGAGTATTAATGGTGACGCTGCCAGCCTTGCCCGGGCCGCCAGTTCCTGCTGATACAGCACTGGGGGTAAAAACACCAGGTGTGACGCCGATTAATTCTACCAACTTGGCAGCATTGATCGTCACATTTCCACCGGGGCCTGTTCCGGCAGTCACAGAAGCAATACTTCCGCCAGACATTGCCGTTAACTGTTGTGTTGATATAGTCAACCTACCGGCATCACCAGCCCCAAAAGTTGCTGCTGTAATATTAGTGAAGCGGCTGGGGTTAACTGGTGAAAATCCCAATACTTTTACAGAATCGGCGGCGTTAATCTCCACATTCCCAGCAGCCGCACTAGTGTAAGTCACCGCAGATATCGCTGCTCCATCTTGCAGCAATAAGCTGGGGGTAGAAACTCTAATATCGCCGCTTTTACCACCGCCAAGAGTTTCTGTAAATAAGTTACTGGAAATTTGTCCATTAGCTGTAGTACCAATCAAAGACAAGGAATCAGAAGCATGAACATTAATCCCCCCTGCCGCATCATTACCCAGGGTTTGAATTAACACAACCGAGCCATCTCTAATGGCAATATTTCTTCCTTGCAACTGAATTGAGCCACTACCTAAACCGCTAGCGTCTGCGAAGGCTTTTTGTGATAAAGATATATCCTGAAAATTGCTGACTCCTTCATAGCCTAAATTCCAGCCTTGAGCAGTCGTATCCAGGCTGACTAAACCCCCAGCCACACTACCTAATTCAATGCGTCCGCCTTTAGCTGTAACCGTTCCGCCCTCAAAGTTAATGTTACCACCCACCAAGGCTAAAGTTTGCCCTGGTGTCACCTTGAGTCCGGTGTTATCGCCGATGGTAAACGGCGAGAAAATTGGACTTTGCAAAGTAATGTTATGCCCATCACCTTGGACGTTGATTGCTTGGGGATTTTGCCCAAATTGCAAGCCAATGGGCACGCTAATAGTGAGTTGTGGGGTAGCTGGATTAGTAGCGCTAAATTCTGCACCATCGGCAAATTTGACTTTTTCCGCCGTACTTGCTAAAAAAGAGCCACCTATATTGAGTTGGGCTTTGGGGCCAAAGTTAATCCCACTGGGGTTGATCAAGATAAAATTAGCACCATAATTTTCCCGGATCAGTCCATTAATGTTGGAAATCGATCCACCTGTGACTCGGCTGATAATATTAGTAACATTAGTTACATTATTTGCATTCTTGAAAAAAGCCTCGCCACCCTCAAGTACAGAGAAGTCGCGAAAGCTGTGAAACAGGTTACTCCCGGATTGTGTACCGCCTGTAATTTCAAAGAGGTTACCGGATTGTAAAACCTGACTATTGCTAGGAAGTGTGTTATCGGCAGATATTTGGGCGAAGGAAGGAAAACTAGCTATTAGACAGCAAATATAAACACTACCAGTAGCAACAATTTGGCGAGATATTTGTTTCATTATGTGTCGGGAAAAATCAATCCCAGGCAAAAATTACTTAAATGTTTTTTTAGTGTAAATTCAGTAAATTTAACTAAAAATAATCATAATATTATGAGTGTATATTCAAGCCTAAATTTTGGTCAATAAAGGGAGTGAGGCAAGTATGAATAAATGGCTATCTTGGATAACTATCGGCATGACTCCAATCTTAGCCTTGGGTGCGGTTACAGCAATCTCTGCACCCAGCAAAGCTAGTAACGTCCAAGTCACCTGTAAGGCTAACACCAATACACCAACGGTTACTTTAACTTTGGTTCATGGTGGAACTGCTAAAGATTACACTATTTTGAATTTTCTTCCCCAATACTTCTCAGCTAGCGATGCTTTGCAACAGTGTCAGAATGCAGCTAAAACTTTACAGAATATTTATAATACGGGTAGCTCTAAATATTTAACGACTGATAAATTAAACAACCAACCTGTTGTTTGTGCAGTAGAACGCAGAGGCGTTGGTTGCAATCATTATAGTGCGCAAACTTTATTCAGTTTGAAACCATCTGAAAACCCCTCTCAAGCCTTATATGAAATGTTAGGTAAGGATTTTAAACAAGCACAACGTCCCGATTCCCGGACTATTAGCCGTACTTATACTGAGACCAAACCTTTTTGGTGGCCGTTTTAACTAAATAGGCGAGAGACAGCAGAAGCAGTGACGCTGCACATTAACGCCCTCACCCTAGAAGGGTGGGGCTAAACAAACAAAGCCTGCAAAGGCAGGCTAATTATATGCATCTTCATAGAAAAGTGGTATTACGCATTTAAATTGTATATTTTGCACTCAGGTAGTCGAAAGTCCATAGTCCATAGTCAAAAGCTAACTTGGACTATGGACTACACCCGACAGCCTTAACGCGAATATATAGCAGATTGCAGGTTGGTGAGCTAAAGATTATCGTTGATTGCAGGGGTATGGCAGTGCCCATTGGTGTCAACTTAACGCAAAACCCTTATCCTAACTGGCTCCCATGCTCTGCGTGAGAGCGATAATCCGTGGGCTGCCGCCTCAATTTATCAGCCAGAGGCTGGAAACGAGATAGAGAAAGGTTCTGAGCTTACAGCAGTTTTCATACATTTGAATCACAATCGTAGTAGGGGCACGGCGTCCACAATCTTCTCGTATATACAATAATCTTACTGGTGCCGTGCCCCTACAGTTTGGTCTATTTACCTGAAAATTGCTGTAAGTTGACACAGGTGGGCACTGCCATGCCTTATCTACTTGAGACAGTTTTGATTAATTAGGGCAAGCTTTTTTACCTTGCTCTGCGGCTGGGTAATCGGGCTTGAGTTTGAGGGCTGCATCAAAAGCCGCGATCGCTCTTGGCGATTGTCCGAATTTACACAAACTTAATCCCAAATAATACCAAGCTTCGGCTTTTTCGTTCTTAGTTAATTGCGGACGTTCTAATAGCGAATAAAATTGAGCGATCGCTTGATCGTCTCGCTTTAGGTTCTGTAAAGCAATGCCTTTACCGCGCAAAGCAATAAAGTAGTTGGGATTATATTTTAAGGCTTGCTCGTAAGCTTGGAGAGCGTTTTCATATTCCTGCTTCTGCAATAAAACCCTAGCTTGATAGGTAAACCCAATAGCTAATTCTTTGGCATTGGCATCTTTACGTTCTGTTTGCCAAACCTGTTTTAATAAATCTATGGCTTGGTTAATCGTGGTTAGGGCTGTATCTGGTTGTTTAATTGCCAGTAATGCTTCAGTTTTATTGATCCAAAATACGGGATCTTTGGGGTTATAGGTAATCGCTTTATCAAAAGCCGCGATCGCTTCATTATGCTGTTTTAAATTATACAGCGCTTCTCCTCGGCAATTCCAGGCATAAACTGCTTCTGGGTTAATGATAGTTGCCGTAGTGCAGGATTCTAGCATCTGGTTGTAGTCTTTCAGTCCAGCTAGAGCATAGCCGCGATTAGTCCAAGATTGGTAGTAGTTACTATCAAGTTTTAACAGCTTGTTATACTTATCAATTGCTTCTTGATGCTTTCCTTGCTGCAATAAAGCATTACCTTGCTTAAAAATAGTTTCTACTTGTAACCATCTAAAGACACTGAAACCTAAAACCATAACGCTAGAACCACAAACCATTAAAGCAGCTATGGCTAGCAACACTAAAAACCGTTTAGTACCTTTGGTTTCCGGCGTAGTCACCGTATTATTGACAGTCCAAGTATGAGTAGGGGGAACGGAATTATATATAGTTGTTTGTGCCAAAGAAGCACGAATAATTTTCTCTAATTCTACCCTTACCCAATTACGGCTAAAAACTGCTTGGTAAATGCGGTTCCCCAATTTCAACTTGTCTTTTTCTAAAATTACCAATCCGATTCTTAACAGTTCTGTTTGTTCCCGACTGCGATCGTCATTTGCTACTTCGCCTTGTTGCCAAATTTGCTGATACAGTTCCAACAGCAATAATGAGTCACAATTGGGATTGCGGATCAGAATTTCATGTATACCTTGCAAATGTTCAGCTGCAATTTGTGTTTCCCAGTTATGAATCAATTTATTTTCTACTAACTGTTGCACTGTGACAGCTTCTGCACCAGCAGGAATCAAAATTTCTGATTCTGCTAACAACTGACACAGCTTTTGGGTGAGAATCGGTTGTCCATCTGTCCATGACAATATTTCCGAAATCACATTTTCTGGACAAGCCGCTTTGGTGTCTAATTTATATAATTTAATATTGTTGGGATTAAATAATCTTAACCTGACTGATTCTTGCTCGATCCAATGGCGATTAAAAACTGCTTGGTAAATCCGATTAGCAACTTTTAGTTCGTCTTGTTGTTGTACTATTAATCCTAAATGCAACAGTTGCGCTTGTTCGCAACTCCCATTAGTTGGGACTGCACCCTCTTGCCAAATTCTTTGGTACAATTCCAACATTAACAAGGGATCGCATTGCTGATTTTGAATTATAGTGTCGCGTATCCCCTGTAAATGCTCGGCTGCAACTTGAGTTTCCCAATTATGAATTAAGCGGGTTTCTACTAGTTCTTTTACTGTTTTAGCTACCTCATTGACAGCAATTTCTAATCTTAAATCTGCTAATAATTGATAAATTTTTTGGGTGAGAATTGGTTGTTCATTTGTCCAAGCCAGCACTTCTGCCCGCAAAACTTCTGCATTGCTAGGTTGTCCATCTGACTCATTATTTTTTGGTCTAAATAATTTTAACTTTACTGATTCTTGTTCAATCCAATGGTTATTAAAAATTGCTTTATAAATGCGGTTAGCAACTGTTAATTTGTCTGTTTTTGGCACTACTAATTTTAACCGCAACAGTTCTGCTTGTTCTGCACTGCTATTAATTGAAACTTCGTTTTCTTGCCAAATCTGTTGATAAGTCTGTAACAGTAATAAGGGATGGTATTGTTGATTGTGAATGATGCTATTGGCTATCCCTTGTAAATGATCTGCCGCAACTTGAGTTTCCCAATTATTAATCAGGTTATTTTGTACCAAGTCTTGCACTATTGCCGCTTCTGTTCCCGTGGGAATCTCTAATTCTGATTCTGCCAGTAACCGACACAACTTTTGGGTAAGAATCGGTTGTCCATCTGTCCAAGCTAAAACTTCTCCTAGTAAAACTTCAGGATTACTAGCTTTTTCATCTAACTTAAATAACTTTATAGTACTACGGCTAAACAGTCTTACCCTTGCTGATTCTTGCTCTACTGAATTAGCAGCAAAAGCGGAATGCTCAACCTGGTTTGAGACTTTTAAATTGTTCTGCTGTGGTAGTACCATTTCTAAATTTAATTGTTTAATCTGTGCTGGAATTTCTGATTTTGGAGATGCTCCCTGCTGAGTGAAATTTTGCTGCAATTCGGATTCTAAAGCAAGATGATCCAAAAAAAATTTAATTGTAGTTGGTTTTAACCAACCTTTAAGTACTGCTAATTCGCCAAATCGGAGTTTTTTATGAGTTTGTTCAGCAAGTATACTGCTTATTTGCTGTTCATTTAATAGACCAGCTGCTTTTAAATATTTACCCAAGGGCTGCTTTGCTCTCTGCTCCAGTAAAGTCGGCCACTGCTGCGAGAAAAAATCAGCAGTTTCCTGTTTCAGCCATCCATGTAAGGCGAGAATTTCACCAAGCCGCAATCCAGTAATTTGGGATTGCTCTTGTAAAGCTATCTCTACCTGTTCAGATGAAATGAGGTCAGCCTGTTGTAAAACTTTACCAAGCGGCTTCATAATCCCCAGGGATATTAAGTTATGAAAATCGGAAAATAGAATTATCTTTTATTTTGATATCAAAAGCTTATATTACCATTAATAGAGAATTGTGGCTATTATTATGGCATAATCTCGACTAATTCTTCATATAACTATCTTTGGCTAGACCATAAGCTGGACAACTATGCCTTGTCTACTTCTGTATCCCTAGCGTTAACCTGTGCTTATACTGCTATCTGCTGGCTCACCATATATAGCAATCCTCAATAATTTGTGAAATTTACCAGCTCTCAGTTTTTTTTCTTACAACTAAAAAAGAGTAATGATTGCGCTCAAATTCTCCCTGAATTGGTATCAATAGTTGAATATTTAAACTGTTGTGTAAGTCCTGTAATTATAATTTTGGGCCGATCTAAATTAGAAATCCGGGTGTTACTTAGAAGTAATCTTTTTCTTTGGGATCGGCCGACTATACACAGCATTAGCTCAACTAATCTCCCTGGGTATTTTCTTTGGCAGAAATTACTTGGAGCAGGGAATTAATTAACTTTGAAAGTCTCCACAGTAGCTTGTAATTCCTGGGAAATTTCTACAGTTTGTTTGAGAGACTGAGAAGCTTGATGGGAGTAAGTACTCGTGAGGTTGGAGACTTGATAAATATCTTGCATGAGTTTGCTGACTGACTGCGATGTCTTCACTTGAGATTCTGTGGCTAAAGAAATCGACTGCACCAAATCATCTATTTGTTGGGATACATAGATAATCTGATTCAGGGAATTTTTGGCATTTTCGACAATGTTAGTTCCTTCTACTACCTGATTCGTTCCTAATTCCATTGCTGTCACTACTTCATTGGTTTCCCGTTGAATCTTATCGACAACTTGGGTAATTTCTTGAGTCGCTTCAGAACATCTAGCCGCTAGTGCGGCTACTTCTTCAGCAATCATGGCAAAACCTTCGCCTTCAACACCAGATCTTGTAGCTTCTAACCCAGCATTAATTGCTAAAAAGTTAGTTTGCATAGCTATTTGATTAATCAGAGCAACTACTTGGGAAATTTGTTGTGAGGATTCACCCAAACGCTTCACTTTTTTCGCTGTATCGCCAATTGTGGTACGCAGTTTGAAAATATTTTGTACAGCCTGATCTATGGCTTGACCATTTTCTTGCGCCGCACCAGATGCAGTATGAGCAAATACAGCAGCCTGTTTAGCGTTATCTGCCACAGTGACGATAGAATCTCTCATTTGGTCTATACTCACCAAACTGAGGCTGATATCGTCTGCTTGTTTGATGACGGTATCGGCGAGTTGGTGAATGGCAGCTTCATTTTCGCCAATAGCTGTATTTACCTGAATTGCTGATGTTTTGACTTTGGTAACAATTGCTCTGAGACTTTCCACAATGGAGTTGAAAAAGTCAGCAACAGTACCCAGTTCTCCCATTGTGACTTCGGAACGGACTGTGAGATCGCCTTGGGATGCACCTTCAATATCTTTGAGGAGAGTGAGTATTTGCTGTTGTACTGCTTCGTTGTATTGACGTTGCTCTATTGCTGCTGTTTCAGCATGATAACGGGCGGTGTCTATTTGCTCTAGGAGGTAAGATTGCTCTAGAGCATAGCCTATAGGAATTGCTACCTGTCTCAATAATTCAATATCCAATTCTTGCCATTTACGGGAAGCAGAACATTGATGAGCTATAAGCAAGCCATATAATTTATTATCGAGCAAGATTGGGGCGACTAAATTGGCTTTGACACCAAATTGTTCGAGTTGGTTAATATGGCAATCTGTTAAGCCTGCAGCATAAATATTTTCTGTGGCTTGCACCCGACCATTTTGGTATTTTTCAACATAATCATTAGCAAAACAAGGATCGATGATTTCTTTGCCTAATGTACTTGGCCAATCACTATCAACTGATTCAGCAATGATTTTACCTGCCCAATTTTCGTCAAAAGAGTAGACAATAACCCGATCTGCTTGGATTGCTTCTCTGGTACTGGTAACTGCGATCTCTAAGATGTGTGCTGTGTTTAGCGAACCACGGAAACGCGCCGTAATGTCATTGACTAGCTGGGATAATTGGGCTTGATTTTCCAGGCGGATCGCTTGTGCTGTCATGGCGTCTGCCATGCGATTAAAAGTATTAGCTAATTGCCCTACTTCATCGTTGCTAGAAATCTCACTGCGAGCATAGCGATCGCCACGAGCAAATTTGTGGGCTGTTTGCTCTAGTTGCTGAATCGGTTTGACTACTCCCCGCTTTAAAATTAATGTCCAGAAGATTACGAGTACTAATGCTAAATTAACGGCAATTACTTCTACCCAAAAGCTATTTGCTAGTAATTGATTGATTGCTGTTTCTGGAGTTCCTCGCACTAAAATAGCAGCAGGTTTTTCATCAAAAACATTGGTAGCTTGTTCGTCTGTTTCGATGATTTTATTGGGTACAGCTTGGGCAGCCATTGCATAGGTTTGGTTACCTAATTTTATCTTGGCTGTCACGGGGCTACCTTTAGCGTTGGCTGCGGCTGCTAATAAAGCTAAATCTTTTTGGGGTAATTTAACGTTACTTTGGGCTTGATTAATATTGGGCAGTTCGCCTTGATCTAAAGATGTCGCTAGGGAAAATTCACCGTTTGGCTGGCGTAAATACACCGCACTATAACCACCAGATGTTGCTTTTAATGTGTCTTTGACAATTTGGTCTTTACCATTGACAATCTCACCCGCGATTAAGGCTCCGACAACAGCATTTGTTTCGGGATTTTTCACAGGTGTGACTGTATAGCGAATTAAAGCATTTTCATTGTTTAATCCAGCAGGTAATACTGGTAATTCTTTACTTAGCTCCGCTACATTGATGATTCTGCTGGCTTTAATTGTTTGGGGATTTGCTAAGACATCACTAACTAAATTATCAGGATTAAATATTTCTCCATTGCGATTGGTGTTGGCGTTGCCAATAATCTGAAAATTTTCGCCAACTAAGGTGACATATTCGATTTTATTAACTTTACTGGTGCTGTCGAGAATTTGCTTAACTTCGGCTTGTAAATCTTGACTTAAAGTTTGTCCTGATGAATACAAACTTGCGGCTTTTACTAAGGTGGGATTTTCAGATTGACTACGCAATCCCAAAGCCATTTGATTGATTTTAGTATTGTAATTAATATCTGCGATCGCTAGTTCTGATTTGGCGCGATCAAAGGAGATATTTTGTAACCCACTAGATATTAAACTTCTCCCGACTACACTAATACCAACAATCCCAATTAATTGCGATGCTGTTAATGCAATCAGTTGCTTGTGATTAATGGAAAGATTAGCAAATCGCTGAGATAAAGATTGGATTAATGCTTGATAATTAGCCTTTTTGGGTTTAATTGGCGCGAATAAGCCAGAATTAGAATTGTTCTTAAATTCAACAAGTTGTGGTTTAAAGGAAGATAGTTGAGATTGCGCTACCAATCCAGTTTTCGCGGGATGTAATCCATTGTTCATAAATCAATTTTTACCTGTCAGTCAGTTAGTCTACCCCAATAAATAAAGTCAAATTACTCAACTATTTGCTTGGGAAAATAGAAGAGTTAACTGCCAGCCTGTTTGTCAAAAAGGAACTTTAACTTAAAAATAGCAAATTATTTATGACTGAAACCTTGTACAAACTAAACATGCAATGCTGTATTTGCCACGGTTTTTCATTCATTTAATGTATAAATAGCCACAATAGATAGTTGTGCTATTTAGCTCTTATTAATATGATAATACTACTATGGGTAAATGTACATAAATTAATAGCAAAATTGCGCTTCTTTAAGTAAGTTTTGCTCACAGAAAATTTATAAAACTTACTTATAAAATGCTTTATAATATTAGATTTACCAGATTTAAAATAACGCTACAAAACTTACCTGGGATTTCTCTATAGCAGGAGCAACAAAATCAAAAGTCTAGGTGCTGTAGTTAGTATTAATCCTGACTTTTTAATTCACAACATTTGCCGCAGACGCTACACCCGAAATATCACGGTGAGAATATGATGAAAAATTACCACTGATATGATCTTTATGTCAAGCTATTAGCTGTTTAATTAGGGGATAATCTGACTACTTGTAAAGGAAGTGTGTGATACGGATATTTTATTTACAAGTAAACTATCAGTGATATTTTGTTAACATCTTGAATTTAGTTAGAGATTTCAAAAGATATTTGTCACAAAATTAAAATTTACAGTTTCATAACTATTGTTGTCAAGTCAAGCAAATTAAATATCACACTTAGCGATCGCTGGTTGCAAACTACTCAGACTACTAAATATGCATGATATTTTGATGCTTAAATTTAGGTTAATGTTGTAACCTTTAGCAGCTTTATCTCTTAAATATCCGAGAAAATACATACTTTTGAATTTTGACTTTTAAAATAGCGGTACTAGCCATTTTTCCAGGGTCAATTCTCCCCATTTTTCCGATGTCAGCGATCGCGAAAACAGGTGAGGATATGAACATCGAAAAAATGGATGGTAAAAATAGATGTCTTCATTACAAGAATTGTCCAACAGTTTAGCTGATACCGTAGAACAAGCGGGAACTGCTGTAGTTGCAGTCAATGCGGGTACAAGAATGTCACCTAGCGGTATTCACTGGCGTCAAGGTATTATTGTCACCTCCGATGAGTCACTGCCACGTTATGATGAAATCACCGTAACCCTAGCCGATGGACGCTCTGTAGCCGCTACACACCTGGGTCATGACTCTAGTACTGATGTGGCTGTATTTCAGATAGAAACTGTAGAAACACCTGTAGCCAAAATTGGTGATGCTACTAACTTGAAAGTAGGTCACTTGGTATTAGGAATTGCGAGAAGTTATGAAGGTGATTTGCGGGCGGCTTTAGGTACTGTGAGTGTAGTTAGCGGTGCTTGGCAGAGTATAGCTGGTGGTAATATCGACCAATTTATCCGCCCAGATATGACTCTTTACCCTGGTTTTGCTGGCGGGCCATTGGTAGATGCAGCAGGTTATGTAGTAGGCATGAATACATCAGGCAAGCGGGGTACAGCTTTAACTATACCTGCGGCTACAGTGAATCGTGTAGTTGAGCAATTACTGGCTAGAGGTCATATTGCCAGAGGTTATTTGGGTTTGGGAATGCAACCTGTACGCTTACCAAATAATCTGATCGCCGCTTTAAATTTAACTGTACCTACTGGTGTAATTGTTGTCAATGTTGAATCTGGGGGCCCGGCTGATAATGCAGGTGTACTGTTAGGGGATGTGTTAGTAAAATTCGATGGTATGACTGTCAGCGATACTGGGGATGTGATGGCGTTGCTGAATAGTAGCGATCGCGTCGGTAAAACTGTCCCAGTGCAATTAGTCCGGGGTGGGGTGTTGGTAGAAATAGCGATCGCTATTGGCGAACGACCATTTGAGCAATCTGCACGTTCCGAAGATAGGGAAAAGGCTGATAGCGATCGCCATCACAGACATGGGAGACATGGTAGGAGAGGTAGGCGGTAGTTGATGGTCATTTATTTAGAGACGCGATGAATCGCGTCTGTACAATTGTCATTGGTCATTTGTCATTAGTCATTTGTCAGTCCGGGATCTTAAGTCTTTTCTTAAATGAATATGAATAGCGCGATCGTTATCCAGTTTAGTGATGAGTTAGCAAGTCTCGCTGCTAAGTTACGCCATAGTACGGTGAAGGTTTACAGCAATTCTCCAGGAGTGGGTTCTGGTGTAATTTGGCAAAGTGATGGCTTAATTGTTACTAACGCCCATGTGGCAATTACTAATAAAGCAAAAGTAGAATTGGCGGATGGACGAGTATTTGAGGCTGTACGCACCCATTTCGATCCGCAACAAGATTTAGCCGCCTTGAAAATTTCTACCTCTGATTTACAGGTTGCAACTATTGGTGATTCGGATGCATTGAGAGTGGGTGAGTTAGTTGTGGCGGTGGGTAATCCTTTTGCAGATAGTGGTGCAGTTACCGCAGGAACCATTCAGGCGCGTCATCAACAAGCGGTGATGGCTGATATTCGGCTGTATCCTGGTAATTCTGGAGGGCCGCTAGCTGACTGTCTCGGTCGAGTTGTGGGAATTAACACAATGGTTGTGAACGGTTTAGCTGTGGCAATTCCCAGTTTAGCTGTTAACCGCTTTTTACTGGCTGCTAGGCGTCCCAAGTTTGGGGTGACGCTGCAACCCGTACTAATAGGACAGCGCCAGTTTGGGTTATTGATTTTGTCTGTACTGCAGGAAAGCATCGCCGCGATCGCTGGGGTGCAAGTTGGTGATGTGTTAATTGGAGTTGGCGGAAATTTATTGACTCAAACCAGCGACTTAGCCCACTATCTACAACAAAGCCAAAATCAAACATCATTACCTTTACAACTTTGGCGCAGCGGTCAGCAATATCTAGTTTATGTTGACTTACAAGCCGGGAAAACTGCTGTGGAGGTCACATGATCCGGGTGGTAGTGGTTGCTACTTCTCCTGTGGTGCGGGTGGGTTTAGCAGCTGTGGTTGGGAGTGCAAATTCTCAGCTGACGGTGGTGGGGAGTGCAGCTGACTTGGATAGTTTAACCAGGGAAATTGGCGAATTACAGCCTGATGTGGTTCTGCTGGATTTAGGTAGCAATCCTCAACCATCTATCTGGGAAAAATTGCTGCTAATTCAAGAAGAGCAAGATTCTCTAGAATTCTTGATGATTGTTGAAGAACCAGAAACTATTGATTTAGAAGCTGCAATTAGTTCTGGAATTCGGGGAATATTGCCCGGTGAGAGTACAGAATCAGAAATTATTGCTGGGTTGATCGCGATCGCCCAAGGGCTAATAGTGCTACATCCAGATTTTTTGGATTTACTCTCCTTCCGGGAAAAAGTGGCAACTACACCCGTAATTACTCTGACACCCAGAGAAATTGAAGTATTAGAAATGCTGGGTTCTGGCTTAGGTAATAAAGCGATCGCTAAACAGTTACAAATTTCCGAACATACGGTGAAGTTTCATATCTCATCGATTTTTCAAAAGCTGGCTGTCTCTAGCCGGACTGAAGCTGTAACTGTTGGTGTCAGGCTGGGTTTGATTATGCTTTAAAATTTTCACATTTAGCTAAGGTTGAATTTCTGGTTCTGTTTCTCTGATAGCTACAGTGATGGGATTTGCCTTCTTGACTGTAGCCGCTTCTAAAATCGGTTGCTGCTGTGTAGTTGTTTCGCTGACTGTCACAGTTTTGTTGGCTGCTAAGTTATCGCGCTGATTTATCAGATAGATACTAATTAAGGTAAGACAAACTCCCAGCCATTGTAAGGGACTGAGGACTTCGGAAAGGAACAGGTTGCCAAATAGCAGGGCAAAAACTGGCGTGAGAAAGGTAAGAGAACTGAGACTAGTGAGATTACCGCTAGAAGCAAAGTAGAAAAATAAACCGTAAGCGATCGCACTACCAAAAATTGTCGCATAACCCAACGCTACCCAATCAGATGGGACAAGATTCTGCCATTGCTGGGATTCTACAACTGATGACATCCCCCATAATGGCAAGCCTCCAATAATCATGTGCCATCCCGTAGCGACTACCGGATCGGCGTAGCGACAAACAAATCTAATTAATACTGTTCCTACAGCCATTGATAAAGCTGCTAACAGCATTAACCACTCACCACTAGCAAATAACTCTTGCCAACTACCAATGCTAATCTCTACACCAGAACCGAAAAGATGAATAATCCACTCATCGGGTAATCCAATTAAACTAATGCCAGAAACTCCTAATCCTAGTCCTAGCCATCCCCACAAACCAATTGTTTCTTGAAATAGCCACAAAGACATCAAAGCTACAGCCAAGGGTTGAGAATCAATCATTACAGATCCCAACCCGGCGCTAGTTCTGACTAATCCTTCTGCTAAAAAGCCTTGAAACAGAGTTCCATCCACTAAAGCAAATAAAGCAATCCACAGCCATGCATCCCATCCTTTTGGTTGGGGTCTACCCATGATTGCGGCGGCGATTAAAATTAAAACCCCAGCTGGTAACAAACGCACTCCGGCCATAAATAGTGGCGTCGTGTGGGGTATCACTCCTTTCATAGCTACCATTGCTGTACCCCACAAGAAAAACGGGGCGATGAGTAGTAGGGAAGCGATGGGGAGACGGGATGCACTGATTTTCAGCTGCATGGGTTTGCTGATACCTTAGGTGATTAGGTGCAAAAATTGCTTTACCTAATTTTACCTAAATATGTCTTTTTGTGAAGGAAATAATACTTAAGGTGATTAAATATACGATGATTTGAGTTGTCAGTTGTCAGTTGTCAGTTGTCAGTTGTCAGTTGTCAGTTGTTAGTTTTCACTATTCCGCAGTCTCCGGTGGCTCAAATTTGTAACCGAAGCCGCGAACGGTTTTAATGTATTCTGGCACAGTGGTATCTGCTTCCAACTTTTTGCGTAGCTGACCGATATGCACATCCACAACTCGTCCATCTCCTACATAGTCACAACCCCAAATTTTTTGAATTAACTGGGTACGACTCCAAGCTTGACCGGGATGGCTGGCTAAAAAATGGAGAATATTAAATTCTAAAGCGGTTAATGGTAAGGGTTTATCGTTGAGGGTAACTTCTCTTCCTTCAGGATTAATTGCTAGCTGGTGGAAGACGAGGCGCTGTGCTGGTGAGGGGTTGACTGTGCGGACGCGGCGTAACAAGGCTTGGACGCGAACTTCTACTTCCGCTAGGCTAAAGGGTTTACTCATAAAGTCATCTGCACCTGCGGACATGATCTTGATTTTGTCGGCTTCGTCAGTTCGGCTAGTGAGGATCAGAACTAATACATTAGTGCGTCGCTGCATTTCTTGGCAGAGGTTATAGCCTGTAGTATCGGGCAAATTCCAATCTAAAATCACCAAATCTGGGTTTAGTTGCTCAAATACAGTCAGCGCTGTCTTTCCATCTGCTGCAGATTCTATTTGATACTTGCGGCTTAAAAAGCGATATATCAGATTACGGACGCCGTAGTCGTCATCTACAATCAGAATTTTGGCATTAGTAGCAGGAACCATCACCATAAGTTTCTAGCCCATTGTTTATATGTCGATTCGCTATGCGATCGCTACTTGACAAGAAGCTACATTGACAGCTTCCATATATGCTTGCAGAATTTTTATTCCTAAAGAATATTTTCCAATATGCTTCCATACCTCGACTGCTGATATGTCAAAACCAAGTGATTAATCCCAATTTACTGCTGCTTGCCAGAAATAGCCACTATAATAACTTGGCTGTCTTTTCTTGCTGCGGAAGTTTCTCTGAACTTTAGCTTTTATACTTCTTGACAACCGATGATTTTTTTGACAATTTGGCACTTTTATACTTTTGACATGATTATACCAGGAAACACATTTCCTGCTGCATAATTCTATACAATCTGTTGCGGAGATGATTTGGTTATTTAGGACTAGCTATCAAGGGAAATTTTTGTAAAGAACAAGTATTAGTTTTATTACAAATTTTTATTTAGATAAAATCATATTTTTGTTTTTCGCTTCAGTCTAGGCATGAAAAATCTGGAGATATAGTTTTTATCTGTCATTTTAAATCTGATTTTGCCATAAATAACCTATAATTCTGGTATATTTGCCAAAATGTCCCTGAAGATAGATGTTTGAAGAATTTTGGAAAAATCTGAGAATAGTCAGCTCGCATTAGCTAACAAAGCCTGTATTACTGGAAGCGATAGATAGCTGAACCTAAATTATTAGGATCGTTATTCGCGGTTATCAATTAGTATTTTTTTAGACTCGCTTATCGAAAAATTATCTGTAAAAAATGAATCTCATAAAACTTATCATCTAAAGCCTTGAAAATTAATAAACATGAGAATATTTAGCAATATGTAATATGGGAATATTCTCAATCAAGGATTTTAAATTGCCTGTAAATAATACTTTGATAATTTCGCTCAAATATATATTGATTCAATCCAGAACAAGAAAAAATTATGATTATGTATTTACTCAGTCCTTAAGTTTTAGGGATAGAGTGACAATAATTTTATAATTTTAACTGATTAATATTTTTGTATTTCCTTAAAAAATTTAACCGTAATGAGTCTATCTAAAGAGATAATTTGCTGATATTCATCCCAAAGAAAGAGCAAATAAAACTCTGTGATTCGATACATTGCTGATAATGTAATCAGCAAGAGAAATTATGTCTAATCTCATAGATAATATCATTCCCCAACAGCCACCCATCGAGCCACAATCTGATGTTCATGTACTCAAGGCTCGTTTAGAATGGGGTGAACCAGCCTTTACAATCCTGGATGTGCGCGATCGCCAAACCTTTAATGAAGGTCACATTCTGGGAGCAATGCCAATGGCTAATGATGAATTGGTAAGCCGTGCAACATCATCTATAGATAAAAGCCGGGATATTTATATTTACGGTGCTAGCGATCAAGAAAGCGCTCAAGCTGTAGAATCCCTTCGCGGTGCTGGATTTGAGCATGTATCTCTACTTAAAGGTGGTCTGGCGGCTTGGAAAGCTATTGGCGGCCCAACAGAAGGTACAATTGAAGCTTTAACTCCTCCCGGCGCTGGAGATTATAATGTTGTATCTCGGATACAAGAACACGCAGAAACCCAGAAAAAAGATGTCTAGTATTAGTCATTAGTCATTGGTCATTAGTCATTGGTAGGACAAATGACTAATGACTAATTTTAGCTGTAGTTAATGTTCAAATATATCCTTAAACTGCATCAAGTCTAAGGATACGATTGTTGGCAGAGCTTGAAAACATTCTTGGGCAATCTGCCAACGCTCTTCTCTTTTGAGCATGGCAATCAGTTTTTGCTGTACGCTGAGTAAATAGCGAACATCATTAGCGGCATAGCTGAGTTGTTCTGTGGATAAATGATCGGCATTACCCCAATCAGAACTTTGAGCGCTTTTATCTAGCTCGACTTTTTCTAATTCTTGCACGACATCCTTCAATCCGTGACGATTAGTGTAAGTGCGAGCTAATTTACTAGCTATTTTGGTACAAAAAATCGGCTTGACGCTAATTCCGAGGTTGTGCTGCAAAGTAGCAACGTCAAAGCGTGCAAAGTGAAATACTTTCAGGACATTAGCTGCTTCCAACAGTTTTTTTAAGTTTGGTGCTGTAGTTTGTCCTTTAGCGATCCGAATTGCAGTTACTTGACCTTCTGGGTTACATAGTTGGACAAGACAAAGGCGATCGCGCTGTGGTAACAACCCCATTGTTTCCGTATCAACTGCGATCGCCTCTGATTTTAAATATTGGGTCAGTGCAGCGTCACTAAGGTCGCGATCGCTTACCTGAAAATCTTGTAATGTCATGAATCACTCAAGAATAAATGCAGTGTCCAATGGGAGCATCCTAATTTTGACGCAATACCCTAGAAGGGTATTGCTATACCAACAAAGCCTGCCTTCGCAGGCTAAAAGTTTGATAGCCTGCGAAGGCAGGCTTCGTATTTCTAGTCCCACCCTTATAGGGTGAGGGCGTTTTTGCACATTTGGGATGCTCCCGTGTCCAATAGAAGCAGGTTTCACTAGACACTACATTATTATTGTGCAAAAAAATCAGAAATTCTAGTAGTACGTCTCATTCGTTGTCAGAAGTTGCTGGTAGTCATTAAGGCAAACTACTAGTTTGTGCGTAAGAAAATTTGTGTGAGATAGACTTCACCTTTTTGATTAGTAGCTACACCTATGCCTGTGAGATTATACTTACCCTGGATGTTTTTGAGATGACCAGGACTATTTAACCAACCAACAATAGCTTGTGATGCGGGGTCGCTATATCCTTGGTTAAAAGCCAGATTTTCTCCAGCACTACTATAAATAATAGGGAGAACTGTAACTCGTTGTTTAAATCCTTGATGGCTAAAAGGAACTTTCCCACTAGCCATATTTTGACTATGAATTCTTGCCTGCCGAGTGATACTTGCATTGAGGCTCAACTTTGGCAAACCAACCGAAACACGATATCGATTAACTTTATCAAATACTGATTTTTCTAGAGCAGTTGTGTTAAAAGCTGTAGTTGGTGCAGCAGTTTGATTTGCAGCAATCGATACAGATTGATTATGAGTAGGTTTGTTTGTGGAACTGTGACCTGGAATAGGAGAAGTTGTTAATCCACTAGCAAGGACAAGCGTACTTAAAGCTATGCCAAAAGCAGTTTGTCGAAACATTGAAATTACTGATGCCTAGAGTGGTAAGACCTCTACTCTATCGTATTATTCCTAGCAGAAATACTAGGATAATATGAAGGATTGATGAACTTTAAAAAGTTTGCAATTACTTTACAGTAACTATAATAAAACACCTCCAAAATTACACAATTCAAAATCGCTAATCATGCTTAAACTGTTTAGCTTTAGTGCTATATGAAAATAATGTGAATCTTTAAAAAAGATAATGTAGTATCATCTAGACAAATGTCACGGTAACTACATTTTGCATTAATTAATTCAATGTATATCTTCGCGAATTTATACGGATTTATGCTGTATTAGATTATTTGCTTGACAGAAATTGTCTTAATAAATTTGCAGAGAAAAGTTATTTTTATATTATTTTAATAATTAAAAATTCAGTATTTATTGGTAGTTAATTAATAGTAAAAAAGGCAACACAGATATTTTTTGCCCTATATTAAAGTGAAATGATATTAGCGATCGCGTCCCTAGTAGACAAAAATAGTCAGCAAGAGGGCACAGGAAACTTTTGTCCCATGCCCAATGCCCCATGCCCCATGCCCAACTATGCAGGATTTAAGAACTTAGCGACAGTTTGGACATCTTTATCGCCGCGTCCGGAGCAGTTAATGACAATTCGCGGGCTACCAGTGAGTTGTGGACAGAGAGTTTCCAGGTAGGCGATCGCGTGGGATGTTTCCAAAGCTGGGATAATACCTTCTAAGCGCGATAATTTTTGGAAGGCAGCTAAAGCTTCAGCATCGGTGACGCTGTAATATTCAGCGCGTTGTGTATCTTTCAAATAGCTGTGTTCTGGCCCGACACCGGGATAATCTAACCCCGCGCTAATTGAGTGAGCTTCAATTACTTGTCCATCCCCATCTTGCAACAAATAGCTCATGGCTCCGTGCAATACACCAACTTGTCCTTTTGTCAAGGTAGCGGCATGTTTATTAGTGTCTACACCTTCTCCGGCTGCTTCAATACCAATTAAGCGCACCGAAGACTCGTTGATAAACTCATAAAATAATCCCATTGCATTGGAACCGCCACCCACACAAGCCATGAGAATATCTGGCAAACCGCCCCATTTTTCTTGAGCTTGGGCACGAGTTTCTTGACCAATCACGGCATGAAAATCACGTACCATCATGGGGTAGGGATGGGGGCCTGCAACTGAACCCAGAATATAGTGAGTGGTTTCTACATTTGTCACCCAATCGCGAATCGCCTCAGAAGTAGCATCTTTGAGGGTTCCGGTTCCTGCCGATACCGGACGCACTTCTGCGCCCATTAATTTCATGCGGAATACATTTAAGGCTTGACGTTCCATATCGTGAACGCCCATATAAATAATGCATTCCAAGCCAAAACGAGCGCAAACTGTGGCTGTAGCTACACCATGTTGTCCGGCACCAGTTTCGGCAATAATTCTTTTTTTGCCCATGCGCTTTGCTAGCAGCACTTGACCCAGGGCATTATTAATTTTATGTGCGCCAGTGTGGTTTAAGTCTTCTCGCTTTAAATAAATTTGCGGCCCCGTACCATCTGGGCGCGCATAATGAGCAGTTAGGCGTTCTGCAAAATACAATGGTGTGGCGCGCCCTACATAGTCTCGCAGCAGTTGTTGTAGTTCGTTAAGAAACTCAGGATCTTGACGATATTGCTGATAAGCTGCTTCTAATTCAGCCAGCGCAGGCATCAGTGTTTCCGGGACGTACTTACCGCCAAAGCGTCCAAAGCGTCCTTGTGTATCGGGAACAGAAGCAGTAGATGGGGTACTTGGAGAAATGGGTGTGGTAGTCACGGACTGATCTCTACGATGGGACGAACTTTATTATAGAAAAGTCTGGGCGGTATGGGATAAGAAGTGCGATCGCTCGCGGCTAATATTACTACTCCCCAGTGTATTTTGAATTTACTAGGACTTACGCAGTGTCAGATATTTTTCATGCTTTTTGTCAATGGTCAATAGTCAATAGTCCAAAAACCTGAATTTTGACCATTGACTTTTGACTTTTGACCACCCTTGTGAGGGTTTTTGTGTTCGGTGCGTAAGTCCTATTTACTTGATTCTTAACTTTTGATTAAAATTTCTAACTTCTATGTCTTCTGGCAACTCTTCTGATAAACACTTCGTCTATCGCGAATTTGGGGGTGATAACTCACCTGCTGTAGAAAGACCGATTGCGGAATTACCACCGCAACAGCAAAATCTAAAAGTGCAAGCAACCCGCAAGGGACGTAAAGGTAAAACTGTCACCGTAATTAGTGGTTTTCAGTCCAAACCCGAAACCTTGAATGATTTGGTCAAACAATTAAAAACTCAGTGCGGTACAGGCGGTACTGTTAAGGACAATGAAATTGAAATTCAAGGCGATCATAAACAGAAAATTGTGGAGATTTTAACCAAGCTAGGTTATAAAGCCAAAATCAGTGGTGGCTAGTCATGAAATTTTCTGGAAATCAGTAGTTAGGACTTGAAGATGACTATAAATGCAGCGGAAAGGAAATGAGAAAAAAATTTACCATCTCCTTCTCGAAAACATTATATAGTTCGCTTAAATCAAGCTTAATTACTTGAGAGTAAGACTGAGCCAAACGGCTGATTTTATCTTTAAGAGGTTCAATGTAAATCGGCTCGCTATTAAAATCACAGGAGGTTTATATGGATTTAGTGCGGATTCTAGCAGCAGTTTTTCTTCCACCTTTAGGGGTATTTTTGCAAGTAGGGATTGGCAAAGATTTTTGGATAAATATTATCTTGACATTTTTCGGCTATCTGCCGGGAATTATTCATGCTGTATGGGTAATTGCTAGGAAATAATTCTACAGGCAGTTAAATTGTCAGTGCGATCGCTAATTTTAGAGTAAAGAGCGATCGCACTTTAAGTTAAGTTAAATTATCACCTCTAAAAATAAGAATATTGACAAAATAATGGCGTTGCTGTTGAACCATCCATTAGCAACGCCAAAATAATTTAATTTTTGCTAAATTCTGCCAAATGCCAGTTCAAATGGCGTAAAAGTCCAGAATACAATTCTTTTGACTGTTGACAACTGTACGGGCGGGTTCACAAATATCCTCACTGATCAACGATAATTCTCAATAAACCCGCCCCTACTGACGGTTGGCTTCTGCTTTGCAGTACTAACGGGATGTTTGATTTGTGGCTGGTTTCCCACGTTCCTGCTGGTACAATTTGACAACTTTCTGTACATAGGTAGCAGTGAAGCCACTATTACAACCTGTGTATTGGCCAGTCATCCACCAACAAGCTACACCATTTACCGCCCCTATTTCATTATTGTTACGGGCACGCAATTGCTGGTTTAACTCGCGGCGTGCGATACAGGAAACAATTTGGCGGGCTGTTTCTGGGCTATTTTCAAACTGTGTTGGTGTAATCTCTTTTTTCAAACAAGTTCTAGCCCAACCTTTGAGAGTTTCTGGTTTAACTTGCCATTGACTATAAAGTCCATCGTTTTGGGAGCCAGTTTGGGGTGCGGCTTGACGCAATGCTTCTACCATTGCTGCAACTTGAGTGTTAGTAGCCTGCTGTTGTGCTTGCACTAACATTGGCGACAGTCCTACGCTGACAACCACTCCGCTAAGTATGAATCTTATGAAGTTATTTTTCATGACTTGGACTTGATTTTTAAAGGCCAAGCATCAGCATACTACGTATTTATACTTCTTAATAATTGCTGTATTGGCAGTAAATCTAAGCTTTCAGCAGAAAATTAGTACGAGCCGACAATTTTTGACTATCTAGCTACTTGTATTAATTTTGGCTATCAGTACTTATATAAATCTTTGTTTTCTCTTATTTGTCGAAAAGTCGAAAAACCCAGCATTGCTATGCTTTTTAGGTTAACTCATCGAAGAAGGGAATAGGGAACGGGGAACGGGGAACGGGGAACGGTTCCTTGTTCCCTATTCCCTATTCCCTGTTCCCTTTTAACTTGAATGTTAAAAATTAGTCTGGATAAAAGTAGCAAATATGTTTTTACTGGTAAATTGTTAGGCAAAATGCCCGTAAACTTACGGGAATGCCGGATTGTACACCACAATCCACGCCAGAAGTAATTTTCAACATTCTGGCTTAACAATTAACTTTTAATTGCGAAAAACCATGAACGCAAATTGGCTGGAAATAACCCAGGTAATAGAAAGTGGTTTGTCGATGAGGGTGCAGCAATTTTTAGCACAATCACCAACTCTACCACCAACGGAACAACCAGCTGTTAGCCAGGGAATTACTGATTTACAAGGTCTGGTCAACCCGATAATTCAGTTTATGCCTAAAGTGCTGGCGGCTGTATTAATTTTGTTAATTGGTTGGTTGCTGGCGGCGATAGTAGCGACAGCAACGCGAAAAGTCTTGAATCGCACGAACATAGATAACCGCATCGCCTCTGGTGTAACAGGTCGAGAAGATGTTCCCCAAGTGGAACAATTAATCTCTGGCTTAGTTTTTTGGAGTATTATTCTGTTGACGGTGGTAGCTGTCTTACAAGTTCTCGGACTGGAAGTAGCTTCACGACCGTTGAATAATTCCCTGGATCAACTGGTAGGCTATTTACCTAAGTTAGTGGGTACAGCGATTCTTTTCGGTATCGCTTGGGTAGTGGCTACGCTGGTTAAGGTGTTGACATTGCGCGCACTGCAAGTACTCAGGTTAGATGAACGCTTGAATGAGGAAGCAGAAGATGGCACATCTGGCTTTGCACAGTTGTCTGCTAGTGAAACCATTGCTAATGCGCTGTACTGGTTTATCTTTTTACTATTTCTCGTTCCCGTTCTCGATACTTTAGGACTAAGGGAAGCGTTACAACCAGTAAAAGCGCTGATTACCGAAATTCTGTCAATTCTGCCGAATATTTTAGCAGCCACCTTAATTGCGGCTGTGGGCTGGTTTTTGGCGAATATCGTGCGGCGCGTCATTAGCAATTTGTTGAGCGCCACAGGAATTGACCATTTAGGTAGTCGATTTGGGATCTCGCCCACAGTAGGAGTTCAACCCCTATCGAATATTGTTGGCACAATTGTCTACATTTTAATTTTGATTCCTGTCGCGATCGCATCTCTCAATGCTTTAAAAATTGAGGCGATATCTGTGCCTGCGATCGCTATGTTACAGCAGATCCTCAATGCTTTACCTGCGATATTTTCTGCGATCGCAATTCTGATTCTCGGTTATTTCTTAGGGCGGTTTGTTGGCGATTTAGTCACGAGTATCCTGACTAGCTTTGGTTTTAATAACATACTTGCCGTACTGGGTTTACCATCGCCAAGACCAACAGCCGTCTACACTGAAACTGGCGCACCCGTATCTACACCAACCCGTACCCCATCAGAAATTGTGGGTATTGTGGTTTTAGTCGGGATTATGCTATTTGCTACAGTCGCAGCAGTAAATATTTTAAATATTGCTGCCCTAACAGCATTGGTATCGGGAATTCTGATTATATTTGGGCGAATTCTCTCAGGATTAGTAGTATTTGGCATTGGTTTATTTTTAGCCAACCTAGCATTTAGCATTATTGCTAGTTCCGAGAGTCCCCAAGCCAGGATTTTAGGTCAAGTAGCGCGGATTTCCATTATTACCTTAGTATCCGCAATGGCACTGCGACAAATTGGTATAGCTAGCGATATTGTAAATTTAGCATTTGGCTTGTTGCTAGGTGCGATCGCTGTAGCTATTGCCCTAGCTTTTGGACTTGGTGGACGGGATATTGCCCGCGAACAAGTTAGAGAATGGTTAGATTCTTTTAAAAGCAAGGGTTAGGTAAATTGGGCATGGGGCATGGGGCATTGGGCATTGGGCATTGGGCATTGGGCATTGGGCATTGGGCATTGGGCAAAGACGCGATGAATCGCGTCTCTACAATATTTATTCATTTGTCCTCCTTGTCTCCCCTGCTCCCTGCTCCCTCTCCCCCCAATCCCCAAAGGGGGCCCCGAGTCCCCCCTGCCTTATTCTTCGCGCTGAACTGCATCATCAACTGGCTGTTCTCTATCGCTCTCCGAATTCTCCCCATCCCAAGGATCGTCTGATTTCCCAGAACTAGAGACTATGACTAATTCAGCTTCTTGTTCATGACTCGGCCCCCATTCATCTAAAACATCTTTAACTAAAACTTCTTGTAACCAAATTTTGGCAACGACTGTTAAAGGTAGAGCTAAAAATAATCCTAAAAACCCAAAGAAAGTCACAAAAAATAATTGCGAAATTAATGTCACGGCTGGCAATAATGAAACTTGATGCGCCATGACAACTGGTGTAATAAAATTACTTTCCGCTTGTTGAATCACAAAGTAGAGAATCAAGACAGCAACAGCTTTCCAAGGTGCATCTAAAAGTGCGATCGCCATTGCGGGAACTATACTCAATGTCGGGCCGAGGTTGGGTATTAAGTTTAAAAATCCGGCTAATACACCCAAAGCTAATGCAGCCTTAACGCCTAAAGCTGATAAACCAATGAAACTCATCAGCCCAACTACAGCCATCGCAATCAAAGCACCGACTACCCATCCTTCCAAGGAAGTTTCACACTGATCTAAAATCCCGTCTACTCGCCGCCGATAAAATGAGGGGAAAAGGCGGACAAATACACGGCGATAAGCGTCAGGATTGGCTAATAACATACCAGTTAAAACCAGCACCAACAGAATTTTTAGCAGTGCTTCTAAGGAACCAGAAACAAAGGCAAAAGAATTTCCGACTAGCTTATTAATGAATGGCTGTGCCTGTTGAATAAGACTATCTAAATCGGGAATATAAGGTATTAACTGATCGGGAACCTGGGTTTTCAGTTCGTTAAACCAACCATTAAAACGTTCTAAACCTTGGGGAACTCGGTATGTGAGTTCATGAAACTGAGTCACAAACGGCGGGACAATTACCCGGAAAAAGCCCACAATCAAGGCAAAAAATATCACCACCGAAAGTATAACGGCGAAGCCGCGCTTCATTCCCCAGCTTTGGAAGCATCGCGCTAGGCGATTTAAACTAGTAGCTAATACAACTGCGGCAAACATCAGTAATAAAACTTCTTTTATTTGCCACAATATGTATAAGGAAAGAACTATGGCGATTAAGCCAATCCATTGACCTAAGTTCACAGGCTGACTCCCGACAGTTGGCTAGCTACATTATTCCTGACAATGCAGCTAGGTTAGCTGATTTTAGCAACTGCGGTCTATAGGACGAAGGTTTAATTTTGCCTTTGTGTCTGAAATCGCCAGAATAATGCGATCGCCATAATCACAGGCGGGGACAAAACCATCAATAAAGCTACCGCATCTGTCCCCGGAACCCGCAAACTCGGTGCTGCATATTTAATCAAAAACGACAGCACAGTCGAGAGTACAAATACTTTTAGCAACAATCCCAGCTTATTTTCCATACAAGTTCGGCAATACGCATTTTTCTGTCGGGTATACCCCAATTGGGTTTACGCCATCTAGTTTCTAGAATAGTCCTAACTGCAACAAAACTTTGCAATTAACGTTACGTTGTTGGGCATGGGGCATTGGGCATTGGGCATTGGGCAAGAGACGCGATGAATCTTGGGCAGAGACGCGATGAATCGCGTCTCTACAATTGTTCCCCCTTGTCTTCCTTGTCTCCCTTGTCCCCCTTGTCCTCCTTCCCTAGCCCCGCCGCTTTACAAAAAAATTTATTTGAGGGTACATCATAATGCCTGTAGAAACTAATAATAAAAATCAAATGAAACCTTCGAGATGGCGGCAGTTTGGTGGCAGCTTCTTGATATTAGTAACTTTCTTATTGCTGCTTAACTTAATTGTTCCCAGTTTCTTTGGGCCGAAATTGCCCCAGGTTCCTTATAGTGACTTTATTAGCCAAGTGCAAGCTGGTAAAGTTGAACGGGCAATAATTGGTGGCGATCGCATTCAATATATGATCAAAACCCAAACCCCCGATGGTAAACCAGCAGAACAGGTATTAAGTACTACACCAGTAGCTATTGACTTGGATTTACCAAAGATTCTCCGGGAGAATAACGTTGAGTTTGCTGCACCACCGCCAGATCAAAATGGTTGGCTGGGGACTTTAATTAGCTGGGTAGCGCCACCGTTAATTTTCTTTGGTATTTGGGCATTTTTGATGAATCGTCAAGGCGGCGGGCCGGCTGCGTTAACGGTAGGTAAAAGTAAGGCGCGGATTTCTTCTGATGGCAGCACAGGTGTGAAATTTACGGATGTGGCTGGTGTCGATGAAGCCAAGGTGGAATTAGAAGAAATTGTTGATTTCTTGAAAAATGCCGATAAATACACCCGCTTAGGCGCGAAAATTCCTAAGGGTGCATTGTTGGTAGGGCCTCCAGGGACAGGAAAGACATTATTAGCAAAAGCGATCGCAGGTGAAGCTGGCGTTCCTTTCTTCAGTATTTCTGGTTCGGAATTCATCGAATTATTCGTTGGTGTCGGTGCGGCGCGGGTTCGTGATTTATTTGAGCAAGCGAAAAAACAAGCACCCTGTATCGTCTTTATTGATGAATTAGACGCCTTGGGTAAATCTCGTGCTGGTGCTGGCGGTTTTGTGGGCGGTAACGACGAACGCGAGCAAACCCTCAACCAGTTACTCACGGAAATGGATGGTTTTGATGCTAATACAGGTGTCATTATTATCGCCGCTACCAACCGTCCTGAAGTCCTCGACCCTGCATTACGTCGTCCCGGACGCTTTGACCGCCAAATTGTTGTGGATCGCCCTGATAAAATCGGTCGAGAAGCGATTCTCAAGGTTCACGCTAGAAACGTTAAATTAGCTGATGATGTTGATTTAGCTACTATCGCTATCCGTACACCAGGGTTTGCAGGTGCAGACTTAGCTAACTTAGTTAACGAAGCCGCACTGCTAGCAGCCCGTCAAAATCGCCAAGCCGTAGTCATGGCAGATTTTAACGAAGCGATTGAGCGTTTAGTGGCTGGTTTAGAAAAACGTTCTCGCGTGTTAAATGAAACCGAGAAAAAGACCGTAGCTTATCATGAAGTTGGTCACGCGATCGTCGGTGCATTAATGCCTGGGGCTGGTAAAGTAGAAAAAATCTCCGTTGTCCCCCGTGGTGTTGGTGCTTTGGGTTATACAATCCAAATGCCAGAAGAAGACCGCTTTTTGATGGTAGAAGACGAAATTCGCGGTAGAATTGCCACTTTATTAGGCGGACGTTCGGCTGAGGAAGTTGTGTTTGGTAAAGTGTCTACTGGTGCGTCTGACGATATCCAAAAAGCGACAGATTTAGCAGAACGAGCAATTACCATCTATGGTATGAGCGATAAACTCGGCCCTGTAGCGTTCGAGAAAATTCAACAGCAATTTATCGAAGGCTATGGAAATCCTCGCCGTTCGATTAGTCCCCAAGTTGCAGAGGAAATTGATAGAGAAGTGAAGCAAAGTGTAGATAATGCTCACCACATCGCTTTAAGTATTCTGCAACATAACCGGACATTGCTAGAAGATACTGCACAAGAACTGTTGCAACAAGAGATTTTAGAAGGTGCATCTTTGCGCGAACGTCTCAAGCAAGCTGTCGCACCAGAAGAATTAAATGAATGGTTGCGTACAGGTAAGATATCGGAAGATAGACCTTTGTTGCAGACACTTTTGGTGTAAAGGTTTGAGATTGAACTAAAAAAGCGATCGCTCTTTGAAAAGGCGATCGCTTTTTTTATAGGTAGGAGGATTAGGTAATTGTATTTCCACAACATTCATCAGCGCAATAATCTGTTAAATAAACATAAAATTATATTGCAGTTATGCACAAGTCATATATATTTTTTTACCAATCAAGAATAAATAATGCATTACTGTTTAAATGCCTAAAACGCCTATTTCTTTATACCGTCAAGGCAATGCTAATTCTCCCAGAATGGATAATGTGAGACTAAATAAAGATATAGCAACATTTGAGGAGAACGGTACCATCTTTGTTATGACCACTTTGCCAGACGGCACATCACCCGGAGGTATTTCCACATTCGCTAGTATAGGACGAGGAAGAAATTGGTGGAAATTAGACCAAGATATAGATATTGCTGCTGAACTGAAATTAGTTAACGATCGCGGTAATCACTGGTTATGGCAACCTCAAGATATTATGCCGCTTGAAACTTATAAAACAATACAGTTCAGTTAGCCTTGAAAACCTTAAACTGTGTAGGTTGGGTTGAGGAACGAAACCCAACATTTCCGAGGTTTTTTTGGGTTTCACTTCGTTCAACCCAACCTACGATTATCCTTAACTGAACCGTATTGAGCTATAATGCGCCTTGCTTCAATTCCTGCTGTAAATCAGCCATAAATTTCAGGAAAAAATCTTTAAACACGCACTCTCTTTCAGAACTCCCAGTACTAAAAGTAAAAGATAAATCCTGAATTTCCGCCGCAGCTTTAGCAATCATCAATAATAGTACAGTTTTTCCGGGAGTAGTAGGCGATCGCAACATCCCGTCAAAAGTTGATGGTTTAATAGCTATTCTCGGTACTTGCGGCGTAGGCGCATTGTCGGTAAATGTGCGTTCAATTGGCTGATTGAGGTTTTCTTTTAATTTTTTCAAAGATAACGCTGAAGCTTGAACTACTTCCCCAATATTATGCCCTACATCAAGAATATGCACGCCTTGGGGTAAATTACCTTGACAGTAATTCATAATTTTTGCTTGTGCTTTTTTACCGCGAATATACTTCCAAGGTAATATGGCTTCCGGTAAGCTTTGAACTGTATCTTTTGCCTCACGAGTAATTTCTAAAGGTACATCTTGATCAAAAAATCGGCGATTGACTATTTGCACCATTGCATGTGCTAAAACTTCATCTTCAGCATCTGTTCTTAATAATTCAGCAATTTTTTGCACATCTTCTTGGCTATAACTTAAGGCTACTTTTTCTTCTAAATACGCTCGTCTAGGATAATAACTGGAATTATCTTTTGATTCAAAAGGACAAAACCACAAATCACGCTGTTGATCGTAAAACTTGGTTGAGGAGAAATAAAACTTTACCCACCAAGGTAAAGATTTTGTCGGATAGCTATGTAATCTATCGACAGTCCCAGATTTCTCAATTAGTCTGATTTGTACAGGATCGGAAACAAAGATTACGTCTATTAAAAAGGGAATTCTGATCCGCAATGGTTTGAGCTTCAATTGATTAAACATCTTTATAGCTCCATGAGTTTGGGTAAAGAGACGCGATGAATTTGGGTAAAGAGACGCGATGAATTTGGGTAAAGAGACGCGATGAATCGCGTCTGTACAAGAGGTAGGTTTTTGAGGGTATTTGCGTTTATTTACAGCGATTTACTTCAGGCTGCAAAATTTCTCTATTCTCTATTCTCAATAATTCTACATCCTTGCATATTACCCTTTGGGGTACTATTCATTTTGGGAAAAAGTTAGTAATGTTGCGTTGGCAGTCAATAGTCAACGGTCAACGGTCAACAGTCAACAGTCAACAGTCAACAGTCAACAGTCAACAGTCAACAGTCAACAGTCAACAGTCAACAGTCAACAGTCAACAGTCAACAACCAAACTATTTTGCACTTAATTATGCCGACTAACTTAAATGAATATAACTATATTGGCAAATATGAATTGAGATAAAATACTTTTCCCTTATGAACCTGATCGGTGAATTAGGAAAGCAGAATTATTGTTATTTACCTTATTTTCTTAATAAATATTAACGCTAAGGTAGATTACTAAAAAATAGTTATGTCTTCAGGAATTGAGAAAATTTGATTGTAAGTAATAATAACGAAAAACCAGAATTTATAGTCTAAAAATAAACTCAAGGAATTTGTCAAATGTTTGGAATTCCCTGGCATCGTCTACCAACACTATTAGCATTGTTAAAATTATCTGGGTTTCGCAAAGAACTGAGACAGAAAAATCTCCACGATACTTCTCAATTACCAGACACAGATAAGCTTCCCGATCCCCAGCCTAGTCCTGATGGTCGTCATTTGGTAGCGCGGACTGCTGACGGTAGTTTTAACGACCTCAAGCAGCCACAAATGGGGATGGTTAATACTCGCTTAGGGCGGAATGTACCGTTGACAGAGGTGAAAGTAGATCGGCAAAATCTCCTTAACCCGAATCCGCGCGAAGTTAGCCAACGGTTGTTGGGGCGAGATGAATTTATTCCCGCCGAATCTTTAAATATTTTGGCAGCTGCTTGGATTCAATTTCAAAACCATGACTGGTTTTCTCATGGTGATAACCAACCAGATAAAAAAATTGTCATTCCCCTAGCAGAAAACGATCCCTGGCCGCAAGAACATCGACCGATGGCGATTAAGGAAACTTTAGTTGATAAAACTCGCCCACAAAAAGAAACATCAGAACCGCCGACATTTATTAATAAAGTGACCCATTGGTGGGATGGTTCGCAAATTTATGGTAGTCATCCGGAGCAGGTCGATCAATTGCGATCGCATATTGATGGCAAATTAATTATTGGTGATAATGGTCTATTACCAGTTGATACCAATGGTATCGATCGCACAGGTTTTAATGACAACTGGTGGATTGGCTTAAGTTTGCTGCATACTCTGTTTGTCAGAGAACATAACACAATTTGCGATCGCCTCAAACAACAATACCCAGATTGGAAAGATGACGACCTTTTCGATCATGCGCGATTAATTAACGCTGCATTAATGGCGAAAATCCATACCGTTGAATGGACTCCTGGTATTCTCTCCCATCCAGCTTTGCAAATTGCCATGAATGCTAACTGGTGGGGGTTACTCGGTCAAAATATCAAACGGATTTTCGGGCGGATTGGTGACGGTGAGACAATTAGCGGCATTATTGGTTCACCTACCGATCACCACACAGCACCTTACTACATTACAGAAGAATTCGTCAGCGTATATCGCTTACATCCCCTAATTCCTGATGAATTTGAGTTTTATTCCCACGGAAACGGTAAATTACTGCGCAAAGGTGACTTTTTTGAAGTCGCAGGTAAAAGGTCTAGGGGGGTAGTAGAAGAAATTGGCTTGGCAGATTTATTTTATTCTTTAGGTATCGCTCATCCGGGGGCGATTACCTTGCACAATTATCCCAAAGCTTTACAGAAATTAATTCGCGACAACGGCGAAGTTTTCGATTTAGCGGCTATTGATATCCTGCGCGATCGCGAACGTGGAGTACCCCGCTATAATGATTTTCGCGAAATTATTGGTCGCGGGCGGATAAAATCCTTTGAAGAGATTACCAGCAATCAAACCTGGGTAAAAGAACTGCGGGAAGTTTACAACAACGATATCAACAGCGTTGATTTAATGGTGGGGATGTTTGCCGAAGACTTACCCAAAGGCTTTGGTTTTAGCGATACAGCCTTTCGTGTATTTATCTTAATGGCTTCGCGACGCTTAAAGAGCGATCGCTTCTTCACCAAAGACTATCGCGCCGAAGTTTATACCCAGTTTGGTCTAGACTGGATTGACAACAACGGCATGTTAACTGTCCTACAACGTCACCTACCTAGCTTGGATCGTTCTCTATCTGGCCTCAAGAACGCTTTTGCACCTTGGAAGCGGGTTTAGTCAAGTCGCTTCGCTCCAATTCAAAATTAAAAATTCAAAATTCAAAATTAAAGACAATTAGTGGGAGCTTGGACTCACCACTAATTAAAGACCACCAAATCAGAGATTGTGGTGGGGCTTTGACTCGAAGGATTAATTAATTCAAAATTACTCTTTTCCTCTATTTTGAATTTTGAATTTTGCATTTTGAATTCAAAAAAGGTCATTGGTAATTTGTTAGAGACGCGATTAATCGCGTCTGTACAAGAGTCAATATTCATTTGTCCCCTAGCCCCCAGAAATCTCAACTCTGGGGAGTACAACAAGGTAATAAAGGCTTATCTGTCACCTGTTCCAGGTTCACGGATTTTAATAAATCTGCCCAATATTGTTGAATTTCTGGATTATTGGGATTTTGACGGCGTAAATCAGCTAAAATGCTAATGGCGTCTTCCCAAAAGCCAGCAGTTGCATAGAGAACCGCACGATCTAAAGGTTTGGATGTTTCTTGTATCTGAGCAGCAATGTTTTCATCCTGCATGACTTCAATTGTGCCTTCTAGGAAGACATCTAAATCGCGACTGTTAGGATCGCAAATCATCGAAAAATTCCAATAATATTCTTTATCTGCTTGTAAAGCTGGTTGATTAGCAGGTAAAGTAACGCTCACAATTCCCGCTTCTCCAACTGGCGGGAAAGTTTCTTTATATATAGGATCGCTATCGGGAGTTTCCCGCAAAGCAAATTCGAGTCCTGCTACTGTTTTAGAAGTTTTTGGAATGTAGAAAAAGAATGTAGGATGATCTTTTGTGGTGTGTTGAGCTTCCTTACTACTAGGAATTAAAGGAATCGCTACATCTGCATTTTGAAAGCAAGTTCCCCTTGATGCGGCGGATCTGACTCTACCAGGTTTACCCGGTACAAAGCCGATTAACGTTTTCCGACCTCGCATATAACCTTGAACGTTTCTAATAGCTGCATTAGCGTATCTATCTCCAGGTCTTGCTTGTAATGCTTGCTGAAAAAATCCTAAAGCTCTGCGGTAATTTCTCTGCCTAGTAGCAGTGTAACCTTGACGCATATATTGGTTATAGGCAGACCTTGCTTGTGCCACTTGCAGAATTGGATTTGCTGCTAATATTTTGCTGGTAGTTGCAACACCAAAAGGTACACATACCAATACAGCAAACAAAGAACCAATCAACAATTTACGCTTCTTAATATTCATATCTGCTGATACCACTGTAATAAGTTTCTAATAGAGTTAAAGCTTTTTTCTATAACAATTTTAGGACTCATGCATCAAACCTCTCAAACTTTTATTCCTCTGTGAACTCTGCCTTCTCTGCGGTTCATTTTTTAGTTACCTTTGCGTAAGTCCTGAATTTGTAGAAAGGCGTCTTAATAATCTCAAACACTTTATCTGCCAAGCATTGAACTTATGTATCTATTAAAAGATACACATATTTAGGTATGACGACTGAAGATGATAATTACTAGTTCCCATAATTATTGAAAATCCCGGAGTCAGTTAAACCTTGACTCCGGGTAATCCCCAATCTAAAATTTCAAATGTCAAATTGATTTGTTACAGCTATTTTCAGGTAAATAGACCAGGCTGTAGGGGCACGGCACCAGTAAAATTATTGTATGTACCAAAAGATTGTCGATGTTCCCTACGACAGATGTGCTTCAAATAGGTGAAAACTGCTGTAAGTTAGCATCAAAAACTTGAAAAGAAGTAGGTTGGGTTTCGTTCCTCAACCCAACATCAAAGCGGCTTTGTTGGGTTTTGCTTTCGCTCTACCCAACCTACAATTATTCTTAACTGAACTGTATTGTGTTAAAGTCCTTTAAATCCCATACCCATGTCTATTTTCTGTTCTATCTGAGTAGAACTTAACTGAGGTGATGCAATTACACGAGCAGTTTGACGTTTCATACCAAGCTGACTGATAAATATGCCTGCTAAAATCAAGCTACCACCAATATATTGAGCCATATTAGGGGCTTCATTTAATACCAAAAAAGCAGCAATGATACCTACTATCGGTGTAAATGAACCGATTAAAGAAGCTGTGGATACTGTAGAATTTCTTAAACCTTGAAGCCAAAAAAACTGTCCAAGAACGACAATTACAGCAGCATAAACTAACATCCATTGCCACAGAAAAGGCGAGAATACATCCATAAAATGCTCTCTACCATATAGCCCTAAAGCAATGCAGAAAAAAATTATAGTTCCTAGAGCATTACGAAATATACTGTAAATGCCTAAAGGCACGTGAGATAAATATTTTTTACCAATAATTGTCGAAATAGCAGCAGCTAAAGCAGCGATCGCTGTTAAAATTTCCCCTAAACCTAAGTGCAAGCTGCCCATGCTCATCATTGTTTGGCTAGGAGGCTGAAGGATAATGGTGAGACTTACACCAATAAATGCCGCGATCGCACCACCAGTTTCCCATTTAGTTACCCGTTCTCGCAATAACCAAAAAGAAAAAGCCAAAGTTAACGGTGGTTCCAAGCGTCCGATGAGAACTATATTATTCACAGGTGCGATCGCTAAAGCTTGAAAAATTAACCCAGGAACCAGCGCCCCCGATAAAATAGCAACAATGGTGAGGCTGTTCCAGTCTCTTTTAGATAGCTGGCGTAACTTTGCTGGCTTCCACTGTCGCCAGTAAATTGGGATAGTTATCAGCAAAGCGCAAAGATTCCCAACAAATAAAACATTACATAAAGAGATGGGATTGCGATCGCCTATTAAATTCTGAGCACCAATTTCTGTTAACTTGCGGGTGACTGCACTAGATGCGCCAAAGATGAGAATCGCTAGCCAGAGATAGACTTTCCCTGGAATTTTATCGCTCAGGCTGTGTTGTCTTTTCATTAGTCATTAGTCATTAGTCATTAGTCATTAGTCACCTTCTAGCTTGAAATGGGCATTGGGGAGCCACTGCGTTGGACGGGTTTCCCGGCTTAAAGCAAGTGGCGTCATTGGGCATTGGGTATTGGCAAGACAGATTTTCATATTTAGTTGTAGACTTTTCCCATGAGGGGCTAGCTTGAAAGAGTGATTTCTCCCTTGTCCTCCTTGTCCCCCTTTTCCTTTGTTCATCGAGACTGCCCTCTGCCTTTCTTCAATCAATTAAAACTACCATTCCTCTATGAGCAAACGCTGAGAACTAAATTAAATTTCTCAACGCATAAATTCATCAAAATAATAGTTGAGTTTCACACAGGCTTCAGTCGCAACAACGATATTGAGGTTGTTCGCCAGATGTACCAGATTAGGAGTCACAAATGAAACTCGCCCCCATACTCACAACAGTTGCTTTAGTTGGTTGTTTTACAATTTGGGATACTCCCATTAAAGCCATCAATCCTTTACTAGCTCAAGCCTCAGCCGCAGAAGCCAAAGATGCAACAGGCTTAACTCCTCAACAAAAAATTGAATTTCTTTCCAAGCATAAAGGTGAATTTGGTAGCGGTGACGCTTTACGCCGTTACTTTTTTGGCGATTTAGAGCCAATTTCTGTACAACCTGGCGGTGCAGGTATGGTAGTTAATCTTTACAACAAAGCCAACGATGTGACCATCGCTTACTGTACTACCTACGATGTCGTTGTCGCTATCAAGAAAGGCAAAATAGCTAAGTTTGAACCCAGCGAAGTTAAGTAAATAGGGGCTAGGGACTAGGGCATGTTTTCACAGTCGCCATCAGCTCTGGCTACGGCTACTATACCAAGTTTGTCTACACAAACTATAAAAATAAAGCATTTTAGCCCACGCAGGTGGGCTTTGTTCGTATAGCCTCAGGCTTGAGCCTGAAGGCTTTTTCGGAGCGAGAGATTTTTGCCGAAAGTCTCCCAAGTCTCCTCATCCCCATCATTGATAAGTCTCATTTATGGATAGTATCCATAATTATTTGTCAAGCAGTGTTGACTATTTGTAACAAACTTGTTAAATTTAGTTACATAAGTTAACAAGGCGAGAGAAAAAACTATGTATACAACAATTAATGAAGACGGCGTTCTCAACAACTACGCAACAGAACCTCAGATTTACTACGCTGAATACCCAACAATTTGGGAACAACGCCAATACCTCTTACAAGCTGGATTCGCTACATTACTTGTTACCACCCTTGTTTTAGTAGGTTTAAGCGTTAGCTAAAATTTTTAATTAAATTTTCTGATTTCGGTATCAGGATATCTCATAGTCAATAAACCTCTTCCTCATCACCCCGGTTAGTTACCGGGGTTTTTTGTTGCTGTGATAATGAGTTTTCAGGCGTCAATTAAAAGTGAAACTGCTGAATACCTGATTCTCTGCTTGTGCCTGTTCTAAGCAAACAATTAATTTTTTGGCTAAAGTCTGCACCGTTGGTTCTCCCAGCATACCGAGATGTGTCCCAGGAACCTCGTGAATCTCCACTCCTTGTTTAGCCATTCCCTTCCAGCCTCTACAGGGTTTGAACTGACACCATCTCAATACTTCATTAGTAGTAAATAAAGTTACCTTACCAGCATAGGGTTGTGGTATATAATCCGCCATTGTCGCTTGCTTGAGAGCTTCTATTAATGCCATGTTGTAAGGGTTGGCATCTTCAGTAAAAGAGTGTTCATTCCACAAGTCAAACTTGCTGCTTGGTTTCCCAGTTAACATAGATCCCAACCAATCTAGTTTGGCGAGAAAATAGTTCCATCTATCTGTTGATCTCAGTCGCCAGAAGGTTAGCAAATAGACATAAAGTGTACGCAATAGGGAAGGATTATTGATATACAAACTAGGGCTATATGTATCAAACATAGCTAGTAAAGCCACGCGATCGCCTTGAGCAACTAACTGACGCGCCATTTCAAAAGCAACTGTCCCGCCACTAGAGAAACCACCCAACAGATAGGGGCCATGCGGTTGAACAGTGCGCATTTCTTTGATGTAGTGAGATGCCATGTCCTCAACTCTCGTGTGGGGAGCTTGTTTACCATCAAGTCCTTGTGCTTGTAACCCATACACAGGTTGTTCTTTACCCAGGTAACGCACTAGACTTTGGTAGCCAATTACATTACCTCCCAAGGCATGGATTAAGAATAAAGGGCGTTTCTCACTGCTACCAGGCTGAATAGTTACCAGAGAAGACCAAGAAGCTAGTGTATTTGATTGACTGAGAATGCTAGCTAATTGTTCTATAGTCGGTGATTGTAACAAAGTAGCTAGGGGAAGTTTTTGACCAAATTTCTTTTCGATTTGTGTAAATAATTTTACCGCTAATAGGGAATCTCCGCCCAAATCAAAGAAATTATCGCTGATGCCAATTGACTTAATACCTAAAATCGCTGACCAAATTTGCGTTAACTCGATTTCTACGGTGTTTTTTGGCGAAACAAAGGCTTTTTCTAATTCTGGTCGGCTTTGGTCAGGGATGGGCAAAGCGCGGCGGTCTACCTTACCATTAGGAGTCAGGGGAATTTTGGCGATCGCAACAAAGGCAGATGGAATCATATAATCTGGCAATTTCTCTCGCAGAAAACGCCGCAATTCATTCATCGTCGGTTTAGACTCACCATTGACTACTACATAAGCTACTAATCGCTTATTTCCTGGCTCATCTTCCCGCGCTATAACTACAGTTTCCTGTACACAGTCGTGTTGTGCTAATACACTCTCAATTTCTCCCAACTCGATGCGGAAACCGCGAATCTTTACCTGATGGTCAATCCGACCGAGAAATTCAATGTTACCATCAGCCAGATAGCGAGCTAAGTCTCCTGTTTTATAGAGTCGTGCTGATTTTTTGTCGCTAAAAGGATTGGGAATGAATTTTTGGGCTGTAAGTTCGGGTTGATTTAAATAGCCAGAGGCTAAACATTCTCCACCAATATGCAATTCCCCAGAAACACCAATCGGACAGGGATTAAGATAATCATCAAGAATGTAATATTCAGCGTTTTGGATGGGTTTACCATAGGGAATACTCTTCCAATGTGGCTCGACTTTGCCAATGGGATAATAATTAGACCAAACTGTTGCTTCCGTTGCACCACCCAAACTAATTACTTCTACTCCTGGGAAGGTAGCTTTAAGTAAATCTGGCAGTGTGACTGGTATCCAATCACCGCTCATAAATACTAGCCGCAATTGGGGATGGCAATTACTTTGTTGAACCTGGGAGAAAAAGCCAGCGAGTTGTTGCAGTGCAGGCGGTGCAGAGTCCCAGAATGTGATTGGCTCATGGCAAAGAATGTGCAACAAAGCTTCTGGATCTCGCACATCATCGCTAGGGACAACCCGAATTGAACCACCTGCGGCTAATAATCCGAAAATGTCATAAACTGACAGGTCAAAACACAAGGATGTGATAAATAAAACTCTGTCAGCAGAATTAATATTAAATGTTTTGTTAACCCACTCAATCAGGTTGATTACTGGTTGATGACGAACCACAACCCCTTTTGGTGTGCCTGTAGAGCCAGAAGTAAAAATCACATAGGCAATATCATTTGAATTGGCAGATGTCGGTAAATTTTCTGTAGGCAGTAAATCTAGATAAGAACGATTCCATACCTGCTGATGTCCAACTTGCCATACAGATTGAGTATGTGCAGATTGATCCAAACAGATTAAGTGTTGTAGTGCGATCAGTTCTAGCTCATGAATATTAGGTAACAACCAAGTTTGGGTGACTATACAGTTAATTTCTAGAGAAGACAGCAGTAATTGAATGCGTGCTTTCGGAAAACTGGGTTCTAGTGGCACGTATGCACCTCCAGCTTTTAAAATCCCTAGCACCGTCGGAATCATTTCTAGCGATCGCTCTAAATATACAGCAACTAACACCCCAGGCTTAACACCCAGTTGCTTCAAGTGATGGGCTAACTGATTAGCTCTACAGTTCAACTGTTGGTAGGTTAGTTGTTCCTCTCCACAGACGACGGCTACAGCATCGGGTGTCTGCTCTACCTGCGCCTCAAATAGTTGATGAATACAAAGTTGCTCTGCAAAATCTGCTTGTGTATGATTCCACTCAATTAACATTTGATGTTTTTCATCGCTTGTCAATAGTGGTAATTCTCCTAAACACTGCCAGGGATTATTTGCCATGCTGGACAATAAAGTCTCAAGGTGTCCCAGCATCCGAGCGATTTTGGCATTATCGAAGAGATTTTGGTCGTATTTGAGTTTCAGTAAAAGTTCTGACTCTGCATAACCAACCAATGTCAGAGGAAAGTTAGTTTGTTCTTCTAGCCGGAATTCCAGGTTTTGCCATCTACCACCCTGAGAACGTAAAGCCGAATTTAATTCATAGTTTTCAAATACCAAAATACTATCGAATAAGGGCTTTCCTGGTGGCACATCGCTCCATCTTTGCACGTTGACTAGGGGGGTATGTTCATAGTCTCGCAAAGCTACCCACTGCGATCGCAATTCTTTGAGCCAAGTCAGAAGAGATTTCTCCCCGGAAACGCTGACTCGAACTGGCAAGGTATTGATCAACAGTCCTACCATTGATTCAGCTCCCGCTACAGAGGAATGACGACAGGCTCTTGTAGCACCAAATACAATATCGCTTTCACCACTGTAACGACTCAAAAGTATCGCCCAAGCGCCCTGTACTAAAGTATTGATTGTGAGTTGATGTTGTTGTGCTAAAGACTGCAACATCGCTGTAGTGTTTTCTGAGAGCCGGATTGCTTGCTCGCCAAAACCGCTTTGATCGCGGGGATTTGAGTCTAATAATAAAGGAGTGGGTGCGGTAAAGCCTTTGAGCAAGTTCCGCCAAAAACTTTCGGACTTACACCAATCCTGTTGCTGTAGCCATGTAATGTGATCTTGATAAGGACGGGGTTGGGGAAGTTGTAAGTCTTTGCCTTCGCAGAAAGCGTCATAAAAAGCGAACACTTCCTTAAGAATGATTGACAAGGAACGACCATCTAACAAAGCATGGTGAAAAGTCCAAATAAATTGGTAGACAGATTCTCTCAGATGAAATAATGCAAGGCGCATTAATGGCGCGACATTTAACTCAAAGCCAAGAGTGCGATCGCTTTGCAGATAGGCTTGTAATTTAGTTGATTGTTCTGTGTCAGACAAGTCACACCAATCTTGCTGTTCCAGAGGAATGATTACTTTTTGATGTACATATTGCTGAGGTTCTCGTTGACTTTGCCAATCAAAGCTAGTTCGCAAAACTGCGTGTCGTTCTCCAACTTTCTGCCATGCTTGTTGAAAGGCAAAAACATCAATTTTTTCATGTACTAAACAGATCATCTGCTCAATATCTACTCCCGATTTTTGAGCAACTAAATTATTAAACAGCATTCCTTGCTGTAGAGATGAAAGTTGGTATGAATATTCTCTGGTTACTACTTTCATTTTGTTTGTATAAAAATAATGAATGATTTGATAGTTACGAAAAATGTCACTATCCGACAAAACAGTAGATAATTACAAAATCAAATCAAATAAATTCTCTACAATATTCAGTAATTAATAGATTGATTACAATGCATTCCATATATGCACCAATTACCAAATATTTTTTTTATAACAGGCAGAGAACTTATAAAAATTATGGTAGTGCAGCTTTATCAATAAGTATCAATAGAATTTAACAGCTAATATTTCAAATTCTATATAAAAATAATAAAGAATTATCTAGTTTTTATAAAGAAGATATAAAGTTATAATAGCTACTACGTGATTTTAACTAACAAATTCTATATTTTTAATCGGTTAAATTTAGCCAAAATATATTAAAAAAATACCAGTGGTAACGAGCGCTACATAAAATTTAAGCCAAGAAAAAAGGCGGCAAAGCCACCTTCTTATTGATCTAGTTTTTAGATAACGGTACAGTATCAACTACACGGCTGGCTACAAATTATTCTCCGCATCCCTATATCATTATGTAGCCAATTTTAAGGTAATTGAAATTACCACTTGTGTCTAATCCAATCGTAAATTTCTACATATTCCCCGCCAGGAATATTCCAGGAGTAGTCATACTCCATACCCTGAATAGCTAATTCGCGGAACTCTTCGGGAGAATAATTCCACAAATCAATTGCTCGTCCCATTGCAGACTCAAGGGCAGCATTATCGCTTTGGTAGAATACAAAACCATTACGTTTTTCTGGTGGTAAATTCTCATCGTAGTTGCGGTCAAATACTGTATTTACCAAACCGCCGACACCGCGCACAATAGGAACAGTACCGTATTTTAACCCAATCATTTGCGTTAACCCGCAAGGTTCAAAATTACTAGGCACAACAATCATATCTGCACCTGCATAAATTAGGTGAGATAATTCTTCATTAAAACCTAGTTCTAAATGAACATCTGGGTTGTTATTTAAAAACTGTTTTTCATGTTGGAATTGGGCATTAATTCCCGGTTCTGTTGCCGAACCTAGTAATACAAACTGCGCTCCTTTATTGAGAGCGTAATAAATAGCGTGATGTACCAGATGCACGCCTTTTTGATTATCTAAACGCCCAATATAAGCAACGATCGGTTTATCTTCTTGGCGGAGCAAAAGCCGCTCTTGCAAAGCTTTTTTGTTATCAAATTTCTTGTCAAAAGTGTCTTTGTTGTAATTAGAGGGGATGTAACGGTCAACTTCTGGATTCCAAAAATCGTAATCAATACCGTTAAGTATTCCCTGGAATTTATCTTGATGCAAATGCAAAGTATGACCTAAACCACAACCTATTTCGCTGGTACGCGCTTCCCAAGCGTGGTTTGGTGAAACTGTGGTGACAGCATTGGAGTAAACTATACCCGCCTTCATAAAGTTCAAGGCAAAGGGGTTGAAGTTGTCACGCAGCTTATCGTATTGGAAGTAATATTCTGGTCGATTTAAACCTGTGGCTTGGAGTGTTTCTACACCACCCATACCTTGATGCTTAAAGTTATGGATAGTGTAGCAAGCTCGTTGATACTCCATGCCATAATACTTGTACATTTCATGGAGCATGACTGGAATTAAGCCTGTTTGCCAGTCATGACAATGGATAACATCAGGGCGCTTGTTACTTTGCAGTAAAAATTCCAATGCTGCTTTGCTAAAGAAAGCAAAACGCATATTGTCGTCGTCACAGCCGTAATAGCAACCGCGATTAAAGAAATTATCTTGAGAGTGGGGTTCAATAAAGAAACATACTCGTCCATGTACCCAACCGCACTCAACAGAACAAGTAATGGCTCCACCGTACCAGGGTACAGATAGATTGCGATAGGCTTCGTGTAATCCCCAAATATGGTCGTAGCGCATACAATCATATTTGGGCAGAATTAGTTCGACACAATGCCCACGAATTTCTAATTCCCGACTCAATCCGTAGACAACATCCCCTAAACCGCCTGCTTTAATTACAGGAGCGCACTCCGAGGCAATCTGTACAATGTACATTCGTAGTCCTCGCTTAACAAAACTTTATTTTAACTATATTATTAATCAGTACATGAAAAATGTACTTATTGACACCAGAGAGTATGAATGATAAGTAAAATAAGTTAAACTGGTGTCAAGTGATAATCAAATCTGTATTTGTTAGTTGTCAGAGACGCGATTAATCGCGTCTGTACAAGGGTCAGTTGTTATAGTGCGATCGCATCTCCTTGCGTTCCATCCCACTCAAGAATGAATTTTAATAATTATTGGGGCGAGCTAAGTTTTTAAACTTGGTAAACTGCGGATCGAATAAGAGTTTTACCGTACCTGTAGGGCCGTTACGGTGTTTAGCTACTATAACTTCAGCAATACCGCGATCGGGAGTGTCATTATTGTAATAATCATCGCGGTACAACATAATTACTAAATCCGCGTCTTGTTCAATCGATCCCGATTCTCTTAAATCTGACAACATTGGACGCTTATTAGTACGTGCTTCTACTCCGCGACTTAACTGCGATAAAGCAATTACTGGAACCGATAATTCCCGCGCTAAACCTTTTAAAGAACGTGTAATTTTTGATAATTCTTGTACTCGGTTATCACCTGCACCTTCCATTAATTGCAGGTAATCTATGACAATTAAACCCAAATTTATCCCTTGTTCTGCTTGCAATCTTCGCGCCTGACTGCGCATTTGGGTGACAGTGATATTTGGCGTATCATCAATAAAAATTGGAATATCAGAAAGCTTACTAATAGCCAAGCTTAAAGGTTCCCACTGTGCTTGACTTAGCCTTCCACTACGTAAATAACCGCTTTCAATTCCCGCTTCACTAGCTAATAAACGTTGTACCAGTTGTTCTTTAGACATTTCTAAACTAAAAACAGCAACTGGTAATTTTTTCATCTCGACAACATCGCTACCCTTAACAGGAACTTCCGAATGAGCAATATATTGTGCGAGATTCATTGCAAAGCTAGTCTTTCCCATTGCCGGTCTAGCAGCGACAATAATTAAATCAGAACGCTGAAAACCGCTAGTCATTGCATCTAAATCATAGAAACCACAGGGAATTCCCGGTAAAGAAATACCTTGATTTCGCTCTTCAATATCCTGAAAATTATTAATTAAGACATCAGAAATGTGAATTAAGCCTGACTGTACTTTTTCTTGAGTAACACCAAAAACTTTTTGTTCTGCTTGATCTAAAACTATTGGTAAATCTTTATCAGTTTCATAACCTAAATGCACAATTTCATTACCAGCTTTAATTAATTGTCGCCGCATGTATTTATCCATGACTAATACTGCTAAGGCGTCAATATTAACGGCTGAAACTGTGCGATCTACAAGGGTGGCTAATTTATTTCTCCCGCCAATGCGGTTAAGCATATCGTTATCAGCTAGCCAACTGGTAACTGAAAGCAAATCTGTAGGTTTACCTTGCGCGTGGAGTCGTAAGGCGGCTTGATAAATTTCTTTATGGGCGCTAATGTAAAAAGCTTCAGCAATTAAGCGATCGCTAACTCGACCAATCGCTTCTGGATCTAGCAAAATTCCCCCCAAAATCGCCTCTTCTGCTTCAATATTTTGGGGTGGAAGGCGTTCGCTACCATCGCCTTGAAAACTTAGTCCTTCAGCCATAAGCGCTTTAAAATTGCGATCGGGGTTTAGCTATTAATCTTATATAGCAATCCTATTTGATATGTAAATCAAAAGGACAAGGAAGACAAGGGGGACAAGGAAGACAAGGAAGATGGGTATTTGTGACTCTTTGAGGATTGCTATAGTCTAAAATTTGCGGTCTCACAGCAAATATATAATTCGTAATTATTAATTCGTAATTCGTAATAATTTTTAGCAGATGAATGTGGTAAATGGAACCAAGGAAAACGATTTATTTATCTTGAATCCATGCATCAATTAAATTACCCACATCCTCAATTAATTAGCAATTACGAACTACGAATTACGAATTACAAATTATTGCCTTAGCTAGCCACAACTTGAATATCGAGTTGCGCGGTTACGTCGGAATGCAGCTTAATTTCAGCTTTGTAAGTACCAAGGTGGTTAATATCGGGTAGTGTAATACCGCGACGATCCACTTCTTGATTTGTCGCTGCTTTAATTGCATCTGCAACATCTTGAGCGGTAACAGTACCGAAGATAGCTTCGTTTTCACCAACTTGCTTGGCAATTTGCAAGCTGGTAACTTTTTCGAGAGCTGCTTTTTGTTCTAAAGCTTGTTGTCTCAATTCTAATTGCCGTTGAAGTTCTTGTTCGCGACGGCGTTCTACTTGCTTGAGAATCCCAGGAGTAGCATGAGTTGCTAACTTTTGAGGAATCAAATAATTACGAGCATAGCCTGGTGCTACATCCACTAAATCGCCTAATTTACCCAGTTTATAAACATCCTGAGTTAAAACTAACTGTACGCGCTTCGCCATTGTTTTTTCGTTTTCCTGTAGAATCTCATTAACTTGGGTTGCAGCCGGATAGCTAACAGATGTGTAGCTGTATCCCAAGTGGCTTGGCTAATATCCCAAAGCTTAAAGATCCTAGCGAATGGTAGGGTGCGATCGCAACTCCTATGCGCCAAAAAATTTGTCTTGGTTTATAATGACGCGATCGCGCGTTCTACCAAATCCAGTCCTTGAGCGACTACTGTATCGCGCCAAACCTTGTCTGCAGGGACAAAAACTTCTTTTAATTGCTGGCTTGTCCATTCTCTACATGGGTGATTAGCTGGCGCAAAAAAATGTGCGCGATTTTCTGCGCGTAATGCTGCAACTACCTGAATAACTGAATAAGTACCAAATTCTGCTGTTAGATATTTATAGTTAGATTGGGGTAATTTTGCTTGACACCAATTCCCCAAACCGCCGCGAAATTTATAAGCTACCATTCTAGTTTGATAAGGTTCCACATAATTTGCGCCAAATTTCTCTGTTAACCACCGGGTAGACTCGGATTCTGGAGCATCTTCAATAAACAGTTTATAGGTTGCTTTCTTTCCCAATCCTGTGTGTAAGTCAACGTGAACTACATCCTTTGCTTCTCCCATCCAGCGAGACAGATTTGCATCGAGAATGCGGTAAGTTTTTGCGGGAGCATGTCCGCCGAAAAATAAACCTTGGGGAAAGTCGTATTGTCCCACTGGTAAAGTCTTTGTTAGAGAAGTAATACCATAACGGAGAATAAGAGCGATCGCTTTCAGCAAAAAAGGCTCAAACCGTGAAGGCGGTGAAGTGGGGTTAAAAAAAGCATTTAAATCGCCATACATTTGCGGACTACCCCGATATTCTTCACCCGGTAGCAGAAAATTACGATTCAAATCGACATTATCTTCATTCCAACGTCTCAACCAAGCAAAGCCGTAGGGATTCAAAGCATGTAATAGCAATAACGCCAAATCAGCAGGTGGTTTCCAGTTTTTCAGGCGTTCCTCCAACAAAGCACATTGCACCGCCGAACCAAAAAACCCCTCTACCCCATGTAACCCACTCGATACCACCACAACCTTTTGCGCCTTAGGGTTTCCTAGCATCGCCACATCAATAGTCAACTCTTCCCCATCCGTCCCAATTTCCTCAATAGAGTAGGCTTCTAAACCACACCCCAAAGCCAACCCCGCAGCGCGGAAGCGATTCCTTGCTGTTTTATAGTCAGGAGAAAAGGCGCTGGAATAGGACATATCAGTAACTGTTGACGGTTGACGGTTGACGGTTGACAAATGACCAATGACAAATGACAAATGACAAATGACAAATGACTAAAACCTATCCTTCATTCCCCTAATTCTGGCAAAAGTTTGCACCGGCTCATGACTTTTCGTCGCTAATTGTAGTGCAGGCTCCTCCCAGCGTAAAAAAGGATTGGTGCGTTTCTCCACTCCCAACAGGGAAGGAACTGTCGCTTCCCCTCGACTACGGTAAGCTGTCACTTCTGCAAACCTCTGCTGTAAATCGCTGTTTTCCCCATCTACAGTCAAGGCAAATTTTAAATTATTCAATGTATATTCATGGGCACACCATACACGAGTATTATCAGGTAGAGAGCGTAGCTTACTTAAAGAGTTGACCATTTGTGCAGGTGTCCCTTCAAATAAACGACCGCAACCCCCAGCAAATAAGGTATCGCCGCAGAATAATTCCCCTGTTTCTCCAGCTATTTCTGGCGGAAAATAATAAGCGATGTGAGCGCGGGTATGTCCGGGAACAAAGATGACTTCAGCAATGCGATCGCCAAATTGAACGCGAGAGCCATCTTCTAAAAATACCTGCTGTCCGGGAATTCTCCCCCGATCCTCAACTCCGCCATATACCGTCACCCCTGGGAATTTTTGCATTAGCTGCTGATTACCACCCACATGATCGTGATGGTGGTGGGTGTTAAAAATTGCTACCAAATCGGCTTTTAGTTCAGCCAGCTTCTTGAATACAGGTTCAGCTTCTGCTGGATCGACAACTGCGGCGATATTTTCGGTGCGATCGTACAACAAGAATATGTAGTTATCGGAAAGTGCTTCCAGACGAAATACCTGCATAACTTCAAATTCCTTAGATTAATGGCTCATAACTAATAATTGCTGTCACAAATTAAATGGCACCTTCATTGGGGAGCATCCCAAATGTGCAAAAACGCCCTCACCCTACAAGGGTGGGGCTAGAAATACGAAGCCTGCCTTCGCAGGCTAAAAGTTTGATAGCCTGCGAAGGCAGGCTTTGTTGGTATAGCAATACCCTTCTAGGGTATTGCGTCAAAATTGGGATGCTCCCCCTTAATTGAGCCATATAAAGTGTTTACATTTTGTACATTCTACCTGTAAAACCTCTTAACTATCTCCACACACAACCGTATTTACCCTGACTCGATAATCAACAGTCATAATAAATGTTGTTATTAATCAGTACAATTTCTCTGGAAGTAGCTAAAATGCGAAGTTAGAGTGAACTTATTCTCTTTGTGATTAATACAAAAAGAATGTCGATCATCAGGAATCTGCAATATTTGCTTTTTTAGTAAAAATTTAATATTTATTAAATTTTTAGCTATCTCCTTTTTAGATATTTAAAGGCGAGCAAGTATTGTCATGTTTTATTGCATCTGTAGGAGATTTATGACTTATCAGACTTTGATGTACAAAACTGTCACTAGTCAACCAGAAAAAGGAGTGCAGCAAATCGTAGATCGCATTATTTCGTCGGGAAGAATGAGTCGTCAAGATCATAATTTGCTTACTTCTACTGTTTTGGCTAATGGCAATATAAACGATGGAGATCGCCGCCTAATTAATCGCGTATTTGACCATGTACAAACCGGACAATTGAAATTAATGGATTGGTAGTATATGGTGTAGGCGATATCTTTTTTCTAAATATTCAACCAATAACATCTACCCTTGGATTATGCTTGTTGTCTTGGGCAACAAGCATTTATTGCTTAATTCATATAAATTAACAATTTGTTATTAATCAATCATCTGTGCGCTAAAAAATCCAAAAGTTAAATTAATTTATTGTATCAAAAATTAAGTCTTAAAAATTCCTATAATATATGAAAAACGCAACTAGAGGATTTATTACTATTCTCACAGGAATTTATTCATTTCAAGATTGTATTCATTTTTTAGCATCTGTCAGAAAGTTTCACCAAGAACCGATAATTATTTTAATCGATCGCGTTCCTTGGATTCTTTATCCTCTGCTCCAAAGATTCAACAATGTTATTTTAAAACCAGCGCCTACAAATCAAAATACTGTTTTAGCTTCACGAGAAGCAAAGCTATCTCTATATGCAAATTCTGAATTCGAGCGCACAATTTACTTAGATTCAGATATTTGTTTATTATCAGATATTAATGATGTATTTGAATTTTTAGAAAAACAGGATTTATTATTAACCGAAGACGTACAACCAAGTATTGCTAAAGCTACAAATTTATTACGGGGAAATCAAAAAGAAAACTTAGCACAAGTTTTACCAACTTTACAAGCTGTAGGTCTACCGCTTGATGAAGATAGTATACAGTACAATGGTGGTTTCATCGCTTTTCGTAAAAGTGAAACAACTGAAACCTTATTTGCAAAATTTAAACATTATTTTGAAATCGTTAAAAATAATCAAGAGAAATTATTACTCAAAGATCAAGGTGCTTTTGCAGCTGCGATCGCATCTGTCAAACCAAATCTAAAAATACTCCCACCAAACTACAATTATCTTAGTAAATGGCAAGATGCCTACACAATTACTGGAGAAATTAAAGTACTTCACTGTACCTATCCTTATCGACCCCAGTATGCTAAAAATATCACTCGCTCTTTATTTACCAGAATCTTCGATAAATTAGCGAAAATCTTTTTACCCAATCAACTGACTAATCCTTGGCGTACCAAGTAATCAACTTGTGAAAAAAATCACCAAAATATCACTGTTAGTAGCTGACTTATCTAGTGCAGCTATTATGCGTGCTTACCTATTAAGTAAAGCTATTAAAACTTTAGATATAGATGTAGAAATTTTAGGTTTTATCTTTGGTGATAAATTATATAGTAATTTACCACCTGAATTTAAAATATATCATTTACCCGGAATGAATTTTCCCGGCTTTGCCCAGAATATTCTCCAAATCTTACCAAAAATTCAAGGCGATATTATCTATGCAATTAAACCACAATTAGCTAGCTTTGGTGTGGCTCTACTGAAAAAATTATCTAGCAGAAAACCTATAATTTTAGATATAGATGATTGGGAACTTAGCTGGCATGGTGGGGATGAGTGGCATTACCATCCTACATTAAAACAGGTAGCCAGGGATATATTAAGACCAAATGGTGCTTTGAGAAATCCCTATCATCCTTTATATATTAAATGGCTGGAGAATTGCTGTATTTATGCTGATGCAATCACAGTACATACAAGTTTTTTGCAACAGCGTTTTGGCGGTCAAATAATTCCTAATGGCAAAGATACAGCATTATTTAACCCAGATAAATATCATCCTGAAGCTAGCAGAATCCGCTATGGTTTATCAGGATATAAAATATTAATGTTTCCTGGCGCACCTAGACCCTATAAAGGTGTAGAAGATGTTTTATTAGCACTAGATAAAATTAATCGGCAAGATTTAAAACTAGTCATCGTCGGTGGTAGTCCTTACGATAATTACGATGAAGAATTGCAACAAAAATGGGGACGTTGGATTGTTAAATTACCCAATTATCCAGCCGAAATCATGCCAGATGTAGTAGCGGCTGCTCACATTGTTGTTGTTCCTCAAAGAGATACACCAGAAACTCGCGCGCAATTTCCTTTAAAACTAACAGATGGGATGTCAATGGCAAAGCCTGTATTATCAACCATAGTTGGAGATATTCCCGCAATTTTAGGTGAAACTGGTTATTTAGTTGCACCAGCTAACCCAGAACAACTGGCTACACAAATTCAATTAATATTTCATAATTTAGAACTAGCAAATCAACGCGGTAAAAAAGCGCGAGAAAGATGTGTAGAAAAATATAGTATAGAAGCTATGGCTGCTAGTTTAGAATCAGTAATTTTTCGGTTGTAACTATCTAGACAAATAGGTATGTTACTATTCAATAAATATTAGTTTTAATTGACTTATATTGAAGAATAACTGTATTTTTACTGAAATAATTAACCAAAAAGATTGCTTTAGTTAATTTGGCAATAATTTGAAGATTGTGTTAATAATGAATAAATTATTATACACATAACTGATGTCTACTAGAAACCTCCTACTAAGATTTGCCAAGCCTTATCCAGGCTTGTGCATTCTAACAATAATTTTAGGTTTTTCAGGAGCATTATTTAATGGTGTCAGCACAACTTTAATTGTCCCAGTGATTTTAAAAATTGTCGGTCACGAAGTAGATTTAAGCAACGGCCCGCCAATTTTAAAAACTATTATGTCTCCGTTTGATCAAATCACTGAACCTTATGGTATCGGAGTTATGGCTGGGGTGATTATATTAACAATTGCCCTCAAAAATTTAGCTAATTATAGTAGCAGTTTGGCATCGAGTTCTTTAACTCGGAAGCTAACAGCAGATATGCGAGAAGCCGGATTAAACCTATTATTAGAAGTTGATATAGATTATTTTGCTAAAACAAAAGTTGGCGATTTAATCCATAAACTAGGGGGAGAAATCGGCCGGGCATCAACTTGTATAGGTAATACAATTAAATTAATTATTCTTATAATTACTATTATTGTCTTCGTCGGCTTATTATTGTCAATTTCTTGGCATATGACAATTGCCGCCACATTTTTATTATCTATAGTGACCTTTATTAATCAATTTGCGATCGCGCGTTCTAAAAAGTTTGGTACTCAACTTAGCGAAATGTCAAAAGCATATTCTATTAATATTTTAGAAATGCTCAATGGCATTCGCTTAGTTAAGTCTACAGGCAATGAAAATCGAGAATTTAACAAAATTAAAAAATTAATTAGGAATCGCGAAAAAGCTGATTTTCAATCTCAGGTAAATTCAGAAGCGATCGCACCTATGAGTGAGGTCATGGGAGTCACAGCTTTAATGCTGATTGTCTTATTAAGTAAGACTTTTTTAGCCGATCAAATTCTCTCCCTTTCCACCGTACTTTTAACATATTTATTAGTCTTATTGCGGGTACTACCATTAATTTCTCAATTAAACGCTTTACGCAGTGCATTTGCTAGCACTGCTGCTAGTGTCAATATTGTCAGTGAATTTTTAAGCCTAGAGAATAAGCCATTAATGGGCAATGGTAAGCTGATTTACACCCAATTAGAAGAGGGAGTGAGTTTTGAAGGACTATCTTTTAGCTATCCCGGTCAGGAAAAGTTAGTCCTTGAAGATATCAGTTTATATTTACCTCGCGGTCAAACCCTGGCGTTGGTGGGTGGTTCTGGTGCGGGAAAATCGACTTTAGCAGATTTGTTACCCAGATTTTATGACCCGATCGCCGGACGTATTACCATTGATGGCACAGACTTGCGAGAATTCGATATTTTCTCCTTCAGAAAACGGATGGGTATTGTTAGCCAAGATACCTTTCTGTTTAACGAATCAGTGCGGTATAACATCGCCTATGGTAGACCAGAAGCGACTGAAGAAGAGATTATTACAGCAGCCAAGCAAGCCAACGCCTATGAATTTATTAGTAAATTACCTGAAGGATTTGATACCTTAATTGGCGATCGCGGTGTTATGTTATCTGGGGGACAAAGACAAAGATTAGCGATCGCGCGCGCGTTAGTCCAAAACCCGGAGATTTTAATTCTTGACGAAGCTACCAGCGCCTTAGATACGGTTTCCGAACGCTTAGTACAAACTGCGCTGGACGAGTTAAGCCGCGATCGCACCACATTGATAATTGCACATCGTCTTTCCACAGTTCAAAAAGCTCATCAAATAGCAGTCTTAGATCGTGGAAGCGTGGTAGAAGTCGGAACCCATGAGGAACTTTTACAAAAAGCCGGCTATTACTCCAACCTCTACTCTATGCAATTTACCGAAAATCCTGAAAAGAACTCAGCACGGATAAAAATTCTCGGTGCAATGCGTAAATTTTCAACACAAATCGCCTATCCTCGTGAAGTTAGCGTTTATCAAAATAAAAGCTTGAGCCGTATTTCTCACGAAATTCGCACGCAACTTAACTCGATAATTGGTTTTCTTCAGTTATTAGTTGATGATTTGGTAGATGATATTCAAGAACGGCAAGAGATAATAGAAACAATTTACAAATTAGCTTGGCGAATTCTAAATATTATTGATATTTTTGACGACATTATCAACATGCAAATCAATAAAAATTTAACTGCATTGCTCGAATCAAATCACAAAGGCTTTATTCTCCAAATGCCAACTTTGATGCAAATGTCTAATGATTTCCGCCATTATATTAATCTCATACTTGTATCTCTCCGCTCCCTATCAGAAAACAATTTATATGGTCAGAAAGAAGAGCGTAAAATAATAGAAGAGTCCTATAAATCTGCTATGTACTTACTTGAAAAACTCCAAAAAATTGAAGATATTATCAGCAGTTAAAATTATGATAAATCTTGATAATAAAAAGCATTATATATTCTTTATTGGCGAGACTTTACCTAAGCCAGCAGCCCATTTAGTCCAGTCTACCAATGCTGCCAATGGTGCGGCTAATCTGGGTTATTCAACTGTTTTGGTATATCCAGAAAAAAAAATAAAACTGCACAATTTAATTAACCTTATTCATCCTTTTCAACCGCGAACAACACCAGAAGAACTGATTAAATATTACAACTTGCAGGATAAGTTAAAAGTTTCTCCTGTACCCATGCCTTGGCCGATTGACAAAATTAGGCATAAATTAGCTGATTCCAACACTATTACTTGTAAATATTATTTACCCTTACATATACTTCCTACTACAAAACTTGTTCATAGTCGCAACTGGAATTTTATCAAAGCAGCAATTAAAAATGGTGTGCCAGCAATTTACGAACACCATCATCATGAAGATAAGCAATTTGAGTCAGAAATTGTCAATAATCCACTATTACAAATTACCGTTACAGTAGCCGATACCATTCGCGAATCAATAATTAAAAATGGTATGCCAGCAGAAAAAGCGATTAAGTTACATAACGGTTTTAATCGCTTATTTATGCAGAGACAACCAGAAAAAGCCGCAGAATGGCGCAAGAAATTACTCCAAAAATATGCATATTTAGTAGTATATGCCGGAGCGCTACAGCAATTTAAAGGTATTGATATGCTAGTTGAAGTTGCCAAGCAAATGCCAGATGTACATTTTGTTTGTGCAGGTGGTAATAGTAATGAAGTTGCATATTATCAGGAATTATCTACAGAAAAGCAAGTTTTTAATATTAGCTTTTTAGGCTATATTTTACATCATGAATTAGCCTCTTTGCTTCAAGCTGCCGATGTTTTAGTTCACCCTCACTGTGCTGGTAAAGCTGCAACTTTTACATCACCATTAAAGTTATTTGATTACTTCGCTTCCGGAACCCCAATTGTCGCCACAGAAATTCCGTCATTAATTGAATTTAAGCATAGTAAAGCTATAGCTGCTTGGTGCGAACCAGATAACCCCGTAAAGTTTGCTGAATCTTTACAGCGCGTTTTAGAAACTCATCCCCACAAAGTAGAAGGTTATGCAGATAGCGTGGAGTTTGTGCAGCAGTTTTCTTGGGAAAATCGCGCTGCCAAAATCTTAAGTTATGTCGATCAATCTCTACTTCCAGGATTTGTTACTTAAGTTAATTTTCAATAATTAAAATGATGAAAACTATTGGCATGATTAGCAGCTATCGGGGATTAGAAACTAGAGCCGATTGGCTATGGCAACAAACACCAAATCCCTTTGGCAGATGGGGTAATATCCAAATGCAAGCACTAGCAGCAAAACCAGATTTTCTGCTCATGTATCAGTTCGATTTTGTCCAACCATCTGCAAAAAAATCTTGGTTAGATAAATTTCGTAAACCAGCCAAACAGTCAGTAATTGATGAGAATTATCTGCTGCGTGGCGTTGACAAAAAGCGCATAATATATTTATTAAGAGAGCCACCTTTAGACGAAATTCTAGAAATTAATAAATCTAATTATCAACAAGCACAAAATTATTGTGGCTACGTTTCCGGCCCCGATGATTTTGCACCGACTCCCGATTATATGCCGGCGATTTGGTATCATTCTAATTCTTTCCAAGATTTAAATGAAATGCCATGTCCAGAAAAAATTTCTTCCTGTAGTTGGATTACTTCAGGAATTAATCGCACAGCCAATCATCGCCAGCGTTTAGAGTTTTTGCGTTCTCTACAAAATAGCCAAATTCAGTTTGATTTGTACGGGCGTAATTTACCTAAATGGGCAAAGATATCGGGAGAATTAGGTAATAAATGGTATGGCATGGCACCATATTATTACAACTTAGCAATTGAAAATTATGCTGATAATAATTGGTATGTTAGCGAGAAACTTTGGGATAGTTTACTTGCTTGGTGTTTACCAATTTATTATGGCGGCTCTGCCGCAGATAAATTATTACCACCAGGTAGTTTTTTAAGATTACCTAGTTTAGATGAGAAAGGTATTGCTTACATTAAAGAAGTGACTGCTACACCAGATGCTTGGTATGCAGCGAAAGATGCGATCGCGCAAGCAAGGCAAATTATTTTACACAAATTAAATTTATTAAATTGGCTGTCAAATTTTGTTATTCAACAATCATAAATTATGAATGGGATTTGTACTCTTGGTAATGATTATGTTTACGATCAGTTGATTGCGCTCCTAAATAGTATTGATGCAATATTAGGTAAAGATATTCCTGTTTGTATCTATCCTTTTGATGAGCAAACTCAACGGATTGCAGATGCGATCGCGCAACGTCCTAATGTCTTTCTTTACGATAATCAAGAATCAATTAAACGCTGGGATAAATTTATGCTAGAGGCTAGCCCAGCAAGCATGAATAGAAATAAATATAGAATATATGGGGGACATCGCAGATTTTGTGCTTTTGACGGGCCTTTTGATAAATTTATTTATTTAGACGCTGATACTTTAGTGATGAATTCACTAGATATAGTATGGCAGAAATTAGAGGAATATGATTGTGTAGTTTATGACTTTCAATTTAAATTTCCAGATAAAGTTTACAACATAAAATCAGATAAATTTTTGAATGTATTTACAAAAGAACGGGTAGATAAAGAAATATTTTGCTCTGGCTTTTATGGCTCAAAAAAAGGATTATTTAGCCCAGAAAAAATAGTTGAATTATCAGCGCATTTACAATCAGGTGAAAGAGAAATTCTTTATCCCACAGGCGATCAGCCAGTCCTAAATTATATGTTTATGCGCTCTGGTATTCCCATTTATAACTTTGCCCATTACTTACCCGCAAGCCAAGTTACAGGCTGTACAGTTACTTCTCAGCATTTTATAGAACAGGATAAAATTTTATATGACAAAGGTAAGCGATTAACTTACTTACACTATATCGGCATTCCTCCTAACATTCACCAAGCAGTATGTGCAGGAGAAAATATCGAGTTTCCCTATAGAGAATTATTTCTATATTATCGCTACTTACACGAACCCGAAAAGCGTCCAGTATTTGCTCATTCTCCTAAACCATATAATGCTCCACCACCTAATTTATTAACCAGAGCATTAAGAAAATTCAAGCTAATTCCCCAAGGATAATTTATGAATCGAGGTATTTATATCGTCGCTAACGACAAGGTAATAGATAATGCGATCGCGTTACTTAATAGTATTCGCCTATTTGACCCAGAAGTTCTCGTTTATCTCATACCTTTTAATGAAAATTATCACAATATTTTCGCTAAACTCAGTACATTACATAATGTCAAACTTTTCCCCAACCTAGAATTAATTGAGCAGTTTACCAAGCGCATCAGCGAAATTTTCAATAGAGATTTTCTCGCCTTACCTAACAAAATGCGCAAGCTAGTCACTTGGTTTGGCCCTTTAGATGAGTTTATTTATATTGACACTGATATTGTTGTTTTTGAAAAAATTGCTGACAATTTAGGTAAACTATCTGAAGTTGATTTCTTCTGCTGCGATTATCATCACGCAAATGATAAATTACGCAATATCTTTTCTCCTCTAGTCCAAGAAGAACAAATTTTTTCCGATACCCAACTAGAAGACGTTTTTAATAGTGGTTTTTGGGCTTCTAAAAAAGGTGCGATTACCGAAGAAAAGATGGATGCAACTTTGCGGGAATGTGCAGCCCATCGCGAATATTTTGATTTTTCTGAAGGCGTTACCGATCAACCAATTTTAAATTATCTAGTTCTCAAACTAATTCCTAAACGCGGTAATCTTGTGAAAATTCCTAGTGGTGGCGCTGGGAGTTGGGCTGGTTCGCGAAATTTTCAACAGCAAGGATATGCACTTTATGACAGAGGACAACCACTGAAATATCTTCATTGGGCGGGAATCAAAATAAAAGCCAATAGCCCTTATTGGGAATTATGGGAATACTATCGTTATCTGCATGAAGGGAAATTTGCATTTATTCCTAAACTAACTCGGCGTTTATTTCCCTTTGTCACTGCCCATACTTAATAACTGGATTATTGCCATGATTGATGGTATTTATACTTTAGCCAATGATGTAGTTTATGACCAATTAGTAGCTTTACTCAACAGTATAGAAGCTAATGCTGGTAAAAATATTCCTATTTGTGTTATTCCTTATAATGAACAATTAGATAAGGTAAAAGCAGAAATTGCCACTAGAGAAAATGTGACTTTATTTGCCGATTATGCTTCTATCAATTACTGGGATAATTTTGCCACTCAGGTATGGAAAAACTATCCAAGAGCGCAAAAAACTTGGCGAGAATGGGGATTAGCAGAGTTATATAGGCTGCCAATGCATCGAAAATTATGTGCTTTAGACGGAAATTTCGATAAGTTTATTTATTTTGATGCAGATACACTGTTAATGAGTCCGATTGATTATATATATGTCAAGTTAAATCAATATGATTGGGTGACAAATGACTTTCAGTATAAGTCAGAATTAAAATATATTTTTGATGGCGCTCCAGATTTAATCAAGCAGGTTTTACCAGCAGAAAAGTTACCTTCTCATATATTCTGTGCTGGTTGGTTTGCGGCTAAAAAACAAATTTTTTCCGCAGATTTATTAACTACTCTCCTGGATAAATTACAGTCTGGTGAAGCTGATGTTATGGCTTTAGGAGGGCCAGATCAATCTTTATTTAACTACATGGTATTAAAAAGTGATATTGCCTATTATAATTTCGCCTATGATGATTATGAAAATACCACAGGTAATCACTGGATTTCTCAATTTGATGTGCAAGATTATGTTCTCTACGACAAAGGAAGACGTTTAACATATCTGCACTATATGAGCATAGGTGCATCAGCATTTACTAAACTTTGTGCTGGTGAAGATGTGGATATTCCTTACCGAGATGTATTTTTGCATTATCGTTATTTAAAATCTCCTGAGCAGCGTCCGCAAAAATTCATTCGTCCAAATATGCTAATCCAGATGCAAAATCTGACTAGCAGTTTTATCCAACAAAAAATTAACAATATTAAGCTTAACTATCGCAATTTTAAGAATAAAGTTATTCAATAAATTTGCCATGACTCAGCAATTAAAAATACTTATATCAACATTGGAGAGATAATTATGGAGATGTCTCAAGAATTCTGCTTTTGTACATTGGCTGTGGGTAAAAGGTATCGTCATCATGCAAGGATGCTAGCCCAAGATATTCAGCAATACATACCAGCTACAGCTTTATGCATCCTCACCGATGAGCCAGAAGATTTTCGAGAATTTACTCACGTTCTCGCCTTCAAGCACAGGCTTCAAAGCGTGAAAGGATATCATGATAAACGCTTTGTCTTGGAAAAGTCTCTCTCACTATTTAACAGTTGTATGTTTTTAGATTCTGATGTGCGAGTTATTGGTGCTGTCGAAAAACCAATGAATCCGCTTCCAGGAATCACAGCGAGAACTGGTTGTGATTTGCTCCACCACATAGCAAATATTAATAGTTGCAAAGAAATTCAAGTTATAGAAGAAGTGGCTCAAAAGCTAGATATCGATATTCAAAAAGTGCAATGGTTTCATGAATTTATGTTTTTTATGAGGAAGCAGGATGAATTAGAAAAAAAATTCTTTCAATTCTGGGAAACTATTTCTTATTTTTTTGAAACCCAAGGCATTTATCATGGAGAAGGTTATGCTATGGGTTTAGCAGCAGAAAAAGTGGGATTAATGATTAGATTTGATCGGGAAGATAAATTTCCTTTTTTTAAGGACAATATAGAATTAATAAGAATTAAAAATGGCCAATCAGATCTCCAAGAAAAAGCTATTTACTTCCAGATGCATCAGGAAATTGAATATCCAAAACTGTCAATTTTGAGAAGAATAATTAATAAGCTGATAAAACACAGCATATTTTTATATCGTATATTGAGGCTCAAAATATTGGTTCAAAAAGATGAAAAATTCCACAAACTTTTTGGCGTTAGTTAACAAGCTTAAACGCAGACTAAAAAACCACTACACCGGATTGGATTAAGTAAATCACTTAATTCCAAAGTTTGTCAGTTTCCGGTGAGTGGCAAAGTTTGCGTAGTTATATTTTGGCAGCTATTGCTATCAGTCTTAAGATAAAGAATCTAAATCTAGAGATTGCATTCCTCGACTTTCGACAAACTCCAACATACTACCCAATTGCAACCACACTAGTAAACAAGTTAGTAAACTAATTGGTAAGCCAATTCCTAAAGCCAAAAAGACAGGAAAACCAAATATCTGTAACCCGGAAGTGAGAAATAAAGAAATACCGCCGGTGATACCAAGAAAGGGTACGAAGAGTTCTTTTAATTGAGATTTTGGTTTCACACTTTTTGCTCGCTTGCTTGCCCATTTCTGCGCAATTACTTTTAATGTACCAGACAGAGCAATGCCAGAAGTTACGGCGATCAATAAACCAACAAGTAGTAAGAAATAAGGCGGATGCAGAGGGTAATAGTACATGAAAACTCCTAATTGCAGAGAATTGTCAAACTAATTGGGCGTTTTTACTTGTTAGTTTCGATGTGTTAGTTTTGGCTTGGCGCAGAATTGCTACCAAAAGTCATAAAGGATGTGGCTGTTGGGAGAATCGCGGCTGCGCCTTCTCTTGATAACTCTGTTAAAAAACCGATCGCCACATTGAATAGACGATTTGGCTGTAAGTCATCTTTAACTAGGTTCCACAGGCGTTGAACTTCTTCTGTATGCAGACGATCGTCTTCTGTGAGGGCTAGCACTAGTTGCTGACGCAGGAACTTACCTTCTTCAGACAGCAGAAATTGTAACCCCATCTGAGCTGTAGGTAAGACATCAAAGCTGTCATCGGTACGGGCGATCGCAATTAAGTTTTCTAACCGTTGCCACTGAAATCTACCATCTTTAAACAGCACGTTTAGTAGCCGTCGCCGTAATTGGGGAGATTCACCAGTCAGCAAGCGTCTGGCTATATAGGGATAACCCACCTCAACAATTTTAAAATTGGGGTTGAGGCTTAAAGCAATCCCTTCTTGGGTAACCAGGGAACGAATAATTAAAGCAAACTTCGCCGGCACTCGGAAAGGATATTCATACATCAATTCCGAGAATTCATCGGTAATGGTTTTGAAGTTAAAATCGCTAACATTTTTACCGATCGCATTCCCTAACACTGATTCTAATGCTGGTACAATCGGGCAAATATTTGTCTCTGGCGTGAGAAAACCCAACTTGACAAAGTCTGCGGCTAAGTCGGTGTAGTCTTTATTTACCAGATGCACTAAAGCATCTACCAGCGTTTCTTTGGTAGTTTCCTCTAGCTGATCCATCATCCCAAAGTCAATGTAAGCCATCCTACCATCGGGCGTGGCAAACAGGTTACCTGGGTGAGGATCTGCATGGAAGAAACCATATTCTAATAGCTGTTGTAAACCGGAGGTAACCCCAATTTTGATGATCTCCTCTGGATCTAAACCGACAGCACGGATACTTTTGGTATCTGTCAATTTAAAGCCGTTAATCCATTCCAGAGTTAACACGCGGCTATTAGTATACCGCCAATAAATACTAGGAACTTTGACGCTAGGATCGTCACGGAAGTTATGAGCGAATTTTTCCGCGTTGCGCCCTTCATTAATGTAATCGATTTCCTCAAATAACTTGGTACCAAACTCATCCACAATTAAGGAGAGATCGTGACCGAGATTTAATGGTAACCAAGGTGCTAGCCAAGTTGCACCCCAACGCATGAGGTATAAGTCTTTGGTCAAAGTTGGTCGTAAATTAGGGCGCTGGACTTTGACGGCGACTTCTTCACCACTCATTAAGCGAGCGCGATAAACTTGACCTAAGCTAGCTGCGGCTACGGGTTTAGGTGATAGTTCGCTAAAGACTTCGCTAATTGAGCGATCGAGTTCAGTTTCGATAATTTGATAAGCCAATCCATTATCGAAAGCTGGTAATTGGTCTTGTAACTTGATCAGTTCTTCTAAGAAGTCTTTACGTATCAAGTCAGGTCTAGTAGATAGGGCTTGACCTACTTTAATGAAGGTGGGGCCTAGACGAGTAAGCAGTTCACGTAATTGAGTGGCGCGTTTCCTCTTGTTCTGCTCTACTTGATTTTGCCATTCATCCCACTTCAAACTAATAATAAATCCAGAGAAAGACCAGATAATTCTCAGTAAACGCCCCCAAACAAGCCAGGGACGGTAACGATAATAACGGGCGATCGCTTCTGGATCGTAGCGCCTTAGTTGAGCAGATTGATACTCACCCACGCTGTTATTTGCCTCTTCAACTGGGAAATTTACACTTTTTTCTGGTTTCTAAAAATACTTGCTCATTGCAAGTCAAAGATACCGATTAGTTGTTATAAAACACAATAAAGCTTTACCCATTTCTGGGAAGTATTTATGGCAATATTTAGCCTACTTTACTGCTGATTTTTTGTTATCTTTTTCTTAATTATACTTTATAAAAGTACAAATATTCCTGCTCTGTAAGGATTTTGGGTACTTGTGTGATGTAGGATACATTTGGGTATGGGGCATGGGGCATTGGGCATTGGGCATTGGGCATGGGGCATTGGGCATTGGGCATTGGGCATTGGGCATTGCTCAACAGTCAACAGTCAACCGTCAACCGTCAACAATAACCTATAGCCATTCGCCGCCTCGGAAACGCCAACGGGGGAAGATGATGCGCATGAGGCTTTGGGAGGAAATGAAAATTGCTAGCCAAACAATGCTGTAATGGATCAATAAGAATTGTGGTGCTAGTTCTTCTTTGGGGATGGGTAGAAAGCCAAATATTTTGACGCCACAGAAGACAAAGATAAATTCCCAAATTCCCGCCAAGAGTTGGTAAGCTGCAGGCCAGTCTCGATCCCAACGGAATTTTTGCAGATAGTTATAAAGTACATCCCAACCTAACCCAAAGATGGCGACGTAAGCGAGTACCCAGAAATAAGCTGTACTAGGTGTATTACCAATTAAACCGATCGCAAAGGGTAAGGATACTACTACGCCTACAGTTGCTAGTAATAATAATCGAGTTTGCCAGCGACCGAATAAAGTAGGTGTCATAAAAGTACTGAGTAGTTAGTTTAATTAAGCTTAATCATACTCATACCAATTTGAAAAAAGAAGACGACAGATGGTAGGGGCATGGCACTGCCATGCCCTCTAGAATATATTGATGTGCCGCAAAAGCTATTTAAATTGGTATCACAATAAAAAACTCCACAAGATTGTGGAGCTTTTCTGAAAAATGGCAGTTTTTTTAAATCGCTACGGGAGATTGATACTTAGTTAATGCTGGCCAATTAATTACATCTTCTAACAAAGCTTGATAACCTAAGGTGTTGGGATGAAGTCCATCATCGCTGATGCGTTTGCGCCGCCAAAGTTCGCCACGTTCCATCCATTGGTCTAAAATATCAAGATAGGGAATACGGCGTTGATTGCAAGCAATTTTCGTGGCTTCTTTATAGCGATATTGATCGGCGTGATTGTAATAGAAGCAATTGAGGAATGGCATTTTGGCTTCATCAACGGGAACCATCCCCACAAATACCACAGGACAAAGTTGTTGCGCTTGTTCTAGTAATTCGGCAATTTGTGATTCAAATAAGCCAAAATCTGTATAATTCCGCCCATCAAGACGAGATAACCGCGCTGAATCGTTTACGCCTACAGATAAAATGATTAAATCGGGGACGCGATTTCGCAGTTCACCTCGGTGGCGAAATTCTACTTCTAATCTTTGGGCGACTTGTTGAGTGCGATCGCCTCTGACTCCCAGATTATAAAGTATGTGACCGCTACTATCCGGTAACATCCACTGTCGCCGTAGTTGTTCGACCCAGCCCCCTTTATCTGGATCGCCGAATCCATATACTAAGCTATCTCCCAGTGCGATAATCTTCAAAGGCTGGCATTGATTTGGTGCTATGGACAGCTGCATTGAGGAAGGTCGCGCGAATGTTTGCATTTTAAAAAGAGTTTATTTTATATCTCTACAAAATTCTATACATTTGTACACCATTACAGTGTATCTTCCTACTCTATATGTTGAGAAGAGTTAAGCAAGTAGGGAATTAATGTACCTTGGCGCGGCCAATTGCGATAGAGAAAGCGGGCTAGCAAAGGGAGGGAAATCAGCATCAATACAACTCCAATCCACCAAAGAGAACGTAATTGTTCGATTTGGTTCGTGACTGAAGTGGTAGTTTTAGAACCACTAGATAATAATCCCATACCTACGGCGAGAGAATTGTTAAATGCATGACAGGCGATAGGTACAATCAGCGTGCGGGTTTTAATATATAAAACCCCCATGATGATGCCAAATAAAGATAATCCCAGCACATTAGCATGTAACATACCAAACATTATGCCAGAAACTATTAACGCAGTAGGAATACCCCATTTGCTTGCCCAGCGCTGCAAGATAATACCGCGAAAGAGAAATTCTTCAGTAATTGGCGCAATGACTATGTATACTATGGCTGAAAATAAATTATAAAAAGGTGGTGCAGTATTGCGTGGTGATGGACTACTAGCCAGCTGACGCATAACATTTTCGACAAAGGAAGGCGCTGCCAAGGAGAGCAAATAAAATGATACCAAATAGGCGCTAAGGGAAAACAGAATTATTAAGAAGACTAACCCAAGCATAGGTAGCCATTTATACTTTTTAGGTAATCGGCCAACCACATATTGCAATCGAATGCCAAAGCGCTGAAAGTCTGCTAGCTGCCAAAGACAAAGGAAGCTAAAAATTAATATGTAGAGAAAGAGAGTAGTAAATTGATTGTTAAATTTTACTCTCAGAAAGCCTTCCACCAGACCGAGGACAATACCAAGACCAATCGTTAATAATATAGCCCGCAAACATAAGTAGCGAACCTTCAGATGGAGAAATGGATTAGGGGAATTTTCGGCTGTCATAGATTTATTTTGGGCATGGGGCATTGGGCATGGGGCATTGGGCATTTGTTAGAGACGCGATTAATCGCGTCTGTACAATTGTCTTCCTTGTCCCCCTTGTCTCCCTTGTCCTCCTTGCCTTTGGGCGATTACCTAACTGGGAGACTGATTAAACACCCACTTCAGCCACTGATTAAAAGAACTGATGGCGTTCAAGGGTTTAACTCCTGGGGCGCGGGCGGCGGCGAGTCCGTCAACGGCGACGACTGCGGCGTACTGCAAGCCTAAGAAGCTATCAACGGCGGCGTAGGGGCCGCCAAGGGTAATTGCTCCGGCGGCATACATTTGACCTTTGTTGTTACGCATTTCTACTAGCTCAAAGTTGTTGGCAACAACTAAGCGCCCCAGGTGATTGAGGGGCAAATTGTAATGTTTGACGAAGTCATCTAATAAAGGATTAGTCTGGACTTTGGCATCTAAACCAGTGGCGTCAACAATAAAGTCGGCTTCTAGCTTCATTTCTCCCAAACCCTTTTCGCGGATATGGGTAATAGTGCGATTTTTGCTACCTTGTTCTACACCGAGTACATCACCAAAGGTAATTTGATACCAGCCTTCACTTAAGCCTATATCTGTGATTTGTTGCCAATCATAGCGGTCGGCGGTGGTAGTACCGCCCCAGTCTGCGAGTAGGCTTTTGCGTTGGTCGGGAGTGGCTTTTTCTAGCATGACCCGCAATTCCCCGCTCCAACAGGCTTTCGGCCAGTTAAACGGTTGAAATTCATAATGATTTTTGACTAGGCGGGTAGCTTTTTGGAATGTGTTGCCTTTGGGTTTAGGCGATCGCATTAAATGCAAAACTGTAATATTGCGATTTTTCTTGCGGGCTTCATAAATTCGCTGCACAATCCGCGAAGCTACAATTCCCCGCCCACGTAGTAAGACAATCCCACCCTGTTGTTCTAGCTGCTGATAAACATGATCGTGTTCTTCATAGGCATTTACAACAGCCTTAAAATCTTGATATTTTTCTCTATAAGCTTGTAAATCTGGTAAAAACTGAATTGCTGGATAGCCTGTTGCTAAGTGCAAATAACGTGTAATCAAAAAAGCATAATTTCCCGGGCCGCGAGAATAAGCTACGCAATATCTACCATCTTCAGTTTTGCGAATTGCTCTGACACGCCCATAACGATAAATTTGTTGCCAACCAATACGTCTAGCTTCTCGGTCTATAGAATCAAAGACATTACCTGCACGGGGTGTATAAGTTTCTACAAGTGTTGGTTCGCCAAATACCTGCCATAAATATCTAAAAGCTGTTTCTAGCTGACCTTGCCGAAAATCATGCCAAGCTTCTCTTAAAGCATAGCTAGGCCAGCCCCAAATATTATCAGGACAGGAATCAGAATTAGACCGCAATCTTTCATGTAAAGGAATTTGCGAATTTAAACACAGGCGCTTGTAACGGGCGTAAGGTTCAGCTTCTAAGCCCAAGGCGACAATTTTGTCAGCACGAACACCGCTAAGACGCAGTAAATCTGTCCAGATAAAGCTACCCAATCCCGCCCCAACTGCTAGATAATCGCATTCATCTACAGGTAAGCCTGTTGCGTGTAGCGCTTGGACAACGACATGTTGAGCTTGAAATGCTGGTGGCGGAAAATTGCTACCCAAAGGTGTGACAACGGGAGCAGGTGGTAAACTCGGATCTGGAATATTGGTTGTGGGATTAAATTGAATAGTTGAAGGGGGACTAGTAACCGGAGGTGGTGCGTTAACACTGAAGGTTACTGTAATTTGGTAGGGGCCAATTTGTACTGTATCACCGTTAGCTATAACGCTGCGTGTTTGGCGTTGACCGTTGATAAATACACCATTAACACTACCTTGATCGGTAATAACCAGTTGATTTTGTTCCCAATCTATTAGCGCATGATAGCGAGAAACTTGCTCGCTATTTAGCAGCATCCGCGAGACACGCTGTCCCCCCACTTCGTTAGGTAAACGAGCGAATTCTCGTCCAAAAGCGATAGGTACAGCTAATCTCGGTTCTCGTCGTTCCCCTGTAGCTGGATCGTCCCAACTTAATAGAATTTCTACGTTAGTCATTGGTCAATGGTCAATAGTCAGTTGTTAGAGACGCGATTAATCGCGTCTGTACAATAGTCAATGGTCAACAGTCAACGGTCAACAGTCAACGGTTAATACTGTACTTTAGGGATATCCAATTTTTTAAATACCCCATCAATTTGTAATGCGAGCATCTTGCTCGCTGGTGTTCAAAAGCGAGCAAGATGCTCGCACTACAGAATTTGGGTAATTTATTTTTTGTAAGTCCCTTAATGATTGGGTGAGACTAAGACGCTGACGGCTGCTGCTAAAGATGTACCACACCAAGGACAGCCAACTTGCAGATTTTCTGGGGGTGATACTTTGTGACATTTAGGACATTCTAAGCCATACACTCCTTGTGGTGCAGGAGTTACATGTTGGTGCTGGTGATGCTGGTGATGTTGGTGATGTTGGTGATACTGGGGATATTTAGGTTGTACTGGTGGCTGTGGGTTGATGGGCTGTTGATTGATAAGGTTTTTGGTCGGCTGGGTAGTACCTATGGGTGGGGTGAGTGGGGTTGGTGGGGTTGGTGGTGTCAAAATTGTTGCGGGAATACTGTTGATAGCAACAGCAATTACTTTGACTAACATTTGTCCCAATTGAATGGTGCTACCTTCCTGTAAAGGTAGTTCACCTTGGACTAGTTGTTGTCTATCGACTAAAGGCGGATTTTGCGATCGCAGGTTGCGGATATAAAATCTTTGTTGCTGTGAGTTAAAAAATATCTCTACATGCAAACCAGATACAGTAGGATTACTAACAACAATGTCGCACCGGAGTGGATCTCTACCGATGCGGACAGTTCCCGGATTTTTGCTAGGTTGTTGTTCGTAAATATTCTGAGTTATATCATGACCTGCATCGTGCCACTGTAAAGTGAGTGCGTTCATTTGCTTCTAACTTAGTAACTTTTATTGAGTTACTTCAACTCCTCCCTGTGCGATTCCTAACACGTTTAGCCTTGAGCAAGCAAGTATTTGGGAAAAACTTCAAACAACAGGTATTATCTCTGTTTTCGGTTTAGCGATCTGAGGCTAATTTATCAGCAATGCGAGTAGTTTCTGGCAGTCTATATTTTGTGGTGCAACGTAATACGTAGTCAATTGCTGTTGCTAAACTCACTCGATGACCGCTAGAAATATATAAAGGTTTAACTCCTGTGCGGGTGCGTAAAACTGCGCCGATGGTTTCACCTTTATGAATGAGGGGTTGCCAGCTTCCTTTTGTTTCTGGAACTTCTTCATATTTGCCAATAAGCAAGGATTTAGCAGCACCAATTGTAGGTATATCTATCAGCAATCCTAAATGGCTGGCTATCCCCAGTCTGCGAGGATGGGCAATTCCCTGACCATCGCAGAGAATTAGATCTGGGATGATTTTAACTTTTTCTAGGGCATCAAGTACAGCTGGAATTTCGCGAAATGACAGAAATCCGGGAATATAAGGAAAGGTTGTTGGACGATAAGCGATCGCAGTTTCCACTACTTGCAAGCCAGGAAAACTCAATACAGCCACGGCTGCACGGCTAATTGTACCATCGGCTTCAAAGCCCATATCTACACCGGCAACATATTGCACAGTTTCCGGGAGTTTATCTTCTGTAATTATTTGATCGCGCAATTTCTCCTGAATTGCGATCGCTTCTTCTACCGTTTGCGGCCAAGCATGTTCTTGATAAATCTTCATATTTAAGCTGGAATTTTCTTCAAACAGGCATAAATTTAGATTTTGAGAATCAATTATTACGTAAAAATATAAAATTATTTACTAATAAATTACATAGTAGCCCAAAAAAACTTTATTTTGTGGGCATTGCTACCCTAATTATATTTATTTTTTACCAGACAAATAATCTTAATAAATTCCTATTTTAACAAATATTTTTCAGATCTTTTTTAAAGACTACGGTGGATAATTGTTAATACTAAAATACATAATTCCTTGCCCAGTCATGATTATTGCACTCACAAATGACCAATGACAAATGACAAATGACAAATGACTAACAAAAACTATCCACCATATCCCTGAAATTATCTGTTAACATGCTGCCATGTTACAGATGCATAATTCGGTATTAAAGAATCTAACAGATTAGCGATACTTCTATCAGACAAATCGGGAATATTTAAAACTCTGTCGGCTTTATGAAAATAGCTCCCAATTGAGTGATTATAGATGGGGTCGTAATAGGATTTTAATAAGTCTTGTACTAATACTTCCCAAGCACCCACATCAATCAACTGATACCATTGAATTAATTTTTCCCAACCACAGCGATATTTTAGTTTCTCCAGTTTTCGTTTTAAGATTTCTGGACTAGATATCAAGTGACTATATTCCTGTAAGAGAAAATCGACTCTAGCGGCTAGCGGTAGTTGAATTTCTACACAACTAGATTCTCTCATTTTCTGCCATAAAGCATGAGGTAAATAAAGTTGCCCAATTTTGTTACTTTCTGATTCGATCCACACTGGCTGATTGGGGTCGAATTTTTGCAAAACTTGTAATAACTGAGTTTCAAAATATTTTTGTGAAGGTTGGAAAGCACGCTGAGTTTGCAATTCTCCCCCCAACAGAGAACCGCGATGTTTAGCTAAACTTTCTAAGTCTAAAACTTGAGCGCCAAGTTGTTCTAGCTTGCTTAAAATGTAGGTTTTACCGCTACCAGTTAAACCGCACAATATCCGATAATTAAATTTTTCTGGGAGATGCTCTAGTTGTTGGCGGACATAATTACGATAAGTCTTATATCCACCTTCTAAAACAGTGACTTCCCAGCCAATTTGTGTCAGCACAGTAGCCATGCTGTTAGAACGCTGTCCACCCCGTCCGCAGTAAATTAAAGGATGGTATTCTGGGTCTTTAGCCGCAAAGTGTTGACTGAGATGTTGGTAAATATTTCGCGTGACTAAAGCAGCACCAATTTTGCGTGCAGTAAAAGAGCAAACTTGTTGATAAATTGTCCCTACTTCTCCACGTTCAGCATCATTCAAAACGGGTAGATTAATTGCACCGGGGATGCGATCTTCTAGATATTCACTAGGCGATCGCACATCAATGATTTCACTGTAACTTTCAGCCCAAGGACGCTGAGTATATGTAACTGAAGGTAACATAAAATTTAATTTCTCACTTTCTTAATTTTGGCACTCGGATAAGTTTAATGGGGGATTTTTGTACTTTGGTTAATTTAAATAAATCTATGTAAACATTACAGTACACACGAAAACGGGGATCAAAATCTGAATGTCAAAGTTCAACAAGTAATCCAGAGGATAGAAGATCATTTGTTCAATTTATATATAAATCAAGTTTGATCGTAGAAAACCCTCTTTTTGAAGTTTCATTGTAGTGTGTGTCATGTTTTTATTACACAATATTTCCATAATCAAATAAGCATCCTATATTAAATAGAGCTTAATACAGCATTAAGTTTAATATAGCAAGTTTAAATCATGGGTAAAAATTGATAAAAAACTTAAATCACCAACTGCTTCCAGTTATAAGCCAATACAGTTTAGTTAAGGATCATTGTAGGTTGGGTTGAACGAAGTGAAACCCAACAAATTGTCTAAAATGTTGGGTTTCGTTCCTCAACCCAACCTACGCAGCTTAAGGTTTTTGGCACTAACTGAACTGTATTGAGTTATAAGCCCTTTGTTTTACGGAACTCTCGGACAACTTCTTTAATATCTTGTAATTCACCTTCAACTAAATAATTTAATCGGCGCATTTCATCCGCAGTCATTAGTTCTGCTAATGGCGCGATCGCTTTTTTTAATTGCGGGTATTTTGCTAAAATTGCTTGTCGCACAATTGGCGTCGGTTCATAAGGCGGAAAATATTGCTTATCATCCTCAAGAACTACTAAACCCAAACGCGCAATCTGTCCATCGGTAGAGTTACCCGCTACCAAGTCTACTTGTTTTTGAATTAACGCCCGATAAATTAAGCCTAAATCCATGATTTGTGGTGGTTTAGCAAAGCGTAGGTTGTAGGTTTTGGCTAATCCCGCATAACCATCTTCCCGTTCTAAAAATTCATAGCCAAAGCCAGCACGCCATTGGGGTGTATACTTACTAGCTTCCGAGAGAGTTCGCAGATTGTAGCGTCTAGCATCTTCGCCTCTAATAGTAATTGCAAAAGTGCTGTTAAATCCCAAACTGGGCATAACTTCTAAGTTAAATTGTTGAGCATAGGCTTGTTTTAATTTTTCGTAAAGGATTTTTGGATCGTTAATTACTTTTTGTTTTAATATCCCTGTAAACGCTGTACCCGTATATTCAATATAAGCGTCGATTTTGCCAGAAGTAATAGCATTATGACAGATAAAGGAACCGCCTAAGCGAGGGCGACGGACTACTTTTAAATTAGTTGTAGCTTCAATTTGCTGGGCTAAAAGTTCGCCTAAAATATCTTGTTCGGTAAAATCTTTAGAAGCGACAATAATATCACCACTGCTACTATTATTAGGGCTAGAGTTACAACTAGCGATCGCCATTACTAAAGCAAAGGCTAATAAGCAATAAACCACGAATTTCTTCATATTAATTTTCGGGTATTTTCAGCATATTCAATTAATTTTTCTTTAATTTTCCTTCAAGCCAGCCTATTGCTAAATCAGCAATTAATGCAATCGCTGCTGACGGTACTGCTCCTGCTAAAATTAACTGATTATTAACTACAGCAATTCCCCGAAAAATAAATACACCTAAACCACCAGCGCCAATTGCAGCCGCGATAGTTGCAATTCCAATACCAATAACAGTTGCTACTCTTACCCCAGCTAAAATTACACTCATTGCTAGGGGAATTTCGACTTGAAATAATAATTGTTGATCGGTCATTCCCATACCACGCCCAGCTTCACGAATTGCTGGATCGACGCTAGTAATGCCAGTATAAGTATTACGAATTATCGGCAATAAAGAATATAAAGTTAATGCTACAATTGCCGGGACAATACCAATACCGCCAATAATGGGGACAGGAATTAATAAGCCAAATAATGCTAAACTAGGAATAGTTTGCAAGATATTAGCAATACCTAAAATTGGTTGGCGTAGTTGAGTTTTGCGGGTAATTAAAATCCCTAAAGGAATGCCAATTAACACAGCAATGCCAATGGCAATACCCACCATCAATAAATGTTCTAGGGTATGCTGTAAAATTTCTGGCGCATACTTAATTAGAAAAAAGTCTTTCATAAATTGTCTTGCAAAGAACGCAGACATTGCAGAAAAGCTAGGCTTTCGGGATGGTGCGATCGCATAAATTCATCCTTGGTTCCTAATACTACCAATTCCCCCCCATACATTAAACCAATTCTCGATGCCAAAACAAAGGCTTCTTGAATATCATGGGTGACAAATACCACAGTTTTACCTAATTCCTGTTGTAATCGATGAAACTCCTGTTGAATTTCTAAGCGAGTAATCGGATCGAGTGCGCCGAAGGGTTCATCCATCAATAATACTGGCGGATCGGCGGCTAAAGCCCTAGCCACGCCTACCCGTTGTCTTTGTCCTCCCGAAAGTTCGTGAGGATAACGCCCAGCAAATTTTTCTGGTTCTAAACCAATTAATTGTAATAATTCGTACACTCTAGTTTTAATTTGTTTTGGTTTCCAACCTTCCAAAGCAGGAACTAAGCCAACATTGCGTTCCACTGTAAAATGCGGAAATAAGCCAGTTTCTTGAATTACATAGCCAATTTTTCGCCGCAGTTTAATTTCATCCCATCCAGTAGTCGGTACGCCATCAAATAATACTTCTCCTTGAGTTGGTGTCAAGAGGCGATTAATTAATTTCATGGTCGTAGTTTTACCGCTACCACTGCGTCCTAATAATACCAGTGCTTCTCCTGGGGGAATGGAGAAATTGAGATGAGATACCAAAGGACGGCGATCGCGGCTAAAGGTGACATCGCGGAATTCTATAGCGATTTTCTGGTTTTGTGACATAGTTAATTTTGGTGTCAGAGAATAAACTGCGATCGCCCCTGTAGCTAGCGATCGCGGTCATCATAAAATTAGTTGCAGAAATTTGCGGAATTTTCCGAAATCACCTAGCGCCCCATTGTAATCATTACTAGACAAGCAAATTATAAGTAACTATATAACTAAAGGTAAGGGGACATACCCCAACTCAAACCCAGCAATTATCGCTGGGTTTTTGAGTATGTCTGTACAAACTAGATTATAAAAATGCTGATAAAAAAGTCTGGTCAATTTAACCAGACTTAATAAAACGTTATGAGAAAATTGTGCAAAATTGAATTATTTACCTGCAAGCATGGCTTTTGTCGCAGATTCTCCAGCTTTGACTAAGTTGCGCCGCAATTGGAATACTAACAAGCTCATCATAGTCAAGTAACTAAAAATTGGTAGGAAGGCTGTGATGAATGATAGGTATTTACCATCAGGAGAAATTGCGAAAATTGGCCCAACTATTGAATATAACCAGAGAAAATTGTTGTCTCTATAAGTCGAGGTAAATACACCGATAATAATCGCTGGTAATACCATTGCTGCACCCACAGTACCCGCAGACCAAAATACTCGATTGTGATTTTTGCTAAATAAAAGCAGTTGGGCTAAGGCTGCATAAACCATAGCTAAACTCACAGATAATACAAGCGCAAAAAGCGCATTGAGTTTTTCATTCACTGAATATTGAGAGAGGACTATGAAGCCACTAATAGCAATGCTGGCAATTATGGCATTGATAGCGATCGCTAACAAGCCAGGACTTTTTTCGCCCCAAATTAAATCTTGCACTAATCGGCTATCTACTAATCCTTTCACCCGCGCAGTACGGCGATAACGCGCCCAATCTTGTAAAGCTTGACGATGGGGATTTAATGCTGCAATTAAATAGAGAAATAGCCAAAAATCTAAGAACAATAAGCACACCAAATTTTCAGCAAGCTTGTAGTCACCGGGGTCTGATTCTAAAACTAATCTAGACCAATTCGCAAATCCTAAAGTAACCAAGGCATAGCAAGCTGTTAATAGATAACTTTGACGCTTGCTCAACATAGTAGTATTTGGATCGCGAAAACAACGGTTTAAAGATTGGCAGATAAAATATGTTCCTAAACCGTAAATTACGAGAGTAGTTCCTAATGTTGTTAATAAATTACTACCGAGAGGGAATGTAAACCATTCAAAAGGAATCAGTCGCGAATAAGCAGATGAAAATACAGCAGTAATAGCCGTGTCTGGAATTAAGTATGTAGGATTAAACAACCTAGCAAAAATTAAGGGATAATCATCTGATAGTTCTACTAATGCTAATCGCATAGTCACTAGGAGAAAACAGAAAACTACGCCAGCACCTAACCAAGATTGAAACCCGCCTAGCCAAGAACCAACTAAGCCAAATAACAGTGCAGCACTATAATATAAAATGCAGGCAGCAACTACGGCTAAATAAAAGCTGAAAATTTCAACAATCGGAATTTGCCCAGCTAAAGCTGAGGATAAATGCAAAGGCATTGTTAACAGAATGCCAATAAATAATAAAATTGGCACTCCTAACAATTTACCCGATAAAATACTTTGGGGCGATTGAGGACTGAGGCGAATAAAATTGAGTGTTTCTCGCTTTTCTTCAGATGCTAAATCATTAATTATCAGGTAAGTTCCGGCTGTTAAAAGAGTAAAACAACCAATAATACTCAGCCAGGTAAATACATCTAAATGCCACAATTGCCAGTTAATAATCACCTCGCCAAATGCATCAACAAGACATTTGCGTTGATCGCCATATTCTGTAACACCGGTGCAATATCTGTGGGAAGGATTGTATCCCAACTCTAGCTTATTTGGTAGCTGAGTACGGAAATACATAAAGAGAATAAATTGACCCAGCAAAGAAACAGCCGCAGATAGTAATAAATTGCGCGACTTCAGTCTTCCTTTGAGTTCGCGCAACAGTTGCGGGTTCCAGTCTCCTATTTGATTCATCCAGTTGAGATTCATATTATAAAGTCTCGTTAGTCATTGGTTGGAGACGCGATTAATCGCGTCTGTACAATTGTCATTAGTCATTGGTGATTGGCTAACAGTTAATAATTCCTCTTACTTGCGTCCAGCTAACAGTGCTTTTGTGGCTGATTCTCCGGCTAAATTAATTTGCTTATTTAACTGGATATTTAATAACAGGATAACGCCTAAGTTAGTTATGAAGGATGTAAAAACACCCATCATTGCTGAATTTTCTAAAGACCAAGGAAAGTTAAAAAATAGCCAAGCTTCAGGATTATTGCTGACTGTAATACCGGAAATTCCTAAAAATACGGGTGGTAATATAGTCGCTGCAACTACAGCACCAGTCGCCCATAAACCACGTCTGGGAGATTTCATTAGTAGTAGTAATTGCGCTAATGTGGTGTAAATCATCATTAAGCTAATACATAAAAATACACCAGATATAGACTTGAATCTACCCAGAGAATTAACCCAATTGATAGCGGTATTATGGTGAATATTCAAAACGGGTGCAATGACTATCCAAACTATGATTGGTGTGGTGGCGATCGCTAAATTAATTAACATCGCTAATAAAGACGGACTTTTTTCGTCTACAACCCAATCTTTTAACCAAAATTCACCGCGAATATCACGATAATTAGTTGAATTTTGATGTCTATATCTTGCCCAATCTTGAATAGTTTGGCGATGAGGTGAAAGAATAGCCAGCAATCCAAATAATAGGACTATGTTAAAAAATACTATGAAGAAGATATTTTGTCCTATTTGATAATTCACATCATAATAGGGGGTATATTCTTTGTAATTGGGGACATAATTTTTGTGGTATTGTAAAGTAAATCCCCAAAAAATCACTTGATAGCTGGCTACTAACAAATAACTTTGAAATTTGTTAATTGCTGCCCCTTCAGGATTACGAAATCTGCGTTTTATAGCTTGCCATGCCCAATAGATACCAACACCATAATTTAATATATGGATGCCAACCAAACCAACAATGCTTTTACCTACTGGGATATAGAAAAACTGCAATTCGTGTAAAGATAATTCATTTTTTCTCGGCCAGGTATAGCCCAGCATTTCAAAAGGACTTAAAAGCCTTAACCAAGTAGCGGTATGATGTAGTTCTCCATTACTATAACTCATAGTATTGAAAGTGATAAATAGGAATAGCAGAACTAACCCACTACCTAACCAAGGTTGAAAGCCACTAAAAAAGCGACTAATTAAACCGAATAATAATGCATTACTGTAGAAGAAAATACAGCTAGCAATTAGGACTACATAGAAACCAAAAATTGCGCCGATAGGGATATTTGCAGAAATTCCAGACCATAAATTTAAAGGTACAGCAGCTAAAACTATGAGGTAGATAATAACTGGTACTCCTAACATTTTTCCGGTCAAAATACTGTGTTCTGACTGGGGACTGAGGCGGATAAAGTTCAATGTTCCACGACGGTCTTCTTGGGCTAAATTGGCAATTAATAAATAAGTACCAGTAACTAAAAGCGTGAAGACAAACATCACACTTAAAGTTATATATATATATTGCCAATGGTCTTGCCACCAAAGTTGCATATTAATTTGCTCTGGCGGACAGTAGCTTTGATATAAGATTTTTTCAAGCTCAGAATGTTGCGCTTTCAGAGGTTTTAATTGGTCTTTGAATTCCTGAACTTTTACCAAGTCATAGTTTTTAAGACTGGTATAGGCAGTGATTTTTTGTTCAATTTGGTAAATAGCTTGATTGACAGAATTATACTTTAATTCGTAACCTTGCTTGAGATTACAGTATGCTCCTGACATGGAATAGAATTTAGTTGGAAAATCGCTGAATTGATATATAAAAACTCCTAGTTGAGTCAGCAGCGATATTACCAAAGCAATTAAGATGTTGAAAACTTTTAGGCGACCTTTCAGTTCTCTAAATAATTGGGGATTCCACTCACCAATTTTGTCTATTAAATTAAATGTCATAGGAAAATTCTCCAAAGCAGAAAGCTGAATAATTCGTAATTCAGAAGATAGCTAATCGCGATAAAATATCTCTTTCCAGTCAACAGTCAACAGTCAACAGTCAACGCTATTTTCAAACCAGGTAAAAGACTGTACCCAGCCTAAGAAGCTTGTTTATGTCCCAATTTGAGGAAGATAGTTTCTAAATCTTCTTGAGTGCAGTGAAAATTACTGATGGGAATTCCCGCTTGAATTAGCGATCGCAATAAATCAGCACAGTCTTCCTGTTTACCGGAAAAGTTGACTCTGGCGCTATTCCTTCCGGGTAATACTTCCCAAGCTTCCACTAAAGGATTATTTTTCAATTCGCTCAAAAGTGGTTCGATTGTCCCCAAAGTAGATAAAACTATTTGTTGTCGGGATAATCGCTGGTAAAGTTGCTGCAAGGAAGCACTTTCTACTAAAAATCCTAGTTCCATAATCCCCACAGAAGTACAAAGTTCCGCTAAATCACTTAGTACGTGGGAGGAAATCAAAATTGTCATCCCCGCTTCTTGCAAAGCTTTGATGATTTCCCGGAACTGCATCCTCGCTATGGGGTCAAGACCGGAAACCGGTTCATCTAACAGTAGTAAAATTGGTTCGTGAATAATCGTCCGCGCTAAACTTAAACGCTGCTTCATCCCCCGTGACAATGTAGAAATTAAGCTATTGCGCTTATTACCCAGTTGGATTAGTTCTAATACTTCATGGAGACGTTGAGTGCGTCGAGGTTCCCGTAAGCGATATAGCCGCGCAAAGTAATCTAAATAATCCCAGACTGTTAAATCCTCATACAGTGGATAGTCATCAGGTAAGTAACCCAGACGACGCTTAAGAGTAGGGTTGCTTTTGTCACGCAACAAGCGATCGCCATTAATATAAATCTCACCCGTAGTCGGCTCCTCTGCGGCTGCTAACATGCGGATGAGAGTGGTTTTACCTGCGCCATTCGGGCCGATTAGTCCGTATACTTCACCTGCTTGGATCTCTAAATGCACATCGTTGACGGCTATATGCCGATCAAATTGCTTAGTCAGTCCAGAGGTACGAATTGCTAATTCTTTTACCATAGCTGCTTAGGTGCGGCTTGTGATTTACAGTTAACCTAACCTGTCTCTACAGTCTTTGTCAGGTTCGTTTCAGAAATGGTAACGAGGTTTATACAAACTTTACCTTAGCACAGGTTAATACTGAATTTATTGTTTAAATAAAGACAGTTATTTTATTAAATTTACGGGGAATATTAAATTTAGCAAGCTTTAAGTATGCACAGTTAATCAACTATAAAATTTATGGATCTTGACTCGATCATGAACATGCCTGGTATCGGGCCAATAATTGCTAGTGCTATCGAAGATGGTAGGAAGTGGGGAAAAACTTTCATTCAAGATTCATCATGGAAAAGTGATAAGCAGAGAATGGCAAATCATGCCATATATGAATCAACATTGTGGTCAGTGGGCAACGGAATTGCAGGCGGAGTTGTTGGGATAGCTGGAATACCAATTGAAATTGCTACTACCCTTTATTCTCAAGTAAAGTTGGCATCTACCCTTTTTACTATTTATGGAATTGATACCTACAGCCCATCTTCACAACCCCTAGTTTTAGCTGCTGCTGCTGGAGTTAGTGTTGCTGAATTGGCTAATACTTTAGGAAGTAAGGTAGCACAACAGGCTATTCAAAAAGCTTTGATGGCTCTCCCAAATAAAACATTTGCACAGATAAATAAAACTTTGGGGATTAAGTTAATTGCTAAAACTGGTGAAAAAGCTTTCTTGAATGTAGCAAAAATAGTCCCTTTTGTAGGTTGTGCGGTTGGTGGTACAGTCAATGCGGTTATGATGAATGCCTGTGGACATTCAGTGATTGCCTTTATCGACGGTTGGAACAAGGGATAAAATAGCAAAATAGGTAAGGAAGATATCCTTACCTACTTTTTATTTGAATTATTTAGCTTTGTACTGCAGTTTTAACCGATATTCGATGCGGGAATTATCGGCTCAATGCCATTGGACGATAAACTACTAACTGAATAGCGTTGTTCGGGAACTGGATAACCTGCTTCACCAAAGGTTTCTCTGATAGCTTTATTGGTGTCAAAGTACACTTGCCAGTAATGATCGTTATGGCAATAAGGACGTACTGCTAATACCGGGCCTGCCAAATTGAAGGTAATAATTTCTACATCTGGTGCAGGGTCTCTGAGAACGTTGGGAATATTGCTAATTTTAGCTTTCAAACGCGCGATCGCATCGTTATGATTTACATCGTGATGCAGTTGCGCTACTAGGTCAACCCGACGGTAAGGATTGGCGGAAAAGTTCTGAATATTGTCGGAAAAGATTTTGTTATTCGCAATAATCGTCAAAATGTTATCTGGTGTGTTGATGCTACTTGTAAATAGTCCGATTTCTGTGACAGTTCCCGTAACACCTGCTGCGGTGATAAAGTCACCAACTTTAAATGGACGAAAAACAATTAAAAATGCACCTGCGGCAAAGTTTGCTAACAATCCACCCCAAGCTGCACCAATCGCTACACCAGCAGCTGCTAATAAAGCTGCAAATGAGGTAGTTTCAACACCAAAGAAACCAAGAATTGCGACAATGAGAACAATTCTCAAGGTCACAGAAATAATATTCAGAAGGTAATTAATGAGTGTTGGCTCGACGTTTTGACTGCGGAAAGCGCGTTTTATTAACTTTATTGCAAAGTCAATCAATCGTTGAGCGATAATCCACAACAGGATAGCGCCTACCAGCTTTAGCCCAAACTCTGTTAAGAGTTGAAGGGCAACTTGGCCAATTTCATTAAGCTTCATAAATTTTTTTGTTTGTTCATTGTTAAACACAACAAACATACAATTAATTGACACGAAAATGTCTAGAAATACTTTTTTTTTAACTTTTTAGTCTCCTGTGTAATGAAACCGTAAATTATTTTCCGCAAATGTTTGTCAAGCGATCGCTCTGATTATTACCCTCATAAGATATTGGCTGCTCATATCGCAAACCCTTTACTATACTATGGTTTCGCTAAGAAAAGCTATTTATTAACCAGCTAGTGTGTTGATATTTGGCTAGATAGTAATCAAAAAATTTTTGAGCAAGATTTGTATTGTTTTAATATCTTTTTATACACGCAGATATCTTGTGTGTTAAGAGCGATCGCAATTTTATGACTGCGAACAATCAAATTCTGGCTTTTGCGTAATATTCAGTTGAAAAGAAGTAATTAATGTCTATCATTAACTGACTCAACCAAATCCAAGATAAATAATAACTGACAGATTCAATGCCATAAAATGCACCCTATAAGTAATTGACTAGTCATATTTTCATTTAACAATAGTATTGAGAGCATTAATAATAGCAACCGTATCATCACTCTCTGATTTTTTGATTAGTTCGACAACCCGATCAAAGGTACGGTTCGGATTAGCGATCGCTCGACCGAGAAATGATACCTTACTATCAATTACTGTGATAATATCCTGTTGAATCTCAGGAGTTTGATAAGCTAAAATTTTGGCATGATTCCAAGCTGCTTGTCTGGCTTTACGAATACTAAAATTAAAGATAATTTCATCTTTTCTGCCACCAAATCTATCCAGAATCTCAATTAGCGGTGACATTTGCCCTAAAACCATCTCTGTAGGTTCAAGCAAATCATTCAGAATAGCATTAATCTTAATAAAATCATCTCGTAGCGTATGTATTTTTTCACCAGGACAAAGTTTAGCAGCTACAATACCCAAATCTAAATTAATGTGAGAGTTAATTGCTAACAGTAAATGTTGCAAAATTAGTAAGTCTGGTTTTTGTACTGCGTCGAATGTTAGCTGCCAACTGCGAGTTGATTTGATATTTTTTTGGTAATCATCCAAAGCACGAAAATAACGATTAGCAAATTGCGTCGTGAATTCTTCCATTCTGGCTGAATCGTCAAAAAAGCCATGTTTGATACCTATCTTTACTTTCAAAGTTACTTGACGATACAGTGCAGCGAAAAATCCCCTCCGACTACGTTCTGCGATCGCTTCGGCAATAATGTTGTCTAAGTATTGGATTACCTCATCAGTATTTTTAGCTAACATAATATTCTCTGGTGATAGGGATAAACTTGATTGAGTCTGGAATGCATTCAATGCTAGAAAGCATTGCGTTCCATATAATTGCAATCAATCACAAGCGATCCCTATTCGGATTTTATGATTTTTACTTTACAATTCTTAATTAAGTAGATATAACATCAAGCCAAAATACTAGTATCAATTAGAGCAATTAATATACTGACTACTATAGTAAATATTGAGTCATAAAAAAGACGTTATTTTCTGATATACTTATCCGTATCAAATTGAGATTTGAAAAAAATTTAAAATTAGGGTAAAAATAACTGATAATGCCATAAAAATAGGCACAACATTGTTGTACCTATCCATATATCCTATTCTCTTGGTTAATTTGTATAAACTTCAACGATTCTGCCCAAAAGGGTTAGCTGTTAGCTACAGGAATCTGCTGTATATTTCCAAATAGCGATGTCTGGCGACAAGCTGCTACGCATCTACGCAATAATGATAAAAATCTATCCGTCGCGATCGATAATTAAGTTATAAGGCCAAAACAAAGCCTTGAACAAACAAGTAGATTTTGAAATTAAATCTGCTACCCAAACAAAAGGAAAGTGACTGTATTCCTCAAATTCCCGACATTTATTGCTAAGTTGTAACCATTGGATAATGGCTCCTAAAAGATAAGATAAAAGAGCAACCCATAACCAAATTGACATATAAAGATTTGTTCCTCATTTACAGTAGGTACGACAAAATAAGTACTTTCATCTAACAAGTTAAACGGTTTAACTTTTGGCTGTTGTCTGATAAAACTTTTCACCCCAGCGATTAAGCGCCAGGGATAGATAGCTGTCATCAGACTTGCTATTACCAGAGATAGCACGCAGAACCTACCAAGCATCACCTCCTATAGAATTATCCAGTAGGGTGAATTGATATTTTGTCAGATAGTACTTGATTTGAAAAGGATATACAACATCTTGTGAGATTCTTGTGAAGAGGTGAATCAGCAAAAGTTATGAGATTTTGATAAAAATGTTTATCTTATTATGTTCTTATTTTGAGTAATTTAAATTTATTTTAACTGGTTTATAAGTTGAGCTAATTTACCTTTTTGTTACTGCCGCATTGCTAAAATAAGATAAATTTTGCACTTAAACCCAGCTACCGCAAGTGCCATGCCCATACGTATCAATTTAACGCGAAACCCGTCTACCGCAAGGAACTGAAGTTCCTTGCTAATAGCCAAAGTCATCTAAAGATGACTAAATATCCTCAAAATCTTGAGTCTACTTCAGTAGGGGCGGGTTCACAGATATGCTCCCATAATTCACGACTATCTCGCTTAACCCGCCCCTACTTTGGTTATTAGCCTTGGAATTTATTCCAAGGCGGGTGACAAAGCTAAGACAGAGGCTATTTTTAACTTAAATTGACAGGTATGGGCAGTACCATGCACCTACAATCAACGATAATTTGCATTTGTTGATGCAGAAATTTAGACAGCAGCGATCGCACAAACTTGTAACCCCACAGGTGTCTGAATAATTACCGATTCCACCCCAAATACTTGAGCGATCGCGTCGGGGGTAAGTACTGCTTCCGGCGTACCTACATCCCAAAGATAACCTTGTTTTAATAAAGCAATGCGAGAACTATAACGAGCAGCTAAATTTAATTCGTGTAAAACTGTAACAATAGTTAAATTCTGTTGCTGGTTTAAAGTTTTAAGTAATTCTAATAATTGTAATTGATAGTTAATATCTAAATAAGTTGTAGGCTCATCTAACAATAAAACTTGCGGTTCTTGCGCCAAGGCTAAAGCTAAAAAAGCCCGTTGTCTCTCACCACCAGAGAGTTGTTCCACTAAGCGATCGCTTAATTTTTCTAGTTGTGTTTTGACAATTGCCGCTTCTATTTGTTGCCTATCTTGAGCCGTTAATTCCCATTGCCACCAAGGTTGATGCGGTGTACGTCCTAAACTGACTAATTGTCGCACAGTTAAACCCACAGGAACCGTTTGCTGTTGAGGTAATAAAGCTAATTTTTGAGCAACTACATTCGGTGGTTGAGAATGAATTGCTTTGCCATCAAGTAGTACGGTTCCCTGTTGTGGGGAGAGAATTCGACTGAGTAATTTCAGTAATGTAGATTTACCAGAACCATTGGCACCGACTAAACTTAACCATTCTCCCGTTTGCAACGAGAGGTTAATGTTTTGAATAATTGGCGTACTACTGTAACCGCCTGTGAGATTTTGTAATTCTATGGGCATGGGGCATTGGGCATGGGGCATGGGGCATGGGATGATTTTGAATGATTTATTTATCTTTCCATCCCAGAAGAACGGCGATAAAGTAACCAGATAAATAAAGGTGAACCTAGCAAAGCGGTGACGGAACCTACAGGTAATTCTATGGCTCCCAGTCTAGATAGTAAATCGGCAAAAATGAGTAACCATGCACCAGCTAAGGCGGAAAGCGGTAAGACGAAGCGATGATCTGTGCCGATAATGAGGCGTACACCGTGGGGAACGACAAGGCCGACAAAGCCAATTAACCCGCTAATGCTGACTGCACCGGCGGCGAGTAAAGTAGCGACACCACCAATTAATAAACGCGATCGCGTTAATGATACTCCCAAACTTAAAGCTAAATCATCACCCAAAGCCAACACGTTAAGCGATCGCGCCAGCAAACATCCCCCCAACAAAGCCAAAATAATATAGGGGCCAGCCGTAGTAATTTCTTTCCAACCCCGGCCATTTAAACTACCCACTAGCCAATTCAGGGCTATTTGAATTTGACCATCTTCCGCTAATAAAAGTAATGTACTTTGCACCGCACCAAACAAAGAACTAACAGCAACTCCGCCTAAAATTAACCTCTCCACCGCAATTCCCGAACCTGCACGACCGAGGAAAATCACGATCGCTGAAGTTAAAATAGCACCTAGCCACGCCGCTAAGGGAATCGCCGCCGGAAAGATTTGCAGCACTACCATAACAATAACAATTAGTCCTGCACCTGCGGAAATACCTAAGATAAAAGGATCGGCCAGACTATTACGTAACATTCCTTGCAGCAACGCACCAGACATTCCCAACGCCGCACCGACAATTAAAGCGGCGACAATGCGCGGTAGCCGCAAATCCCAGAGAATTGTCTGCTTAATCGGATCGCCTTGATGAAGAATTGCTTGCCATAATTCTCTCCCACTCAAAGGTACTGCACCTTGAGACAGAGAAAGAGCTAAAGTTACTACCAGTGCTGTTGCTAATAGTAAAACAGCCCAAAGTAAACGGTATTTAGTAAAAATTAACTGTATCGATTTATTCATCTTAACGATTAAGGATGAGTCTAGCGCCTATTCCTCTCAACTGAAGTATTAAACGCCTATCCCAGGTTAGCCATTCACGAGAAAATCACACAACCAAATATGAAAATCTCTCTTTCCTAGTCCCTAGCCCCTATTTTCAGGTTAGCCATTCACGCCAGGTTTTGGCACAAGCAAGCATGAAAATCTGTCTTTCCCATGCCCAATGCCCCATGCTCCATGCCCCATGCCCATTTTCAGGTTAGGAATGCAGACATCACCTTAATTTTAGTTAATCCGGAGTCAGGAATTGAATGCTGATTGTGAACTTGACTTGAGGTTAACTGTGAATTGCACCATCTGGCATAATCGCGCCAGCTAAGTTAGCACCAATCAATTTTACCAATAGGCGATCGCCAGAACGAATCCGCGCCCCCGTTAAATCAGCCCCGCGCAAGTCAGCGCCACTGAGATCTGCACCAATTAAATTCGCCGAGCGTAAATTTGCTTCCCGCATATCCGCTAAAAGTAGATTAGCTCTAAATAAATTTGCTTCCGATAAATTGGCTCCTCGCAAATTAACCTTGTGCATAAAAGTATCGCTGAGATTTGCCCCACTCAGATTAGCAAAACTCAAATTTCTCCCCGATAAATCTTTGTTACTCAAATTTGCCCGACTAAAATCTTGTCCACTCAAATCGGGATTTTTCTGTGCTGTTTGATAGTTAGTTTGTGCTGGCTGTTTCGGTTGCGGGGGTGGTGGTGAATATGGTGGTGAATAAGACTGTGCGTAAGGTGGTGAATAAGGCTGTGAATAAGTTGGCGATTGATGCTTAACTTTTAGCGAACGCAATTTATCTCGCGCTTCATTGATTGCTTTAATTTTTTCCTGCGCCTTTTGTTGTAAACGGACATTATCTTGGGGAATGCGATCGGGATGCCAAACAAAAACCAAATCTTTATAAGCCTGGTTCACTTCCTCAATTGTTGCCCCAGGCTCTAATTCCAAGATTCTATAATACCGTTCCAACTCGCTCATAAGATGTTTTAGTTGACAATCAAGTTAAGTATGAGTAATGCATCCCTCTATCGGCTTAATTCATGATTAAATATCTATTTAAATAGGATATTTACGATCGTATGTAAGTTGAGATTTTTACTATCAGGGAAAATAGTTTTAGCTCCTGGAGTTGCTCAACATCATATTTGAGCAGCAGCAGGTTTCAGCTAAAAAAAAGCTATATTAACATGCTAACTGATGCAGTACGGCAATTTTATCAGGAGTACCTGCCTACAGCAAAAAACTTTCTCATAGTTATTATACAAGCCAGTAGTGACTAACTAAGTCCATCAATAACCTTTCTGCAGGCGCACCACCATTAACATAGAGAATAATTCTGCGGCTGCGTAAACTCAGGACTGACGCAGAAATTAGCAAAAACCTTAATTTATTCAACTCCATTAGACATGCAGTGGCTTCCCCCAGGGTAGACGCCAAGAACGCCAATCATTCCCAGATTATACGTCAGTCCTAAAAGTGATAAATATATAGACTTACGCCACAAAAATAATCAATATCAGGTTAGATTTACCAACTGTCACTAGAGAAGGATTTGGTGAAATATTATCCCTGGTATACATTTAGAAATTCTTAACTATTAACCATTGACAAACTCCATCATCAATATATAATATCACCCTGTCTTAGTACAACATTTCCTGAATTCGTAGCTCACTCTCTGCGTACCTTTGCGCTTACCTTAGCGATCCTTTGCGTTTCAATTTCCACCCTCAATCAGCCACGATTTTATGCCAGGCTTTAGTTAATAGTTAATATTCAAAGTTCTACCTCTACCTATATCTACATTTGTCTACTTCTCCAGCGATTTATCGCTCTTAAATATGCTGTGACGGGAATTTGATAAACTTCAATCACAATCCAAAGAATAATTGCTAAATGTAACAAAAAAGTCAATATAGTCCAGATATATGGAACCCAAGTAATAAATTGATGGGGAGTTGGCGGAAAATTGTAAGCTATAATGCCAATCAAAGTTGTGGGTAATAGTATGAAAGCAATAGCTGCCAAACCATAGCCCCAGCCAAGTTCCACCCCTTCTAACTGAGCTTCTGTCCAGCTAAAACCATTCCAACGCCAAATCAAGGGAGGTTGACGAGAAGCCATTTTGATTTGCTGTTGTTCGAGGTTCACAGTAAAAATTTCTTGACAAAAGTCACAAGCCACTGCTTCCATTAATGGCATGTGAGTAATCTTACCAACACGACAAACCGGGCAAGGGTAAACTCCTTGATAGTCGAAAGATGTGGCTAAAAGTTTGGAGCGAGGCATCATATATACTTAAGTGTCACTAGTGAGGTGATAGGGTCTATGTGGTATTTGAGAAAAATGCTGAATTTTTAGATATTTGAGAGTTAATCGCTTCCCATAACCCATGACCCAAAAATACTGGTAAGTTAATATAAATCCTACGGTTTACAAGGCAGTCAATCACGGGAAAATCCCACAACCCAGCATGAAAATCTCTCTTAAGAGTCAACAGTCAACAGTCAACAGTCAACAGTCAACCCTATTTTCAACCTAGGAAACCGTCTTAGTTGGCGCAATAGTACTGAGTTTAACCCTTTTTTGAGAGTTGTGGAGGTATTGACGCCGCCAACTGTGTCTGTTATCGTGGATTCTATATAAGGTTTACATTGATTTACATCAAATATTATCTAGTTGCGTGCCCTAAAAATGTTCAACAGCAAATCTTACTTTTATTTTTGGCAAAAGGCGGTTCACCGGCGGTGAATACAGTTTCCTAATGGAAACCGCCCGGTGAACCGCAGAGCAAACTCTGCGGTTTTTGTTTTTTAGGAGCTTTTTATGATCGCGATCTATTTCGGTAGCTGGTTTTATGGTTTTTACTTTTGGCCCAGAGCAAGTTCCGGGTAGATAGCGTCATGTCGATGATTCAGAACGCGCCCGGAACTCTCAAAACGAGATTCCGGGCTTTTTTATTAGCCCACTCACACTGATAACTAATTACAAGGAGAATTTCCCATGATTCATGCTCAACTCGCTGCACAATCCCACACCAGCCACAAAACAATTGTTAAAATTTCCGAAACAGTCAGCTTTGGCGGTGAAGAAATTGTTATTATTGGTGGCCCTTGTACGGTAGAAAGTTTAGAGCAAATGGAGACTGTAGCCCAAAAGTTAGCAGCTGCACCTGTACAAGCCTTGCGTGGCGGTGTTTACAAACCGCGCACATCTCCTTACGCTTTTCAAGGCATGGGAGAAGACGGGCTAGAAATTTTGGCAGCTGTGCGATCGCGCTACAATGTACCAGTAGTTACTGAAGTTATGTCAATTGCCCAAATAGATATAGTGGCCGCCCATGCTGATATGTTGCAAGTTGGTAGCCGAAATATGCAAAACTTCGATTTACTCAAAGCTTTAGGACAAGTTAATAAACCAATATTACTCAAGCGCGGGCTAGCAGCGACGATTGAAGAATTCGTCATGGCAGCAGAATATATTTTAAGTCACGGCAATCCCCATGTAGTACTCTGCGAAAGAGGTATTCGCAGCTTTGATAATTACACTCGCAATGTTTTAGATTTAGGAGCAGTAGCCGCTCTCAAGCAAATTACTCATTTACCTGTAATCGTAGATCCATCCCATGCCGTTGGTAAGCGGGAATTAGTCGCACCTATGGCTAAAGCAGCTGTTGCTTGTGGTGCAGATGGATTAATTATTGAATGTCATCCAGAACCAGAACAATCTGTTTCCGATGCGCGTCAAGCTCTATCTTTAGAAGATATGGTGAATTTGGTTGCTAGTTTAAAACCTCTAGCTACAGCTGTTGGGCGAAATATTTCGGAATTAAGCGGGGTAAATTTAAAATCAGCCCCGATTTTTTGTGCTGCTTAAATTACCCTTTAGGGTGATGTTTTATTGAAGAATTTAGACATAGACTACCTTAATATAGGTTGATAAAAATTTGGCGATCGCCTGTTTAAAATATCCAACCAACAGTTGGCAAACAAGCCCTGATTGGTTGGATATTTTATTTATGAGTTTTTTTATATGCCTTTTAAGATTCAAGACAAAAATATGGGTATTTGTTGACTGCGTAGCACCGTCCAGCAATAATGCAGTTAGTAAGCCAACAACTCAATTCATTACAGTATTTAGGTTATTTTTAGCGTTCGATTCTTTGTCAGTCGTTCATTTAATACTACTGTCAAAGTATTGCCATCTATCTGTTAGCTGATTTTTCTAATTTTTTTAGATTAACTATACATTTCAAAGTTTCTTAATCAAGTAGGTAGTCTAAAGCAATTCCCTGTTATATAGGGATAATTACTACTTTAAATAAAGTTAATAATTAAACGTGTTGCTTTCATCAAAACTTTACGTTTTTTCAGGATGAATACTTAATAATAGAGATATATCTGCAACAATCAGGTTAATTCATGACTGTAACTGCTAGTTAAAGCTTATACAATTCAGGCAATGAATGCTTGCCAAATCAACACCAACTTAATGTTCTTGTGTTGAAAATGTTTGCAGATCGGACTCAACAAATTATTTTTCAAAGGAGAAAATAATGAATTTCAAAACCATCAGCATTGGGATTGCTGTAACTTGTAGCGCCTTCGCTGTAGGTAGCACTTTCGGTGTTTCACCAGCTCAAGCAGCTTTTCTCAATATTGTTGGAACTTCCGATTTTTTGAATGGAGGTCAGAAGAGTCCAACAACTGACACCATCTTTTTCAAGAACAGTAAAGTAGAAAGTTTCGGTGGTGCGCTGTTTTCTGGTTTAACACTAAATTCACAGGTTAACGTATCGAGTGTTAAACTCACCAACCCTACAAATATAACAACTTTAGGATCAAGAACGATAGCCGATTATACAGGGACATCAAGCAATCCATTCATTACATTTACTAGTGACCCCGCTCTAAGTTTCAAAATCAATAACCCATTTGAAGCGACCAGAACCAGAAACTCAGCTCGAAATACTACAAGAGCAGGTTTTGACTTCTTAGGAGCATTTTACAAAAATGGTAAATATGTAAGTACAGGGGTTTTGACTGCAAATGAAATTAGTGGAAAACCAGGTAGCTACTCAATGACTATTAATGTACCCGAACCTTTAACCATTCTAGGATCGGTAACAGCTTTAGGAATGGGAGTTGCTTTGAAGAAAAAACAAGTCCAAAACTTAGCTAAAAAGAAGGTTACAGCCTAGTTAGCTCTTTCAATAACTCTAAAGTGGAGTAATTGAAGTTGGTAAAGTATCGAACGAAAACGTTATTGTTTATAGTGGATTGTCCTTGTTGCATCTAACCATTTATCTACCTCAACAGAGAAACCTATTTCTCCAGATTTCGCAAGTTTGTAGCTCGATAGCATTTTTTCAGAGTTGTCAAAAATTGATACCTACCATTAATCAGCAGTTGATTGAACTTTTTATATAGTTACAGGGTGCTTTTCTCATAGCTTTTCTACCTTATTTCAAGCTAGATTTACCCTCTCCTACTTGCAAAATCTCTTTAATAGTAACTGTGCTAGTAATAAAAAAAGATAATTTTTTAATTAATCAAAGTTAAAATCTTATATTTTTGTAATTAGACATTAATAACAAAACTGTATTAGGGTGCGTTAGCTCAGGGTAACGCACCCTAAGCTTTAGCCTACATAATAAATTCAATTTTAGTTCGGGTGCAGAGATTCCTCTTCATTCAAATTTTATAAAGATATAACCAAAATTAATGAAATATTATCCACTGTAAAGTTGTTAAGATTGCCTAGACAAGCAACTTTAAAGTTAATTTGAGCTAACCGCTTATTAGCATGACCTTTGCAGCGTAGAGATTTAAACAGCATTCAGAAATCTTACTGTAGTTATTCAAAACCTCATATTTTATTTTTATTTAGGTTCAAAAGATAAATTAGTATTTAACAATAACAAAATAATTGCCTATCAAAAAATCCGTATAATTCCTCTTATATGGGAAATGTTACTCAGCTTATATTTTTATTAGTTACACCAGATAAATATACAAAATAATATATCTGGTCAAAGAGTGTATTTATGCAAATTTCCTCTTTGTTGATAACTAAAACTTGATTTTTCATGAGTAACATTTTACCAAGAAATTAAGAAATATGTCCCAATTTTTTTATAAGCTGACACCACTAATTTTCACAACATTTTCTGCCTTTGTTGTTATTCCTGCTCAAGCGCAAGTCTTGGTAGAAGTGCATAACAGCAATGTTAATCACATTAGTCCTATCTCTTCGGAGTTATCTACTAATTCAGAAAAAGCTGTATCTAATAACTCTGACTCCAGCAATTCAACAAATAAAAAAGCAGATATTTTATCTGAAAATTCTGATAATACCACTCCAAATGCTGCTGCAACTACAACAGCTACAACATCCAATCCACGTATTCCCATATCGAGTAGGATTTTTCCTGTACCGACAATGGAACAGTAATTAAATATCGCAATCCTATTTGATGTATTAACAAAAGGGACAAGGAAGACAAGGAGAACAAAGAAGATAGATATTTGTGACTCCTACCCATTGCTTGTTTATACTCGATCGCGATTGTTCCCTAATCATTGCTGAGGACAACATACTTGTTCGTAGTGTTTACCAGCAATCTCCCAAGTGAATTCTGTTTCTATAAGTTCTCTACTACGAACAGACAACTCGTGTCGTAGTTGTGGAACATCGAATAGTTGACTAATCGCAGTCACATAATCTGCTGGTGTATTTGCTCTGAGCGCTTTTAGTGGTGTATCTTTACCATCTACACCTAACCCTTCTAAACCGCGATCGCTTCCTACTATCGGTACACCGGCAGCCATTGCTTCTAAAGTTTTATTTTTAATCCCAAAACCCGTCCGCATTGGTACAATGCAGACGGTTGATTTGTGTAAATACTCTACCATTGAAGGCACGCGCCCAGTCACAGTAATTCCTGGTTGTTTTTTCAAGGCTAAAACCTCTGGTGCTGGATGACTACCGACAATATCTAAAGTGGTATCGGGGTAAATTTTCTGGATTTCTGGTAGTACTTCTTGACTAAAGAAGCACACTGCATCAATATTGGCTAAATTATCCATTGCACCGATAAATATTAAGCGATGTCCTCCCGGATCGCTTTTTCTATAAGGAAAAGATACTAAATCTACACCATTGGGAATTACCGTAATTTCACTATTAGGGTTAAATTCTTGTAATTGGATTTTGTCTTCTGCGGTTGTGACGACAATTGCAGAGAACTTAGAACAGTAGTTTTGCTCGTAACGCCGTAAAAGTGGCAGATTAATTTGATCTCTCAATTTATTTTCGGAAATACCAGTGGCGAGTTGGTTATAGCAGCTACCGTAGACTGAACTGTGGATATTAACTACAGTTCTTAGCTGTTTTTGGAAATGAGGACGAATATAAATTTCATTCACGCTATGTTCGCAAGCGATCGCATCATATTTTTCGGCTTCAACAGCACGATCAATCCATTCTTGCATTTCAATAGAATAGCGGCTGAGTACACTCGGCGGTGTACCCTGTTGCAAAAATGAGCTGAAGCGCTGGAGTTTCTTGAATATTCCGTCAGTTGTGTCGATTTCTGAGGGACTTTCAAAAATCACCGCCAGATCTACGCAATCCTTTAATCCTGCTATTTCCGCTTCTGTGACAGTGCGATCGCGCTGAGTTAGCAGAGTAATATGGTGACGTTGGCTCAAATATTTGAGTAAATTAAAAGTTCTCACCTGGGTTCCCCCCCGCGTGGGTGGATAGGGAAAAGTAGAAGATAGCATCAGTATATTCATATAAAATAATTTCTGTAATAACACCAATAAAGGCAATCATATATATACAATGACTTCAGTTAATGTTGATTGTCATCACGAATATCCCTGAGATATTTTTGCTAGAAATTCACTAAATCAAAACTACGCGAAATTTAGTACAGCACAGTTGACAACCCTAACTATAATTTCTAGTTGTAAGTACAGTTAACTAAGTATTTTCGCGGTTAATATTTTTAAGATTGGTGTTAAGATAGCTGTAGTATTGGGAATACTAAAATATAGGCTAATTTTTATCTATGAAAGCTTTTAGTTATTGTGAGTAAAATTAGTATTTGTATTCCTACTTTTAATAGAGTAAATTTATTGCCTTACGCTATTGAAAGTGTAATGCAGCAGAGTTATCAGGACTTTGAATTAATTATCTGTGATGATGGTTCTAGTGATGGTACAAGCAATCTAATGTCACAGTATACAGATAAGCGGATTAAATATATCCGTCATCACCAAAATGTTGGTAAAAGTAATAATATGCGCTCTGGCTTTAATGCGGCTATAGGCGAATATTTTATTAAATTTGATGATGATGATAGACTGACACCAGATTTTCTAGCGCGTACTGTTGCTATTCTTAAGCAAGATTCGAGCCTTGATTTTGTTGGTACCGATCACTGGATTATCGATATTAACAACGCCAGAAATGATGAATTGACTCAGGAAAATTCTCGTCGCTGGGGGAGAACAAAATTATCGGCTGGTATTGTCGATAATTTATTAGAAGTAGTTTTTATTTATCAAAGCTTTCAAGTTGGTGCAACATTATTTCGGCTTCAGACTTTGCAAGAATTGGGGTTTATGCTTCCCAATATGCAAAACTGTGAAGATAATGATTTATTTGTGCGGTTAGCTTTGGCTGGTAAAAAAGGCTATTATTTACCAGAATTATTGATGGAATATCGCTACCATACAGAACAGCAAGGTATTAATCGCGCGATTCCTTATTTATTTGATAAGATTCGCTATTTAGAAAGCTATAAGTTTGAGTCAGAGAAATTAGAAATTATTCGGAAGACTCGACTAGCAGAAGCTAAGTTAATATTAGGTTTGCGTTTGATAGAAAAAGGTGAAATGCAAGCCGGTAGGGAGTTGGTGTTAGCTGGTAAGTCTTTTTCTCATACTAAAGCTTGGATTGGGTTAGGGTTATCTTTATTACCTGGTGGATTGTGCGATCGGGTGTTTAATGTGTTGCGGAGGGTACAGAGGTAAGAATGTCTCACGCATAAAAGCAAAGTATAGAAACAAAAGAGAGTTAATACCAAAATTTACTGTCATGGATAAGACTGCGATCGCCACAGATAATATCCTGCTATTTACTGCGTATCTCTGAAACTTTTCTGAGCTTTTCGTAAGTACCATACGCAAAATTCTTAATCTTATATTCACTGCCTGATGCTGCTGATTCTCTCAAGTTTTCCCAGCTTAAAGTTTTGCCAGGTTGTTTCCAGTATTGAAGAGCTTTCAAGGCAGCGTTTCTTTGATTTTTATTTGCTCCTGTTTCATCTAAAGCATTCTTAATATCTTCCTCATTTGCAGTTAGCAAATTCAACTTAGGCCGAGGCATTAATTCTTGGAGGCTCACTGCAAGTCTTTCAATAGCGAATGACAAATTTTTAACTTGACTTTCAATTGTTATTATTTTTTGTTCTAAATCTGATTTACTTACATTAGCTGTAGTGTCAGAAAGTAACTGGTTTAGCTTAGTGTAAATTGGCTTCAGCTTACTTTCAAGTAAGGTAGCAACATCAGTTTCTTGGTTTATAGGTTTTTCTCTATTACTTGACGAACCAAGCAATTGCTGCATTTCTTCTTGAACTGCAACAGCTTGCTCATCGTTCATATCAAAAACCCAAACCCATAGTTTTTCTATATCAAGTTGTTTAGCAACAATGCACCAATCAGCGCCATAGATAACTTCATACTCTTCCTCTTCAGAATATTTGTCAGTACGACGCACAATTAGAGGAATGAGATTACTTTTATGTTGAATAAGAGTATCTTCTATAAGCTGGCTCCTTTCAAGAGAAATATTCTCTTTTTCCGACTCTGGTATGGCAATTTGAAAAGTGTAAACTTGACCATGACTAATTGGCTCAATACCCAAATTTGCTCTAATACGAGCGCGACGTTCAGAACTATCCATTAATTTTTTGAAACTCCATTAGTGATTTTGATAAAATGTTGCGCTAAATTAGCATAGCGTTCAAGTACTTTCTGTGCTGCCTCTTTTTCTTGAGACATCAATTTCTCATCAAATTCCCCTTGATACAGTGGATAACCTTTATCTTGACAAATAGAAATTATATTTAAGCGTGGAACCCAAGTACTTTCAGGAAAAAGTTCTACTTTGTTACTACCACCACTTTTTTCTAAAATATCGAAGAGTCTGGCAACCATAGACTGATTAAACTTAACTGATTTCTGGTCATACATACTCACTGCTATCCCCAAAATGGGTAATGCTTCATCTTTTAATTGCTCTATTTCATTTGTTCTATTTAGAACATATTCCAAGGCTCGTATTGCATAGGCTGATAACTGAGTAGGAATCAGAATACCTGATGATGCCATTAATGATATGTTGTTAACTTTACCGAAAGATGGAGGAGGATCTATAAGGATGAAATCATAATCATGCTTTTTAAGTTTTTTTGCCAGTAATCTATCACTATCTACTGTTTGATTCAGAGTAGTTTCCATTCGACTTAAACGAATATGAGAAGGAACTAAATCTAATTGAATATCTGCCCAATTAGTTTTAATGATCGTATCTTCTAATTTAGTTCTCGGTTCAGTTAGTAGATGGGTAATATCTTTCTTACCTTGCTGTTCTATATCCTCTAAAGGATCGATGCCTAACCCCATTGTTAGATTTGCCTGAGCATCAATATCGATTAGTAAAACTCGCTTACCAAGTTTGTTGAGAGCAGCAGCCAGGTTAATAGTCGTTGTGGTTTTACCCACACCACCTTTATTATTGAAAACAGTAATAATCATCGAATTAGATTCCTCTTTAGTTTCTAAAATTGAAACTTTGTCTTTACTGATAACTTTGGTGTCTGGAGGAGAGGCTTTACCTTTGTTGAATAATCCCAACATATTTTCTTGTTGCACTTCTTGTGAAATTAAATTTAAAAAATGTAACCGAATATTCTGTTGATTTTTATATAACGTTGAATTAAAACTTAAACAAGTTTTTTTTGATAAAATTTTGTAAAATAAAATATATTTTTGAATCAGTGTTTCTTGAGTTAACTCTATAATAGTTGTGATTTTTTTATCATAGTTATAAAGTATATGAAAATCATCACCATTGGTTAATAGACCAAGCACAGATCCGGTGCGGCGCATATAATTATTGATTTGCCAAACACTATGAGCAATATTTTTACTGGGTGCTTTAACTTCAATAATTAAATAAGCTGGTGTTATTAATTCTGAGTCTGGTAGGCTTACAAGAAAGTCAAGCTTTGAGTTTAGGATTACAACCTGAGTCTGCCAATCTGCGTTATTGTAACCAAGAATACGTAGTAAAGGAACTACTACCTTTTGCTCTACATCAGATTCGCTACTATTTGGGCTGATGGACTGAAAAATGCTTTTTAACGTCGAGCCATAGTCAGTAGTCATACTAGCATAGAAAGGCATCCAACTTTACAATTTTATCCACTAATCACTATTATGTGTAAAATTTTTGTCTATGCACTTTTGTAAATGTGCTTTGCATAACCTATCGTTACTCGCAGCAATGTGTTACTCACTGCTATAATTCTGACTGCCTCAATTGTGGCATGTCACTGGAATTACTTTGTGTATTCCAGAAAGATTAAATTGAACGTAAATTTTCATATATCAGGAGAGGTGTACGCTACCTGGATGGGAATGCGTCATCAAAGGACTTACCAATGGGATATGTAATTGCAACTGCAAATATGAAAGGTGGTGTCGGCAAAACCACCATTACAGTAAATTTGGCTACTTGCTTGGCTAAGTATCATGGCAAGCGGGTGTTAGTTCTCGATTTAGATAGTCAAATTAGTGCGACACTCAGCTTGATGTCGCCGTTAGAATTTGCCAAGCGACGGAAGACGAGAAAGACTTTTAGATATCTAATAGATCAAGTTATTACACCTGAACCAAACGCTAAATTTGCGATTCATGATATCGTTCAGAGCAAGGTTTGTAACTTGCCTGGGTTGGATTTGTTGCCGGGAGATATCGATTTATATGATGAATTTGTTGTTTCAGAAATGCTGCATCAACAATCGGTAGCTTTAGGCGAGCAAGATTTTGAAACTGTTTGGAATCGCTTTGAACGGGTGTTAATTAATAACATCTTAAAGCCAGTGCGGGACGAATATGATTTTATTCTTTTAGACTGTGCCCCTGGCTATAATCTTTTAACTCGTAGTGCTTTAGCTTGCAGCGATTTTTATATTTTACCTGCTAAACCAGAACCTTTATCGGTGGTGGGTATTCAATTGTTAGAAAGACGCATTGGACAATTAAAAGATAGTCACGAGCATGAGGCAAAAATTAATATAAAAATGCTGGGGATTGTATTTAGTATGTCGAGTGCAAATCTGCTGACTGGCAGATATTATAAACAAGTTATGCATCGCGTTGTGGAAGATTTTGGTGTTGACAAAATTTGTAAGAACCAAATTCCTGTTGATGTAAATGTGGCTAAAGCTGTTGATAGTTTTATGCCGGCTGTTGTCATGAATCCGCAATCTCCTGGTTCTAAAGCGTTTCTTCAATTAGCCCAGGAGTTGTTGGAGAAGTTGTAAAAATTGGGCATTGGGCATGGGGGATGAAACTGTACAGACGCGATTAATCGCGTCTCTAGCTTAAATATTGATGCTTTGAGGAATTTTGGAAGGGAGGAGATAGTTATAGGTTGGGCGGCTTAAGTTACGCTGATTGATAGCGTGTTCAACTTGTTGGAGATTTTCTTGGAAATTCTGCAATAAGGGTTTGACGCGGCTGTCGGTAAAGTGTGCTTGAGGATATTCACCGAGTTTGTTGTAATATATAGAACCTAGCAAAGCAAGCAAGTTATATTGCCTTTGGGCTTGATCTAGAGGTGCGAGTAATTTGAGGTAGTCTTGCTCGGTGACTTCTCCTTTAAGAGCTGAGGCGGGTACGTAACCTGCTAATGGTAAAGCGGCGGCGTAGCCCATTAAGTCTTTTTGGGGAAAGTTCACTGCTGCGTGTTGGGCGCTGGCGGTAAATATAATCAGTGTGACAGCATCAATTAGGTAGTCTCGCGTCTGGATACGTCCATCTTCACCAAATTCGCTGATGCGCCCACCTTCATAAGCTTGAACTTCAGCCGCCCAGGATTGTAGGGCGGTATCGTTTTGAATATCTCGATCTGTGGCGTAGTAAAGTTGAAGGTAGTCGCTTACCCATTGACGAATGGCATCCCAGACTAATAAAGCATCGTCTCGGTAAGGATAAATCGGTAGTAAATTGCGATCGCTTACTCCGCGTTGTTCAAATTGCTTGGGTAACATGGCACTATTAAAGCCATAGCTTTGCAATCCCTTAACAGCTAGCACCCGTGAGTTATCAATTGTGGATGAGAGTAATCTATCTACACCACCACCACGAGCAATCAAAATCCTTTGGGCGGCGTCATTAATCGCTAAAGTGCCGGCAAAATGGGGACGTAGGAGTAAGCTCAGGGGATGGTTAGCTGGTAGTTGTCGATAGGTAGCGATCGCAAAAGCACCGACAAATAAATGAGTTCTCGCTAGGTGGGTAACTGGTTCGTGGAAGTTAGCATCAGCGATTTGCACGATTGTTTTGGCAAATAACCAAGCATATTTACCAGAATTAGGCGTAATAATCGGATAATCGGGGCTTGGGGTTTGTCCGCATTGGATAGCGACTGGGCGCAGAAAGCGATCGCTATTGGAACCTCTGGGTACAGCAAACAGCGCTAGGGGTGCATACACATATTTTTGTTCTGTGGGGTAGGTTCCGTTGAGCGCACCCTCAAAAATGCCATAATCTGTGAGGTAAAGTCTTCCTTCTTCCCCTGCTGCTTGTAAGGAATCGTCACTTCCCATCACAGCTTGATAATGTTCATCGGTAACGGGAAAGCGATCGCTTAATTTACTCACTCTCTCTATCATCACGGGATTGTAACCCGCTACCCGCATATAAGCGAATACTGCGTCTTCTTGAAAAGTTTGCGCGATCGCTGGTACACCAATTACTGGGAATAGCTTTTCGTAGTCTGTCAGGCTGGTTACATGTCCTGTGGGATGTTCTGCATACAACAGTTCAATTACCCCATTTAAAGCATCTCTCAGAATCTGGACTCCATTCTCCTTGAGAATAGCAAACAACAAATTGTCAAGTTCGTGAAAATCTTTGGAGATTCCTTTAATTAAAAACTGGGGAACAATCTGTAACAACCTAGCAATAATCGTGATATTCAAAGGAATCGCCCCTTTGAATATGGCTTCTAAAATAAACAATCTGACATCATCGCGAATTGACTTAGAACCCCGATTACCTCGGTTAGTAATCAAAGTATTGACAAACAGCACTCTTAACTGCTGCGCCAACAAATAATACCAGCTAGTAGAAAAACCTTCTGTCTCCGGTAACTCATCCACCATTGCGATCGCTGGAATATGGTTATAGTTATAGCGATATTCCTGTCTAGCTGTCTCTAAGCTTTGAGTAATCGGCCGACGGAGCAAATTATCTGGTGATGCATTCATAGAACTAATTGCATGTAGTTTTTCACAGAGAACTTCAAAACTCAACCGGAAAAAAACTTCCGAGTGGTTGATGTGATGTCTGTCTCGTTGAGCTTATTCAAATATTCAGCCCCAGTGGAGATTCTTCCAGTTTTGTGTTGCAAAAATTTGTATGAGACAAGACTTGGGTATAAATCAAAACTAATTATGCAATTAGAAAAGAAATTTTGGCAACAAATATAAAATTACGTTTCACCAAAGCTTAATCTTTCTTTAACCTTGCCTGTTGTACCCTAGCATGTAATTTAGTAGTTGAAATTTGTTTTGTTCGTAGTCAGGACTCAATTCCTGACTACGAATTTACCCATAAAGATGCCGTTGTTGTAGTGAACTACTAAATATCTCTGTGCAAAATTCCCCATCAAGTCTTACCAATGGTTTTTGATCTTGCTCATTGGCTGTAACAGAGCAAACATAAGTAAAAAATACACAATTTCAGGGCAGTTTAAATGTTAAATGCTGTACAGACTATCAGTATCTTTCAAAAACAACCAAATCCGAAAGTGGTTTCAGCAGGCCAGGTAATATTTGAGGTAGGAGAGCCTGGTGATTGTATGTATGGCATTATCCAAGGCTCGGTTGATATATTAGTTGATGGCAAGGTTGTAGAAACAATTTCCGCCGGAGAAGTTTTTGCGATCGGCGCACTTGTAGGTGTAAAAAATAGAACTTATACCGCTATTGCCAAAACCGATTGTCAGCTTGCTTTCCTGGATGAGCAAAGGTTTCTGTTTGTAGTGCAAGAAACTCCTTTGTTTGCACTACAAGTTATGAAAAACTACTCAGAACGTTTGACTCGTGTGGAGCGTTCCCTCTCTGGTTTGAGAAAATAAGATACTCGTGTAGTGAGGAATTTAGTTCTCACTACGAAATCAATCTTAATATTTTTTTATTTTTGAGCGATCGCACAATTTAACATCTATAGGATTCATATTTGATTTTTGAACAAATACGTAGGGTGTGTTGTCGCGCAGCGCAACGCACCAAATCCCATAATACGGTGCGTTACACTTCGTGATAACGCACCCTACATATACTTAATATTTTTTTATTGTTGAGCGATCGCACAATTTAACATCTAAGACAATCGCTACAAGTCTTTTTCCCTAATTACTCCAAAGGAATACTGTAAGCACTAAAGCCATAAGCTAAAGTTTCTTTCCAAGCATCTGATGGCTTGAGACTTCTATTAATTGCTTTAGCAAAAGGTACAGGAATACCTTTGATAGTTTCCGGTAAAATTGCATATTCTGTTGTTGGTTCAACTATATATTGAGGACATTTAGCTTGAATCCCTGCATTATTCAACATCTCCTGAATTTCTATTGCTGAATATTGCTTGAGGTAAATGGGATTTTTGCTAAATATATTCAGGTTCCTAATAGAATTGTGGATGATATGGGAAGGACAAGCTTTGTTATGAAAGGAATGATTAAATACAAACATTCCTCCAGGCTTGAGAACCCGGAATATCTCGCTTAATAAGTTTCTTAACTGTGCATCTGGTATATGCATAAATACACAGTTAGAAATTACTAAATCTATGGAGTTGCCTGCTAAAGGTAATGTTTCTGCAGAATTACAAATTATATTAAATTCGGCATTTGGGAAAAAGTTATACTCTGCTTTGACCTTAATTAATCGCCTTAATAAAGATTCAGAAATATCAATAGCATAATATTTTTGGCATTGGAGATTTTTTTCCTTAGAAAGATGTAAGGGAGCGCGACCATAACCACAACCAATTTCGAGAATAGAATCTACAGATTTATCCATAGGAAACTTATTCCAAGTTCCCCCAGGTCTGCCACCTAATAAAGTGTAATCTTGTTTAATGGCAGATGTTTCTGTTACTTGCTCAATTTTTTGGGAACCATAGTAGGTTTTGCCGATTGCATCCCATTTTTGTTTATGTTTAGTACTATTTAACTGTTCATAATTTTTAGGGAAATATATACCATCAATCAATTGAAAGTCATTTAAACTAGGTTGAGAATCGGCTAATTGAGTCATTTGACTATTTGGGAAATATAACTAGATTTTTTCTTGTTATACTCCTAAATAATAATTATCAGCAAGTGTGATTATATCTATAGTAATTAAAGTCTATTTAGGTAAATTATTACGTATATATTCTGAACAATATTTGCTCAAGCTTCGCAAATAAAAATATTGCCAGTTTTCCGTAATTTTACTATCAATCAGTTAAATCAGTTTACAAATCCTTTACATTTAATTATAGAGTGCAATTATCGGAGACTGTGCGGCAATGAATGAAGAGTCACAACAAAAACGGGTAGTAGTTGTGGGTGCAGGTTGGGCTGGTTTAGGCGCAACCTATCACTTAGCCAAACAAGGATATGATGTGACGCTTCTAGAAGCCGGGGCTTATCCGGGGGGACTCGTTGCGGGTTGGAAAACCGCCGCAGGACGTTCTGTAGAAGCAGGTATACATGGTTTTTGGTATCCTTACAGAAATATTTTTGCCCTGATTAATGAATTAGATATTAATCCTTTTACTTCTTGGACTCGTTCGGCGCAATATTCCCCGGCGGGTTTGGAAGTGGAATCACCAATTTTTCAAGAATTACCCCGGCTTCCTTCACCATTAGGAACTTTTGTTTATACTCACTTTCAGCGTCTACCATTAATTGACCGTTTGAGTGCCTTACCTTTACTATATGCTGTGGTTGATTTTGATAATTCTCCTGATGCATGGCGGCGTTATGATTTTGTCACGGCGCGAGAATTATTTAAGGATTTTGGCGTGTCAGCAAGGCTATATAAAGATGCATTTGAACCAATGTTATTGGTAGGTTTATTTGCACCTGGAGAACAGTGTTCTGCTGCTGCAACTTTAGGAATGCTGTACTTTTTTATTTTGGCGCATCAAAGCGATTTTGATGTTGTTTGGTGTCGGGGAACTGTAGGCGAAAAAATATTCCGCCCTTGGGTAGATAAAATTGAGAAGGCTGGGGCTAAAGTATTATCAAAACGGCGGGTAACTGATGTAATTATTGATGATAAAAATTGCGCTAAGGGTGTAGTTTGCGATGATGAAGTATTTGAGGCTGACGCTGTAGTTTTTGCTGTGGGGGTGACGGGAATGAAGAAAATTGTTGCCAATAGCCCCAGTTTACAAAGTCGGCAAGAATTTCGCGATTTAAATAATTTAGGTGCAATTGATGTTTTAGCAACTCGCTTATGGTTTGATAGAAAAGTTAATATTCCTCGCCCTTCTAATGCTTGTTTTGGATTTGATAATACTACAGGCTGGACATTTTTTGATTTAAATGCGCTGCATGATGAATATAAAAATGAATCAGGAACAGTAATTGAAGCTGATTTTTATCATGCAAATCAGTTTTTACATTTAGCTGATGAAGAAATTATTCCTATAGTGCAGCGTTATTTAACAACTTGCGTTCCTGATTTTCGCGAAGCCAAAGTGATTGATAGCAGTGTGATTAGATTACCGAATGCGGTAACTCATTTTGCACCGGGAAGTTATCGTCATATGTTACCAGCCCAGACGAGTTTAGCAAATGTGTTTATGAGTGGGGATTGGATTGTTAACCGTCACGGTTCTTGGTCGCAAGAAAAGGCTTATGTTACAGGTTTAGAAGCGGCAAATTTGGTAATTTCTTATTTAGGACAAGGACAGCCATCTGAGATTTTACCAGTAGAAGCCGATGAAGCCCATATCCAAGTAGCGCGATCGCTCAATCAAACAGTACGCAATCTCAGCAAATCTATTCTGCCCGATTTCTGGTTGCCTTAGCAGCGCACACTTCAAGCGGTAGTTGAGCGAAGCCGAAACTACCGCCTTTCAATGCCCCATGCCCCATGCCCCATGCCCTATACTTTGTTTGGGTAAGCTGACTGTAACTTTGGTTCCTTGCCCAATTTGGCTAAATAATTTAATATTACCCCCATGTAATTCTACGCAAGATTTAGCGATCGCTAATCCTAAACCTGTACCGGGAATTGTACCGACGTTACTACCCCGGCTAAAGGATTGAAATAGCTTTTCTTGATCGGCTATGGGGATACCAATACCTTCATCTTTGATGTAAACCATCACATCTGATTCTGTGCCAATTAAATCAAATTCAATGCTCCCTCCATGTGGCGAATATTTGATCGCATTGGAAATTAAATTCATAAAGATTTGTTGCAATAATCCGCGATCGCCCCAGAAGCCTTGATAGTTTCCCCTGGTATTAAAAATTAATTCATGTTCCTCGGTTAATGTTTCTCTTGCTTGTTGGAGAATATCAGCGAAAAATGGTAGTAAATCGAGGGGAATAGGCTTAAATCGGGTTTTATCCAGTTCAATTTGGTTCACCATCAGCATATTATCTACCAATTTGGACATTGACCGAGCTTTTTGCTCGATAATGCCTAAAAATCGCTGCTGTTTCAATTCATCTAATTGTTGACCATGTTTGATTAAAGTTGATGCCGCCGCCAAAATAGAGGTCAAAGGTGTACGATACTCGTGAGAAACTGTGGCGACGATTTGCGATTTAAAGGTATTGAGTTGCTTTTCTTTGATTAGCGCTGCTTGGGTTTGGGCGAATAATTCTGCTTGTTGAATTGCGATCGCTAATTGTACCGATAATTCGTTAAGCATTTCTACTTCATCGGCTTGCCATTTGCGTTCTTGGGAACTGTGATGCGCTATCAACAATCCCCAAAGCGGATTTTCGCGATCGCAATTATTACTCAACTGAATTGGAACTACTAAATTATCCTTTGTTTTAAATTGTTCTAATAAATGTAAATAATTATTACTTAAACTAGCTTTACATACTTGAGTAATTGCTAATTTACATCCCCATACATGGTTTTCACCCCCTACTTCATGACAAATATCTTGGATATTATGAAGTGGTGCTATAAATTCTCCGGAGTCAACTGAGCAAGCTACAGTTTTACCGCCATTATCTGGGGTAAATTGATACACTAAAACGCGATCGCATTTGAGAAGTTGCTGCACTTCTACTACTGCTGTATTCAAGATTTGCTCTAAATCTAAAGACTGGCGAATACGTAACGCTGTGGTTGCAATTAAGCGCTGTTTTTCGCGAGTTTTATAGAGTTGGGCTTGCAAATACGATTGTTTAATGGCATTGCGAACAGCTATTTGCAGCACATCTGGTTTGAGATATTGCTTGACTAAATAATCTTGCGCACCTCGTTTCATTGCTTGTACAGCAACTTCTTCATCGCCTCTCCCCGTCAGCATAATTACTGTTTTGGGAGTATCGAATATTTCTTTATTTAAGCGATCGAATAGTTCCAACCCACTCATATCTGGTAAGCAAAAATCTAGCAGAATGACATCGCAATGCACTTTTTGGCACAAAGCTAGCCCGCTTTCTGCACAATCTGCCTCGAAAATTTGATAAGAATTGTACGGATCTTGTAAAAGATATCGACGATAAATTTTTCGATCCGCCGCACAATCATCTACGATCAGTAGCGTCCATGTATCCACCATATAAGTATGAGGATCGGGGAATAATAGTGTTTTTTTAACTTATGTAGCTATTGCATAATTCTAAAAATAATCTAAAATAAATATAAATAAAATCTAAAATTTTTTGAAATAACTTTAAGTACTCGGCTAACTTGTCTGTTTGGATAAGTAAGTATGCATGAATTTGCGAGTCGGTAGTTACACAGTAAATCCCAAGAATTGCTAGTTAAGAGGGGGAAACAGCGTGACGCGGAGAAATAAGAGATCGAGAAGATACAGAGACACAGACTTACTCAGAACTTATATGCAGTATGAGTACGAAACATCAGCATCAATAGACGAACAAAGTCTGATGCTGTATCAAGCTCCGCGTACTTTTCTGCTCCCGACTATCCCATCAACTAGAAACATGCAAACTACGTTGAGACAGGCGGAGTATTAGTTGCTAGCCAATAGTCTACAAATGCTTGAATTGTCTTTTGTAGTTCTTGTGCATCCATTGGCTTAACTAAATAGCCATTCGCGCCTTTTTGGTAACAAAACTCAATATCCCTGGGATTAGAGGATGTGGTGAAAACAACTATCGGGATTTCTCGGAGGCTGATATCTTGTTTAAGCCGCTCCAAAATATCCCGACCGTCAATCCCTGGTAAATTCAAATCTAGCAGGATTACAGAAGGTCTGAGTTTTGTCTGCGGATTTTCGTTACCACTGTCTTGATAAAGCAAATCTAAAACCTCATCTCCATTAGTACAGCGATATATAGGATTCTGCACCGCCATGCGACGCATGAGGCGTTGTAGCATCCTAAAATCTTCATTGCTGTCCTCAACCACAAGTAGAGGTTCATGAAGTTTCATTGTCATTAGTTGTCTTTACAAAATGTAATAATTAAAAGATTTTTGTTACTAATCTTAAACTATTCCAGGGTCAAATAGAAAGTCGAACCCATACCTGGGGATGATTCAACCCAGATGCGCCCATTATGCAGCTCAACAATTTTCTTAACAATGGCTAATCCTGCGCCTACACCCCCACCATACTTTTCTTGAGAGTGGAGACGTTTGAATAGTCGGAAGATGGTTTCTCGATGATGTTGAGGAATCCCAATGCCGTTATCGCGGACATAAAATACAGGATTTACAAAACTTTGCGCTTGCGTTTGTTGCGGATGGGAATCTAAGTAGCCAATTTCCACCCATTGGTCAGTTTTATCATTGTATTTAAAGGCATTCGTAATCAGGTTACTAAATATTTCGTTGACGAGAACCGCATCACAATCAATTGTGGGTAAAGGTCGAGGGATGCGAATATCAAACAGGTGAGAATCGGGACGACTAGCACGGAGAATATCAATTAATTCGGTGAGTAATTCGTTCAAATTGGTAGCTTGCTTACGTAATTGTGCTTGTCCTAATTGCGCCAGTCGCAGTAGTGCATTAATCAGAGTTTCCATGCGCACTGATAAATTAACTACTGTCTGTAGACATTCAATTCCCTCATCATCCAAAACTTGAGCGTAATCTTCTAGGAGAATGGTTGAGTAATTATAGATACCGCGCAGAGGTTCTTTGAGATCGTGAGAAGCAGCATAAGCAAAAGAGGCTAACTGACGGTTACTGCGCTCTAATTCGCGGTTAATTTTGGCTAATTCATCGGCTTTAGAAAGTACAATACCAACGATCGCATTTCTGAGTGCGATCGCACTATCAAGTTCACATTCTTTCCAAGGTAGAGAAGTTAACCTAACTGTTTCTTGCCATTTTGCAAAAGATTTACGCGGACTCAGGGTAACTGTACCATCTACCTCTGTGACTTGAAAAGCTTGATGAGGGTTACCTGCCCAGTTTACCGTTTGAATCACTTCAGGACGAAACCAGAGAATATAATAACGCCGAACTTGGGAAATTCGCAGTAGTAACAATCCACTAGCTGTATCTTTAAACGCAACGCTTTCTGGATAAAGTTGGGGTAGAGAATTGGTAGAAAACAGATTGTCTTTAATTTGAGTATCTGCCCATTCAATTACAGCACGAACTTGCTCAATCTCTGGTGTTGTGCCAACTAGGGTAATTTCATTATCTAAACAAACTGCAGCACCAGAAGCACTGACAACATCTAGTAACCGGATTTCTGGTTTAATCAGCGCATCAATAAAATTATCAGCTAGGGAAATCGATTCAATAAACTCAGATTGAAGAGATTTGAGTTTGACTTGATAATCTAATTCCAATTCATTAACTTTATGGGTTAACTCCGATGAGACAATTCGCCCTAAAAAGGCGCAAATTTGCCGCATTTCATAGGAAAGCTGCTTAGGAGTTTGGTGATGACAAGAAATTAAACCCCAAAGCTGCTGATCTTGAATCAGCGCTATCACCAAAATTCCCGACACGCCCATATTTTGATAATATTCCATACAGCAAGTATCAACACTCCGGAGGATAGATAAGCTTAAATCCAGAGGTTGCTGAGTGATGGGGTTGTCGAGGGGAACTAACTTCACAGCCGTTGCAGTTAAATTCGGTACAAATCGCAACATACCCCGCTTGTATAAATTTCTCGCCTGTAGCGGAATATCTGTAGCCGGATAATGTAACCCTAAGTATGGCGGTAAATCTTCCCGTTTTGCTTCCGCAACTACAGAACCGGCTCCCGTATGGTCAAATTGATAGATAATTACCCTGTCAAAAGCTGTGATTTCTCTAACTTGGCTGGTGACGAGGTGCAAAAAGTCACTCAAATTGGATGTTTTTTGAATATCCGCGATCGCTTCACTGACTAAAGCATGGAAACTTAAAAAACTCAACTCCGAACTAGATTGAGTCGGTTCTAGTTCTAAAATTAAAGTTTCTTCTGTACGATGGGCAATACAATCAAAATATTGTTCGGAATTATTAGTATTTATAAATACTTTGCAACTAGTGTAAATACCATGCTTTTTTGTCCAGCATTGCCTAATAGCAGCAACTTGTTGATTATCCAGTAAGCTAGTTAGCGGTTTATCCAACAATTCAGAAATAGATTTACCCAAAATTTCTTGGGTATTATTACTAACTTGTACTATTTGTAATTGAGAATTGAGAGTTAAGAGTACACCATGAGGTTGGATAGAGCCAGGTAGGTGAATTAATTTGCGATCGTGGTTCGTCAAAGAAGCCGTTGAGGCAAGATTGTCTTCTGACTGGCTCATAGCTTAAATTTAATAGCAAGCTTCTTTTTACAATACCGCAATTAAATTTTACATTTATTTATGATTTCATAATCATTTTTCATGATGGTTTATCCTAACATCTGCTGAGTACTATTCTGAAAGGTTAACTGTTGACTGTTGACTGTTGACTGTTGACTGTTGACTGTTGACAATGCCCAATGCCCAATGCCCAATGCCCCATGCCCCTTAATGATTCCTATTAGTGATAATGTGCGCACTCGCCATCGCCCAATTATGAATTACTGGCTGATTGGCATCAATATTGCCGTGTTTTTCTGGGAAATCCAGCTAGAACTCGGTAATAAGTTAGGTGAAGTGATTTATAGTTGGGGTGTAATACCTGCACAAATTACTGGCGCGATCGCAAATGCGATCGCAAATCCCGCAGCTTGGGTAGTTGTTTGCTTGCGGTTGATTGCTTTACCTGTGGGAATGTTTCTACATGGTAGTTTTAGCCAAATTTTAGGAAATCTCTTATTCTTGTGGGTTTTTGGCAAGACTTTAGAAAACATTCTCGGACATGGAAAGTATTTAGGATTTTATTTATTAAGTGGTATTTGGACAGCATTAGTCCAAATTGTCGCTGAACCAAGTTTATCAGTTCCCTTGATTGGGGCGAATGGAGCGATCGCTTCTGTTTTAGGCGCATATATGATGAAGTTTCCCAAAGCCAAAATAGATAGCGTCATTCCCTTGATAATTATATATATTCCGGCAAAATTACCTGCTTTTGTCTATTTATTTTGGTGGTTTATTCAACAGCTTTTTTATAGTATTGGTAGTTTAAATATCCCACCTAGTGGTGTGAATCAATTTAGCATTGGTTACTGGGCACAAGCAGCAGGATTAATTATTGGTGCGGTTGTGATGAAATTGCAAAGGAGGTAATGGGGATTTGTCAGAGACGCGATGAATCGCGTCTGTACAATAGTCTTCCTTGTCTTCCTTCCCTTGTCCTCCTTGTCCCTCTTTCATCCATAGGGATGACAATTTTTTTCAACCAGACTGCTTCCTTATAGCTGTAGTCACATAGGTTAGAACATCTTGAAAGCGTGAACTTTAGGTATAGCAATAATTTTACCTTCTGCCTTCTGCCTGCTGCCATCTGCCTTTTGCTATACCTACCCTCTACTCCAAGTTCATATATCGCAATGCAAAAATTGCATTCACCCTACATAACTGTTATCTAGTTTTCTTGATAAAGTATGACTTAATTTAGAAGCAAAATTCTGCGGATAGGATGTATCTTGAAATATTAGATATTTTCTTCTTACTCCCTAGCCAACTGCAAACTGGGAGAAGTGCAGCTTTAAGTCTCCCTTTTTTGGGGTGATTTAGAGGAGTGTTAAGTTGCTTGTGTATCGGTAATGACTTTTAGGACAGTCTCTGACAATCGTGGATAATATTTATTTCCCACTTAATTAAGATTCTTGTCATGACAAAGTCTCTAGCTTAGGCAAAAAAATTGCCGAAAATCGGCAACTAGATACACACTGATGCTATTTCATTTGCTTGAATAGCTATATTGATAGGACAGAAATTCACCACTTGTTATTATGCCTAGTAAGTTAATAAACGTTAGAGAGTACACAGTTCGCGCACATCAAAGAGAAATCCACACTCGTGTATTTCACTTTATCTGCAAGGAGTGTAATGAGAGTACGCAAAGGGAGACTTATGGGCCTCGACCGTTATATTGCGAACGTTGTCGCCCTCCCCAAGCGCCGAAGAAACCGCAGAAGCCAGCAGCTAAAGCCAAGCCCAGGCCCATGACTTACAAAAGTAAATCTGATTTGGATTGATTAATGTCTTATGACTGTTAAGGGAAAATTAGAACCTCCTCCAGATACTTACCTCTCTCCACTATTGGAATTAAGAGACTACTATGCGCGGATTGTAGAAGAGTACGAACGCTTATATACACAAGCGCGATCGCATCTCAATCATGTAGAAGCTTTGTTATCTAACTGGTCAAATTTAGATAACAGCAACAAAATTGTTAAGTCTGATGTGACTGATGAGACATTAGCTCGTCAAGCAGAAGAGATATTATCGCTAAATGGTATTGCTGATGCTGATACCGATTTGTTAGAGTCCACTAAAGCTCCATCTCCAGACTCGGAACTTCCAGACTCGCCAAAATTGGAACCACTGCAGTTATCATTTGCGATCGCCAACGATCAAGAATTGGAATCTGCACAGTCTGAATCTGCACAGTCTGAATCTGCAACTACAGATTCTAGCGAGTCCTCTGTAGAAGCGAAAGAGCAATCAATCAAAGGACAGGACTTTCCGATGCTACCGGAGTATCGAGACTGTATCAATCGGATTGAAGCGATTAAAAGGGTGTTGCAGGCATATAGCGGTACAGTATGTCATATCGATTTCATTGTGCGATCGCTCTATGGAGATTTAGACCCCAGTATCTTCAAAATAGTTAAAGGTAGAGTCCAATCTTCACTCACTCAAGGTAAAGGTAGTAGTTGGTCAGCCATACCCGATGAACCTGGTTGTTATACCTTGGATCTGAAGTTGCTCAATGCAAATCACAGTCACGCATCTACCAAGACTCTCTCCCAGAAAAAGAAGAAACCTATAATTCTTCCCAAGACAAAAATAGTACCAATGCTCAGAGCTTATGAGGGTCAATTTTTAATTGATGCTATCACCTCTCTGTTAAGGCAAAATTCCGGCAAAGTTTTTACCGTAGCGGAAGTGATCGCTGGGCTGTATGGCGAACTAGATGCGGATGAACTGCGAGAGATTAAAAGTAAGGTGCTAAATGAGCTATCGCGAGGTTATCGTACAGGGCGATTCTCCAGAGTTCCCGAAAAGGTTGGCTTGTACACTTGGGATACAAATTTAATGAGAGAAAGAAGTTGAACGATTAACCATCGATATAGCGAAGAGTCCAAAGTCAAAATAACTCTGGACTCTTTACGAACCTAATTAAAGGAGGATTAATTACTAATTGCGAATTGCTACTACTCCAATCTAGCCCGCAGTGCAGGAGAGCGAAACAGGGTTTGGAAAGCTTCTTGTCTTTGTGCAGATGTTTCTTGTGGGTAATCCCAAAGACTTTCATAATAGAAGAAAGACACCCCTAAACCTCGTTCTTGAGCAGCACGCACCTGAGATTTAATTTGCTGTATTGGTACGGGATTATTACGCAATCCTGCCATAATCCCCACACCGGTGGGAATTGATTTTTGTGCTTCTTGAATTTCTTGACGAGAAATATTCGCCACAAAACTTTGGAGATTGGGGCGATAAATTTGCACAATTAGCTCATCGACAATATTCAGCTTGATCCAGTTGAGCCAGTCTTGGAGTTGAAACTTGTAAGCAAAGTCGTAGTAGTTAGGCGCAACAGAGAAAATTAAGCGAGGTTTTTGCGCTTTGACAGCTTGGTTGAGTTTTACCATGAATGCTGTGATTTTATCGGCTCGCCAACGCACCCATTCCGGATCTTCTGGATTCTTCGGTGGGTTTTTCTTAGTTTCTTGATTGTACAAGGCAATTGTGTATTTATCGTAGCCAAATTCAACTGGCAAACTCATGTGATCGTCAAACTGAATCCCATCAACATCATATTGGCTGATGTTTTCTAGTACGAGACTGGTAATAAACTGCTGCACTTCCGGATGGAAGGGATTCAGCCACATCACTTCCCCAGCTGCACTAATGGAAGTTTGAGCGCCGTTTTGCTTTTGGGTAAACCAGTTAGGATGCTCCATCACTAATTCTGATGTTGGTGGAGCCATAAAGCCAAACTCAAACCAAGGAATCACAAGTAATCCTTGGCGATGGGCTTGGTTAATCAAGTCTGCTAAAATATCATGTCCGTCTGTACCTCGCAACACAAAGGGTTGAATACCTGTACGCTTGGCTACAGCACTAGGATACATCACATAGCCTGAATTCCAGACTACAGGATAGATGGTGTTGAAATTAAGTCTTCGCAGTTTGGTGACAGACTCGGTAACTTTGGCGCGTTCCTTGAGAACGTCAATGTCATTGTTAGTCATCCACACACCGCGAATTTCTTCGCGGGGTAATGGGGGAACTTGAGCGATCGCAGCAGTGAAGTTATCTACCAGTAATATCGTTATACAAGATATCAAAACTAGGATCGGGAAAAGACGCTTGCGCAATGTCTGACTAAAAGTGGACGCCTGTCTACGTCGCCAACCTTGAAAAACAGAAATTACTTTCAAAATTAGTTTCATAGGTCTAAAAAATGCGTTAGCTACCCACAGGCGCAGGCTTTGATTGTTAAATCTACTAGTCATATAGTCTACAAGCATTTATGCCTATTAGAGAATTGATTAACTGGTAGTTATGCATTCCCTGTGCATTAAAATCTTTAGGGGCTAGGAGCTAGGGGCTAGGGGTTAGGAGAGGGAGCTTTTCATGTTTGGTTGTCAAATATTTTCGCGATCGCCTGAGTTGCCTGAGTTATGCAAGCAAACTCAGCAACTTAAAATTTGTGACGTATTAAGTAGCAATTAAGTGCCCAATATATCTATTTTCTTGGTGTCAGTTGTCAGTAGGATCAAGGTCATTGAGATTGCGGTTCATCATCATACAGGCGATCGCGCTTTGCATTTTTGGTTTGCGATCGCTTGACTTTTAAGACAGTCGCTACTGTCAATATAAGTATTAAAACTATTGAAATAACTGGTATATTTACGCATAATTACTCTGGTACGGGAAAAAGCCGCCGAAATAAGCGATATTTTGTAATTTAGGCTACATTTTACCAGTAAATTTACACAATCTTTATACATCTGCTTCGGAAATCTCGTTAGACTCCTGTGTAGTACCTAATTGAATATTTAAAGGTTGCATCTAGGCTTACGTTAAATTACTGATTTGCCGAATATCAGGTATTTGTCATGCGATCGCGCGATCGCATGAATAATTTTGTGTCACTACTTACCTCTGTTTTTGCAAAGGTATGGAGGGGATTTTGATGAAATTTACAGGTCACTCCATCATTTCAAACCCAACAAGGATATTACAACTATGGCTCTGATTCCAGGAACCAACAATAACGATACTTTAACCGGGAATGCGGAAAATGATACTATTCAAGGCGCTGGTGGTAATGATTCACTTTCTGGAGGAGGTGGAAATGACCGTTTAGAAGGTGGTATAGGCAATGATACCCTATCCGGTGGCGCTGGTAATGATGTCTTTAAATTTGAATACCCTCAAGGTAACGATCTTGTCACAGACTTTGTTCGAGGACAAGACAAAATTGATGTCAGCAACCTGAAAATTAGTGATTGGAATACCCTGAAATTACTTATTAGTAATGATGGTGAAAACAATGCACTGATTACAACTTATTTTAGTGGCGATCAGTCCCAAATCAAACTCCTGAACATTAATCCCAGCCTACTACAAGCCAGTAATTTCATTTTCAACACTGCGAATACCAATGATACTGTTAATGGTAGTAATTTTACCAGTTACCCCGATCAATTATTCGGTGGTTTAGGTAATGATACCATCAACGCATTAGCTGGTAATGATGTCCTGTTTGGTGAACAAGGTGATGACCGTTTAGACGGGGGTGCAGGCAATGATACTCTCTACGGTGGCACAGGTAATGATGTCTTCAACTTGCAATACGATCCAGGCAACGATGTCGTCATAGACTTTATTCAAGGACAAGACAGAATTGATGTCAGAAACCTGAAAATTAGTGATTGGAATACCCTGAAATTACTCATTAGTAATGATGGTGAAAACAATGCACTGATTACAACTTATTTTAGTGGCGATCAGTCCCAAATCAAACTCCTAAACATCAATCCCAACGTACTACAAGCCAGTGATTTCATTTTCAACGCTGCGAATATCAATGATACTGTTAATGGTAGTAATTTTACCAGTTACCCCGATCAATTATTCGGTGGTTTAGGTAATGATACCATCAACGCATTAGCTGGTAATGATGTCCTGTTTGGTGAACAAGGTGATGACCGTTTAGACGGGGGTGCAGGCAATGATACTCTCTATGGTGGTACCGGGAATGATATCGCTGTTTACTCAGGTACTCGTGCCCAATATCAAGTCACTAGTAGTGGAGGCGTCTATACAGTTACCGATACAGTGGCTGGTCGTGATGGCATCGATAAACTATACGATCTCGAAAGAATCCAGTTTTCCGATCAAACTCTCACCCTAGATGTCCCTTCTAGCATTACCCTGGCTGTATCTCCGAGTAGTGTCCTCGAAGATGGAACAGCCAATTTGGTTTACACCTTCACCAGAACTGGAAGCACAACTAATGCTTTAACTGTTAACTATAACGTTGCTGGTACAGCCACCCTCAACACAGACTACACCCAAAGCGGTGCAGCCAGTTTCACAGCTACCACAGGAACCATTACCTTTGCAGCAGGTGCAAGTACAGCCACTCTCACTGTTAACCCCACCGCAGACACCACCTTTGAAGCTAATGAAACCGTCGCTTTAACTCTGGCAACAGGAACAGGTTACACCATCGGCACGACAACAGCAGTCACCGGCACGATTACCAATGACGATCCTTCTGGTATCACCATCAACCTCAGTGCTAGCCAGACAATAGTCGAAGGCTTAATCAGTCCACAAAACGCTGCATATACCGTTAGTCTCTCCCAAGCCAGCAGCCAAACTATCACTGTTAACTATGCTACTGCTAACGGTACAGCTACAGCAGGTTCAGACTACACCAGCACTACTGGAACCCTGACTTTTGCCCCAGGACAAACCAGTAAGGCGATCAATATCCCCATTCTCAATGATTCCATTAGTGAAGCAGATGAAACCTTTACCCTGAAACTGACATCTCCTACCAATGCGAGCCTGGGTACAACCAGTACTGTCACCACTACTATCACGGATACCCTCAGTGCTGCTGTCACTACTACATTGCCAACTAATGTAGAAAACCTCACCCTCACAGGAACAGCCGCCATCAACGCTACAGGGAATGCTGGCAATAATATCCTCAAAGGTAATAGTGCCAATAATACTTTAGCTGGTGGTACAGGGAATGACACCTATGCTTTTGTAGCTAATACAGCTTTAGGGACTGATACTATTACTGAAACAGCTACAGGTGGTATTGATACCATTGATTTCAATGGTACTACTGTAGGTGTGCGGGTGAATTTGGGTGTCACCACAGCGCAAACGGTGAATACTAATCTCAAATTAATTCTCTCTGCCAACAATGTGATTGAAAATGCCAGAGGTGGTTCAGGTAATGACCGTCTCACAGGTAATGCTTTAAATAATAACCTCACTGGTGGTAGTGGCAACGACCAACTACAAGGATTAGCCGGAGATGATACCCTCTGGGGCGGACTGGGCGATGATATTCTGACTGGGGGAACTGGTAAAGATAAGTATTTGTTCCAAGGTAGTGGAGCTTTTACTAGTACTTTAGGCGTTGATTACATTAGCAACTTTGAAGCGGGAGAAGACTTAATTGTTCTGAGTAAAGCTACTTTTACTGCTGTAACTAATAGTGCAGGACAAGCTTTAAGCGACTTTGCGGTTGTTACTGATGATGAGTTTGTTAATGCTAGTAATGCACGGATTGTCTTTAGTCAAGGTAGTGGTAGCCTATTCTACAATCAGGATGGAAATCTTTTAGGTACAGACAAAGTGTTTGAATTTGCTCGTTTAGGCAATCCTGATATTACCCTGGCTAGTAGCAATTTTAGTTTGGTTGCTTAGTACTTTACTCTCTTAGTTGTCATAAATTAGCGATTATATCCCCGAATTCTTGAAGAATTCGGGGATATGAATTAAATGTTATTTTTTATTTAGTAAAAAATCTGCGATCGCCTGAGAAATGGGTAAGCCAGGACAGCGTTCTAGCCAGAAGAACTCCCCAACAGGATTGACTTCTAAAAATACATGACGATTATCTGGCGTTAACAAAATATCAATTGCACCGTAATTTAAACCCAATTCCGCCATCAGTTTCAGCAGTTTTGATTCTACATCCTCTGGTAATTGATATGGTTGCCAAGCGTCAAGTAAGGCGATTCCTTCTTTTCGCCAATCATATTGTGCTGTTTTCAAAGCTTGAGAATCAACGGCGGCGGTAAATATCTGTTTACCAACAATCGTTGTCCGCAATTCTAGCGCTTTAGGAATTTTCTCCTGAAAGGTCATCGGACAAAAGCGTAACCCGTCTAAATGTTGTAAATCTTCAGGTGTAACCGGATTAGTAAATACTACTTTCTCCTGTCCTTGCTCATCATAAATTGCAAAAGAAGAAAGCATTTTGGTAATTATACCCTGCTCGCATTCCTCAGCAAATTGCTTGACGGCTATGGGGTTATTTGTGGTTAAAGTACGCGGTGTATCTAAACCGATTTCTCTAGCTATTTGTATTTGTAATTGCTTATTTTCAGCGCGACGGATATGAGGTAGCGGATCGAGGTGAAATCCCCGGATACTAGCAATCATTCCGAGAACAGTCACGCGAGATTCTTGCATAGAAGCTTGTCGCAGTTGTGTATCCATTGTTGGTGGAATTTGCGCCGCGATCGCAATTCTGCGATACCAAACTGCAGATACTGTATTTAAATCTAGCTGTTGGTCGCCATCGGTGAGTATCAAGCGTTCATTTTTGCCATAATACACATCTAGCTGTATCTCTGTGGGAAATCTATCTGTATCAAACCGAAATGCTTTACCTCCCCGATTTGCGATCGCTTCCATCACCATCGGGATACTTTCGTTATCTTGGCTATAGGTAATAATTAAAACATTCATTTGAATTAAAAAATCTAAAAAAATATCTAAATTAATTACGGTTGACGGTTGACGGTTGACGGTTGACGGTTGACAGTTGACAGTTAACAGTTGACAGTTGACAGTTGACTATTGACTATTGACTATTGACTATGGACTCTTGACTAACGCATCAGCGATCGCTTCTGATATGGGAAGTTGCAAATCTCGTTCCAGCATTCCCCATTCACCTGTAGGGTTCACCTCCAGAAAGACATATTCTCCAGATGGAGTTTGAATCAAGTCAAAAGCGCCGAATATTAAGCCAAATTTTCCCATAAAAGCATGAAGACGCTGAATAATTTCCTCAGGAAGTTCATGATTGAGCCAAACGCAAGTCTCTGCTGTTCCTTTGCGCCAATCTACTGTTGCTGCATTATATTTGGTTGCGTCTAATGCGCCAACAAAAACTTGACCATTTACATACACTACTCGCAGTTCTTGCTGTTTAGGAATTTGTTCTTGAAAAACCATTGGACAATAACGCAGAGTTGCCAAATCTGCTAAATCTTCCTCTTTCACAACACTGGTATAAAGAAAGAAAGAAGAACCTTCCATACTATAGGAAAGAGGTGTTAATAGTTTTGTCACCATCTTTCCCCCTACCTGCGTGAAAAATTCTTTTACTTGTTGAGGGTTATTTGTCACCAGGGTTTGCGGAATTACCAAACCCACCTCAGAAGCTACTCGCAGTTGACGTAGCTTGTTTTCAGCCGCATTGATTCGTTGTAAATTATCTACCCAGCGCGCATGTTTTAGGCTATCCCAGAAACCATCCAAAGCCGCTAAAGATTCGCGAATACAAGCTTGTTGGTATTGGGGAGCTAATTCTTGGTTCAACTGAGCAGGCCAAATTCGCCGCATCCACACAGCTTGTACTTGTTCTGTGCTGATTGACACATCACCATATTCTAGCCTGTGACTAGCTTGAGAATTTCTGATATCAGCTTGAAGTTGAACTGCGATCGGAAATTGATCCGTATTCAGGCGAAACGGTTTGACACCACGTTTAGATAGAGCATCCGCAACTCTATCAATAGTGAAATAGTCCCCACTGTGGGTAAGTAATAAAACAACATCACGGGACGGTTGCATACAACATCTAATTAAACTGTATTTTTTAATTACGAATTAGTAATTATATTAAATGATTAATGGTGCGTTGCAGGACAACGCACCTAGTAAAATCTTCAGTTGAGTCTTAACTAATTTTGTCTATAGTTACAATAGACTCTTCATTATCTGATGGATATTTTTGAGTGGTAACAAGTTCTTCATTATCAGAAGGATACTTTTTAGTAGCTATAGCACCATCTTCATGATCAGAAGGATACTTAAGAGTTACGGCTATTTCGTCTTTTCTAGGTTTAGTAATACCACCACCATTTTCATGATCCGAAGGATACTTCTTGGTAGCAAATCTAATACCGCCTCCGACTCCTGACAATTCTTCTTCAGATAACTCTTCGCTATATTGGCCTTCGAGATAGCGAGCAAAGAATGGTACAGCAGGAGAATCTAAATCGTGTAATTTAATGTCAGACATAAATTTCCTTGTTTGGTTAGTTAAGAATGTAATTCCGCAAACTTCTTGTAAATTTGCAAAAATAAATAATTAGTTAACTGCTACTGTGCAATACATCAATATATAAAATGAGATTAGATAAATGTATTTCTTGGTAATATTTGGCGCAACAAATAGTTGAGTAAACTTTATTTGTTTACTATGTGATATGGATGTATTTACAGCGAATTGCAAGTTGGTGACGTACAGATAATCGTTGATTGTAGGGGCATTGGCACTGCCATGCCCCGAAGCGAGTAACTCATTTACCCAATTTAATGCTGTGCAATTACAACATTAAATCGGGTAAAATTCTACCCAGAAAAGCATCTAATTAAAAATTAATCGGTCAATAAATAATTTTTTGCCGATTTTTTTAGTCAATTAGAGATGAATAAATTTATATTTTGTGAGTAATTTCATCAAACTAATTAAATTAAACACATATCTAGGTAATTTGTCTGGCCATTTTGGCTAGTATTTATTTTTTTTATTGTTTTGATACCTATCATTCTGAAAAATGATAGTGACAGCTAAATTCACACAGTTTATGCATAGCATTCTATTCTGCGGACGAAACCCAACGTCAGCAAATATGGTACGCATTGGTGTTAACTTAATGCGAAATTGGCTATGAGCAAGGAACTGAAGTTCTTTGCTCATAGCCAAATTCATCTCAAGATGACTAAATATCTTCAAAATCTTGAGTCTACTTCAGTAGGGGCGGGTTAAGCGAGATAGTCGTGAATTATTGGAGCATATCTGTGAACCCGCCCCTACTTGGGCGATGAGCCTTGGAATTTATTCCAAGGCGGGCGACAATGACAAATGACAAATGACCAATGACAAATGACCAATGACAAATGACTAACTATTTAGCAATTTTGATTAATTCATAGCAAATAAAAAAACAGGACTAACACAAAGGTAAGTCCTGTTGATAGTTATCAACCTTTTAATCTCAGATTTTCTGCGTGCTACTATTGAGCTTTTTTAGCAGCAGCTTGGGCTTCTACTTTAACAGTCTTAACACCTTTTTGTTCTTTAACTAAAGGTTCAATTTTCTTGATGTCAGCTTCAGTGGGAACTGTGCCTTTAACTGTGACTACACCATCTTTTTCTTCAACTACTAACTTGCTACCGGGAATCTTTTCTTCTAATTTGGTGAGAATGGGACTTTTAGCAGTAGTTTTGGTATTAGCAGCAGCTTCTTTCACTGGAGTTTTACCAGTTTCTGTAGCAGTTTTCTCATTAGTTTTGGTCTTTGCAGAAGCCTCTTTTGCTGGTTGAGTGGCTTCATTGGTGTTGCTGGGAGTTTCCGAAGCATTTTTGCTGGCATCTTGACAACCAACAGCACCAACTACAAGAATACTGCTAACTAAAAATGGAATGAGCTTTTTCATATCAATCTCCAAATTGATTACTTGAAGCGAGTCATTGATGTGTGTGTCATGTTGAGGAGCAAATGTTAAAAAACAATTAAAATTACACAAGTGCCAGAATCAGCAAACAGGTGATAAAAATCTGAAATCCATGTAACTGCTGAAGGCAAGAATATTACAGCCAATTCCAGAATTACTGGTTGATTTCAGTTCAGGATTCTGATGAGTCAGACTGTGCCAAAACTTGATTGTTTATTAACAGCTAAAAGCAGCCGCTAAGTAGTTTTTTCAAGGTAGGCTATCTGAGTTTTCTCAACAGAAAATAGATTTTAACAGGTTTACATCAAAGTTGCACATCATCGTGCAAAATTTAATAATTGGGCATTGGGCATTGGTAATTAATGGAAAATAAGCAATAGTAATTTATTGAGCGATCGCCTTGCGTCTCGCAGATAAGCCAAAGTTGCGTACTCTCATATCTTCAGTTGCGATTTTGGCGATCGCGGGGGAATTGCGGCTATATTGTTCGGTTATACGACTGTCGCCAGGGCGCAAATGACTATAACCTCGTAAGTAGGTAGGGAAATGCCTTACTTAAGTCGTTGTCAGTTGCTTTCAATCTAGGGGTGAGAACTTGTGTACGAATGGATATTGCCAAGTCTGAGAGAGATTTTAGCTGAAAATCAGTCAAGCGTGGCTGTATGTTCGCCCGCAAAAGCAGAGTGGCAGTGGCGTACTAGCCTAGCAGCAACTGAACAATTGCTCATCAATACTTTAGCAACGGCTACAGGTGATGCTAACCAAGGATTAGTTTTGGCTGCACCAGCACCTCTGTTTAGCCCAACAACATTAACTCAAAGCTTACAGAGGGTAACCTTCACCGCTAAACCATTCAATCCTTTGGCGCTGATGCCCTTTGAAATGCCTACAGCGCCGGAAATGGCTGATGAAGTTGCGCTCCATGAATCAGTGCTGCCTTTATTGCCTGCCGATCCCTTGGGTAAAGAGAAATTTTGCTTAGTTTTTACAGATAAATTTAAATTAGTATTAGTTTTAGCAGAACACAACAGCCAAACATCATTTTTATTTTCCTTTGAACCTGAGGTAGTGGAACAGGCTTGGCGGGCTTTAGGTGCTAGGGTAATGCTCACTAATCCCGATTATTTTGCCGATTTGGATGCATTAGTGAAAAAATATGCCCCAGTCGCCCCAGATTATCGCACTGTGATGCAGTTTAGCCAGTTGTTGCTGCAAGTAACGCCAGAACCAGATAAGGAAAGTATCCCGGCGGCTGCACCAGTTTCTGCGCCTGCAACTCCTCCTTCTCGCCCAGATGTGGAATTACTGCAAGCTTTTGCCCATGAAGTGCGAACTCCTTTGACTACTATTCGCACGATGACACGGTTACTGCTGAAGCGGAAAGATTTACCAGCTAATGTCATCAGTCGTTTAGAAACGATCGATCGTGAATGTACGGAACAAATCGATCGCATGGAGTTGCTATTTAAAGCGGCAGAATTAGAAACTTCTAACACGGCGAAATCTGCACAGACGCAATTGACAGCGATGTCTCTCGATCAAGTTTTGCAACAGAGTATTCCCCGTTGGCAACAAGCTGCAGATCGTCGCCATTTAACATTGGATGTGGTTTTACCCCAACAATTACCAACGGTGGTTAGTAATCCGACAATGTTAGATAGAGTTCTGACTAATTTAATTGACAATTTTACCCGTAGTTTACCTGCTGGCAGCCATATTCAAGTACATGTAATACCTGCTGGGGATCAATTAAAATTACAACTCTCACCACAGCCACAGTGTAAGGATCAAAGTAAACCAACTACACCCACACCACCAATTCGTAAAGCTTTGGGTCAATTGCTGATGTTTCAACCAGAAACCGGGACAATTAGTCTCAACATTGCGGCGACTAAGCATTTGTTTCAAGCAATTGGCGGTAAGTTGATTGTGCGTCAACGTCCGCAATATGGGGAAGTTTTGACGATTTTCTTACCTTTGGAAGTTAATGCTAAAGATTGGTAAAGTTTAGCGATCGCGCACGCGGGGTAAATTGACAATAAAAGTTGTACCTTCATTGGGTTTACTTCTGACAGTGATAAAACCACCGCAACGCAAAATTAACTGTTGTGTTACCGTTAACCCCAAACCAGGGCCGCTAGATTCATCTGTTGTGCCAGAACGCACGCGGTAAAAGCTGTCAAAGATTTTGGGAATCTCTGCTTCTGCAATTCCAATCCCCGTATCGCGAACTTCTAGCTGTACATAATCGCCATTGACACGCGATCGCACCCACACTTGTCCGCCATTGGGTGTAAATTTGATACTGTTATGTAATAAATTAATCGCAATCAGCTTTAACCCGCCATTGATGCACCATACAGATGGTAGGTTTGTGGGTATGGTGTAGGCGAGCATAATTCCTTTTTCTTGGGCTACTGGCTGATAAGTACTCACTATCCCAGGAACTAAATCGCCTAAAGATACAGCTTCTAAAGGTGACTCTTGTAAATTGCGATCTAAATGGATTAAATCTAACAACCCACTAATTAAAGAATTTTGGCGATCGCACTGGTTATTTAACATTTGTAAATAACGTTGCCGTTGCGGTGGTTTCAATGTGGGAGAATTTAATAACGACAGTGCGGTTTTCATGTGTGTTAGAGGTGTCCGCAACTCCTGACAAGCATTGCTTAAATATTCATCTTTGGTTTGTGCTTTATTTGTGAGTTTTTGATTTTGCTGCTGTAATTTAGCAATTCGCTTTGTCATCACTTGTCGATCAATTTCATTTTGCCGTTGCACTTGTTTAATTAACAGCTGATTCACCAGTATGGCTTCAGGTATATCAGGACAAATCACATCAGATGCAACGATCGTAGATGCGGATTCGGGAGTTACTACTTGTTTAATCCCATCTAGCACCCGTTGAATGATTCTACCTTCAACAGTTGTCATTACTACTAAAGGTGGAGTTTTTCTATTTCCCCGCCTTAAGGTTTGGGTTTTCCGCCTTTTCAGGGGTCGATGAGCCAAAATTAAACTGCTAAACTCTGGCGATAAGGCGATGAAGAAATATTCTCTTTGTAAATATCTAGTTGGGAATAATTTAATTACCGATTTATCTGGTGATGGCTGAAAATCAGTCCCTCTGGGTTCATGTTTGCGCCGTTCATTTAATTGACAATCATAAATTGTCACCGATTTATTGACAGATTTCTCAATAGCAGACTGATAACGCCATAATTCTGCTTGCCAAATTTTTCCTGGCGGTAGTTTCACCCATAAAGTCGCGACAATTTGTCGCTCAATTAACAGGTCAATTTGTGACCTCAGTATTGATAGCACAGTAGCAGGACTAAGGGGTAATGGTGAGGGAGGCGCTTGCATTGACAAAGCCAACTGATAAATCGACAGATCCTGAGCAAGAGAATCATTCATGAGCCAAGCACAACCAGGAGAGGTATAGAAGGAGAGAGGAAAAGACCATTTTGTCTTTGCTTTTCATCCTAATGTTTACTTTTTTTGCCAGAAAGCTAAAAAAATTAATATTAATTATGAATTCTGGAATATGAAATATAAAACTAATGGAGTGTATCATTTACATTATGATGTCGCAAGCATCAAGCAGTTGAAATAAATTCAGAATTAACAATTAACGATTAAAGTTTGTTGATATCTTCAAACTCTGCTTTAATTATTTTTTATAGTTATCATTCTTTACACCTGATGGTGGGCATTGCCCACCATAAATTTTAGATTTTTAATCTGGTTTGTAAAGCAGCTCTTGCTTGTTCTCTGTCGTCAAAGTGAATTTTTTCTGTACCGAGAATTTGGTAATCTTCGTGACCTTTGCCAGCAAGTAATACTCCATCTCCCGGTTGAGCTTGTAAAATTGCTGTCTCAATAGCAGTAGCGCGATCGCTAATAACTGTGGGATTTATCGTTTCGGGAATACCTGCCAAAATATCTTGAATAATCCTGTCTGGGTCTTCAGTGCGGGGATTATCGGAAGTTACCACCGCTACATCAGCTAATTCGGCGGCGATTTTTCCCATTTTCGGGCGCTTAGTGCGATCGCGATCGCCACCACAACCAAATACGCAAATCATTTTACCGGGAATAAACGGACGAGCAGCTTTCAGCAAGTTCTCTAAGCTATCTGGTGTATGGGCGTAATCCACAATCACGCTAATATCTTGGTTGTCAGCAATCTGCACTCGTTCCATTCTTCCCGGTACGCCAGGAAACTCAGGTATACTAGCTGCCACTAGCTGCAAATCTAAACCTAAGTGTAAAACTGCGGCGACAGCTGCTAAGAGATTTTCTAAATTATATTGACCAACCAAAGGCGAACGAAAAGCTATGTCTCCTTTAGGTGTATGTAAAGTTCCACTGACACCATTTGGTTCATAATTGAGATCGCTCATGTAAAAATCAGCGCGATCGTTAACGCTGTAACTCCAAACCTTATCTGGACTTAACGATGCAATTAATCTTTTGCCATAAGCATCGTCAGCATTAATTATCGCTCTCCCTTTGAGATAATTGGGACTAAATAACAAAGCTTTCGCCCCAAAATAATCTTCCATATCCCGGTGATAATCCAGGTGATCTTGGGTGAGATTGCTAAATACTCCTACCTCAAACTCACAACCCAAGACTCTACCTTGGGCTAAAGCATGAGAACTTACTTCCATCACGCCATACTCACACCCAGCATCAACAGCTTGGGCTAGCTGTTGTTGTAGTTCCACCGCAAAGGGTGTGGTATGTACCGCAGTTTCGCTAAAACCAGGCCAGCGCGTGTAGAGAGTCCCCATCAAAGCTGTGGGTAATTTGGCTTGACTTAAAAGATATTCAATCAGGTGAGTAGTTGTGGTTTTACCATTAGTACCAGTGACACCAACTAATTTCAGCTTTTTTCCTGGATAATCGTAAAAAGCACCGGCTAATTGGGCACAGGCTTGAGTCATATCACTAGCGCTAATGACAACCGCCTGATTATTAGGCGGATTTTTCTGGGCAGCTTGGGGAGAGACAATCGCCGCTACTGCACCGGAAGCGATCGCACTTGGCCAAAATTCTCCACCATCTACCCTAGTTCCTGGCATACCAATAAACAAATCACCCGCACCACAAGCATGGGAATTTGTTTTCAATCCCTGTACTTCTACATCCGCCACAGCTTGATGATTAGGTAATTGCTCTACAGAATCTATCGCTGCTAGTAATTCCCGCAGTTTCATGTTGTGAACCTCGCCGCACGCTTTTCTTGGGCTTATTCTGCATTATTTTAATCATTAGGGAAATACTTACGCAGCATTTGCTCCAACTGTTGCACGCTAGCACGAGGTGAAGGACGGGGTAAAGGTTGCTCGCTCACGCCTTCCTGTTGGGGGTTGACGAGATATAAAACGGGTATTTCATACTGATAAGCTAAAAACCAATCTTCACTTGTAGTAATATCGCGGATCTCTAACTCAAAAGTCAGATTTTGGATTTTTTCCAGCTTTTCCTGCAAACCCTCACATAAATGACATCCCGGTTTGCTATATAAAATCAATCGCATTTGCTGCCATCCTTGCTTGCACTCCCATTTCTACCAGCCATCATAGGGTTAAACAGGATGGAGTTGAATCGTATTACATAAGGATGCGATCGCATTGCATCCCCATACAACCTTACCAATGACCAAAAAGGCGGAGGGGCAGGGAGCAGGGGGAGCAAAGAAAAATCTCCTTAAATAATTGGACTTACGCACAAACTACGGAAGAATCGAACCGCAAAGACACGTTCGGCGAAGCCGTTCCCGAAGGGTAGAACACGAAGAAATAAGAGTTTCAAAGGTATTTTGCGTAAGTCCTGAATAAATTGGGTAATTTATTCTCTGGAAGTCCCTTGAATCGATATTTTGAAGAAAAATCTCATCGCATTGCAACCCGATACAACCATACCAATGACCAATGCATACCAATTTTCTATTCTGCTCATTGATAAAATTCATGCACGTATCACATCGCAATTACTGCTAAGATTTAATCCATTCGCAACACTTGCTGCATGAGCATATTCAACAATTATATTGACATATATTTTACTTGCTAACTTAGCGTCAGATGCCTATAAAATTTTATAATGTGTGCAAATACAGTGTAAATACGTAAGCATCTAATTCAATTAGATAGATTACAAAGCTTGATCTGTTATACAGGGTTCGGTGCATCTACCTTTTAATACTTTACATCAAGGTATAAATACCGAATGAATCATCCTGACTACTCACAAAATTTAGACAGAATAATTTCCGAAGATAGTTTGCTAAATCGCATAACATCTCGAATTAGACAGTCTTTGGAACTAAAAGAGATATTAACCACCAGTGTTACAGAAATCAGGGCATTTTTGCAGACAGATCGGGTAATGGTATATCGCTTTGATCGTGATGGTAGTGGGGAAGTAGTTGCCGAATCTATACATCAACAGCGTCTACCATCTCTGTTAGGGTTACACTTTCCGGCTACTGACATTCCCCAAGAAGCGCGAGATATGTTTCTGCGAGCGCGACAGCGTTCAATTGTGAATGTAGCCAATGGGCGGATTGGGCTGTCACCATTAGATAGTCCAGATACTGGTAAATCTCTCAGTAGTGAAAATCTCTACTATCGCACGGTAGACCAATGCCATATTGATTATCTAACGGCAATGGGCGTGCAGTCTTCGCTAGTTGTGCCTATTGTCCATCACGATCCCAAAGACCAATTAGCTAAACCTAGATTATGGGGCTTGTTGGTATCACACCACAGTACGCCCAAAAATGTTGAGAAACGGGAACTGCAATTAGTCCAGCAAGCAGCAGATCACATAGCAGTAGCGATCGCCCAAAGTCACCTACTCAACCAAGTACGTGCAGAAAAGCAGCAAGAAGCGATCGTCAATCAAATCACCACTCTCTTACATTCCTTACCAACAATTCAATGTCAAACTGCACTAGAAGCTACTGTTGCTGCTTTTGGTGGTAGTGGCGGCAGAGTTTATGTAGAACAAGGTGCCGAGTTATACACCTGCGGCGAACAGCCAACATTACCCCAAGGACAAGCAAGTAATGTTATAGAGCAGCATCCTCTTTGGCAAGACTGGCTAGGGGAATGTAAAATAGGTAACATTTGGGCAATCAACGATCTGCATAAAGAACGCCATTGGCAAGATTTAGCGCCCCTATTCTCACAAACTAAAATCCGGGGGATGTTAATTATTCCCCTCAGCTACCGTCAAAGTTTTATCGGGATTTTAACTATTTTTCGTCCTGAATTGAATCAAGAAATTTTGTGGGCGGGAGAACGAGATACCAGCGACAGACAAAGACTACCCCGACTTTCCTTTGCAGCTTGGCTAGAAGAAAGAAAAGGACAAGCCCCTGAATGGAAGCCAGAAGAAATATCCTTAGGACGCGCCATAGCCGATCAATTTGCGATCGCTATTCAGCAACAGCAAATGTACCAACAAGTCCACACCCTGAACTCTAATTTAGAAAAATTAGTCACAGAGCGCACAGCCCAATTACAAAAATCTCTAGATCTCACCAGAGTCATTAAGCAAGTTTCCGATCAAATACGTCGCAATCTCGACTATAAAATCACCTTGCAAACCCTCGTTCAAGAAGTGCGCAAACTTCTGAAAACAGACCGGGTATTAATTTATCAACTTTTTGGTGACGATGAAGGAGAAGTTATTGTAGAAGATGCAGACAGTAACTTGCGTCCAATTTTAGGGCTGAAAACACCATTAGAATGTTTTCCCGAAGAATCTGCCCGTCTTTACTTACGTGGTAGAGTCAGAGCCATTAACAATACAGCCTCAGAAGATATTACACCTTGTCATCGAGAATTTTTACTCAGTCTTCAGGTAAAAGCAAATTTAATCGTCCCCATTTCAATGGGTAACCAATTATGGGGATTAATTATTGCCCATGAGTGTTTTACACCAAGAAATTGGCAAGAAGAAGAAATTGATTTGTTGCAGAATGTCGCTGATGAAGCGGTGCTAACTATTCAGCACGCACAACTATATGAAAATAGTCGTGCAGCAGAATCAGCTGCTACAGAACAAGCCAAACAACTAGTACAAGCCCTAGAGCAAATCCAAAAAACCCAAGCACAACTAATTAAAAGTGAAAAAATGTCCAGCGTTGGGATCTGGGCTTTGGGTGTCGCCCATCAAATTCAAAACCCTGTTAACTTTATCTCTTCTCATCTTTCCGATATCGGCGACAGCATCCAAAAATTGCTGGAACTTTTGCGCCTATATCAATTGAACTATCCTCACCCCAACGGAGAAATTAGCTATCACACCCAAGCCGTCAATTTAGAGTTTCTGATTCAGAAATTACCGAAAATTCTCTTAACCATGAAGCTACATGCCGATCGCATCAATTCTATGATGTCATCTTTACGCAGTTTTTCTTACCAAGATGTAGTCGCCATGAAAGTTAGCAACCAGTCAGACAACTCAGAAATCAGAAATGTATTCTCTGAGCAATCAGAAATCCGCTCCTCTGAATTCACCAAGGAAACCTCATAATCATCAGCATTTTTGGCGAAGGGTATGATTTTGGCTGACGCAGAGACGGGAAGACTCGGTGAAGCATTAAGGTAGTCTTTCCCGTTATTTTAAAATTCAAAATTCAAAATTCAAAATTCAAAATTTCAGAGGATGTTTTAAAAGTCCTGTCCTTGGTAGCACGTAGATTGGGTTGAGGAACGTAGACGCAAAGGGGCTTCCCGCAGGGTAACCCAACAATCCAAAGTCCTGTAATTCTTTGGTTTACACAAGGTAATACCATTTCACAAAAAATTATGATGTGGATGTAGGTTGGGTTGAGGAACGAAACCCAACACCCCAAAGTCCTGTAATTGTTGGGTTTCACTCCGTTCAACCCAACCTACGCATCTGTCTCATTTTTTCTGGAATTGGTATTAGGCTTGTGTGTCTGTCCCATTGTCTTTTTAAATTGGTATGACAAATGACTAATGACAAATGACTAATGACAAAACCTTAAAGCCCCTCTGCAGCATCACAGAAAGGCTTGTAAAGTTTATTTGCTAAAAATTTGCTGGCTTTTTTTAAAATGCATTCATGATGGTAATAATGCTAGCGCTTGTCAAAGCAATTAAAGCGCCCATAACTATAGATACACCCAAAGAACCCGGAGTTTTTGAACTGTTCATTTTTTTGATCCCTGCAAGTTAAGGATTCTTTAAGAATATCAGGATGGTATTTTATATCCATAGAAATACGGTAAAAGTTAAGATTCCGTAAAGTTTCTTAGTAAAGCCTGTAGCGATTACTTACAGAAGAGGCTGCTGAATTGCCGAAATTTATCCAGATGCAAGGACTGTCTGGGCTTTATATATATAGATTTGCTGATGTCAAGTATATTTCTACTGATTTAGTATCAATTATTACTAAATAATAGCTTTAAAATTACCTCATTCCCTAGCGGTTTATGTGCCTTTTTGTGTACCTTTTTGGGATAAAATAAATTTTGTTGAAGTTCAAGAACCATTTAGCTAAAAATTATCATGACAGCTTCCACGATCTCTAAAACCCAAACAACCGAATTTGATCTAGAGCAGTTAAATCAACAATTTGAAACTGCCACTCCTAAAGAGATACTGGCCTGGTCTATAGAAAATATCCCCACAGGACTGGTACAAACCAGCGCCTTTAACGTGGATGACATGATAATTACCCATATTCTTTACTCTGAACTGAAACATCCAGTCCCAGTTATTTTTCTCGATACCCTATTCCACTTCCCCCAAACCTTAGAATTAGTTGCGAAAAGCAAAGAAATCTATAACCTGGATTTGCAAACCTACAAAACTCCAGATGTAGATAGCCGCGAAGCCTTTATTGCAAAATATGGTGAAGCACTTTGGGATAAAGATATTACCCAATTCCACCAAGTAACCAAAATTGAACCTCTGATGAGGGGTTTAGACGAACTCAACACCGTAGCTTGGATTACTGGTCGTCGTCGCGACCAAGCAGTCACCCGTGCTAACATGCCCTTTGTCGAATTAGATAGCCAAGGACGCTTAAAAATTAATCCTTTAGCTAACTGGACACGCCAAGATAGCTGGGCTTACGTAGCTGAACATGGAGTAATTTACAACCCATTACACGACCAAGGCTATCCCAGCATTGGCGATGAACCCATCACCACCAAAGTTGCTGATGGTGAAGACGAACGCGCTGGACGTTGGCGGGGAACCGGCAAAACTGAATGTGGGATTCATATTTAGTCAATAGTCAGTGGTCAGTGGTCAGTGGTCAGTGGTCAGTTGTTAGTGGTATGCGATCAAAGTATAAGCACATCACATACAAGACAACTGGCCATTGTCCGTAGTAAGTAGTCAGTTGTTAGTGGTATGTGGTCAAAGTATAAGTACATCACATACACTATGGAAAAGTTTTAAAGATAATTCCATAGCAACTGACTATATAATGGATGGCAAAACCGAATTTTGAGAACTTACAAGTTTACCAATTAGCTGAGAAACTAGCTGACGAGATTTGGAATATTGTTGGCAAATGGGATGAATTTGCTAAAGATACCGTTGGTAAACAAATTGTTCGTTCAGTAGATAGTATCGGTGCAAATATAGCAGAAGGTGAGTCACTGCGGTGGACGGGTTTCCCGGCATAAAGCAAGTGACGAACCCGAAGGGTACTGGTCGGTACAACTTTCAGGAAAATCGCCGTTTTGTCAGAATAGCAAGAGGCTCTTTAAACGAAACTAGGTACTGGTTGCGACGAGCTTATACTCGAAATCTTTTGACAAGTGAACAAGTTGATAAGCTTAAACCAATGGTTGATCAGCTATCACCTATGTTAAACGCTTATCTCAACTCCATAGGCGATTCCGGAAAAAATCATAACCACTGACAACTGACAACTGACAACTGACAACTAACTAATTATGATCAAAATCCTCCATCTCTCAGATATCCATATGGGGAGTAGCTTCTCCCACGGACGTATTAATCCCACAACAGGGTTGAATACACGATTGGAGGATTTTGTCAATACTTTGTCTTTATGTATTGACCGCGCGATCGCAGATCCGGTAGATTTAGTCATATTTGGTGGTGATGCTTTTCCCGATGCGACTCCACCGCCTTATGTACAAGAAGCTTTTGCTAGCCAATTTCGCCGTCTGGTGGATGCAGAGATTCCGACGGTGCTGTTGGTGGGAAATCATGACCAACATTCTCAAGGGTTGGGAGGCGCGAGTTTAAATATTTACCGCACCTTGGGAGTGCGGGGTTTTGTGGTAGGCGATACTTTAACTACCCACAATATCCAAACCCGCAATGGGAAAGTGCAAGTCATTACTCTACCTTGGCTGACACGTTCCACGTTAATGACGCGCCAAGAAACTGAAGGTTTATCAATTGCAGAAGTCAATCAACTGTTAACTGATCGGTTACAAGTTGTTTTAGAAGCAGAAATTCGCCGTCTCGATCCGGATGTACCTACTGTACTGTTAGCACATTTGATGGCTGACAATGCAACTTTGGGAGCCGAACGTTTGTTAGCTGTAGGGAAAGGTTTTACTCTCCCGTTATCTTTATTAACCAGACCTTGTTTTGATTATGTCGCCCTGGGACATGTGCATAAACATCAAAATCTGAATAAATCTAATAATCCCCCGGTGATATATCCCGGAAGTATTGAGCGGGTGGATTTTAGCGAAGAAAAAGAAGCTAAGGGTTATGTAATTGTAGAATTAGCGCCGGGTAAAGCAGATTGGGAGTTTTGTCCTTTACCCGTGCGGACTTTCCGCACAATTGAGGTAGATTTATCGAAAGCAGAAGATCCGCAAGCAGCATTAATTAAAGCGATCGCAAAATATGATATTCAAGATGCGGTAGTCCGGTTAATTTATAAACTTCGTTCCGAACAATTAGATGCTATTGATAACTCTTCCCTGCATGATGCTTTAAGTTCTGCTCATACCTATACTATTCAACCAGAATTAGTCAGTCAGTTGGCTAGACCCCGCATTCCCGAACTGAGTGCAAGTAGTAGCATTGATCCATTTGAAGCATTGAAAACTTACTTAAGTAATCGCGAAGATCTCAAAGATATCGCCGGCTCAATGCTAGAAGCTGCGCAGAAGCTACTTGCTGATGATGTGGAAGTCTGGCTAGAAGGCGCAACTCAGGAGTAGGATGGGTAAATTTTGCACAATTGTACACGATCGCGTCTCTACGGGTGGGTGCATAAACTGCAATCTAAAACCTAATACCAATTCAAAATTCAAAATTCAAAATTCAAAATTAAGAATCCAGACAGAACAAGGCGTTGAGGTTGTGTATCTGTCGCATTCTTTTTTCAAATTGGTATAACATTAAAACTCATACAAGGGCGGGGAAACCCCACCCCTACCGAGCATTGACCATTGACTATTGACCATTGACCATTAACAATTAACAATTAAACTTTTTGCAATGGTTTGATGGGAATTTCAATGAAAAACTCTGTTCCCTGATCTGGTTTAGAGACACAGCGAATTTGACCTTGATGTTTTTCTACGATGATTTGATGACTAATAGATAAGCCTAATCCCGTACCTTTACCAACTTCCTTGGTGGTATAGAAGGGTTCAAAAATGTGCGATCGCACTTCTTCGGGAATTCCTAAACCATCATCAGCTATTTTAATTAAAATTTGTTGATTCACTATCTGGGTACTAATCCAAATCGTTAAAGGAATTTCGGGACAAGGTTTTGATAAATCTAAATACTTTTGTTTGATAGCATGATACTTATCTTCTAAGGCATCAATGCTGTTACTTAAAATATTCATTAGCACTTGATTAAGTTGTGCTGGATAGCATTCTACTAAAGGTAAATCGCCATATTCTTGGATAAGTTTAATAGCTGGTCGCTCTGAGTTATTTTTAAATCTATGCGCTAATATTAGTAAAGTGCTATTCAAGCCTTCATGAATATCGACTGATTTTAATCCAGCCTCATCTGTACGAGAAAAATTGCGCAGTGACAAGACAATTTGATGAATTCGTTCTGTTCCAATATTCATGGATTCTATAGTTTTTGGCAAATCTTGGAGAATAAAATCTAGTTCTTGCTGCTCAATTTTATTGTGAATATCAGGCAGTAAAAAATCATGCTCTCGATAAATATTAATAACCTTAATTAATTCTTGTATATATTCATTTAAATAAGTCAGATTCCCAAAAATAAAAGTAACAGGATTATTAATTTCATGGGCAACTCCCGCAATGAGTTGTCCTAATCCAGCCATTTTTTCACCCTGAATCAATCGCGATTGCGTTTGTTTTAATTCTTGTAAAGCTTGAGTCAATTCTAGGGTTTGACGTTTAGTTTGTTCGAGTAATTCCCCTTGTTGAATAGCAATTCCTAATTGTACGCCTACTTGAGCTAGTAAATTAATTTCTTCATCTTTCCAATAGCGAGGTTGGGAATTTTGATAAGCTACTAACAATCCCCATAATTGCTCGCCTTGGCGAATGGGTACAAAAGTTTCGTTGCGTGGAAGTTCGTTATCATCATCTGTATTCACAAAACTTTCTATTGGTATTGTTGGCGCTTGAATAAAGGGTTTCCAACCATCTTTAAAGGAATCTGCGACAAATTTACCGCTCCAATCAGAGTTAAACCGATAGATAGCAACTCGCTCAACTTCTAGTAATTCTAGTACAGCTTGAGTTGTGGTTTTAAAAATAGTTTGAATATCGAGGGATTGACGGATTTTATCAATGGTTGCAGCTAGAAGTTTTTGCCGTTCCATTGCTTTATCGCGCTCGGTAGCTTCTGCTAGTTGAGCGGCTTGATTTTGAAATTTCTTTAAATAAGAATCTTGTTTTAAAGCTACTCCTAACTGCTCGGATATTTGATTGACAAATTCAATTTCTGAAGGTTGCCAATAACGAGGTGCATCGCATTGATGAATACAAAGTAATCCCCAAAGTTCGCCTTGCTTTAATAAAGGAGCGACCATATTAGCGCGGACTTGAAATCTTTCCAAAATCTGCATATAGCAGTTCTTTAATTCTCCTTCGTAAATATCAGCAATTGTATGTACTCTGCCTTGGAGATACAGATGTGCAAATTTGTTGCTAAAACAGCGATCGTAAACTTTTTCTTTAATTGCTGAAGTCAAATCGGCAGCGATATCTTCATAGATAACTTCTCCTTCCCAGTCTTGTTGAGGGTCAAATTTAAATATTGCTACTCGGCTGGCTTTAAGTAATTGTCGTACTTCTTTAACAGAAGTTTGAAAAATTTTATCTAAATCTAAAGACTCGCGGATTTTGGCAATCACGCTAGTTAATGTTTTTTGTTGCTCTGCTTGGTATCTTGCATCTACTAAAAGTTCGTTATGTTGTAAAGCCACGCCTAAATTCTCGGCAACTTGGCTAACAAATTCAATTTCAGTAGTTTGCCAGTTGCGAGGATTACTGCATTGATGGACGCACAAAAACCCCCATAAAATCCCTCGTTTTTGCAACGGTACTATTAAATTAGCACGGACTTGAAATTTTGCTAAAATATCGATATGACATTGACTCATTTCCCCATCATAAATATCTGCAACAGCTTGAATTTTACCTTGTTGATAGCGCTCGACAAACTGTTTGCCAAAACAGTGGTCGTAAACTTTAATGGTGATAATTGGCAGCCAATTAGGTGCAACATCTTCAGAAATAAATTCTCCTTCCCAACCTTTTTGCGGCTCGAAACAAAAAATTGCGACTCGGTCGGCTTGCAACATTTGTCGCACTTCTTTAACTGTAGTTTGGAAGATAGTATCTAAATCTAGAGATTCGCGAATGCGAGTAATAACGCTGGTTAAAGTTTGTTGTTGCTCTGCTTGATATTTAGCTTGCAGTAGTAACTGATGGTGGCGCAAGGCTACGCCAATTTGTGTGCCAATTTTTATAAGTGATTCGACTTCATAAGATTGCCATTCTCTAGTTGTAGAATTTTGATAAGCTGCAAGCACTCCCCATAATTGCTCGCCCTGAAGAATGGGAACCGTGGCGAAAGATTTAGCTTGAAATTGCTCTAATAAAATAACGTGACAATCTGATAATCCTGCTTGATAAATATCATTGACGGTAAATGTATGATTATGAGCGTAGCGTCCCCCTTGATTTTGCTGTAAATAAGTATCGCTAATCACAGTATCTACACCAACCAAAGGCGTCCAACCTTCCGTAAATGATTCAGCAACAAAGTTACCCGTCCAGTCTTCATTAAAGCGAAAAACGGCAACCCGGTCAGCTTGGAGAAGTTCCCGGATCGCTTGGGTTGTCATAGTAAAAATACTTTCGATATCCAACGGGGAACGAATTTGATCGACAATCTGAGCAATAACGCGATCGCGCTGGGCTGCTTGTGCTAATTTTGTCGCTTGGAGTTGTACTTCCTGTAGATGCTGGGCTTGTTGAATTGCAACAGTTAAATGATTAGCAATTTGGCGAATAAATTCAATTTCTGATTCTTTCCATTGACGCGGTTCGCTACACTGATGAATACACAGCAAACCCCACACTTGTTTATCTTTTAACAGGGGAACAACTAAGTTGGCGCGGACTTGAAATTTACTTAAAATCTCTACATGACAATTACTCAGTTCAGCTGCAAAAATATCAGCAACCGCCTGTACTCGCCCTTGTTGATATTGAACCGCAAATTTTTCGCCAAAACAGCGATCGTAAACTTTAGCGGCGATAACTGATTCCCAGCCAGAAGCAACTTCTTCGCAAATAAATTCACCTTCCAAATTTTTTTGACTATCGAAGCGAAAAACGGCAACACGATCGGCATTGAGCAATTGGAGTACAGATGTTACCGTAGTTTGAAAAATCGTTTCTAAGTCTAAAGATTCGCGAATGCGCACAATCACACTAGCCAAAGCTTTTTGTTGCTCTAGTTGTTCCTGTAGGTCAGTATTTGACATAAAATGTTGATTTGCCGCAGAAGTTGAATTGAGTTCCATTGCTCCAAAAAGTGGGAATAGCTGATAAATATATGGTTATCAAAATTCGCTAATTTCTCAGCCTTAATCGCTAAAAAATGCCAAATATAGCAATTTTTTTGATTGCAAAAGCAGATGCTTATACCAATCCTCCAAAATTCAGCAACGCATCTAAACTCAGAAAACCCTTCCAGATATGGCTTTTTGAATTTTGAATTTTGAATTTTGAATTTTGAATTGGTATTACCTGTATAATTCCCATTTATTCAGTAGGAAATTTAAATAGCCAACGAAAATATACAAAGGCGGATTCGGGCTAGGTAAGGATTTTTTTGTGAATTGGGGAAAATCTGCTGAGGCTTGAAAGCAGTTTACTGGATTATGATTTTAGTCACGTAATTATACTATGTGTTATGTCTAAACTACTGCCAGTTGCCTTAGCTGCCGTGACTGTTCTGGTTACCTCAACTAATCACCCTAGCTCCACTTTAGCAGGAACTTGTGCTTCTAAATGCGGCCCGAAACCAATTCAATTTACCCCTGGTCAATCTATCCGCTTAGAGGTAGTAAATAGAACATTGGGGATAGTCAAACTGGAAAAGCTCCAAGGAACCGATCCGATTCCCTTACGTCCGGGACAGGAATTGCAATTTTTTCAAGGTGACGAGATTCAGCCAAAACTTTCTCTAGCCTTCTGGGATGATATGGGATTACCACTACAAGCGACAATTTCTAAACCGGACTTTGCTACCTTACGAGTGGAATTGCGGCCTGGGAAACGTAACCCAGGCGATCGCGCTTTGAATATGCTCAGTGATGGGCGAATTAACGTGTATTAATTAGCAGTTAAGCTTTGATGGGAATAGCGATCGCAAATTCTGTTCCCTCTCCCAAAACAGAATTAACTTCTATGCTACCGCCGTGTTTTTCTTCAATCAGTTGTCGGGCGATCGCCAATCCTAACCCCGTACCTTTACCGACTCCCTTAGTCGTAAATAAATGGTCAAAGATTTTGGCTTGGACTTCTGCACTCATGCCTTTACCGTTATCGCGGATTTTAATGTAAACTTGGTTGGCGATCGCTTCTGTAGAGATAGTAATTTTTTGAGGATGAGCTTGCAATTCATTAAAGCTGAGAGTTGCAGCCATTTCATCAAACATATCAATGGCGTTGGCTAAAATATTCATAAATACTTGATTTAATTGACCGGGGAAGCATTCAATTAGTGGTATATCCCCATATTCTTGCTCGATAGCGATCGCCGGACGGTGTTCGTTACCTTTGAGACGATATTTTAAAATGAGTAGGGTGCTATCAATCCCTTCATGGAGATTAGCCATGACTTTGCGATCGGTATCAGCACGGGAGAAGGTACGCAGACTATGACTAATCAATTTAATGCGGTTGGTTGCTCCCTTCATCGCTTCCAGAAGTTTTGGTAAATCTGCAATCAAAAATTCCAAATCAATATTTTCGGCGTTGTCTTGAATTGGTGTATTTGGTTGAGGATATTGTTGTTGATATAGTTCTAGATGTCCTAGTAAGTCTTTGACATAATCTTGAGCGTTATTAATACTACCATTTAAAAAACCAATGGGATTATTTACCTCATGGGCAACACCTGCAACTAAATTACCTAAAGATGCCATTTTTTCATTTTGAACTATTTGCAATTGGGATTGATTTAAATCTAAAAGTGCTTGTTTGAGTTGTTGCGTTTTTTGTTGTCGATGGTGAGATTCTAGGGTGAGGGCGATTAAATTCGCAATTGAACTAATAAAATTTTGTTCGGCTGAAGTCCAATTACGTTTTTCACCCACTTGTTCGCAACAAATAACGCCACCGATGCTACCATCTACTTGAAAACTAGCATCTAGCATAGATGAAATATTGAACATATCTAGATAACCATGCCTAAATTCACAGGTGCGGGGGTCGGTTAAAGCATCATCTGCGGCGATAATTGGTTGAGATTTAATTGCTAGGAAATAGGCAGGATAATCTGCTATTTTTAGTTGCCAGCCTTGTGAATGTTCTAGACAAGAAAGTTGGCATAAATCTACACAAGTAATTTTCGTATGCTGTTCATCAAATAGCCATACACTTACCCGTTCTATTTGTAAAGTTTGGGCAGTAATTTCTGTTAATTCTCGGAAAGCTGTACTCAAATTTCCTTGACTAATAGCTTGACTTTGCGACAGTTGCAGCAAGGCTAAAGCTTGTTTTTGTAATGCTTGTTCATCTTGCATTAGCTGCTTTTGAGTGGTTTCTAATATTTGCAGCGATTGTTCTAACTGTTGGGCATAATTTTGAGATTTTTCATATAATCGCGCATTTTCCAGAGAAATAGCCGCTTGAATACAGAGAAAATTGAGAATGAGAAGGCGATCGCTCGTAAATACGCCACTGGTGGTAGAATTCTGCAAATACAAAATGCCAATTAAATATCCGTGATTGAGAATTGGTAAGCATAGCAGACTTTTTGGGAGTTGCTGCTGTAAATATTCATCAATTATCGGTAAATCGGTTTTGAGTTCGTCAATCATCACCACTTCTTGGGTATTTTTGACGTACTGAATTAGCTTGACAGGAACTTTGGAATTACCTTCTAGGGTTTGAGAACAAAGTTCTGCGGTTTCGGGGGTGACAATAGCCTTCACTTCAAATACCGCATCATTGTTGCGTAAAATTAAGGCACAGCGATCGCCCCCAGAATGTTGGAGAATAATTTGTGTTAGTTGCCAAATTAATTCATCTAGTTGAATTTTACTCGCCAAACTGTGAGAAGCTTTCAGCACAGTAGTCAAATCTAGCCGATGATTGAGACTAGAACTAGAATTACCACTAGTGGCACTAGAAGCATGAATTGACAACTGAGAATTGTAAATCATCCCCAAGGTTTCCAATGGGTTGGAAATGGGCGTTACCTGCTGCAAAATCGGGCGGAGTAAATCAGGATAGCGCTGTTCTAAATCGTCGGTTTTGGCTTTGGCTCCCCACCGGGCGTAGCAGTAGTAAGCTTCTTGCATGTAAGTTGTCGCTATCTTATCTTTACCCCAGTTAAGGTAGAATTTGGCTGCTAATTCATTGGCTAAAGCCTCTGCTTGCAACCATTCATGTGCTTTAGCTTGGGTAATAGCGCGATCGTAATTATCTATTGCTGCTAACAAATCCCCAGAAACTCGACAACTTTCTGCTGTCACTAAACAGCACAGATGCAGAAAATTTCCCGGATTATTTTCTGCCCAAACTGTTAATTGTTGTTGATATTGGCAAATTTTCTGCCAACAATTAGGCTTTTCGGCTTCTGTAAGTTGGGGATAACGGGCTAGCAGTAAAAGTGCATGAATAAAACAATGATGTACGTATGGTAATAATCCCTGGGGCGCAACATTGATAATTTCAGCTTCGGCTTGTTCGCTATAATTAAATGCAGCCTCTAGCTGTTCGCAAACTAAAAGTAGTTGGCTTTTGAGGATATTATAAATACAAATTACTTGCCAGTTTTTATGTGTCCGGCAATCTTCTAAATAATTAGCTTCGTCAATTGCAAATTTTATCCCCATAAATTCAGTGATAATAATTTGCCCGCCAATAAACAAATCAATTGCCCACTGATTTTTATATTTTTGACTAAAAGCCAAAGATTCGGCAATTTCTGTCAATAGTTGTTCGAGATGAATACTTTGATAAAAGCGACAATACATATTATGCCCAAAGGCATAGGCGGCATATTGTAAATTACTCGATGCTAAACCGACTTGATAGGATGATAGATAATCTTCGCTAGCTGTATGTAATGGATGAGACCAATGTCTTAAGGAACTACCAATCATTAAATAAGCTACACTCTCCGCAGATTTATTATTAAATACCTGCATTAACTTGAGGGTAACATCGAGCAATTCCCCCGTACCTTGATAATTATTCAGTGCATATCCGCGCAAACCGCCAAAAGCCGGATAAATATAGCCAATTTCTGGACTATTGCCATATTTTAAACATAAATTTACCGCCTTAGCACAAATCACCGACCAAAGTTTTTGGTGAGAACGATAGGTTGGCGGCCCCATGCTAATTAATAGCTTGATGCCCATTTTTTGCTCTGGTTGGGTGACAATCGGTAAATCTAGCAAAGCTGAAAAAGTGCGATCGCTTAAGGTGTCTTGAATCATCGCTAATTCTGCATCTCGTACCCGCTCAAAATCTGTTTCTGGGAGATGAATATTCACTAAAGCCAATGCTTCTCTCCCGGCTTGAATTGCTTCGGGATACTTGGCTTGTAGAGTGTATTGGACAATCGCCAGATTATATACTTCGGCTTTTTCTAAAGGTGCTTTTGCCCTATTTAAAGTCTGTTGTAGCCAAGATTCTGCTTGAGCGAAATTGCCGTTTAAATATTCAATTTCGGTACGTTCTTTAAATAAAGCCAAACTTAAATTATCATAACGTTCCCAGCAGTTCTCCGGCAAAAGTTCTATGCCCGCAGTAATATATTTTAAAGCCCCGGCATATGCTGTTGCAGCTTTGGCTTTTGTTCCTGCCAATAAATTCAGCTTGGCTAATTCGATTTTTTGCGATATGGTACTAATTAATGTTTGCCCAAGATTTAAATGATTAACGATTTCAAAAATCCGTTCTTCAATTTCTTTGGGTGATAATTTTTCTAATAACAAAGTACCAATATCAAAATGGGTAGCTTGCTTTTGGGCTGGTGCAATTAGAGAATAAGCTGCTTGTTGAATGCGATCGTGTAAAAAACGATAGGCTACATTTTCGATATTGCGCTTATTAGTTTCTGGCTGCTGATAATTGACATAAAATTTATATAATTGACTTTGCGGAATAATCAGCCCTTCTTGCAAAGCTGTCCATAAATCTGACGCCACATCGGCTGCTGAATATTCGCAAACAATCGCTAAAGTATCTAAATCAAAAGAGTTACCAATACAAGCAGCTAACTTGAGGATATTTTGTGTTTCTGAGGGTAGCTTTTGTAACTGTTGGGCAATAAATTCTACTACATCATCAGTTAGGGATAGGGCTTTAATTTGAGCAATATCGCATTCCCAATACCATTGATAATGATTAAAGGTAATTTGTCCATCTTCATATAAAGCTTTGAGGAATTGGGTGATAAAAAAAGGATTACCTTGAGTTTTAGCGGTAATTAATTCGCTTAAAGGATGCGCTCTCTTTGTTGCACAATGTAAGGTATCAGCTACCAACTGATTTGTATCATTCCAAGTTAAGGGGGCGAGGCTAATAATATTCACAGTTTTACCCGATTTGTGCAATTCCTCTACCATCAAACTAAAGGGATGTGTGGGAGAGACTTCATTATGCCGATAAGCCCCCAATAACAGTAAATATTGCCGATCCTCCATCAGCAGTTTAATTAACTGTAGAGAAGCTAAATCTGCCCACTGTAAGTCATCCAAAAATATGACTAAGGGATGTTGTTTTTTGGTGAATACAGCAATAAAATTTTGAAACAGTAAGTTAAACCGATTCTGGGCAGCGTTTCCCGATAATTCGGCTGCGGGTGGTTGTTTACCAATAATTTTTTCAAGTTCGGGAATCACCTCGACAATTACCTGAGCATTTTCTCCCAACGCCGCCAAAATTTGCTCGCGCCATTGCTTTAACTTCGCATCTGATTCTGATAATAATTGTCCCATTAAATCGCGCAAGGCTTGAACAAAAGCACTGAAGGGAATATTACGATTAAATTGGTCAAATTTACCTTTAATAAAATACCCTTTTTGCCTGGTAATGGGTTTGTGGACTTCGTTAATAATCACCGTTTTCCCAATCCCGGAAAATCCCGCAACTAGCATCATTTCTGATGTGCCATTAGCAACCCGTTCAAAAGCTTGGAGTAAGGTATTAACTTCTGATTCGCGCCCATATAATTTTTCGGGGATGAGAAAGCGATCGCATATATCCCGTTGTGCAATTTGAAAGTTGCTAATTTCCCCTGTATCTTTAAGTTGGGCTAAACAAGTTTCTAAATCATGCTTTAATCCTAAAGCACTTTGATATCTATCTTCAGCATTTTTCGCCAGCAACTTCATGACAATATTCACCATTACTGGCGGTATTTCTGGATTGATAATTGCATTGGGTTGTTTAGCAAGATGACAATGTATTAATTCCAGGGGATCTTCACAATTAAATGGTAACTCCCCAGTCAATATTTCATAAAATGTCACGCCCAAAGCATAAAAATCGCTACGGTAATCTATACCGCGATTCATTCTTCCGGTTTGTTCGGGAGAAATATAAGCTAATGTCCCTTCTAAAACATTCGGACTTTTAATTTCTGTGGTTTCTTTAGGTAATAGGGAAGCGATACTAAAATCAATTAGTTGTACTTGTTTGGTTTGGGGGTTAATGAGAATATTGGCAGGTTTGATATCTTTATGAATTGCGCGCTTGTGGTGTAAATTATGCAGAATATTGGTTAATTGAATAGCAATACTGAAAAACTCTCTCAAGGATAAATCATGAATTTTAATATATTCCCGCAGAGAAATTTCTCCTGTATCTGCCATCACCAAAATATAACCATTGTTATATGTTTCTAAGGCTAATGGCTGCAAAATACCCGGAATTTGCAGAGATTTAGTAATAGTATATTGGTGGCGAAATTGGACTAATTCTTGGAAGTGGGGAAATTCACAAGCTAGAAGTTTGATGACTACTGCAACTCGATCTGATTCGCGAATAGCTCGATACACCTTAGTTCTCGCACCAGCATATATTTGCGAGCAAATTTGATATCCGGGAATCGTCGGATTGTAAGTTTCAGTCGTCATATCAACATCCCTTATAATAGAAGCTGGTGTTTGCCGTCTGAAATTAGTATTCCCAATTTTAGATTTGAGATTTGAGATTTTAAATAAAATCCACGCATCCAAAATTGGTTGACGGTTGACGCTTGACGGTTGACTGTTGACGGTTGACTGTTGACTATTGACTCTTAAGAGAGATTTTCATGCTCTCGTTATGCGATCGAGGGCATCTGTCTGAAAATTTCTTTAATACGCGAATTTTGAATTGTTCATGAGATTAATTGTTGATGGGAATAGCAATGATAAATTCTGTGCCTTCTCCTAACACAGAATTTACTTGAATGGTTCCGCCATGCTTATCTTCAACAATTTGGCGGGCGATCGCTAATCCTAATCCCGTACCTTTACCTACAGCTTTTGTAGTAAATAAATGGTCAAAAATTCGTGTTTTTACATCCTCACTCATGCCCTTAGCATTATCAGCAATTGATACGTAAAGCGTGTTATTTTCAATTGTCGTTCTCACAATGATTTTCTGCTGATTTAGCTTCATCTGGGCAAAACTCTGCCCAGCACAGGATTCATCTAAAGCATCAATAGCATTAGCCAAAATATTCATAAATACCTGATTAAGTTGCCCAGGAAAACAAGCAACTGTTGGTAAGTTAGCGTATTCCGTAACTACGGTAATTTCTGGACGTTGTGCGTTAGCTTTCAGGCGATGTTTAAGAATTAAAATTGTACTTTCAATGCCTTCATTAATGTTAAAGGGTACTTTATAATCCTTATCGGCACGGGAGAAAATTCTTAAACTCGTGCTGATATTTTTTAATCGCTCGCAAGCCATTACCATTGCATCGAGCATTTTGGGTAAGTCTTCTAAGCTATAATCCAAATCTATTTCTGCTGCATGTTCAAGAATTTCTGCCTGGGGATTGGGTAAAGTTTTTTGATATAACTCTAAGTGTTCGGTAATATCTGCCAAGATTGGTTTTGCTTGTTTGAGACTAGCAAAAATAAATCCTAGAGGATTATTCATTTCATGGGCTACCCCAGCCACTAAATTACCGAGTGCAGACATTTTTTCATTTTGGATCATTTGCAGTTGGGCTTGTTGCAGTTCTTGCAGGGCTGTTTCCAGTTCTTGGGATTTTTGCTTCAGTGCAGTTTCCGCTTGTTTACGCTCGCTAATATCGCGAATAATTGTTGATAGATATGCCAATTCACCGTTGGTATTTTTGTGCGCAATTATCACTTGCGATACCGGAATTTCATTTCCTCGATCGTCGAAAATAGCTGACTCACCACTCCAAGTTCCTTGGCTGATAGCGGTGGGAATAGCGATATTTTGGATGAAATCCATCGCTGGCGCTGGGGTAATAGCAGAAATATTAAATCCAGCTGGCATTTGCCAAACTCGCTCTCCGGCTGGATTAATGTAAAGACTATTACCATGAGCATCAGCAATACCCACAATATCTGGGGTAGCATTCACAATTGTTAGCAGTCGCTGTTGCTCTTGTTCTGCAAGTTTGCGATCGCTAATATCAATTACAATCCCATCCCATACCATTTCTCCATCTTCACCGCGTTCTGGCTGAGAAACCGCTTCTACCCATTTGATATTGCCATTAGGTGTAATAATCCGCCATTGATGTTGAAATGGGGTGAGATTTGCGGCTGATTCTAGAGTGAGGCGTAATATTTCAGATCTATCATCGGGATGTTCAAAATCACGTAAGCTGTATTTCCCTGAGAGCAAATCCTCTGCGGCTACTTCATAAAGATTTTGACAACCAGAACTGACGTAGGAAATAGAAGATGAACCATCGGCTTTCATTCGCAACTGATAAATCAATCCAGGAATATTATTTGCGAGTTTTTGAAAGCGGTTTTCGCTGAGGTGTAACTGTTCTAGAGATTGTTCTAACTTTTGCCCATAAATTTGCGAATTTTGATAAAGAAGGGCATTTTCTAGAGAAATTGCAGCTTGAGTACAGAGGAAGTTAAGAATTAAAATGCGATCGCTGCTAAATACACCTCTAGCGGAGTGATTTTTTAAATATAAAATGCCAATTAAATGTCCTTGATTGAGAATTGGCAAGCAAAGCAGGCTTTTTGGCTGTCTTTGATCTAAATATTCATCAATTACAGGTAAATCTGTTTTGAGTTCGTCAATTACCACCACTTCTTGGGTATTTTTGACGTACTGTATCAGCTTTAGCGGTAAGTTGGGATTCCCTTCTAACAGTTCGCTACAAAGTTCTGTAGTTTCAGATGTCGCAATGGCTCTTACCTGCCATTCTCCCTCACTGTTGGGTAAGATTAAAGCACAGCGATCGCCTCCAGAATGTTGCAGAATCATCCGAGTGAGTTGGTGCATTAATTCATCAAGTTGAATCGTACTCGATAGACTTTGGGAAGCTTTGAGAATCGCCGCAAAATCTAAAGCTGTATTCACGCTGGTGCCGGATAAAAGTTTAGTTGTGGTCGCGGTATGATGTGAGAAATTCAGCCCCGTCATCGAAGCTAGAGTTTCCAACGGATTCAAAGTGTGTGCTGCTTGCTGAAAAATGGGGCGCAGTAAATCGGGATAGCGATTTTCTAAATCCTCAGTTTTGGCTTTTGCACCCCAACGAGCATAACAATAGTAGGCTTCTTGCATATAAACGGCGGCTACCTTCTGTTTACCCCAATTTAGGTAAAATTTCGCTGCTAGTTCGTTGCTGATTGCTTCGTCTTGCAGATAACCGTGGGTTTTTGCACCATTAATCGCTAATTCATAATGCTCAATTGCCGCCGCAAATTGCCCTAGAATGCGATCGCGTTCTGCTGCTACTAGTTCCCAGCGATGTTGATGATTGAAGGGGGTACGAGTTGCCCAATTTTGGAGTTTTTCTTGATGGGTATTAACTCGCTCAAGAATCGCTAATTTTTTGTCAGCCTCAGCATCCTCATAAATTGCCAGATGAATTAAAGCATCATAAAATACTTGGATCGCAATCATCACATAGCCAATGCCGGCATCGCTGAATTCTTCTGCTATGGCTACTGCTTGCAAGGCTGCTTCGTATTCTCCAAACAGGTAATTCAGACTAGCTTGGCATAAAGAAAGATGAAATAATCCCCCGCGATCGCTCTTAGCTTGAAAATGAGGTAAGATTTGGCTGGCATCGAAGACTTTACCTTGTAAACAATAGGGAACTTCATTGTCACCCAATAAGTTAATAATTGTTTGCTGGTAACACTCATGATATTTTAGTGGTGCTTCTTGCTTGACTTGGCTGATAGCTTGGCGATAAGCCTCCATTTCTTTAGCCAAATCAGTTAATTCTCGACCGCTCCAATAACTATAATGTCCGTAGATCATTAAATTCAACGCTACGCATTCCCAGTCTCCGTTTTCTAGCCCATTTTGATAGCCTTCTAAAAGAGAGGGAATCGTGTGATGCAACGGTTCTTTCCAGTGGCGAATAAAGCTGTTGAAAATAAAGTAAGCCCTGCTTTTAAAGGCGTTCATTTGCAGCTTTTCTAATAACTTTAATCCCAGTTGTCCAAATTCATACCCAGCATCAATATCGCCCATGAAACTACAGAGCATCAATCCATAGTCTGCATAGGCAAAGATGGAAATCGGCGCATTCCCAAACAGGATAGAAATCTCAACTTCTTTAAAGACAAGTAGCGGTAACAGCGTCGGTGCGGCAATGTATGCAGCAGCCATCAGTTTTGTCAAAATTTGCATAACTGCAAGTTGCTGCGCATCGCTCATCGCTGGCAAATCTAGCAAACTCATGGGTGTACGCCCTTGCCAAAGTTGCCTTGTTTGCTCGGCAGTTGCACCAATATCTGCCATAGTTGGCTGTTGGGGAAATTCCACGCCGAGGGATTTTAGCACTTGTAACCCAGTCTCAACTACCTGCTGCAATTTACCTTGAGACCGCAATGCCATGATTTGAGTTTCATGGACTTTAATAGTATCGAGTAAAGAAGTCGCAGATTGCAAGACAATCTCACCCCATACTGCTAGCTTGTCAAAGTCTAAGTTCAGACAAGCTGCTTCTAAGCGCTCGTGATGCAAATTTAAGGTTAATGTGTATTGTGTTGCCCAAGCATCAGGGGGTAGTAAATCAATTGCTTGGGTAAAATATTTCACTGCCGCATCATAGGCGATCGCATTTTTGGCTTTACACCCAGCAATTAAATTTAGTCGCGCTATTTCTAGCTTTTTCTCTGGCTGGGTAACTAAATCAATGCCTGCATTTAAATGATTGACAATTTCAAATATATGTGAATCTAGTTGCTCGGCGGAAGTGTGAGATAGTAATAACTCCCCAATCCTCAAATGGGTTGCTGATTTATCCGCTTCTGCAATGAGTTTGTCAGCAGCTTGTTGAATGCGATCGTGGAGAAAGCGATAAGTTAAATTAACAGACTGCGTTTCTAGAGTTTGTGCGGCGTTTTCTACCTGAAAGAATTTATAAGTCTGACTGGTGGGTAAAATTAACCCCTCTTGCAAAGCTTTCCATAAAGCTGTAGCGGTATAAGTTGACGATTGTTGAGATGCGATCGCTAAGGTAGTTAAATTAAAAGTATTGCCGATACAAGCGGCTAATTTCAACACATTTTGGGTTTCTGGCGGCAATTTTTGCAATTGCAGTGCCATAAACTCTACTACATCATCGGTAAGAGATAAAGCGTTGATTTGCGCGATATCACATTCCCAATAACCTTGGTTACGATTAAAGGTAATTTGCCCATCTTCCGATAAAGCTTTGAGAAACTGGGTAATAAAAAAGGGGTTACCTTGGGTTTTACGGGCGATTAATTCTGTGAGAGGATGGGTTTGGGCGGTGGAACATTGCAAAGTATCCGCAACTAAGTGATTGATATCGCTTACAGCCAAGGGTTTCAGGGTAATTGTATGAATTGTTGTCCCCGCTTTCAGCAATTCCTCTACTGTCAGCATCAATGGGTGTGCTGGCGAAACTTCATTATCTCGGTAAGCACCCAACAACAGCAGATGTCCATTATCTGCCATCACTAGCTTAATTAAATGTAAAGATGCTAAATCTGCCCATTGTAAGTCATCGAGAAATATGACTAAGGGATGTTCTTTTGTAGTAAAAACAGAAATAAACTTTTGGAATAATAAATTAAAGCGATTTTGTGCGGCTGTTCCCGATAATTCTGGCGTTGGGGGTTGATTCCCAATAATGATTTCTAATTCGGGAATCACCTCAATTAAAACTTGCCCATTTTCGCCCAAAACATCCAAAAATTTGCTTTTCCATCCTTGGAGTTGGCTGTCAGACTCACATAACAATTGCCCGATTAAATCCCGCAAGGCTTGCACAAAAGCGGATAGGGGAATATTACGATTAAATTGATCGAATTTACCTTTGATAAAATACCCTTGCTGACGGGTAATGGGTTTGTGAACTTCATTGACTACCGCAGTTTTCCCAATACCCGAAAATCCCGCCACTAGCATTATTTCTGATGTGCCATTGGCGACACGTTCAAAGGCTTGCAATAAGGTGGTGACTTCTTGCTCTCGCCCATATAATTTTTCTGGGATTAGGAAGCGATCGCACGCATCCCTCTGCCCAATTGTAAAATATTGAATCTCGCCTGTATCTTGCAGTTGGGCTAAACAAGTTTCTAAATCATGCTTTAATCCCAAAGCACTTTGATATCTATCTTCGGCATTTTTCGCCATTAATTTCATCACAATCTCCGCAATTACCTGCGGGATATTTTCTCTACATTCCAAGCCAGTTGGTGTTTTCGCGATATGACAATGCAGCAGATCTAATGGATCTTCTGAGAGAAATGGCAACTCACCAGCTAATATTTCATATAAGGTAACACCAAGAGAATAAAAATCACTGCGATAATCTATTCCCCGATTCATTCTCCCTGTTTGCTCAGGAGAAATATAAGCTAAAGTTCCTTCTAAAACATGGGGATTGTTAATTTCTTGAGTTTCTTTGGGTAGTAAGGAAGCAATACTAAAATCTATTAATTGAATTTGTTTGGTTTGGCAGTTAATCAGTATATTTGCTGGTTTGATATCTTTATGAATTACGTTATTTTGGTGCAATGACTGAAGAATGTTAATTAATTGAATAGCAATTTGCAAGAATTCCCTTAAGGAGAGATTTGTAATTTTAATATATTCTCTTAAAGAAATTTCTCCTCCATCTTCCATCACTAAAATATAACCATTAGCATAATTTTCTAACGCTAATGGATGAACAATACCGGGAATACGCAGATTTTTACTGATGGTATATTGATTGCGAAATTGGAGTAATTCATTAAAGCTAGGAAATTGAGAATTCAGAAGTTTAATGACTACTGGAAGTCCATCCTGCTCGCGGATAGCTCGATATACACTCGTGCAAGAACTTGCATAAAGTTGAGAGCTAATTTGATAACCAGGAATAAGGGGTTTAAGATTCTCTGTAGCCATTTTTACTGACAAGATAATGTAAATTGATTTTTGCGTTTCTAGCCTTTGATAACGCTGAACTTACAAAAGTTGCTGTAAGCACGTTGAGACAAATTTATTATTCCCATGAATAAGTTGTTGACTAACGCTAAAGGCTGTAAGTCTTTTACATTTGTTAATTTAATGATGCAAATAACTAGCAAAATTGAGCAGTTTGCGCTATGAGTTATGAGGGTTAAGAATAACTTTTATTGTGAATTGTGCTAGACATTGCTCGCTCAGAAACGTCAAAACCTCACAGACGCTTACCTAATCAGCGTTGGCAAATTTACCCGCAAAAAACGGAATTTGCCCATAAATTGGCTTTATCCAGTCAAATATCACCTATTATTAGCCAGCTTTTAATTAACCGGGGTATTGAAAGCCTAGAAGCAGCAAAAGCTTTTTTAGATCCAGAATCTCTAGTTTTACCTGCGCCATTAGAAGAATTCCCAGATTTGGCGCTGAGTGTGGAGTTATTGCAAAATGCGATCGCCTCAGCAGAAAAAATTGCTATTTGCGGTGATTATGACGCGGATGGAATGACTAGCACCGCTTTACTATTGCGCAGTCTCCAGGCTCTAGGTGCTAAAGTTGATTATGCTATCCCCAGCCGGATGCATGATGGTTATGGCATTAATAAACGCATTGTGGAAGAATTCCACAGCGAAGGCGTAGGCTTAATTCTCACCGTTGATAATGGAATTTCCGCTTATGAACCCATCGCCAGAGCTAGAGAACTAGGATTAAAGGTAATTGTCACCGATCATCATGACATTCCCCAACAATTACCACCCGCAAATGCTATTCTCAACCCGAAATTAATCGCTGAATCTTCACCCTATCGCGGCGTTGCGGGTGTTGGTGTCGCTTATATTCTGGCGGTATCCCTAGCACAACAGCTAGGCGAAACTAGGGGTTTAGTTCAGCCGATGTTAGCATTATTTACCTTGGGCACGATCGCAGATTTGGCTCCCTTAACCGGCGTCAACCGTCGCTGGGTAAAACGCGGTTTACAGCTTTTACCTAAATCCCGGTTACCAGGGATACAGGCGTTGATTCAAATGGCGGGAGTTCAGGGGAGTGAAACAATTCAAAATTCAAAATTCAAAATTCAAAATTCAGAAGAACAAAATTCAGAAGAAGTTGATACCAATCCAAAATCTAAAATCCAAAATCCAAAATCGTTAAAGCCGGAGGATATTGGCTTTCGTTTGGGGCCGAGAATTAATGCGATCGGGAGAATTGGCGATCCGCAGATTGTAATTGATTTACTCACCACAGATGATATGGGAATCGCGCTGGAAAGAGCAATGCAGTGTGAATCGGTGAATCAACAGCGCCAGGAAATGTGTGAGCAAATTGAACAAGAAGCGATCGCTTATGTGGAAACTGAATTTATCGCATCACTCCCAGACGATCGCGTATTATTAGTTGTTCAGCCAAAGTGGCATCATGGTGTAATCGGAATTGTCGCTTCCCGTTTGGTAGAACGCTATGGCGTGCCTGTATTTATTGCTACTTATGAAGATGATACACACATTCGCGGTTCCGCCAGAGGAATTCCGGAATTTCACGTATTTGAAGCTTTACAAGCTTGTGACGATTTATTAGGTAAATATGGCGGACACAAAGCTGCTGGAGGATTTTCTTTATCTGTAGAAAATTTGGCAAAAATGCGATCGCGTTTAATTGAATTTGCAAATCAATGCTTAGAACCCCAGCACCTCAAGCCATTATTGAAAATTGACACCCAAGTCAATTTTAGTGAAATCAATTACCAGCTTTACCAACAGATCAATGCTTTGCATCCCTGCGGTATCGATAATCCCGATCCAGTCTTCTGGACGCCGAATGTGCAAGTAGTCGAACAGCAAATAGTTGGGAAAGGACATATCAAACTCACACTTGCCCAAACTATCGACGGACAACAGTATAAAATTAAAGCGATCGCTTGGCGGTGGCGCGACTACTACCCCCTACCCCCGCGAGTCGATATTGCTTATAAATTGCGAGAAAATAACTTTAATGGCAATACCACCATTGAAATGGAACTTATAGGACTGCGCCTAACAACCCAGTCTCACCTATTTGGAACTTCCTCACCCCGTCCCTTAAAAACCACCTTTGAGTACAAACAACGCCAGTACAGTTGTGGTATTTTTCACCCAGGTTCCTTACCAGAACTGAGAATTAAAAATCCTGAAGGCAAAGTTTTAGTGATGCAACCAGGACATACAATTGGTTTACTCGGCAATAGCCGTGAAGATGCCCAAGAAATTGATATCTGTCAACCACAGTATGACAACATCATTCAAGCCGCACTTCAGGCTTTATCCGTACTGCACAATCAATCCTGAATTTTCAGACATCGAACCTCAGAGCAGCTTGAGCTGCTCTGAACTTCAGTAACGCAGTACTATTACAGATCGCCGTTACGAAATGCTAGGACAAAGATTACAGCTGGCCCAGCAAGGACAATGAGACCAACAAAAAGTAGTTGAAAAATAACTTCCCAATTGATATTGGCTAGAGCCTCAAACATGTTATCCTCCCGATTGTCTTAAAAAATTCAATAACGTCAAATTGCAAAACCCGCAATCGATCATATCCGGCGAAGGAGCGTCAGATTTAATTTACTTAACAAAATTATAGAAAAAAACACAAAAATGTAAGGTGAGGGGCTAGGGGCTAGGGAGTAGAGGGGGACAAGGAGGACAAGGGAGACAAGGGGGACAAGGAAGACAAATGACTATTGTACAGACAAGGGTTCATCGCGTCTCTGACCATTGACCATTGACCATTGACTATTGACTATTGACTATCATGACAACTTGGCAATGTATTAAGCAATGTGGAGCCTGCTGTAATCTTGATCCAGCAGATCGTCCAGAGATAGAAGATTATCTGACACCAGCAGAACTCGAACTTTATATGAGCATGGTGGGTGAAGGCGGATGGTGCGTGAATTTTGACCATATCACGCGAGAATGCCGCATCTACGCCAATCGCCCGCGTTTTTGCCGCGTCGAAGCCGAAATATTTCAAGATATGTATGGTATTGAGCCGGAAGAGTTAAACGATTTTGCCATTGACTGCTGTCGCCAACAAATAGAAGGGGTATATGGCGATCGCAGTTTAGAACTGATCCGCTTCAACAAAGCCGTCGGTTTTTAAATTGTACAGACGCGATTCATCGCGTCTCTGGAAAATATTACGATTCATCGCGTCTCTGGAAAATATTACGATTCATCGCGTCTCTGGCAAATATACGATTCATCACGTCTCTTGCAATTTATTACAACAATCTGAGAAAATGAGAGAAATATGAAAACAATCTAGAAATCAAACTACTGCCCGTGAAACTTGATTCTGCACCACCAAGCCTTTCTAATATCTCTCAGACTGAAAACCAGCTAGAACTACAAGATAGTACCGATATTAACGTCACAACAGCAACCCTTGAGCCACTTCAGCCTGTAGTCGCCGATAGTCCCAAAAAGCCAGAATCAGTAGCAATGATTTTTGGTACTACCTTCATCACCATTTTTCTTGCAGAAATCGGTGATAAAACTCAGCTATCTACCTTATTGATGAGTGCAGAATCTCACGCGCCTTGGGTAGTGTTTATGGGTTCTGCAGCAGCATTAATCACCACCAGCTTATTAGGAGTCCTCTTAGGAGGATGGATCGCCACTAAGCTAAGTCCCAAAACCGTAGAGAAATCAGCAGGTGTGATGTTATTGCTCATTTCCATCATGCTGTTTTGGGATGTAGTAGTTGGTTAATAGTCATTTGTCATTTGTCATTTGTCATTTGTCATTTGTCAACCGTCAACCGTCAACCGTCAACCGTCAACAAATAATATGGATTGGCATCTTTTAGGACTAAGCTTTATTACAGTTTTTTTATCAGAATTAGGTGATAAGAGCCAGCTAGCTGCGATCGCGCTTTCTGGACGCAGCCAATCTCGGCGGGCGGTGTTTTTTGCTACTGCTATTGCTCTCATATTAACTAGCTTATTGGGAGCATTAGCCGGGGGAGCCGTTGCAGAGGTTTTACCCACAAGGTTACTAAAAGCGATCGCGGCTGTAGGATTTGCGATACTCGCTGCACGCTTGTTATTTTTTAACGATTCCGAAGAATCAGCATAGTCAATACAAAACTCGCAAAATAATTACCATATATCAATTAGGGGGCACAACAATGTTGTACCCCCTAATTTTGGTTAATTTTATTGAAGATAATAGCTTAAGATTGCAATCTTAAGCTTCCTGTTTCCAGCAACAGTTTAAAAGCAAACCACCAGCTATCAGTTTGATAACTTCCAATACCCAATAACTACCGTGGAGCAAATTCATCGCTGCGGGAATAGTAGTTTCCGCATCAAATGCATTGAGATGTACACCAATCGCACTCATCTGTGGCGTTAAGAAATAAGTATCAAGCAAAGCTATAACTAGCAGTAGCACAGATAAAATAATACCCTTGTGCCGCCAGTTGAGATGGGTTTGGCTTAAAGCTAGTACACCAGTTAATACTACAGCAGCCGACAATAATTCCACACGATTAAAGTTCCAAAAAATCACATAGCCAACTGTAGAAAAACTAGCTTGAGTCATCATGCCAGAAATGTATAGGCTAGGCATAATTACCCAATCTAAAAGTAGGCTAGCACCCAGCCAAAAGCCTAAAGTTAATAGGACAGCAGGTCGCCAAAAGGACTGCTTAAATTGAACGTTAGAAATAGTATGCATAAGAATAATTGCTGTGTTGTATTTCTAGTGTCGAGCTGTAGGCATGAGTTTGACAACACTTATCAATTATCCTTTACAAACTAAGTGCAACTGGGGATAAAAACAGCAGTATTATTGAGTTTTATTACTTAAATATTCAATGTGATAATTTTATTTAAAATATCTATTAGTCATTGGTCATTTGTCTCCTAATCCTTAGCCTCTAGCAGATGTAGGTTGGGTTGCGCTGCGCTTAACCCAACAAGGATCTTGAAAGCTTAACCTAGATTTTGGTGTTGGGTTTCCTTACGTCAACCCAACCTACCAAATTAGGTAGGAAATTCAGCGATCGCTTCAATAGCTAATAGTTACATTTGATGTAAGCATATCTGTGAACCTGCCCCTACAGTCATTGCTTCAAATCGGGAAACCAGTCCACGGTACTGGCTCCCCATCCCAGACAATCAAATGCCAAATTTATGATTTGATATCTTTGCGTTCAATATAATAAGAACCCAAGACTAAGGCATCCATGTGAGTTCTCAAGAAGCATAAAATAGCTTCTGTAGGAGTCCGAACAATGGGTTCATTTTCATTTAGGGAAGTGTTAAGGATTAGGGGAACCCCAGTGCGTTGAGCGAAAGTATTAATCAAGTCCCAATACAGGGGATTGGTTTGACGACTGACACTTTGTAACCTACCAGTACCATCCACATGGGTAACAGCCGGAATCTCTTCTCGCTTTTCTGGACGGATTTTAAAGACTTTTTCCATGAAAGGAGCAGGCTCATCAATTTCAAAGTATTCACCTATCCGTTCCTCAAGAATACTGGGAGCGAAGGGACGAAACTTTTCCCGAAATTTGATTTTGAGGTTGATAATATCCCGCATATCTACACGACGCGGATCGGCAATTAAGGATCTATTACCCAAAGCTCTAGCCGCGAACTCCATTCTCCCTTGGAACCAGCCAACTACTTTGCCTTCACTTATGGTATCAACAACTAAGTTTAATAACGCTTCTCTTTCTAAGTGTAATGGTTGTAGATCGTGAGCCTGCAATGCTAATAAACATTCTTCATCAGAAAACTCACAACCCCAATATGCATGATCTAAAACAAACTGGCGCGGTTGCTTAAGAATTTGATTCCAAACAAAAAAGGCGGCTCCAATAGAAGTACCATTATCAGCCGCACCTACAGGAATATAGACATTTTTAAAGGGTGTATTTTGCGTAATTTTACCATTAGCAACGGAGTTCATCGCTACACCGCCCGCTAAACAGAGATTTTCGCTATTATAGCGATCGCTTAATCGATTCAGTAAATGAAAAATGATTTCTTCCGTCACCGCTTGCACAGAAGCAGCTATATTTTGATGCTTTGTTGTCAGTTCTGAATTAGGTTGACGCGCCGGGCCGAGTAATTTTTCTAACTCTTGGCTATGAAAAGCATCAACCTTGGGTATCCCACCATCCCATGTCATCGCAATACCTTGCTCATGGTGAGTGAAATAATCTAAATTCAGTTCAAAACCATCTCCGTGAGGATAAATAATTCGCCGGAAAGCTTCTAAATATTCTGGTTCTCCATAAGGAGCCAATCCCATCACTTTATATTCATCGCCATAAGCTGGAAAGCCTAAGTAAAGGGTAATGGCGTTGTACAGATAACCAATAGAGTGAGGATAATAGGTGCGAGAGAAATATTCTAAATGGTTACCTTCGCCTGCTGCTGACAGGGTACTCACAAAGTCCCCCATGCCATCAACAGATAAGATAGCCGCTTTTTCAAAGGGAGAAACTAAAAACCCACAGGCTAAGTGAGTTGTATGGTGTTCTAATGTATGAATCTGAGCATGAATATCTTCTGGTTGAATGTAGCAAGCGGCTGCTAACTGTTCCTTCAAACTTGCAGATTTACTTTGTTTGTTGAAGCGATCGAGGAGTGAAGAAAGTGATGGACGTTGTTGCAGCGTAAATAATAACTTACGATTAAGATTAGCTTTAGGGTTAAAAGATAAAGCTACATGCTCTAAATCTGTGGCACTAATTCCGCCTACTTTTAAACAATAGCGAATAGATTCAGCCGGAAAACCCGCCCAATGTTTAACTCGATTAAATCTTTCTTCTTCAACTGCTGCTACTAGCTGACCATTTTGAATTAGACAAGCTGAAGCATCGCCGTGGTAAGCATTAATTCCGAGGATATTCATGTGAGTTTTACTATGATTTATTAGTTACGTTTAAGGTGATACTACTTTTAACCCCTAGGTAAAACTAAGGTTTGAAACTAGCTCCAGTACGTCCAGTAATAATCCACAAAACAGAACGACCACTATCGCGAAGGATGTGGAAGATTGATTCTTGAGGTTTATTGGAGAAGATAGATACAGGAGTGAAAGTAATGCCTTGACTACCGAGAACAATAATAGCTATAGTTTTTGCTCTCGGCATATGATAATTGGAAGTAATTAGATAGAGATGGTGAATCTGGTGTTGTTTGAAATTTGAGACGAGAGAAGTAAAGTTAGTAACTGTGTCCACAGCACGGTAATCGAGGTGAAGGCGGCTGTTTGGGATATCTGCGTTATGAAATATGTCACGGGCTTGCTTCGGAGGTATACCGCTAGAAACCCAGATTTCAAGATTAGGATGTTTTTGGGCAAATTGAGCAGTAAATTTTTCTCTCTCTGAACCGCCACCAAGGGTAAGAATAGCTTGAGGGTAGGGGGCTTGGTAAGATGCGATCGCAATTCGGAGAGGAATTACACTCAACAACACCACAATCATTGTGGCTAAAGTTAATAGCCAATATTTTCTGATTTGTCTATACAACTGTTATATCCTGGGAAAAAAGCTAAATTTCTTCAGGATTAATCCCCAGTTCTCGCAGTCTTTGTGCTAATTTACCAGCCTTTTGTTCTGCTTGTTCTGCACGTTGACGTTCCTGTTCTGCACGTTGACGTTCTTGTTCTGCACGTTGACGTTCTTGTTCTACTAACTCACTTCCCCAAGGTAATAAATTACCAGATCGATCCCACCAGCGTAGCCAGTAGCCTTCTAATTCTGCTTTTTTCCCCATCCACACCCCTAAAAATAAACCCAAGGCTTCTATCCAAAAGCGTCCGTTTTCATCTGGGGATTGTTGTTGATACTTACCCTGCTCTAATAAATGAGTTTCTAATACTCCGATTTGCGGATGAAAAATTACGTATACGGGAATTTTTAAAATCTGTTCGTAAAAGTACCACTTACCATAAGGATAATGGGGATTAATTGAATATTCTCCTCCCTCAGTGGCGGAGATAAATTCCATGACTAAAGCTGGCTTGTCTCCTTCTGCATGGGGAGTATAGCTGCGGCGAATTTCTCCTGCAGGTAAGGGATGAACCGATGGGACATAAACCCAATCGGGCGCTTTAATGATAGTTTTGTCACCGACGGTGGCACAAATACCAAAATTAGAAGCAATCAACATTGATTCGAGAATCAAACCTGCTAATTCTAGGGATTCTCGCAAGGCGGCGGCTAACAGGGGTTGTAGATTACTTTCCACAGGTTCATCGGGCAAAGGAAAATCAGCAGGTAGTTTCTGCCAGGTAATCGGTGGTAGGGCATTTGCCGGGTGACCTTGGAGAACTGTCATGGTCTGATTTAGGCGATCGCTAGCAGGGTCGATTTCTTATATTATACAGACTTGGATTGATTAAAGCCGGGATGAGTGCGATCGCATTTCACATCAATTACTTAAACTGAGTAATGCTAGACAGGCGAACTTGCTAATGATTTTTCATTCAGGCGATCGCGTACGAAATCTATGGCAGAATCTGCGATTGCTAAAACGTTATTGCCTTTTTGTTGTGCAAGTGTAATTGAATGTATTTGGTTAGTATCAGCATCATATTGATACAAACTATAACCATAATCTTGTAGAAATTTTACAACATCCTGCTTTTGCAGCCCAAAATTATTTACTGCATCATTTATTTCCATAATCCAAACATAAGGACGCTGTTTTTTTAGTAAAGAAACCGCTCCCTTGAAAGCTAAAATTTCTGCTCCTTCAATATCTATTTTGGCTAATGTAAGATTAGCAGACGATTCGTACTTTAGTAGATTTTCAAGAGTGTCAGTAGGTACTTTAATTGTGTTATCAGTCACTTGATCGGTCATAAATGGCATAGAATCTCCCTCAGCCAGATTAAGAGCAGTAGTGCCAGTAAAGTCAGAAACTGCTATTGCATATGGTTTAACCTGCTGTAATTGATTTAATTCAATATTTTGTGTTAAGCGAGAATAATTTTTAGGGAGTGCTTCAAAGCTATATATTAAACCAGATTTAATTTTAGAAGCTGCTAAAAGTGTATATATACCTACATTAGAACCAATATCTAAAAATGAATCACTGCCTCTTAAATACCGTAACAGAAAATTCATTTCATCATAGTCATATAGCCCACAGTATAATGCCGCCGCAGCCGAATAGCTATCAGGATGGCAGCGAATTTTAATATTAGATATCAGTTCTATATCAAGATATTTATGAGTTAAGCGTTTATAAAATTGCCAGCCTATAAATTTGAAAATAGATTTAATTCGTTGATTTTTGCAGTTGGGATGCGACCAGATATAGCGCAAAGTGCTGACAGCAAATATATTACTCATAAATTATTATATCCTTAATTTTTCTGCTTCAATTAGATAAATGGCTAAAAGAATTTCAGCTAATGCGCGTTGGAATGCATAATAACAACCACGCCAACCGTCAAGAATACCACCTTTAATAACTAGGCAATAAACTAATATAATTATCGGTGCAAGAACTTTCTGTTTACGGATGCGATCGCCTAAGCTGAGTTCGTTATTGGGAGTTTCTAGCAATTTTTTAGCTTCAATCAGCATGTAGCGATCCTGTGCCCATAACCAACGGCTTAAGGGTTTGCGATCGTCATGATAAATGTAACCAGATAGTAATCTAGAGTTTCCCTTGATACTGACTCGGTGAGCATGTCCATCATCTACATAAATTGCTTTTTCTTTTTTATATAACACTTTGCGAGGTGGAAGTAGCGCTCCGCGTAGTGGCTTTCCAAAAATGCAATATTTAAATTTTATGCTGTAACTGTCTGCATCTGTATCTGTTGATAGGGCTTGAATTTCTTTAATTAACTCATCAGTTAATACATAATCAGCATCTAAAGATAGTACCCATTCAGATGGGATTTTTTCTAAACCATAGTTACACTGAGATGCAAAGGAATCAAACTTTTTTTGATAAATTTTTATTTGAGGATAAGATTCTAAAATTTCTAGAGTTTTATCTGTGCTGTAACTGTCAATAACTACAATTTGATTTGCCCAAGTAAGTTGCCGAAGTGTGTAATTAATATTGGAAGCTTCATTATAAGTGAGAATGAGAGGGGTAATTTTTTCTAGCATTGTATGTTTATATAGAGTTGAATATGGTAACTACATTGGAGTGCTAGAAGATAACATTGATTTCCATAAATAGGGAAATCTACCTGCAAACTTAAATTTGATGTCTGTATAGTTTTCTGATTGAAGTAGCTCATTCATTGTTGCTACAGAAAAAAACTTGATATGTCCACCATCCCAGAGAGTTGTAAAGTGTTTATCCATTTTGCCAGAAACAGCAAGCATAATATTCTTGAGGTAACCATGATAAGGAGTGGTAATAATTAAACGTCCATTAGCTTTGAGACATTTTTTAACATTTCTAACTAATTCTTTGGGATAAAATAAATGCTCAATTACCTCAGAAGCAATTACAATATCAAATTTCTCTTCTAGTTCTTGATAAGGAAGATTGTAAATGCTTCCTTGAATAAACCGACAATTGGGAAAAGCAAGGCTCGCAAATTTTACACCAGACTCAGATTCTTCAATACCAACAACTTCATAACCATTATTTGCAATGAAGTTGCTTAAACTACCATTACCACAGCCAATGTCTAAAATCCGCAAAGGACGTTCTCTAAAAGTCATAGAAGCAGATTCAGCTATTAGATCTAATAAAGGTTTAGTAAGATAGGCATGATGATGTCCAAGTTCAGCATCAGCATAGGAATATTCATATTCATTAGTAATCATAAGCGTCATAAATTAAGGTTGATATTTGATAGCAAGAGAAACTAGAATTAGGTTAGTTTTTAATTATTTTTTGATAAATTGCAATCAATTTTGAGGCTACACGCTCCCATGTATAATCTTTTAAGAGAAATTGACGAGCGCGATCGCCTCTATGCTTTGCTTCCTCAGGATAATCTAGAGCTTGTTGTATAGCAGAAGCGATCGCATCTATATCCAACTCTGCAACATAGCCTATTTTTTCCTTTGCTACCATATCAGCTACAGCAACACCAGGAGTAACTACCACAGGAACACCAGCACCTAAAGCTTCCATGACTGCTACCCCAAAATTTTCTGAGTAAGATGTGAGCGTAAATAAGTCTGCACCTTGGATCAATAAATCTTTTATTTCTCCGCTGACAAATCCTGTAAAATGAGTGCGGTTTTGAATACCATGAGAAACTAACAAAGATTTAACTTCAGTTTCATAATCTGGAGAACCACTACCGGCTAATACCAAAGTAAAACGGTAGTCAGATAGTTTCCCTAAAGCTGGAATTAAATAATCTAAACCTTTTTTAGAATGTAGACGAGATAAAAATAAAATTATCGGTTCATCTGTAGGAAGTTTAAGATGTTGTCGTAACTGCTGGCGAGCATTAGGAATATTATTAACAATAGTAAGACCGTGAGGCAAAATAAAGCTAGGAGCAATTAAATTTAATTTCCTAGCTTCTTGCTGTTCTTGCTCTGATGTGAAATGAATATATTGACTATAATTAAGATTATCTTTTTCTATAAGCTTAAGATATATCTGCTTTTTACGAGTGCTTTGTTGCAAAGACCATTCACCCAGTTGTCCTAAAGGGCGAACAATATAAGGAACTCCCTTGAGACGAGCGATCGCCATTGCGGCGGTAGAAGCATAGGAAAAGATAGCATGAATATGTAGCAAATCATACTCATGTATCATCTGCCATAACCAAGTGGTTAACTTTCTGGAAAAAGCGAACTCTCGAATGGCGTGCTGTTGAGGAGAGAAGCGGGGAAAGAACCAGACTGGAACCTGTTGATATTGAGTGCGTTTTCCTAGAGGAACATCGAGCAGATCCAGTCCATTATCGTTAGTAGTAACAATTTCTGCATCAATATCGCCATCTCTGAGTGCTTTCACTATCTCTAACACTGCCTGACTAGGGCCACCTCTAACTGAAGCAACAGACGGAATTACATGGAGAATTTTCATGCACTAACTTGCTCCCACCAATATTTGAGAATTCCCAAACTCCAGCGACGATACCAAGGTTTAACAGGTATATTGTGGGGAATTTTCATATTTGGGAAACAATAACCAAACTCACCACTCATCCATTCTTCAAATGGAAAAAAGAACCCTTGCTTAGGACGATTAATGACCCATTCAGGTAACTCATGTACAGATTGAATTAATAGTTTTTTACCCTGAGCTAAACGAATTTGACTAGGAATTGATGCTACTGTTTCTAATAAGACTTTATCTACCAGAGGTACACGTAATTCTAGCCCCCAATTCATACTCATCACATCACTATCTCGCAGTAACTGATTACGCATATAACAACTCAGTTCTAAAAAACTAACTTCATCTTCTGGGGTTAAAAAATTAGCATTTTTAAAATTTGGAAGATTTGAGTTACTTGAAACTCCTAGCCATTGCTGAATAATCGCACAAGCTTCTGTATGAGAAAAAATTCCTCTAAAACTGCGATAAGCTGAATTAATACTAGGTGGTTGATATAAGAAGTCGCCTAAGCGCTTCATCTTAGGAACGTTTCCCCATTGTGCTAATCCCATACCTAAACTCTTGCTGAAACTAGGAAATTTTTGTATTTGTTTACTCCATTTCAGCATCTGAGGAACTTTTTGAAATGATTGATATCCGCCAAAAGTTTCATCCCCACCTAACCCAGATAAAACTACCTTCATACCACTGTCATGGGCAATTTTAGATACACAAAAAGTATTGAAGCCATCAATACTAGGTTGGTCGATTGCACCTAAAAATGTAGGCAATAAATTTTTAGCAAAAGATAATGTAGCTTTATACTCTGTATGTTTTGCACCAAAATGGTCGGCTATTTTTTGGGAAATTTCTCCTTCATTCCATTCTGATTCTGCAAAAGCAATGGAATAAGTATGCAACTGTTCTGTTTGTGTTTTTGTTGCTAAAGCCAGAACTGTTGTTGAGTCAATACCACCGCTAAGAAAAATACCTACAGGAACATCACTAATAAAATGATTTTTAATGGAATCTAATAAAGCATTTTGTACAATTTCTTGAGCTTCTACGGGTGAAATATCACTAGGAGTAAAGTTAATTTGCCAATACTGTTTTTTTGATGCATTTCCACCTTGCCAATATAGCCAATTTCCAGCAGCTAAACAATGAATATCTGCAATTAATGTGTATGGTTCGGGAACTGAACCAGTAACCAAATAGCCATATAAACCATCTATATTCAAATCAACTTTAGGCAACCCAGATGCTAAAATAGCTCTAAGTTCGGAAGCAAATACTAAAGTTCTACCAGATTGCCAATAGTAAAGTGGTTTAATACCTAAAGGATCGCGAGCTAAAAAACAAGTTTTTTCTAAATCATCCCAAATTGCAAAGGCAAACATGCCGCGTAAATGATGGACACAATCAGAACCCATTCTTTGATAAAGTTTTAGGATTACTTCTGTATCTGTTTGGGAATAGAACGTTTCACCTTGGGAAATTAAATTCTGTCGCAGTTGTTGAAAATTATAGATTTCTCCATTAAAAGTAATTGAATAGCGCCCATCACTAGTAGACATAGGTTGATGTCCAGCAGAGCTAAGATCAAGAATAGAAAGACGAGTGTGAGCTAAGGCTGCTTGTTGATCGCTTGAAATATAAATACCTGTATCATCGGGGCCACGGTGTTGCAATGCAATTTGCATCCGTTTAATTTGGGTTTCCAAGTGTTCATCATGGTAATTAAATCTAAGAATTCCAGCAATACCACACATATATAAAATTAGCTTTTGCTTATTTGATGATATAAAAGCATGAAAAATTTATTTTAATTTCTGATGTAAAAATCAATCATAAATAATTTTGCAAGAATATTATTTTATCTAAGTCCAGAAAAGTAGATAAATATAAAATGTTTATTTATAACATATTTAACAATAATTTCTAAAATATTAGAATTTATAAATATGTAATTTTTGCTTAAAATTCTCTTCCATGTATTTTTTTAATGTTTCTTGAAATCTATCAAATCCAAACAGATTAATTACTTCTTGGCGTAAATATTCTGGTTGATAAATTAATTTATTAGGATATTTACCCTGTAAAATTTGAATTATGCTATCAGCAATTTCCTTTACATCATCAGGGTTAACCAATGCACCTAATTTACCATGATCAAGAGCATCAATTGAACCATCTTGATTACCTCCTAGCACTGGTTTACCACAAGCTAATGCTTCTAAGTAGACAATACCAAACCCTTCCATTTTGCTAGGCATTGCAAAAATATCGCACAGATTGTAGTAATCACAAAGTTCAGAATCAGGAATAAAACCAGCTAATGTCACACAATCTTGTAATTTTAATTGAATAATCAACTCTTCAATTCTTGATTTATCGTTACCTTTACCAACAATAATATAGTGAACATCAGGAATAAGTTCACGAATTTGTGGCATTGCCTTCAGAACTTGATCGTAACCCTTATACTGTTCTACCTCTGATAGTCTAGCTACAGTTAAAATGACTTTCTGTTTTGCTTCTAATCCATATCGGTTTAGTAAATAAAGTGGTTTCGATGTAGGTTTAAAATTATTGGGATCAAATTGGCATGGCAAAAGAAAAACTTTATTAGGATCAAGATTTTGTTCTTTAATCAGGCGATCGCGTGTATAACTACTGATAGACAAAATTCGGTCTGCATGATGTAGATATTGGTTCACATGAGTACTTTGAATACCCCAAGCTTCTATACCATAAGTGATTACCCAGTAAGGTATACCTAATATACGCTTCAACCAATATGCTCCCACAATAAAATTGATGTGGCAAGCAATTACTAGACTAGGCTTTTTCCATAAACCTGTAAAAATTAGCTTAATTGCAAATATAAGTGTTCTTAGTGGTAAAGGCACAAAACCAGTGCAGTGAAGCTGGGTAGAATTTAAGCTAGATAAATTAGGTAATGGTTGGATATCATTCTTCAAAAAAACATCGTACTTAGCATTTGGGTAGATATTTTTTAGAGCTTGAAGAAAAAATAATGAGTATACTTGAATCCCTCCTTTAAATTTAAATATTTCTGGCATCCAAAGATGAAATGATAGATTGTTACTCTGATTCTGCATATTGATAATCAAATAGTTTGAAAGTTAATATAGGATTCATATTTGATTTTTGAACAAATACGTAGGGTGTGTTGTCGCGCAGCGCAACGCACCAACTCCCATAATACGGTGCGTTATCACGAAGTGTAACGCACCCTACTGGCGTGGCAAGGCTAAAATAGTGCAATAAATTTTGTAGGTTGGGTCGTTCGCGTTAGCGTCACGTAGTGAAGAATGAGACCCAACACATAGATCCTTGTTGGGTTTCGCAAAGCCTCAACCCAACCTACGCCTAATGCATCATTTTAGTCGTGTCAGTCCACTACATATACTTAGATTTTTTCAGAAATCAAATCGGATTCCTATAGCTAATTTAAAATATAATTAAATAACAACTATATATTTACTTTTTTAAAATGTGATCTATTGCTTGAGTTAGTCCCTGAGTAGCTTCCATATAAGTATATTTAGAGATAATCCTACGGCTTGTTTCTCCCCATTGCTGCAAGCTTTTTCTGTCAGAAAATGCTGCTTGTAAACTATCAGCCAATGCAGAAACATCACCCGCAGAAAAAATTAACCCATTTTTACCAGGATGAACTAAGTCTTGAGAGCAACCTACATGATTACTGACAATTACTGGGCGAGCTAAACACATTGCCTCATTAATCACCAGTCCCCAAGTTTCTCCATAACTAGGTAGTACAACCAAATCAGCAATTGCGTAAGTTCGTGGCATTAAAGATTGGTTTTGAAATGGAGCAAAGTAAATATTTTCCTGTCCTGCTGCTTGAGATTTAAGATCATCTTCTAAGATTCCTGCTCCTACAAATAACAGTGATACATTATCAAGCTTGGCTTGTAAAAAAGCTTGAAGCAAATCTATGGGACGTTTTGTCTCTTCAAATTTGCCTGCAAATAGAATTACTGCATGGTCTTGACGAATTCCAAGTTCTTGCTTCCAGGTAATGGCTTGTTGCTTGGCTGTTCTAGCTTGAGTGGAGAAGCGATCATTATCAATTGCATGGGGAGAAAAAAACAAATTATTCTTAGATACACCATGATATTGAAAGTATTCATAATTAGCTTTACCCACATATAAACAAGCGGCAAAATACCGATAAATTTGAGTAATAAACTGCCTACGCACAAAAGCTTTTATTCCTTTTATAGGTAATAAGCGGTGGGAATCACCCCGAAATAATAAAGGTATATTATGGGTATTCCAATTCCAGAGCAAGCGATAAATGCTAGCGTAGTTATAACTCATCAACAAAACCGCATCTGGATTGTAAGCTCTCACTTGTGATATTAAAGATGGATTCTGTAATCCCCAAAAGTGATGAGTACCAGGATTGGGGCTAACATTAGTTACAAATTCATATTCATAGCCATTTAATAATGGAATATCCCATTGAAAAGCTTGACCAAAACCCTCATCAACCTGTTGTTTTACACCAAAATCCCAAAGATAAAAAACTTTGATAGATAAACATCCAATATTAGCTAAATATCGAAACCAAGGAGCATAGTATTGAATTGGATGAGAAGTAACAATTGCCAGTTTTTTCATTTAAATAAAGTAGGCTATACGCAAATAGAGATAAATTTTACATATTTACTATCCGACTTTTGTAATTAAAGTAAGGAAATTGTTATATCTACTCCGAAAATATTTACCATTATTTTATAAATCTATCTAATTCAGTCCTTTGCTGACTGTAAGTATAAGGTAAATATGCACTAGGCTGACTGAGAAAAACCATTATTTTACGACCATAAAAAACTAATACAGCAACCGTGGATAAATATCTAACCACAAGTCCGCCCAGATGTTTCACAGCGCTAGTTTCAATTGCACTACCAGCAATTACTACTATAATACAGGCGCAAGCAAAGCCCAGTGGTTGGGGAAATTTATTGGTTGTTAAAATTCCAAAAAACTTACCGTAAAGCCAGCCTAGTATAAAGATAGGAAAAAACATACCCCAAGAGCCAAAGTCAATATAGCTTTCAGTTATATAACCTAAACTGATTGATGTTCCTTGATCTACTCCTGCAACTCCAAGACCTGTATAAAGATTAGTTTGAGCCGAATCATCAAGAGCAGCCTTATTGGGGTCGAGAATTCGCGGTACTAAAATATGTTCAATAGCTTGCCACCAAATAATTTCACCTTTCGGATTCATCAAATTATGCTCTCGATCAATTACTATTGCAAAAAATCGAGTGTAACCAATCCTTTGAGCAAGCTTATCTGATGCTGTATAAATATCTTTAAAACTAGTTTTATTTACTAAACTAAAAATATTATTTAGCCCTTGTTGCCAAGAAACTTGAATAACTTGTTGTGAACTGCCTTGATTTAAAAAAGCCCGTTGCTGAACCTTAATAGATGTCCAATATAAACCAAAAATTAATGTAATAGATAAAAGAAGCGACAATATTAATATACGTTTAGTTTGAGAGAAAGTTTTTATTGTAAGAATAGATAATATCAGCCAATAAAAAGAAAATTTGAATGTACTAAAATAACTAAATAACCCAATTAAAATGTTAGTTCCAATAACTATGGATAACCAAACAAATCCTCTAATTGTTGAAAATACTGTAAGGGTTAATAAAAAAATTAAAGCTTCTTTAAAAACTAAAATAACTAAAAAAGCTTGAGACAAGTTAGGAAGCAGTCTCACTAGTACAGGTTGCAAAAAAGATAACAGCAAAACCACAACAGAGGTAATTGCCACTTTTCTTGGCGATAGCATTACAAGATTGTCTAAAGCAGATGAAAACTTAGGTAGTGGATTTAAGCCATACCCAACTCTTATACCACAAGCAAAAGCTAATACTCCTAGTAATGACAAAGCACATGCCTCTGCATGATATGGTAGTCCGGTAAATTCATTAAGAGAAATACCTGCTGTATTGGCTCTAAAAATATCCATTCCCGCTTGCAACCACTGAAAACCAGAAGCCATTAATGCACATGAAAGTATAGAATTGAGACCAAACAGCTTAAATAAACCTGCTAGCACCAAAAATGCTAGTATTGTCAACCCCCAGTTTTGAAATGGTACGAAAAATAGTAATATTAATAGAAAAACAATGCAAACCAGCAAACTAAAAATATTGCTATTTTGTTTACTGTGAGAATTAATATCTAAGTTATGCATAACAAAAAATTATTTAATATTTTTAGAATTTTCATAAACTATGATTTTCAAAAGATAAAAACCTATTATTTATTCTTACAAGATTGGATAAAAATTTTCGCCCATTGTTGTTGAAATTTTTCTTGACTGAATTGTAGTTGTAAACTTGCACGGGCTGCTTCAGCAGCTTGATACCGCTCTTTTGGATGCTCCAAAAAGTAGGTGAGTCCTTCCACAAGAGCATCTACCGTTGCTTGTTTGCAAATATAACCATTTACTTTATGTTCGATGAGTTCGGGAATACCACCAACAGGAAACACAACTGAAGGTACACCAGCTTGCTTTGCCTCAAATACAACATTGGGAGAGGGTTCATCCCATATAGATGGACAAACATGGATATCTGCAAGCTCAAATAATTTTTGAGTGTCTTCAACGTAGTCTAAAAAACAAATTCGCTCTTCTAAGCCTGCATCTTTTACTTCAGTTCGTAATTGCCTTATTAACTCAGGATTCCACCTAGCATTGCCAGCTAACCACAGCACCACATTCTGCCCCCTGAGTATGAGTTTAATCATACTTTTTATCAGTAGTGGTACACCCTTATGTTCAGAGATTTGACCAACATATAATATTAAAGTAGCACTTTGAGGAAGCTTGGGTATTTCAATAGAATTGATACTTTTCTCTGGACGATAAGGAGGGGAGTTGTAAATAACTACTGGATCAAGAAAAGGCAGCTTTTGAGAAATTTTATCTGCTAAAAATTTGCAATTGCATACTAAAAAGCTTACACGATGAAAAATCAGACGATTAAACCATTGATGGACTTTTTTGGAAGAATGAATTTCATCTCCTGCACGATACACAAAAGGTAAACGCGACAATAAAATAAATGGTGCTGCATAGCTTAGACTTAACCAGTTTCCAGTGTAAAGATGTGTTGGTTGCCAGCGTTGTACTTCGCGCCAAATTAAAATATTGGTCGCTAAAACTCCCCAAAGATTAGTAGGCGCGCATTGCAAATAGTACCAGTGATAACCAAAAGGTACTTGAATCCATTCTAAGCTCAACTTATCTAAGTAAGGTGCAATGTTTTCAAGCCCCAATCGACTACTAATCACAAAACGAACTTTAAGCCCAATTTCACTGAGAGTTCGGAAAATTTCAATAGTTGCACGCTCATGTCCGAATAATTCTGAGCCACCAAGTAATACCAATACCCGAATTTTATCCAGACATAACTGCTGATTCTCCGTACTATTTAAATTAACTATTTGTCTTAAATCCATTTAGTAGAAACCTTGTTAGTCAAAAATAGAAATGACATAGTTATAAATTTTCCCGCCCACCTACTTACTGATGAATTTCACAATAATGACTGATTAGAAAGAAAAAACAAAAAAAGCTAATTTCAAGTAAGTTGTTAATCTGATTGCTTCTAGTTCGTACTAATTTAGACTTAAGTCAAAAATACAGCATTGCTGTCGCGTCATTTCTTTAGCAGTATAGGCTTTAAAAGCTGACCAGTCTGTTTCCGGTTGATACCCTTTTTGTAAGGACAGAAACCAATTAAGTTCAGCAGTTATCTGATTTAATAAATCACCAGGTTGGTTGCCTGAAGTGAAAGTTATAGCCCGACCTGCACGACATTTATTAAGAATTTTTATCACGGAACTCTGTTGATGGAAAATAGCTAATATTGGCTTTTTTGCCAAAATACATGGATAAAGTTTAGAAGCTGTGTAACCTGGATCGTCAGAACCAATTAATAAAATAGCATCACTATCTATTAAGGTTTGTAGGGCTTCAAAATAAGGGATACGGTAAGGATATTCTTCTACCAAATCAGCAACCCCTAATTCTTTGGCTATGGGTTCTACTGTTTTGACAGCTCGGTGATCGGATGCGTAACTAGTACCCACAAAATGTAATTTAATGGATTCCCAAACTTCAGGGTTTTGACGACGCTGTGATTGAATGCCTAAAAACAAAACCCGCAATGCAAATGACATAATATTACCTACTGCCCCTACGTAAACCCAATGGCGTTTACCATCTTTGGGATTAAATATTTGCTGCTGAATATTTAAAGAGGGGAGTTGTTCAAAATCAGACTCTGGTGCACCAAAAGGTAGAACTGTAAATTGTTCTGCCTTGAGATGTTTATAACGCTGTTGTAAAGTTTTTGGATATTCTGGTGAAACACTAATTATGTGATTAACATTACTCACCGCTATAGGTTCTAATATTTCTGCCTGTAGTTGAGAAAATTTATATTTCAAACGTCCGCCTGGTGGGCTTAATCCTGATTTTTCGTAGTAATCACTTAGCCAAGGATCTTGAAAATCTAATACGTAAGGAATATTAAAGCGACGATACCATCTAGCACCCAAAGCCATAGTAATAAATACAGTTGTAGAAAAATAAATTAAATCAAATTTTGTTTGGCTAAGGAGGCGATCGCCTGCTTGCAGTAAATAGGGAAAACACCGCAGTCCCAAGCTACCTATCCCCAGATGTTTAGTATATTGAAATGGTAATGCTTTGGTATAGGTAACTGGGATATGCTGAGGAATAGTTTTTGCTAGTAGTGAATCGTTAACACCTTCAATAAATTCTGGTCTTACCGTAAGAATGTGAGGTTTCCAACCAAATTCTTTAAAGTATGGCAAGGACATGCGCACCCTTTGATGGTCAGCTGCATTAATGGGTGGAAAGTGGGGGCTAATAATTAGAACTCGATGAGTCAAGGCTTTATTTTTACAGAAAAGGAATTATAACTGTTACTTAAACTTAGTTTGTAAAACGTTTTTTTAGAAAATTTAACATTGGTAACTCAACATATAAATATGTAATCACTCCTGAAGCGACCACAAGCATAAACAAAATATTTGATGCCCAAAATCCACCTATTAATTCATGTATTTTGAAATGTTTCATAGCTTTTGATAAAGCCGAAATAGCTGGGCCATGTGTTAAATAAATTGAATATGATGCTTCTCCCAAAAGTATCAGACCAGAAAATAATACATAGCGATTAATTAGACTTACTCCTGTATTTTTTCTGACTTTATCATAATTAATATCCTTTGAATAAACATTTTTATTCAATACATCAAGAAAAGCAAGACATAAGATTAAAATCATTGAGGTGATGCCATATATTAATACATGAACACCAGTTAATAAATTGAAAATTTTTATATTATAGTATCTTGCAAAACCTGACATGATTATGATCAAAGCGCAAAAAAGCACATTCAATTTAATTAAAACAATTGTTCTTGTAGATATCTTTTTCACATTGTTTAAGGTGTTAATTACTATTTTTGCAGCCAGACATCCGAGCAAAAATTCTATATTTTGAGGATGTGTTACTAATCTTATAACAGGATTTTGTATATTAATTTCAATTGCATAAAAATTGTAAATAAAAAGTACTAATATGATAGTTGACCAAATAATTATTATACTTTTTGAAAGTTTAGGTTTTAATACTATAATCAAACCAAAAATTAAATAAAATAGCATTTCATGAATTAATGTCCATCCAGAAACTAGGATTGGTGATCTATAGTTAGGTATTAAAAATAATGAAGTAAGAATAACATTGAAATTCAATTCATCCCCCTGTCCAAATGAAGGAATGATTGCATAAGCGGGTAAAATACTTAAGGTTACTATCCAGTAAATAGGATAAATTCTAATAATTCTTTTTCTGATAAAGCTGACAAATTTAGAAGGATCACCAATCAAATTATAGTTAGAATAAAAAATAATAAATCCACTCAGCACAAAAAAGATATCTACACCACAGTTACCCATGTAAAAATACTGGTCAAGATAATTTTCATTAAAGGCTGTTTCGACCACACCTGTTCCATGAATAAGAATTACAAGCAGCGCAGCAATTCCTCTTAATATCTGTAAGGAATTTAATTTTTTTTTGTTTACATAATTTACCCTATTTAAACTCATCATTTATTATTTCTTGAATAAAAGAACACTTTTTTATTAGAAGGCATAATCGATTGTTCTAACTAGATTCTGTTTAAGTAGTCAGACAGAATTAATTACACAAAGTCATTGCAAATGGAGCAAAGCGGAATGCAACAATCACAAGGGCTGGGATTGCTTCATTCCGCTCGCAATGACTGTAAATGTTTTCGTCTAAGTACTTACCCTATTTAGCCAAAAAATGACAAACTTCTGGTTCAGTAACAAAATCTGGTTTTTTATGAGTTTCCATAACAGTTACATTGTAACCAATACTTGTTAATAATAGGTTGCATTCATGAGCCAATTCACGAGAGTGAATTTCTATAAATAGTTGTGGCTTACATTTTTGTAATGTATCAATCGCACCATGTAAGACTAAAATTTCCGCACCTTCAACGTCAATTTTAATTAAGTTCGGTTTTTCTAGTTGACCAGACTGAACAAGGTTATCTAATGTATCTATCTGCACAGTAATCTTTTCATTTTCCTGCGCATTTACCTGAAAAGAACTAGCAGAAAGCTTTCCCATACTAGCTTCTGGCATAACTAAAAACTCAGCTTCGCCTTTTTGATCGCCTACTGCAATATTTTGGAGACTCATTGACAACAAGTTAGGATTTGCAGCCATGACTGCCCGAATTTGTTGACAATTATCAGGCAAAGGTTCAAAAATATACACGTTTTTGGCACCAGCTAAAGCAAGCACCGCGCTAAAAAAACCTCGAAAACCGCCAATGTCATAACACACATCTCCAGGAGTAACAGCTTCTGCTAAAGCAGTAGCAAACTCTACTTCATAAGTTCCTATCCAAATTGATTTATCTTGTGGTAAATGAACTGGATAGCTTAGTCCGCAGGCAGGGCCAGCATTGATAGTATGGAGAAACTTTTGTTCATTGAGAAACTGGTTGATTAGCCTGCGCTGAAATGAGGCAATCAAAGGCACATCCTTGATGCGGCTACGCCATTTCCAGGGAACAAATGAAATACTTTGTTGAAGTAACTGTGAAATCATTTCTAGACTATTTCTAATAAACTGCTTAAGGGTATTAAGATTGACAAAGTTTTAGCTAGCTATTTCTGCCACAGATTGGCTGATAGGTAATATATATTTTTGGTCACAAATTACACTAAAAGCTTGGGTAAGTTTCTCCATCTCGACTCTCCAATTTCCTTCAGACAAGGCAAAATTACGAGCATTTGTGCTTAACTCTTGAAGGTATGAACGGTTGTTGTATAAAGTCATAATTTGCTTTGCTAAATCATCGGCTGATCCAGCTTCAAATAACAGTCCACCATTTGATCGCTCAATAATATGCCTTAAACCTGGTAAGTCACTTGCAATTACTGATAATCCTGCCATCATATAGTCGAACATTTTATTAGATACTGTTAAATCATGGTTTCGTACACCTTTGCGTTCCAGGCACAAGCCAATTGTATAAGTAGCTGCCATCTTGATTGCTTCTTCTGGCAAATAGGGGGGATGGATGATGACTCGCTGAGTTATGTTGAGTTTAGCAATTCGAGTTTTTAATGCTTTCCCTCCATCGAGTGGGAGCCTTCCTTGTAGATGAAGTGTAATATCTTCAGGTAGTTGTGATAACGCTAATAAAGCTTCGTCAAGGCCACGCTGACTTAATCCGATAACAGAATTACGCCAGTAAAGTGTGAATTGTTTGGTATTCTTAGGTGGTAGGCTAGGTTCAATGCTGGGCACATTATAAAGTGGGAGGGGTCGCCTAATTCCATACTCTTTAGCAATCTCATCAGCCATTTGTTCGCTACTAGCAAGAACCAGTTTGCAATTTGAAAGCCACTTAGACTCTAAAGTACGGATCATTTTTTGTTCTAGTTTTGTTTGAGAGTCTCCCATATCTGCATGAAATTCCATTGAATCAAACATCAACAATGCACCAAGGCGTTTAGCAACCTGTGCACATGGAAGTAATGTATCAATGTTGTGTGCTAAATATATGTCAGCCTGCACCTCATTCAAAATTTGCTCAAGCCCTATGACATTTGTACTGAAAGCAGCTGGTAACAATAATTCAAAAGCCTGAAATAGCATCTGGGCTGTGCGGTTCCAGAGTCGATTCAACAATAAAGCTATGATGCTTGATTTACGATGTGGGTAGAAATGTGTACGCAGTTTAATATTTGGTATTTTATCTAACTGTTTTAAATAACTTGCTGACTCCCCCATAGATGCACACTCGATGAAAGTTACTTCAAACTCTGAACCAAGTTGTGCAATAGCAGCAGCGTGACGCGGTGCACGGGGTTCACGATCTGCTCGGTAGGAAGTGCAAACACACACTTTTATAGAAATATTTTTCTTTTTCACGCTTAAATGAGAAATTGTTTATAAATGTTCATTACTCAATTTTTTTGGTTCTTTAGGACTTGTTATGCTAAACAATGAAATAAAAAGGCAAAAAGCAGTAAAAAATTCATCCAAACAATGAACAAAAACCTTGTTCTACTTGACACAGA